>CAZUAT010000019.1:0-42607 GCA_964618415.1 uncultured Thermoanaerobaculia bacterium
CGCCCTGGCCGCTGCCGACGCCGGGCTGGCGGCCGAGCTGCAGCGGCGCCTCGCCGGCCAGCTGCCCGACGACTGGGACGCAGATCTGCCCCGGTTCGCGCCGGACGGTGGAGGTCTGGCGACCCGGGCCGCCTCCGGGAAGGTACTCAACGCTCTGGCCGCGAAACTGCCCGAACTGGTGGGGGGCTCGGCCGACCTGTCGGAGTCCAACAGCACGCACCTGGCCGGCGAGGAGCCGTTCGCGCCCGATCGTCCGGCGGGTCGCTATCTTCATTTCGGGGTTCGCGAGCACGCCATGGGGGCGATCGCCAACGGCCTTGCCCTGTCCGGGGCCTTGCGGCCGTTCGTCGGCACGTTCCTGATCTTCTCGGACTACATGCGTCCGGCCATCCGGCTCGCAGCCCTGATGCGCCAGCCGGTCGTCTACGTCTTCACCCACGACTCGATCTTCCTCGGCGAGGATGGGCCGACCCACCAGCCGATCGGGCAGCTGGCCTCCCTGCGGGCCATTCCGGGCCTGGTGACCGTGCGTCCGGCGGATGCGACGGAGACGGCGGCGGCCTGGCGGCTGGCCGTCGCGCGACAGGATGGGCCGACCGCTCTGGTGCTGTCGCGCCAGAAGCTGCCGGTGCTGGCGGAGACCGCGGAGCGGGCGGCCGACGGGGTGGAGCGCGGCGGCTACGTGCTGTGGGAATCGACGCCGGGGCAGCCCGACCTGATTCTGCTCGCCACCGGCTCGGAGGTCGCGCTGGCGCTGGAGGCGGGGCGACGCCTGGCCACGGTGGAGCGGCGGGTGCGGGTGATTTCGCTGCCCTCGTTCGAGCTGTTCGAGCGCCAGGAGCCGGCCTGGCGCGAGTCGGTGTTGCCGGCCGCCTGTCGGCGCCGCGTGGCGATCGAGGCGGCCTCGCCGTTCGGCTGGCACCGCTGGGTCGGCGAGGCGGGGACCGTCATCGGGATGGACGGCTTCGGGGCCTCGGCGCCGGCGGCGGACCTGGCGCGGCAGTTCGGCTTCACGGTCGACGCGGTCGTCGCCCGGGTCGAAGCGCTCGGAGGTGGCTGACCGCCGTTTGGCAGCTCGGAGACCCGTGTGTTAGAGTATCGGGTACCAGTTGCCCAGCGTTGCCGCCGACAGAGGCTGGCCGCGGGCGGCGAGGCCATCGCAACGAATCCACAGTCGAGACAGCAGGATTCCCCAGGAGGGAGAAGAGCTATGCGGAACACGAAGCTTGCAGTGTTGGGTGTTGCAGCGCTGGCGATGACGCTGGCCACCGGTTGCGCCAAGCCGCCGCAGGTCGAAATCGATGGTCTCAAGAGCGCGATGGACGCCGCCGAGCAGGCCGGGGCGACGACCTACGCGGCCGACGCCTGGAATTCGGCGCAGCAGGCGATGAACGCGGTGACCGCCGAGGTCGACGCGCAGGCGAACAAGTTCGCCCTCTTCCGCTCGTACACCCGCACCAAGGAGCTGATCGCCGCGGCCAACCAGGCCGCCACCGAGGCTGCTGACGCCGCCGTCGCCGGCAAGGCCGCCGCAGCCGACGCCGCCAACGAGGCCCTCATGGCCGTCCAGAGCTCGGTCGAGGCCGCCAACACCGCGATGGCCGAGCTGGCAGCCTGCCGTCGTCAGCCGAAGGACTTCAAGAAGGACCTCGAGGCGATGAAGGGCAACCTCGACGGCCTGGCGGCTCAGGTCGCCAACGTCTCGAGCGCGATCGCTGCCGAGGACTACTACGGCGCCAAGGCTCAGGCCGACTCGCTGACGGCCTCGATCGACACCCTGACGGCCGACATGCAGGCCGCCAAGGAAAAGATCAAGTGCTGAAGAGTTGGTGCTGATCGCAATTCGCATTCGTCTGGCCCGGCCGGTGGCGCGCAAGCGTCGCCGGCCGTTTGCTTTTCTCGTCCCGGCGCTGGTCGGCGCGGTGCTGCTCGCCGCGGCCGCCCGCGGGGGCGAAGCGGGAGCGCCGTCCGGACTCGAGGTGTCGGCCGCTCGACGCAGCGCAGCGCGTGCCATTCGCGCCCTGCGCGTCGACTCTCCGGACGCGGCGCGCCTGGTCGAACGGATGGTGGCGAATGCCGAGTCCGCGACCGCGCAGGAGCGCACCGCCGCTCCCTGGCGCCGCAATCCGGGGCGGGTAGAGACGGCGTGGGGCAACGTCCTGATCGCGTCCCGCCGGGCGCTGCTCGAGCAGCACCGCCGCGACAGCCAGCTCACGGAGCGCTGGCAGGAACTGGCCCAGCGGGCCGGGGCGAACGTGCGGCGCGCGATGTCGGAATCCCAGGAGGCCGGCGTCGGCCTGCGAGAGATCTCCGCCGCCCGTCAGGCTCAGCTCAAGTGGGAGCTGGCCGAGAACTTCGCGGCCCGCGGCGAGCTGGCGCGCGCGATCCCGGAGGCCGAGCAGGCGCTGGTGTTCGCGGCGGTCGTCCACGAAAGTTTCTCCGATCTGCACGCACGCTTCCGCGATCCGCGCAATCTGCGCAAGTGGCGGCAGATGGCCGACGCCACGATCGCCCGCTCCAAGCGTGAAGGCACGACGGTCTTTCTGATCGATAAGCTCGAGCGGCGGCTGCACGTTTACACCAACGGCCGGCGCGTGGCGACCTACCCGGCTGAGCTGGGGGCCAAGGGCCTGCGCCAGAAGATGTACTCGGGCGATCAGGCGACCCCGGAGGGCAGTTACCGGGTCACCGAGGTGCGCGGTCCGGGGCGGACGAAGTACTACAAGGCCCTGATGCTCGACTACCCGAACGCCGAGGACCGCGCGCGCCACGCCCTGGGTCGCAAGACCGGGCAGGTTCCGCTGCGCAGCGGCGCCGGCAGCCTGATCGAAATTCACGGCGACGGCGGACAAGGGCGCGATTGGACGGACGGATGCGTCGCGCTCTCGAACCGGGACATGGATCGAGTGTTCGCGCACGCCCGGGTGGGTACTCCGGTCACCATCGTGGGGACCCTCTGAGGCGCATGGATAGAATCGGCCCATGATCGTGCCGTCCGAGGCTCAGGTCGTCGCGCCACGCCAGCCCGGTGTGGGTGTCGCCGCTGCGGCGACAGGCCGGCGTCCGCTGCCGGCGGCGCTGCGTGCGGCGCTGTTCGCGCTGGCCGGCGCTGCCACCGTCGGCTGCGTGGGCGCCCTGGCGCTGGCGGCCTTCGGCGGCTCGTACGAGCGGGATCCGTTCGTCGCGCGTGCCGCCCCGCTGGCCAGCGAACTCGAGCCTGACGAGCTGGCGCGCCGTACCGAGCGGGCCGAGCGTCGCCTGGCCGGGCTCGCCCCGGGCAACGAGGTTTACGTCGTCGTCGATTCGTACGCCAACCGGCTGCGGATTTTCAAGAACGGCGAGCTGGTGCGCGACGCGCTCTGCTCGACCGGCTCGGGTGTGCGGCTGCGCGACCCGCGCAACGGCAAGGAGTGGATCTTCGACACCCCCCAGGGGGAGCTGAAGATCCTGCGCAAGGTCAAGGACCCGATCTGGGTCAAGCCGGACTGGGCGTTCATCGAGGAGGGCTTCGAGCCGCCGCGCAACATGCGGGATCGTGTCGACGACTTCTCGCTCGGCGACTACGGCCTCTACATGCGCGACGGCTACATCATCCACGGCACGATCTTCAAGACGCTGCTGGGCAAGCGCGTCACCCACGGCTGCATCCGGCTGGGAGACGAGGACCTCGAGTTTGCTTACAAGAACGTTCCGGTCGGCGCGCGGGTCTTTCTCTTCTAGCGCGCTGCTCGCGCTGGGGCTGCTGGTCGCCGTCGCGGCGCCGGCGTCGGCCGCCGAGGACGGCGATCTCGCAGTGCGGCTGCAGCTGAGCGAGCTCGAGACCGAGCTGGCGCGCAATCCGACGCTCTATCTGGTGCTCGATCCGGCCCACCTCCGCCTCGAGGTGCGGGCGCGCGGCCTGGCGCTGCGCGCCATCCCACTCACGGAGGTCGTGCTGCTGACGTTCAACCCGATGATCGGGTCGGGCGAGCAGCCGCAGGAGCTGGTGGCGCCCGCCGTCTGGACGATCACCGAAGGGCCCGGCGACGGCGACCGCGAAACGATCGCCCCCACCACGCTGCGCCCGTACTCGGAAGAAGAACAGATGGAGGAGCCCGCGGCGGCGGCGCCGGACAAGCAGCCCGGCGAGGGCGAAAAGCCGACGAGCTACCGGATGAAACTCGACAACGGCTGGCAGCTGTTCGTCGTCGACGAGGCGCCGCGGCTGGGCTGGTGGCGCCGCTTTGCCGCCTCCGTGCGCAGCGGCTGGCAGCGGCTGAAGGGAGTCCAGCCGGCGCACCCGCCGCTGGTCACCCTCGTGGTGTCGAGCGAGGATGCGCGGGCGCTGCACCAGCTCTTCCGCACCGGCACGCCGATCCTCGTGCGCAGCTCCGGCTAGCTCGAAATCCCGGGCGCTCGCCCGGACGACGGCCCGCCCGCGGTGAGCGCGGTGGCGAGCTGTTCCAGGTCCTCGGGCAAGGGGGCATCGAAGCGCAACGGCCGACCTTGCGGACCGAGTGGCACCGTCAGCCGCGCGGCGTGGAGGGCGAGGCGCGGCGGCGCCACCTCGGCGGGCAGCGTCGGAACGCCGCGGCCGTAGAGTCGATCGCCCAGGATCGGCGTGCCGATCGAGCGCAGGTGGACGCGCAGCTGGTGCTGCCGGCCGGTCTCCGGCTCGAGCTCCAGCCGGGCAACCGGCAACCCTCCCAGCAAGCCCGTCGCCTCCACGCGGTAGCGCGTGCTCGCAGCGCGGGCGCCGGGTTCGTGCGGCCGGGCCGGCCGGCTCTTGCCGCGCCGTGCCGCATGCAGCGGCAGGTCGATCACGCCCGCCGCCGGCGTCGGCACGCCGCCGGTGAACGCGATGTAGAGCTTGTCGACGCGATGCTGCTCGAAGGCCAGACAGAGCTGCCGGTGGGTGGCGGCGTCGCGCGCGAGCAGCAGCACGCCGGACGTGTCGCGATCGAGCCGGTGGACGACCAGCACCGGCGCGCCGAGCTCCCGCTCGGCACGGTGCTGCACGCAGCGGGCGGGGTCCTCGCCCCGCGCCGGGACGACGGTGAGCCCTGGCGGCTTGTCGAGCACCGCCCAGGCGTCGTCGACCGCGAGCCAGCGCAGCGGCGCGTCGATGGCGACCATCAGGTCGCCACGAGCAGTTCGACGATCAGGTCTGCGAGCCTGTGCGGGTCGTGGCGCAGCAGCCCTTCGCGCGCCAGCAGGTCGGCCTCGACCACCCGGACTCCGGCGGCGCGCAGCGCGGCGCGATCGATACGGACCGGTTCGGCGCCGGACAGGTCGCGGTAGGCCGCCGTGCGGTCGATCGGCAGCGGGTCGCGGTGGACCAGCACGAGGTCGACGACGCCGCACCCGAGGTGCTGCTCGAGCGCCTCGAGGTGTTCGACCGCAGTCAGCCCGTCGGTCTCACCCGGCTGGGTCATCAGATTCATCACCAGCGCCACCCGGGCCGTCGTCTCCGCGACCGCTCGCGCCAGCTCGGTGAAGAGCAGGTTGGGAAGGGTCGAGGTGTAGAGCGAGCCCGGCCCGAGCAGCACCATGTCGGCTTCCCGCACCGCCGCGACCGCGGGCTCGAAGGCCGGGGCGTCGGGGGGCACGAGCTCGATGCGCGCGATCCGCTCGCGGGTGGCACCGATCGTGGTCTCGCCCTCGAGGCGCCCGCCGCCCACCGTCTCGGCCGCCAGGTGGACCGAGGCGAGGGTCGCCGGCAGGATCCGTCCGCGCGTGCGCAGGACTCGCTCCGCGGTGAGGATCGCCTGCGGGAAGTCTCCAGTCAGGTCGGTGAGCGCAGTGAGGAACAGGTTCCCGAACGAGTGCCCGGACAGTCCCTCTCCGCTTTCGAACCGATACTGGAACAGTCGCGTGGCGAGATCGCTGTCGTCGGCGAGGGCGGCGAGACAGTTGCGGATATCCCCCGGCGGCAGGACCCCGAAGTCGCGGCGCAGGCGACCGGACGATCCGCCGTCGTCGGTCACCGCGACCACGGCGGCGAGGTCGGCGATCGCCGTGCCGGTGCGGGTCTTGAGCCCCGACAGCAACGCTGCGAGCCCGGTGCCGCCGCCGATCGCCACCACGCGGGCGCCGGTCGCCTCGGCCGCTCGCGGGCCGGTCACGCGCTGCCTCGGGGGTTCGGGAGATGCACGGCTTTCGATGCGGGCCGGAACGGGCCGGACGCGCGGCTACTTCTTGCGCAGTTCGACCAGAATCTGCTTGGCGACCGCCTTGAGCGTCTCGAAGACGCCGACGCCGGTCGTCGCCACCGCCTCGAAGGTCGGCTCGCGCTTGTAGTTCAGGGTGCGGTACATCTCGTCGACCGGCGCGACGTCGGGCAGGTCACGCTTGTTGAACTGCAGGGCGTACGGCATCGTGGCGAGGTCGAACCCGTGGTCGCGCAGGTTCTCCTCGAGATTGCGGATCGACTCGATGTTGGCTTCCATGCGCTCGATCTGGCTGTCGGCCACGAAGACGACGCCATCGACACCCTTGAGGATCAGCCGCCGGCTGGCGTCGTAGAACACCTGGCCGGGCACCGTGTAGAGGTGAAAGCGGGTGGTGAAGCCCCGGATCGAGCCGAGGTCGAGCGGCAGAAAGTCGAAAAAGAGGGTCCGGTCGGCCTCGGTGGCCAGAGAGATCATCTTGCCCTTCGCGTCGGGCGAGGTCTTGTTGTAGATGAACTGCAGGTTTGTCGTCTTGCCGCCGAGCCCGGGGCCGTAATAGACGATCTTGCAGTTGATCTCCCTGGTTGCGTAGTTGATGAAGGTCATTGCGCGCGGCGGCCCCTCCGGCGGGCCTTACTCGGAGAACAGGGCGTCGATGTCCTCGTCGGTGATCTCCGCGAAAGGCGACGCCGAGGTCGGCTGCGCCGGTCCGGCGGGCTTGTCGCCCTTGCGCGCCATGTCTTCGAAGATCTGATCGAGTTCCTGACCGGAGCGCCGCACTCGCAGCCGCACGAGGCCGAGCGAGGAGCGTTCGTCGAAAATGACCAGCAGGATCGCCCGCTTGGCGACGATCGAGATGTGGATGTGGTCGCGCTGCCCCTCGTGGAAAAGGACCGAGAACTCCCGCTCGCCGATCAGCTTGGCGAGCCCGTCGGTGGCGGCCACGTTGCCCGCCGTCAGCGAGGCGAGGCTGGTGGTGTCGAACTGATCGACCTCGCCGGCAGCGGCGATCTGCTGGCCGGTGCGGTCGATCAGGAAGATCACCCGCGCGTTGGCCTCCTGACGAAGCTTCTTCAGCGCCTCGTTGAGACGCTGGAACTCCTCTTCGTACAGAACCAGTTCGACCGATGACATGGGCGGGCTGCGGCTCCTGGAAAACGGCCCCGGAGGGCTTGGGAAAGTCCGAACTCTACGACACTCGGGCCGATCAGCGGAAATAGCGCCAGCCGGCCAGCAGATCGGTCTCGGCCAGCACCAGCCGGTCGCCCTCGGTGCGGAACGGGATCGGCACCGGCGCGCAGCCGCTCGGCCGCTGATTGACCTCGGAGAGACGGATCGACGTCTCGCACTTGTTGTTGACGATCCAGGCGCCGTCGGCCCGGAAGCCCCGCTTGAGCTTGAAATCGTTCTCCGAGGCGTCGAAGGCGACCTGGAGCGCACCGCCGCCGTCCCGGCCGACCAGGAAGCGGACCTCCTGGTTGCCGGCGTTGAGGAAGCGATACCAGCGGACCTCGAGCGGCGCCAGAGCGGCGACGTCGAGTTCGACTCGCCCGCTCGCATCCGGCCCGACGCGCTGGTAGCGGTTGCGGTTCTTGGACATCAGGCGCTCGGCCCCCAGCACGGCGGCCATCAGGAGCAGCACGAGGGCGATACCGTGGATCGGTCGGAAGCGCTTCACCCGCCTATTGTACGGGCCCGCGGCGCTAAGATGGGGACGCTTGTCCCCGCTGCAGTCACTTCCCGCTCCGGGCGACCCGCCCGCAGCTCCCGCCCCCGGTTCCGGCCCGGCTCGGCCGGGCGCGAAGGCCCGATGCGCCTGACCCGCGAGAACAGCCTCTGGCTGGCCCCGACCGCCCTGTTTGCGCTGGCGGTGCCGGTCGTGACGGTGATCCCGCGGCTGGCGCCCGAGGGTCCGATCGGCAGTCCCTGGGCTGCCGTCGGGCTGCTCGCCGCGGCGACACTGGCCGCGCTGCACCGGCCGCTCGGGGTCGGCGGGCTCGGCCTGGGGACGATCGCGCTGCTGCCTGCCTTCGTGCATCTCGGCGTGGCGCCGGCGGCGCTGATGGCGCTTCTCGCCACGCTGGCGGCGGAGCTGGTGCGGCGCGCCGTCGATCGGCGCCGCCAGGCGCCGTTGCCGGAGCGGCGGCGGCCGCTGCGGGTGGTTGCCGCGGCGGCCGTGGCCGGGCTGGGCGCGCTGGCCGCCGGCCTGGTCTGGGTGGCCGCCGACGGAGACGATCCCGCCGGCGCCGCCGACCTGCGCCTCGTGGTGCCGCTGGTCGCGCTGGCCGGCCTGCTGCCGGCGGTGGTGTTCGAGGTCGTGGCCCGGCGATCCCTGCGCGAGGAGGGGGTGGCGCGCATCCTGCCCGCGCTGCTGCCGCACCTGATCGATCTGCCGGGCTACCTGCTCGGCGCCCTCCTGCTGCTCGTCGAGCGCCGGGCGGGCGCTGCGCTGGCGGTCGCCTGGCTCGCCGGCGCGGTGGCGCTGGCCGTCGAGGCGGCGCGCCAGGAGCTCGCCGCCGCCGCCGCCGGGCGTCGGCTCGCCGAGTCCGAGCGACTGTCGCAGGTCGGCGCTGCCCTGGCGTCGGGGACGCCGGCGCTCGAGCGGGTGGCCCTCTCGATCCACGGAGAGTGCCGGGCGATCCTGGGGTTCAGCTGGTTCCAGCTCGAGCTCGATGTGCCCGATCTGGGGCGCCTCAGCTTCGCTGCCGCAGAGACGGGTGACCTGGTCGAGGGCGAGCCGGCGCCGCCGCCGATGCCGCCCGCCCTGCCCGGCTTTCACCGCCGCGAGCCCTGGCGCCGCATCGAGCGCGACCTGACGGCGGACGGCGAGCGGCTGGCCACCCTGCGCCTCTGGTGCGACCCGCGGCGGGTGGAGGAGCGCTCGGTCACGCTGCTCGACGGCCTGTTGCCGTCGATGGCCGCATCGGTGCGCGGCGCCTACCTCGACCGCGAGGCACGGGTCGACCGCCTGACCGGTGCCGCCACGCGGCGCCTGTTCGAGACGCGGCTCGCCGAGTCGTTCGCGGCCTGCCGTGACGAGGGCCGGTCGCTGGCCCTCGTAGTGGCCGATCTCGACCATTTCAAGCGGATCAACGACGGCTGGGGGCACCCGGTCGGAGACCAGGCCCTGCGCGCGGTCGGTCGGGTCCTGGTGGCGCCGTCGCGGGGCCGCGAGTTGTGTGCGCGCTGGGGCGGCGAGGAGTTCGTCCTCCTGTTCGAGGACACCGCTGGCGAAGTAGCACTCGAGATCGCCGAGCGGCTGCGGCGCCGCATCGAGGCCATCGAACTCGAGGCCGACGGCGACCGCGTGCCGCTGTCGATGAGCTTCGGTGTGGCGGCCTTCCCGGAGCTGGCGGTGCGCTCGGGTGACGAGCTGCTCGCGGTGGCCGACGCGGCGCTCTACGCGGCCAAGCGTCTGGGGCGGAACCTGGCACTGCTCGACCTCGGCCGCGGCCAGCTGCGCACCGGCTCGGGGCGTGTCGTGGCGATCGACGAGTCGATCGCGCCGCCCGACGCTCCGGTCTTCTTCGCCTGACGGCTTAGAATGGGCGCTTCCGCAAGGAGGCATTCCGTGAGTGACACCAACGCGTCCCGCTGGGCATTGATTCTCGGCGCGTCGAGCGGCTTCGGCGAGGCGGCCGCGCGCGCTTTCGCGGCCGCCGGCTGGGACATCTTCGGCGTCCACCTCGACCGCCGGCAGGGGCTCGAGCACGTCGAGGAGATCCGATCCGCGATCGCAGCGGCCGGGCGACAGTCGCACTTCTTCAACGTCAACGCCGCCGACCCCGACAAGCGACGCGAGGTCCTCGCCTCGATCCGGGAGCTGGCGGGCGGCCGGCCGATCGGGGTACTGATGCACTCGCTCGCGTTCGGGACGCTCAAGCCGTTCATCGCCGACGACGAGAAGGACGCGATCGCGCCCGGCCAGATGGACATGACGCTCGACGTGATGGCCCACTCGCTCGTCTACTGGACCCAGGACGTCGTCCGGGCCGGCCTGCTGGTGCGCGGCAGCCGCATCTTCGCCATGACCTCGTCCGGCGACCGCGTCGTCTGGACGTCTTACGGCGCGGTCTCGGCGGCCAAGAGCGCGCTCGAGTCGCACATCCGTCAGCTGGCCTTCGAACTGGCCCCGCGGGGGATCACCGCCCTGTCGATCAAGGCCGGCGTCACCGACACGCCGGCGCTGCGCAAGATTCCGGGCAACGACGCGATCATCGAGGGAGCGCGGGCGCGCAATCCGGCCGGACGGCTGACCACGCCCGAGGACGTCGCGAGCTGCCTGGTCGAGCTGGCCCGGCCCGGCACCTCCTGGCTGACCGGGTGCGTGATCAACGTCGACGGCGGCGAGGACGTGGCGGGCTGACACGCACCGCGGCCGGACGGTCGATGTCCGCTTGACCGCTGCGACGGCGTACTGCAGACTGGCGCCGGTCATCCGATCGACAGGCAAGGGAGGCAGCAATGCGGCAGGGCACGCGAGCGCTCGCGGGATTCGTTTTCGGTTTTGGTCTGGTGCTGGGATGGGCAGCAACGGCAGCGCTCGCGCAGAATCCGCAGCCGGCCGAGAGCCGGGTCGTCGGGACGGTGGTCGACGCCGGCGGTCAGCCGATCGGCGGCGTCGAAGTCGCGATCGACGCGCTGGGCCTGACCACGGTCAGTGACGATGCGGGCACCTGGTTGCTCGCGCCCGTGCCGCCCGGCAGCCACCGGGTGAACTTCCGCCTCAGCGACTTCACCGACAGCGCCGAGGTGGCGGTCGCGGAGGGGGAGGAGGCGCGGCTCGACCGCGTCCTCGATCTCGACAGCGCATTCGCCGAGACGATCACCATCTATTCGGCTTCGCGTCGTGCCGAGCGAGTCACCGAAGCGCCGGCCGCGGTTTCTGTGATCCCGGCCGCTGAGATCGCCCGCGAGGCCTCGCACGGCCAGCTCCCGAAGCTGCTCGAGTTCACGCCCGGAGCGCAGGTCACGCAGAGCGGTATCTACGACTTCAACTTCAACACGCGCGGGCTCAACAGCTCGCTCAACCGGCGCGTCGCGGTGATCATCGACGGGCGCGAGCCGTCGGTGCCGTTTCTCGGCTCGCAGGAGTGGGCATCGGTGTCCTTCCCGCTCGACGATCTGGAGCAGGCCGAGTTCGTGCGCGGTCCCTCGGCGGCGCTGTACGGCGCCAATGCCTCGTCCGGCGTGCTCAATCTGCTCACCAAGCGGCCGCGCGGCAGCGAAGGCGGACTGGTGCGGCTGACCGGCGGCGAGCTGTCGACCTTCAACGCCGACGCGCGCTGGGCCGGCCACATCGGGGGCGACTGGTGGGGCAAGGCGCTGGGCGGGCTGCGCCAGAGCGGTGACTTCAGCCTGTCGCGCCGCGGCACCGCCGAGTACACTGTGCCGTGCACCGCGACCGTCACCGCGGACTGCCTGCCGCAGGAGGCGGTGTCGCTCGATCCGGTCGACGACAACGAGATCGGCTTCGCATCGGCCCGTGTCGATCGCTACTTCGGGGACGAGTCCAAGCTGTTGTCGCTCGAAGGCGGCTGGGCGGACGTCACCGGGCCGGTCTTCCAGACCGGGATCGGCCGCGTGCAGCTGGTCGATGTGGAGCGGCGCTGGTTCCGCAGCAACTTCTCCTCTCCGCGCTGGAACTTCCTGCTCGCCACCAACGCCCGCGAGGCCCCCGAGCAGACGGCTCTGGCGACCGGCAACAATCTGGCGCTCGACGAGGAGAGCTGGAAGGGCGAGATTCAGGTCCGGCAGGACCTGGCCGGCGGTCGCGTGCGGCTGGTGGGCGGCATCTCCCACCGCGACGACTCGATCGACAGTACCGACGACAACGGCCGGATCCGGCCGGCCATGTTCGCGCCCGGGCGCCAGACCCTGATGTTCGAGAGCCGCCGGGAGAGCTTCACCGGCATCTTCGGGCAGCTCGACTGGAGCCCGTCGGACCGGCTGAAAGTGGTGCTGGCCGGTCGCTACGACGACTCGACGCTGCACGATCCGGAGTTCTCTCCCAAGGGCTCGCTGGTGTGGGCGATCGACCGCGACAATTCGGTCCGCCTGACCTACAACCGCGCGTTCCAGGTGCCGAACTACTCGGAGTACTTCCTGCAGGCCGAGGTGCGGCCGGCGATCAACCTCGGCGCCGTGCCGTGCTTCGAACGCGATCCGGGGACCGGTCAGTTCGTGCCCTGCGTCGGTCGACCGCTGGTCAATCTCGAGGAGCTGTGCGCGCTCGACGGAGAGATCTGCGGCTTCGACACCGACTTCGTGCCGGGCGAAGGTCCCGAGTACCCGGGCCTGCGCCCGCCGGAGCAGATCACTCCCGACACGCTCCTGCTGGCGCTGGGCAACGAGGACCTCGAAGTCGAGGAGGTCCAGACCTGGGAGTTCGGATACACGGGCGTGCTCGGCCGGCGCCTGTTCGTGACCGCCGACTACTACCGCAGCGAGAACGACAACTTCATCACCGACCTGCTGCCGCAGCTCGGAACCTCGCTCGGCCGGGTCAATCCCGCCTTCGGCTCCCTCCAGCTGCCTGACGGTCTGTCGGCGGGGACGCGCGAGCAGATCCTGTTCATTCTGCAGACCATCCTGGGGCCGAACTTCGCCCTGATGTCGAACAACGTCGACGGTGTTCCGATCCTGGCGCTCGCCTCGTACAGCAACTTCGGATCGGTCGACACCGAGGGCGTCGACCTCGGCCTCGACTGGGCGATCGACCGCCACTGGCGCCTCTCGCTGGCCGCTTCCTGGTTCGACTTCGAGATTTCGGACAGCCGCCCGGGGCTGGATCGGCTGCTGCTGCCCAACTCGCCGGAGTGGTCCGGATCGGCCGGCCTCTCCTGGGTCGGCGAGCGGTTCGACGCGGCGCTCGGCTACCGGTGGAGCGACTCGTTCCGCTGGGCCGTCGGCCCGTTCCAGGGAGAAGTGCCGGACTACGGCGTGGTCGACCTGGTCGCCAACTTCGACCTCACTGAGCGCCTGGCGCTGGGACTCAACGTCGCCAACCTGCTCGACGAGGAGCATTGGGAGTCGTTCGGTGGCGACATCGTGGGGCGCCGGGCGCTCGGCAGCCTGACCTTCCGCTGGTAGGCGCGGTCGCCCGCCCAGGCCGCTTCCGGGCAGGTCCTTGGGCCCGGCCGACCTCGGTGTCGGCCGGGCCGGTTTCGTTGACAGCCTCGCGCGCGCCGGCCTAGACTGGGCGGCCGGTCGGGGCGTAGCGCAGCCTGGTAGCGCACCTGCCTTGGGCGCAGGGGGTCCCCAGTTCAAATCTGGGCGCCCCGAATTTCCCCCGACGCCAAAGGTGGAACGCCCCGGGACTCTTTCGAGAGGCCCGGTCCTTGGATTCGAGGCTGCCTGTAGCTCAGCTGGATAGAGCGGCGGCCTTCTAAGCCGCGGGTCGGGGGTTCGAGTCCCTCCAGGCAGGCCAGTTTTCGATCGCCCGCGAGGGCGGTCGGCCCCGCTGGCGGGGGCGCTTCGATCAGCCAGGGTTTGACAGCAGGAAACCGCGACAGCGGCGAGTTCGTGGTGAGTGTAGCTCAATGGTAGAGCACCGGTCTGTGGCACCGGTCGTTGGGGGTTCGAGTCCCCTCACTCACCCCATCCCGCCCCTCCCGCGCCCGTAGCTCAGCTGGATAGAGCGACAGCCTCCGGAGCTGTAGGTCAGAGGTTCGAATCCTCTCGGGCGCACCACTTCCTGAATCTCGGTCTGAGCGCCGGGCCCAACGGCGCAAGTGTCGGCGGGGCAGGCAGTTCGGGCGCCGGGCGGGGCCCGGGCGTGCTATACTCCCGCCCTCTTTCGAGGAGGATCGCCATGCACCGCACCGTCCGCGGACTTGCCTGTGCTCTGGTGGCTGCCGTCGTCGCGGCGCCGATGTCGGCCGCCGTCTACACGATCAATCTCCACAACGGCCACTCGTTCGAGTCCCGCTACGAGCCCCAGGAGGCCAGCTGGGATGCCAGCAAGGTGGTGTTCGTCGACGAAGTCGGTCTGACCATCGCCCTCGACCGGGCCGATATCGAGTCGATCGCCAGCGACTTCGAGTCGAAGGGCTACGGCTCGATGATCGACGCGACGACCATGGAGCTCGGCTGGGCGCCCAACGACCTGGCGGCGCCGGATGACGGCAGCAGCACCGATCCGATGGCGCAGATCGAGCGGCTGATGTCCCAGCAGCCGCAGCAGCAGAACGTGACCTACGGTCAGTTCGTCGAGCCCGACCAGACGCAGGGAATGCCGGCCCAGTGGGTCGGCCTGCCCAACGACACCTCGCCGCAGCCGGTCGTCGTGCCGGTCCCGGTGCCGGTGCCCTCCGCCCCGGCGGGCGGCGCGGCCCCGGTCGGCGAGTAAGCCTCCCGGAACTGCCAGTATCGAGGGCCCCGGGCCAGCGCGTCCGGGGCCTTTTTTGCGTTGCGCTAGACTCGCGCTGGTCGGCGGGCGTGGTGCCTTGCCGGCCCTTTGACAACTCGACGGTGCGGTGGCCCGGCGCGCGAGCGTCGGGCCTCGAAGAGGGAAGCCGGTGCAATGCCGGCGCGGCCCCCGCCACTGTAACCGGGGACGAAACCGGGACATGCCACTGCGCGCGCTCCATCCAGAAGGATCGGGGTGAGGCGCGCGGGAAGGTCCGGGAGTAGGGAGATCCGGGAGCCAGGAGACCTGCCGCTCACCGTCCGACGCAACCGTCCCCCGGGGTGTGGGGAGCGTGTCGGCCGGCGCCGTGCGTCCGGCGACGCCCCGCCCCTCTCCACCCCGAGACGGCGGGGCGTCGTGCTTTCTGCGACACGGAGTCGATCATGCATCACCGTTCCATCGTCGTCTTGGTGGCCGGGCTCCTCGGGGGATGGAGTCCACTGGCCGCCCAGGCGGCGCCCGCCGCATCCGAACCGGACAGCGCGCCGACCCCCCCGGCCTTCGCTGCCGACATCGTCGTCACCGCCGAACTCGACCCGGAGCAGGCCGATCGCGTCAGCGCCACGGTCGACGTCATCGACGCTGCCGAGATCGAACGGCGGCAGGCGGGGCTCGCCCTCGACCTGTTGCGCACCGTCCCCGGCCTCGCGGTCACCCAGACCGGTTCCCCGGGCAAGGTCGCCAGCCTGTTCCTGCGCGGCGGATCGGGCGCGCAGACGCTCGTCCTGCTCGACGGAGTCGTGCTGAACGACCCCGCTCTCGCGGCGTTCGACGCTTCGACGACCTCGACCGAGGGGCTCGACCGGATCGAGATCGTGCGCGGGCCGTACTCGGCCCTGTTCGGGTCGGGCGCGATCGGCGGCGTCGTGCAGCTGGTCACCCGGGAGCCGGCCGGTCGGCAGCTCGATCTGCGCTTGGAAGGCGGATCGAACGACTACGGACGCGCCAGCCTGATCGCCGCGGCGCCGGTCGGACCGCTCGCGCTCGACCTGTCCGGTCATTGGCGGCAGGGCGAGGGGCGGCGCGACAACGACGATTTCGACAGTGATGCGGGTCAGCTGCGGGCGCAGCTGGATCCGGTTGGCAGCTGGCGATTCGGACTGCTCGCCCGCGTCGGGCGGATCGAGACCGGCATTCCCGATGACGGGTTCGGGACGCTGACGCCGCGGCGGCGGCAGGACGGCACCGCCGAACTGCTCGCCCTGCCGGTGCACTGGAACGGCAGGCGCGATCGGCTCGAGCTGCGTCTGGCGCGGACCGATGCCGAGCTCGAGGTGACCGATCCCGACGACCCGTTCGGTGCCTCGGACGCCGCGACCCGGCGCGAGCAGGCGCGTGCGATCCACACGCACGATTTTGCGGGCGACTGGAAGCTCTCGGTCGGCGGCGAGTGGCAGCGTGAGGAGGCGACGACGGCCACCGGCTTCGGGCCCGGCCTGACCGACGCCGCGCAGGAAGCCGACGCGTTCTTCGCGCAGGCCTCGTGGGGACGCGGCCGCTGGCGCCTGGACGGTGGGGTGCGGCGCGACGACCACTCGTCGTTCGGTGATGCCACCAGCTTCAAGGCTGGCGCTCTGGTCGACCTCGCGGCCGGCATCCGGCTGCGCGCCAACTACGGCGAGTCGTTTCGCGCTCCGTCGCTGGGCGATCTCTACTACCCGTTCTTCGGCAATCCCGACCTCGAAGCCGAGCGGGGGGCGAGCGCGGAACTCGGGCTCGAAGGTGGCGGCGGCCGCGGCGGCTGGCGCGTCACCGCGTTTCACAACGACGTCGACGACCTGATCCAGTTCGACTCCGTGCGATTCGTGCCGCTCAACATCGGACGGGCCCGCATGCGCGGCGTCGAAAGCGGCGTGCTGGCGCGCGGTGCCGCGTGGAGTGCCCGCGCCGACCTCACGTGGCTCGACGCCGAAGACCGCACCACCGGCGAGCCGTTGCTGCGCCGGCCGGAGTGGTCGGGCAGCCTGCAGCTCGGCTGGCAGCGGAGCGGCTTCGACGGCGGAGCGGTGGTGCGCTACCACGGCGAGCGCTTCGACGTCGGCCAGGTACGCCTGCCCGGCTACACCGTCGTCGACCTGACCGCCAGCTGGCGGGCCCACGCTCACTTCGCGCCGTTCGCGCGCATCGAGAACCTGCTCGACCGCGACTACGAGGAGGCGATCGGCTATCCGGCGCTCGAGCGCAGCTGGGTGATCGGCGTGGCGCTGCGGGGCGGCCGATGAGCGAACGGGCGGCGACCGCTGCGTGGCGCGGCGCCGCCCGTTGCGCGCCCCGGTGGGAGGCGACGCTCGGCCTCCTGGTCACCCTGGGAGCCTGTGCCGCACCACCACCACCCGCCAGCGAGCCGGCGCGTCAGCGCCTCGCGGTGCTGGCGCCGGCCGCTGCCGAGACGCTGGCGGCCCTTGGCGTCGGCGATCGTGTCGTGGCGGTCGGTGACTGGGTCACCTGGCCGCCCGAGCTGGCGGCGCGACCGAAGCTCGGGGCCTACGACGCCCCGAGTCGGGAACGGCTGCTCGAGCTGCGCGTCGACACCCTGATTACGACGGCATCGGCCGCCGGGCAGGCGGGGCGGGCCGAACTGCCGGCGCTCGGCATCGAGGTCGTGGAACTCGAGACCGAGACCCTGGCCGGCAATCTCACCTCGATCCTGGGGCTCGGACGGCTGGTGGGCCGCGAGGCGGCAGCTCGGCAGCTGGTTGACGACATTCAGCGACGGATCGACGAGGTTGCCGCGCGGGCGGCTGGAGTGCCGCGGCGCCGAGTACTGGTCGTGGTCGGCCGCGAGCCGCTTTACGTCGCGGGACCAGGTTCGTTCCTCGACGACCTGGTGCGCGCCGCCGGAGGCGAGAACGTGGCCGCCGACGCCGGCGCGCCGTGGGCGCAGGTGTCGATCGAGGCGATGCTGGCGCGCCGTCCCGAGGTGATCCTCGACAGCGCCGACAACCGGCCCGGCGCGCTGCGCGGCGCCGAGGTTGGCAGCTGGGGACGCTGGCCGTTCGTGCCGGCGGTCGCCGACCGGCGCGTGTACCATCTCGACCCGACCCGGATGACCGTCCAGGGACCGCGGCTGGCTGCGATCGCCGAGCGGCTGGGGCGACTGATCCATCCGGAGCAGTTCGGGTCACCGGTGCCGGACGACTTTGCCGGCGGCGCTCCTGCGGCTGGAGACAAATGACGCCACGCCCGCCGCTCGACCGACGACGCTTCCTCGCCGCCCTGGGGCTCGGCGGCCTGGTTCTGTTCGGTGCGCTGGCCGTGGCCACGCTCTGGGGTCCGTCCGGATCGGGCCTGGACGCGTTCGGCGACGATGCGGACCCGACCGCGCGGGCGATCCTGCTGGCGGTCCGGCTGCCGCGCGTGGCTGCCGCGGCGGCGATCGGGGCCGCACTCGCCCTTGCCGGAGTGGCCTTCCAGGCGCTGCTGCGCAATCCGCTCGCCGACCCCTACGTGCTCGGCGTGTCGGGCGGCGCCAGTTTGGGCGGCGTGCTGGCGCTGGTGGTCGGCCTGCCGGCGGCGGGCGTGCCCGCGGCCGCGGTCGGTGGTGCACTTCTGGCGCTCGCCGGACTGGAGCGGCTGGCCACCGTCGCAGGGCGGCTCGACGTGCTCACCCTGCTGCTCACCGGCGCCGTGTTCAACGCCTCGACGGCGGCGCTCATCGTGCTGCTGCAGAGCCTCGCCTCGCGCGAGGAGCTGCACGCCTTGATCCTCTACCTGATGGGCCGCATTCCGCCCTTGACCGGGGGACCGCTGGCGCTGATCGGCGGTGCCGCGCTCGCCGTCTGTCTCCTGCTGGTGGCACGTGGCCGCGCGCTCAACGCCCTGTCGCTTGGCGAGGAAGGGGCGATGCAGCTCGGTGTCGACGTCGAGCGGCTGCACCGCGAGATCTTCTTTGCCGGGGCGGTGGCGACCGCGCTGGCTGTTTCGTGGGCCGGGCTGGTCGGTTTCGTCGGCCTCGTGGTGCCGCACGTGGTGCGGCGCCTCGCCGGCCCGGATCATCGGCTGCTGGCGCCCCTGGCGGCGCTCGGCGGGGCGGCTTTCCTCGTCCTGGCCGACCTGGCCGGACGTCTCGTCCTGGCGCCGCGCGAACTCCCGGTCGGCGTCGTCACCGCCCTGATCGGCGGACCGTTCTTCTTGCTGGTGCTGCGGCGCCGGGGCAGCCGTGGCTGAGGGCGCCATGTCTGCCGGCCCGCTGCTGGTCGCGCGCGGCGTGACCTGCCTGCACCCCGGCGGCCGGGGCGTGGACGCGGTCGATCTCGAGGTCGCGCCGGGCGAGATCGTCGGCCTGCTCGGCCCCAACGGCGCTGGCAAATCGACGCTGGTGCGCGCCTTCTCGGGCACGCTCCGGACGACCGCCGGTTCGGTCCGTCTCGCGGGCGCGGAGATCACCAGCCTCTCGCGCCGAGAGATCGCGCGCCGGCTCGCCGTGGTGCCGCAGGAACCGGCGTTTCACTTTCCGTTCAGCGTCCTCGAGGTCGTGCTGCTGGGGCGTCATCCCCACCTCTCCGGCCTCGCCTTCGAGTCGCCGGCCGATGTCGATCTGGCTCGGGCGGCGCTGGCGAGAGTGGGCGCCGAATCGCTCGCCGACCGGCCGATTGCCGAGCTGTCGTCGGGTGAGCGGCAGCGGGTCGTGCTGGCGCGCGCACTGGCCCAGGCGACGCCGCTGCTGCTGCTCGACGAGCCGGCGAGTTTCCTCGACCTGCGCCATCAGGTGGGGTTGTTCGATCTCCTGCGCGAGCTGGCAAACGACGGGCGCGGAATTCTGGTGGTCCTGCACGACCTCAATCTGGCCGCCGAGTACTGCGACCGACTGGTGCTGCTCGCGCACGGCCGGGTCGCCGCCAGCGGGCCGACGGCCGACGTGCTGACCTGGGCGAACCTGACGCGGGTTTACGGCACCGAGGTCTACGTCGACACCAACGACCTGACCGGAGCGCTGATCGTCACGCCACTTTCGGCGCGGGCGCGCGCCCAGCTGCGTCGCCTGCGCGGTGAGGGCGCCGCGCCCGGGCCGCCGTAGAATCCCCGCCATGCTGCTGCTGCGCTACGGTCCCGAGGGTTTCTACGCCGCCGGTGAATCGCTGTCCGACCTGCGGATCCTGCATTCCGATCCGCTGGCGACCGCGCCGTCGGCCTGGCAGTTCGGCCGGCGGATCGACCTGTCGGCCGAAGCGATCCGGCCGCCGGTCGAGCCGGGCAAGCTGGTGGGCATCGGCCGCAACTATCGCGAGCATGCGCAGGAGCTCGGCAACCCGGTGCCGCCCGAGCCGGTCGTCTTTCTCAAGTCGCCCGGCTCGGTGATCGGTGCGCGCACGCCGATCGTGCTGCCGCCGGAGAGCGAACGGGTCGAGTTCGAGGGCGAGATTGCGGTCGTCCTGCGCCACCGCCTGACGCGCGCCGATGCGGCGGCCTGCAGGCAAGCGGTGCTCGGGGTTACCGCCGCGGTCGACGTCACCGCCCGGGACCTGCAGAAGCGCGATCCGACCTTTGCGCGCGCCAAGAGCTTCGATACGTTCTGCCCGCTCGGGCCGGCTCTCTGGGTCGAGCCCGACCTCGAGGCCCTCACCGTGGAGACGCGATTGAACGGTGAGCGGCGCCAGCAGGGACATGTGCGCGACATGCTGTGGGGTATCGTCGACCTGCTCGTCTACGTCTCCCGCATGATGACCCTCGAGCCGGGCGACGTGCTGCTCACCGGGACTCCGTCCGGCGTCGGGCCACTCGCCGACGGCGATCGCCTGGAAGTCGAGGTTACGGGCGCAGGCGTGCTGGAATCGCCCGTCGAGGCCTGGCGCCGGTCATGACGCGCAGTGTGCGGCTGCGTCGCTTGGCGCTTGCCGTGCTCGTCGGCATCGCGACGGCCGCCTGGCTGCGGCTGGGGCGCGGGTTTCCGCTCGCGCTGGCGGCGATCGCCGGTCTTGCCGTCGGAGCGCTCGCGGTGATGGCCCTGCGCACCGTCGCCCAGCTGCGCGAGCTCTGGCGGACGCATCGGGACGGCTGGGTCCGCGACGACGGGCCGACCGACGGGAGCGGCGGCAGCTAGCGACCTCGGCCAGCGACCTCGACCAGCGATCTCGACAGACGGCGCTGCCCGAAAACGCCCGACGCGGCGAACCGGCCTACTTGCGGCCGGGTACCAGCAGCAGGCCGGCTCCGACCACCACCGCGGCGACCCCCATCCAGCTCGGAATGGAGACGCGCTCGCGGTCCTTGACCGACAGTTCGAGGGGGCCGAGCTTGGCCTCGTGGGTCTCCTTGGTAAACGTGAAGCCCTTGTAGACCAGCGCCAGCACGCCGAGCGCCAGCAGGATGACGCCGAGGATTTTGACCGGCTTCATGAGGCCTCCGGAGGTGGAGAGCTGCCGGCGCGCCACGGCACCAGGACGAGCGCCGCGACCGCGAGCAGGTGAGTGGCTCCGCCGAGCGCGTAGCCGAAGATCATCAGCATCATCCAGGCGGCGAGCAGCAGTGCCGCCGCGAAGAGACGTGCGGTGGGAGACACGGTGTCAGCATACCGGACCTGCGCGGCCGTCCGTGCGCCGGTTCGTGATCGCCCTGCGCTGGCCACCCTCGCGTAGACTCGCGGCGGTATCCGCCGCCGCGTCGCCCGCCTCGGGGCCCGGTGGCGGGATCAGTCCGAGGAGGCCTGATGCAGCTGAGTCCGCCCCGAACCGCCCCGCTCCCGATCGTCGTCGTGCTCGCTCTGGCGACGACCTCGCTTCCGGGTTGTCGCCAGCAGCCGGCGCCGCCCGCCGGCGGGGAGCTGGCGACGGTCGACGTGAGCGCGCCGATCGACGCCGAGGCGTCGCTGGCCGAGGACGGGGTCGAGCGCCGGGCGCGTGGCATGTTCGAGGTGATGGGTGTCTCCGGCGTGCTGCCGGAAGGCTTCCCGCGCGACATCCCCCTGCCGGTCGACTCCTCACTGGTCGACTTTGCGGACGGGCAACAGGGCGGCATCCGGCTGGATCTCGACGTGCAGGCCTCCCCCGAGGCGGCACTGGCGGCCTATCAGGCGCGCCTGCGCAGCATGGGGTTCGCGCCGGTCGACGGCGGACTCTGGCAGCGCGGTCCCCGCCGCATCGTTGTCTCGGTGTCGTCGTTCTCCGGCGCCGCGCGGATCCGCGTCGAGCACGTTCCGGGGCCCTGAGCGCGTCGCCCCGGGCTGCGCCATGAGCTTCCCCGGATTCGATGCGCCCGCCATCGCGCGCGCCCTGGCGCTCGTAGTCGGCGACGTCGACGAACCGACCGAGATCTACTGCGAGCGCCGGTTCGATCTGGAACTGCCGCCGGAAGGCATGCCGACCGGACTGCGCGAGCGCCGCGAGGAAGGGCTGGCCGCGCGCCTGGTGCGGGGAGACCGCGTCTGGCTCGCCTCGCGCGACGGCCTGTCCGGGAACGATCTGACGGAGGCGCTGCGGCAGGTGGCGCGGGCCTGGCCCGCCACGCCCCCGGTCCCGCAGTTCGAGGTCGGCCCGGCCGTCGTGAACCCGCCGCGCGACGAACTGCTCGCGTTCGGTCGCCGCCTCGAGGCGGCGCTGCGGCGCCGCCTGGCCGCCTTTCCGCTGCGCCTCACCGTGCGCTGGCATCGGCGTGACATTCAGGTCGTCGGACCGCGGATGGTGCCGCCGGCCGAGCGCGAAGCCTTCTTCAGTATCGAGGTCGAGCTGCCCTGGGGACGCTGCGGGGCGCTGGCGCTCGCCCTCGACGACGCGGAGGCGGACCGGCTCGCGGGCCGGCTCGTCGCCCGATTCCGGTGTCGAGATGCGGCGCCTCCGGAGGGCGGGCTCGTGCCGCTGCTCCTGGCGCCGGGCGCCACGGCAGTGGCTCTGCACGAAGCGGTCGCCCATGCACTCGAGGCCGACCTGCTCGCGGCGGGGGGAAATCCGAGCGCGGCGATCGGCATCGAACTGGGGGGGGCCGGTCTCGATGTGCTCGACGATCCGGCCGGCGCACCGGACGGCGTCGATCGGGCAACCGACGACGAGGGGATCGTCGTGCAGCGACGCTGGCTGCTGCGCGGCGGTCGGGTCGAGCAGCCGATCGCCGATCGTCGCGCGGCGCTGCGTCACCCGGAGCTGCTGCCCGGATCGGGCTTTCGGGCCGGCCGCCACGCCCGCCCGCTGCCGCGCACACACCACCTCGAGCTGCTCGCCGGCGCGGCGAGCGAAGCGGAGCTGCTCACCGCCGCCGAGGGCGGGATCGCGGTGACCGAGATCGACAGCGGCCGGCTCGATCCGATCTCGGGCCGCTTCACGCTGGAGGTGCCGGGCGGGCGGCGGATCCGAGGCGGCGCGCTCGGCGACCCGGTCGGCCGCTGTCGAGTCACCGGCCGCGTCGCCGATCTGCTGGGCGGTGTGGCCGCACTCGGGGCGCAGGCCGAAACGGGCGGCGCCGGCTGGTGCGCCAAGGGAGGCGCCCGGCGGGCGGTCTGGGCGCGAGCGCCCGCGATGGTCGTCTTCGGCCTCGAGGTCTTGCCATGACGGCCCGTCGCCGCTCCGAAGCGGTCGCCCTCGACTCCTCGAGCGATGGTCGCGAAGCCGCCTGGCTCGCCCGGCTGGCGCGCGCTGGCGAGGCCGAGATCTGCACCAAACAGGGCCGCAGCCGCCGGTTCGAGCGCGACGCCACCGGCGAGCAGCTGGCCACCGCCATCGAGGCGGGCTGGGCGGTGCGGGCGGGCGACCTGCGCCAGTCCTGGTTCGTTGCCGCGAGCGGCGAGCTGCCGGATCCGGATCGGCCCGGCGGCCCGCTGGCCGAGCCGACCCCGACGCCGCATCCGCTCTGGCTGCCCGAGCCGCGGCCGGTTTCGCGCCGCGCGTCGGCAGCCGGTCCCGCGGCCGCGCTGGCGGGCGAATCGGAGATGCGGGCGCTGCTGGCAGCCATCGAACGCGAGCTCGCGCGCGAGGCGCCGGGCGCGCGTCTCGAGACGGCGCACCTCGAAGAAGGCCTGAGCAGCACTTCGATCGTGTCGACGCGCGGAGTCGCAGCGCGCACGACGCATCGGGCCGCCTGGCTGCGGCTCGAGGTGGAGCGCGCCGGCCGCAGGCTGACCGCCGAGAGCCAGGCCCCGGAGCTGCGCGACGTCCAGGCGCTCGGACTGGCGCGCCGGGTGGGCGATCGGCTGACAGCACTTGACGGGCGGCACTCCCCGAGTGTCATGCCGGGACTGCTGCGTCTGGCGCCTGCCGTGGGAGCGCGCCTGCTCGCCGCCATGGTGCCGGGGCTGGTCGGGCGGGAGGCGGCGGGCCGGGCGGGCTCGCTCGGAGGAGTCGGAGCGATCGTCGGCAGTGCCGAGGTGACCGTCGTGGACGACGGCGGGCTGCCCGGCGGCCTGCTGGCCGCGCCCACGGACGGCGAAGGCGTCGCGTGCGGCGCCGCCACGCTGATCGAGGAGGGGCGGCTGGCGCGCACGCTGTGCGCCTGGTGGGAGTGTGACGAACCGGCCGAGGCGACCGGCTGCATGCGGCGGGCGAGCTGGCGCGATCTGCCGCGTCGCGCCCCGACGCACCTCTACTTGCAGCCGGACCAGGGAGTCGCGCCGCTCGACCTCATCACTGCCGAGGGCGGATCGGGCGCCTACGTCATCGACGTCGAAGGGGGTGTGGCGGTCGATCCGGCGAGCGGGCGTTTTGCGATGCCGGTCTGCGGCTACATCCTCGAGCGCGGTCGCGCCGCCGGTGGCTTCGGGCGCCGGCTGCTCACCGGCAGCCTGCGCGACTGGTTGAACGGCGTGCGGGGCCGCGGGCGCGACCTCGACTTCGTCGCCGGCGACGGCATGTTCGGCGCTCCGACGCTGCTCGTCGAGGGTCTCGAACTGATCGCGCTGCGCGACTGAACCGGCGCTCCGCCCCTCGCGGGGCGGGGCGAACGCGTCAGCCGGCGAGTGCGGTCGCCATGGCGCCGGTGGCGGGGCCATCCGGCGGCGCGACCAGCCGCAGGTCGAGCCGTCCGGTCGACTCGCCCGACTGCGGGAACGTGCCGCCGCGGGTGCTGCGTGTGCGGCTGCGCGGGCTGGCGGGCGTGACGCGCTGGTTGGTCGTCCGCCCTCCGGCCGGGCCGACCTGATTCACCGCGCCCCCGCCCAGGTCGTCGGGCGTCAGGACGCGCGATTCGGAGGCTCCGCTGTCCCCACCGCTGTCGGCGTTCGCAGCCAGCTTCTCGGCATACGCGCGCTCCTCGTCGACCGGGGACATCGGAGTCGAATCGCCGCGCCGGCTGTCGCCGCGCGTCGACGGAGCCGGCTGCGCCAGACGCGCGTAACCGCCCGAGCCAACCTCGTCGTCGCCCCAGCCGCTGCCGGCGAGCTGATCGTCCGAGGTGGAGCTCGGCGCCGGCGGCGCGGGGTAGTCGATCAGCAGGCCGGCGATCCGTCCGGCGTCGGTGTACTGGGACGGCGCGGAGGTCTCGTGGATGCCGTCGCTCCAGGCCTCGAGCATCGCGAGGGTGGCCTGGCGATTGCCGACCACATCTGGATTGACCCGCGCGTTGGCCAGCGACGGGTCGAGGCGGAAGGCACGCGTGTAGGCGCGCCGCGCCAGCCGGTCCATCCCCCAGCTGTCGTAGAGGCGGCCGACCTGGTAGTGCGCCCAGGCGTTGCCCGGATCCAGATCGAGGACGGCGCGGAACTGCCGGAGCGCCGCGGCCCGGCGGCCGGTGCGGGCCAGCAGCAGGCCGAGGTTGAAGTGGGTGGCCGACTTGTCGGGCGCCAGTTCCAGGCTGCGCACGAAGGCGGCTTCGGCCGCCTGGCGGTCGCCGGCGAGCACCAGCAGGTTGCCCAGGTCGTTGAGGGCGCCGGCGTCGTTCGGAGAGGCCGCCACCAGCTCCTGCTGCGCCACCAGGGCGCGGGCCAGGTTCTTCGGCGGGGCCGGAGCGGCCGCCAGCGCGAGCGCCGCGAGGGTCGCGCCGCAGACGGTCGCGATGGTGAAGCGTCGAATTCGGGTCGGCCGCAGACTCAACTTGCTACCCCTCTCCCGGCTCATTCGCCGGACTCGCCAGACTCGCCGGCCCGCAGGGGCCGGGCCTTCAGCTTGATCTTTCCCTCTTCCTGCGCCAGCCGGAACTGCACCCGCCCGGCGCCCGTCTTCTCGCCGATCTCACGCACCTGGCGCTCCAGGTAGGTGCGGAACGAGTCGAGATCCAGATTGCGCGCCGCCCCGCCCCGCGCCAATCCGGCGAACAGTGCCTCCACTGCTGCCGGATCCGTGCCACGGCTGTCGAGAACCACGCCGGCGCTCGGGTCGTACACCTTCTCCTGTTCGTGGCCCGGCAGCTGGCGGGCTCCCGAATGGGGGCCCTCCTCGCGTTCGCGCAGGCGGCGGGCGAACAGCTCGGAGAGGGAGTTGAACCGCGCCTCCAGCCCGTTGAGGCGAAACTGATCGGCAGCGCTGCGCAGCGGCTCGTTCCGGATGTCGCGCAGCTCCCGGACGATTCGCTGGCGGAGGTCCTCGGGGGGTATCCGGAGCGCGCCGTTGAAGAACCGGTCCGCGGTGACCCGGAACTCCTCGATCCGCGCCGCCAGCTCGGCGAGCGCGGCGCCGCCGCGCGACGATTCAGCCGCGGTGGGCGCCCGGCGGGGCGGGATGCTCAGGACGGATCCCCTAGAATAGCCGTCAGTTCCATGCTCGTTCCCCCGACCGCGCCCCCGCGAGGCCGCCCAGCGGCGAGCTGCCGTCCGCGGATCGCTGCGAGGCTGGGGCGGTGGTACGGAGTCTACGGGCCTCACCGGGCCTGCGTCCACCCGAGCGCGCGGCCGATCGGCAGCCGCGTCGCCACCCCGCGGGGAGGCGGCTGATGGCGCGCCTCCTCCTGGTCGAGGACCGGGAGTCGCTGCGCCGCATGCTGGAGCGGGCGCTCACCGGGGAGGGGCACTCCGTGCGCGTGGCCGACGACCTGCCAGCGGCCCTCGACGAGTTGCAGGGCGAGCCCCTGGACCTCGTGCTGACCGACCTTCAGCTGCCCGGCGGCACCGGGCTCGAGGTGCTCCGCGCCGCCCGCCGGCTGCAGCCCCAGGCCGCGGTCGTCGTCCTCACTGCGTTCGGGACCGTCGCCCGCGCGGTCGAGGCGATGAAGGCCGGCGCGGCCGACTTTCTCGAGAAGCCGGTCGATCTGGACGCACTGTTCGGCCTCGTGCGGGCCCTCACCCCAGGGCAGGCGGGCAGTGCGGCCGCGGTCGCGCCGGTCTTCGAGCCGCCCGGAGCGCCGCCGATCGTCGGTGCCCATCCGCGGCTGAAGGCCGCCCTGCGGCTGCTCGAGCGCGTGGCGCCGACCGATTCCACCGTCCTGCTGACCGGCGAGAGCGGCACCGGCAAGGAGCTGTTCGCCCGCGCCCTGCACGCCGTGTCGGCACGGGCCTCCGGCCCGTTCGTAGCGGTCAACTGTGCCGCCATCCCGGAAACGCTGGTGGAGACCGAGCTGTTCGGGCACGAGAAAGGTGCCTTCACCGGCGCCGATCGGCGCCGCAGCGGCCGCTTCGAGCTGGCGCGGGGCGGCACGCTCTTTCTCGACGAGATCGGCGAGCTGCCGCTGGCGGTCCAGGCGAAGGTGCTGCGGGTTCTCGATGATCAGGGTTTCGAGCGGGTGGGGGGCGGCGCGACGCTGCGCGCCGACGTGCGCGTGGTCGCGGCGACCAACCGCGACCTCGACGAGATGGCCGCCGCCGGAGCGTTCCGCTCCGACCTGCTCTTCCGGCTGGAGATCTTCCCCATCGCCCTGCCGTCGCTGGCCGAGCGGCCCGGCGACCTGTCGCTGCTCGTGCCACATCTGGCGCAGCGAATCGCCGAGCGCCACGGCGTCGAGGTTCCGCACTTCCCACCGGACGCGCTGGCGCGGCTCGAACGCGCCGACTGGCCGGGCAACGTCCGCCAGCTGGCCAACGTGGTGGAGCGGGCGGTGATCCTGCACCCCGGTGTATCGCTCACCGCAGGGCAGGTCGAGGCGCTGCTGCCCGCCGGGCCGGTGGCCGGCCTGGTGGCCGACCCCTCAGCCGGCGGCGAGCCCGAGGTCGAGCGGATCAAGCGCGCGCTGCGCGAGGCCGACGGAGACCGGCAGCGCGCCGCCGCGGCGCTCGGCGTCTCGACCCGCACGCTGGCGCGCCGCATCCGCGAGCACGACCTCGGCGGGTACCCCGAGTATCGAAGCGACTGACGGCAAACGAAGAGGCCGGCCCCGCGAACGGGAACCGGCCTCGGATGTCGCGGCGCCCCGGAGCGGGGTGCCGGCCTGCTGTCGCACCCCGCGGGTCAGGCGCCTTCGCCCGAGTTTTCGGTCGGCGACTCTTGGTCGCCGCTCTCCTCGCCTTCCTCGCCCTCCTCACCCTGAGGTCGCGACTGGAAGCTGCGGCCCTGGACGTCGAACCGCGCCGAGGCGAAGTCCGGCAGGCCCGGGAAGGCGACTCGGAAGTTGGCGCTGCCGCCGGGCGGGATCGCCGCGGCGTTGACGGTCCCATCGTTGGTCGCCAGCAACCCGCCGTCGTCCGAGTAGATCATCACCATGATGGTGGGCGAGGTGACGCTGGTCGTCCCGGAGTTGCGGATGGTCCCGAACACCTCGACACCGTCCCCGCCGCCGCTCTGCACCTTCTGCCAGGTGGCGACCTGGAGACCGGAGGCGGACGCGGCCGTTTCGGTGCCCGCCGCCGCGCCCTCTGCAGACGGCGCGGGCGCCCCTTCCACGACGGGCGGGAAGTCCTTCTCGGTCAGCACCATGATCGGCTCCTTGAGCGGTGCCGGCGGCGGCGGTGCGGGCGGCTTGGTGGCCGCCTCGACGACGCGCGCCGTCTCCGCGGCTGAGCCGTCGAGGTCGACCTCCTCGGCCCGGATCGCCGAGAGAGTGCCGTTGGGCAGGGTGAAGACCACCCGCCGCCCATCGACCTTCCACGGCCCCTTGGTCTCGAGCGTGCTGCCGTCCTTCATCACCAGCCAGTCGGCGCCGGCCGGCGCAATCGCCAGTGCGATCGACCCGGCCGCCAGCAGTGCAGTGCGGAGCGCTCTCACGATCAGTACTCCTTCCAGTTGTGGCCCTCGACGCAGATCGGGACCGGGGCGATGCAGACGATACCAGTGTCGGAACGGATCGTCCGGATGTCGATCGTGTGACTCGCGAAGCGGCAGGTTTCCGGCTGCAGCTTGCGCAGCTCGTGATTGACGGCGGACAGATCCTCCATGCACGACTCCTCCGCCGGCTCGCCAGGATTCTGCGTGCCGCTCGATTCGGCAAACGGCTGAGTCGTGAACGCCGGTACCGTCGTGTAGCGCTCGAAGTCATCGGATCCGGGCGCCAGGCCGACAGCATTTGCGACGTTCACGATGAACAGCTTGCTCTCACCGCCCTTGGCGCAGACGCCGTCGGCTTCGTTGGCGACCGGGTCGTACATGGTGAAGAAAGTCACGCCCGAAATCGTGAACGGCTCGGTGATCAGCTTGTCGTTGGCCGGCAGCGGGAAGTACCAGCCGGCGAGCAGGTCCGGATTCGGATTGCCGAACAGGTAGGACGGCCCCGGGTTCTCGATCTCGAATGCGGAGTCCGGATCGATCGGCTGCAGCACCAGCTCGGTGAGCGGCTGGGTGCAGGTGGCGCAGCCCACCGGGTCGATCAGGCCGTCGAAGGTCACGCCATCGGCCCCGCCGTCCTTCCAGTCGGAGTCGACGATGACGTAGAAGCGTGCCTCCAGTCCGCCGAAGTCCCACAGATTCCAGCGGTTGCCGGTGCCGAACAGCAATGCGTTCTGGCGCAGCCGAGTGACGTAGATCGAGTTGATCTCGAGGTAGATCGGCCGGCCGCCGGTGGTGAATACCTTGAACGGATTGAACCTCCCCGACGCGCCTGTCGGGTCCGGGATCCTGCCGTCGGCCCCCAGTTCGAACGGGCCCTCTCCCAGAGCGACCTTGTAGACGAAACCTGCGGTGGTGCCGAAGTAGAGCGTATCGAGCAGGCTGTTGCTGTTGCGGTCGACAACCGTGACATCGGCCGCGACGGCGCCTTCGATCACGTTCGCGCCACCACGCTTGTAGAGGATGCGACCGGTTTCGACGTCGACCATGTAGATCCAGTTGCCGACCGCGTCCGCAGCCGAGTTTGCCGGCGCCACGGGCAAACCGCCACCGAACACCGCGACGTACCGGTCCTCTGGTTCGCCCGGCGAGTCGCACGGACCGTTGCAGACCTGAATGCGACCGACCACCGGCCGGCTCCAGCTCTCGCCCAGATCGGCGAGGCCGTTGCCGTCCTCGTCGGACAGATCGCTGAACTCCCAGAGCAGCGACGGGAACGGCAGCGGGCCACAGTTGGGCCCGCCGTTCGTGCAGGAGGGCACGTAGGCCGGCGAGCCCGCGATCGGCTGCGGGATGTTGCTGCCGGTGTCGATGATGTCGGGCTGCGTGATGTCGAGCGCGAAGATGCCCGGGCCGCCCTCTCGGTAGGTGCCGAGCAGCACGGTGCGCCACTCGCGGTCCACGCAAGTCGGGTTGCCGGACGCATCGGGTACCGGATCGATGAACACGTCCGCGATGCGCGGGGTGTTGTCGATGCCGTACTCGAGCCCGAGTACCGAGGTCTCGGCCAGGTTCTTCACGTGCGGCATCATGGCGCCGGGGATGAACGAGAACAGCTCCCGCCCGGTTCCGATCGTGTACTCGCCGTCGAGGGGGTCGTCACCGGTGGCGAGGCCGAGGGTGGGATCCAGCGTACGCAGCCACTGCGGCAGGTCGAGCTTGCAGTTGGTACCTTCGTAGATGCCGCCGTCGAAGGCGTGCAGCTGACCGTCGTTGGAGCCGGCGAACAGCATGACCCGACGGCACAGATTCTTGTTCGAGAACCAGGCGTACGACAGCTTCGGGCCGCGCAGTGCGGTCTGGGCCGGATCGGTGTCGCCGCACAACGCCTGCCCGTAGTAGAGATTCTTCGTGTAGAAGTCGAAATCGGCAGGCGCGTTGACCACCGTCGGATTGGCGTGGAAGATGTCGCCCATCACGTACTGCATGTGTGAGGTCGTGCCGGTTTCCGGATCGGTGATCTCGGCCCGCTTCTCGGCGAGCGTGGACTCGACGACGGTAGCGATCGTCGTGAGGTTCGTCGCGTCGCCGACGCCTGGGTTGGGCAGATTCCATGCGTACTCGAACTCGGCCTGGGTGGCGTTGTCGCCCGGGTACTGGAAGTACTGCCGCTTGCCGGCGGCCGTGCTGGTCGGCAACCCGAAGAAGACGCGCCGCTCGTTGAGGCCGGTGCCGATCTGCAGCGAGGTGTTGTCGAATCGGGTGATGTCCTCCGGGAACGGTGCCTGCAGCAGCAGGCCGCGCGGATCGTACCCGGCCGCATCGCCGTCCCAGGCCGGCTGGGAGTCGCCGGCATCGAAGGCGAAGCACTCGGCATCCACGGTCCCCGGGTTGCAGAGTGTGCCTCGATCCGGCAGTCCCTCCTCGTCCGTAGGCAACGGCTTGAGGAATGCGTCCAGACGGCCCGGCCAGACCGAGGCATCGTTGAGCGGCGTGAAGCTCGACAGGTAGATCTTGTCGGCGATGTTCGACTGCACGGAGGGCACCGCGGCCGAGGCGAACGCGACCGACTCCTCCTGGATCTGCTCGAAGATGTCGCGCAGCGCCGTGATCAGCTGCGCCCGGTTCTGGGCGTAGATCGGCGCCCCGCTGCCGCCGTTCTCCGCCATGCACTCGAGCACGTTGCCCGTGGAGCTCTCGAGACCGAACGCCACGACGAACGTCGTCACGCCGTCGTTGTCGTGCAGCACCCGCGTCCAGTTGCACGGATCGCCGCCGCTGCAGGTGTCGTCGCCGTCGGTCAGGACCAGTACGTACTTGCGCCGGCATTCCCAGTCGGGATCCTGTTCGGAGGCGATGTCGTCCCAGCCGGTCTGCCCGCTGCAGTTCGTCGAGCCGTAGCAGCCGCGGAACCAGGTCCGGATGTCGCGCAGCGAGTATCCGAGCGGGGTACTGCCGCTGGGGAACAGCGGCCGCAGGGCGGAGTTCTTGAGGCGCAGCGCATTCTGCCCCGTGTCGCGGTGATCGTTCAGGTAGGTCGCGACCGCAAACGCCTCCGGGTCCGAGGTCATCGGCGCGCCGGCGAGCCGCGGCGCGAGCCGATCGAGCACCGCCTGCTTCTGCGTCGAGAGCCAGTTGAGCGGCAGGACGTCGCCGATCCTGAACTTCTCGTCGTTCGCCGTTCCGGGCGGGTCGTACGTCAGACCGCCATTGGGGAATCGGAGGCTGTAGTTGTCGTAGTCGTCGCTGTTGGTATCGGTGTTGGGGTCCCAGCCGTTGCACGTTCCGGATGCCGTGCTGTAGGCGACTGCGTCGTAGCCGCCGTTGGGCTTCGAGATCGAGTTCTCCCACTTCACGAAATCGCCGATGAATTCGTAGTCGAATGTCCGTGTGTCGATGTGGGTGCGGCTCGAGCAACTGTCGTTGAGACAGCGATCCAACCGGATCTCCAGTTGAATAGTGGGTGCACCCAGGGCCGCAGCGGTCTGCCCCGAGGGGTTACTCGTCCGCACACGGTAGACCGTTCCCCCACTGCGGACGTAGTACGTGACGGTCTGGCTGACATCGTCACCCAGCTTGGGCAGGCGGCGGACCTTGGTCATCTCCCACAGGTCGTTCGTGTCGGCTGCGTCGTTGTTGTCGGGGTAGCAGCCGATCTCGGCGTTGCCGTTTCCACGGTCGCAGCCGAACGTCTGACCGAACACCTCCTCGGAGCCTGGAAGCGGGAACTGGTCGCCTCCGGCCAGCGTGAAGAAGCCAGAGGCGGGGGGCGTGCGCGACGCCCGGTAGAGCCACTGCTTCCAGAACACGCCGAGGTCGTTCTGGTTGTAGGTCGCGAAGCCGAAGTTCACGTTGTCGAGCGAATTGACAACCGTGTACAGGGCCTCCTTGGCCTGGCGGAACTTCGACGCGGGGTCGTCGCCGTTGCGCGGCGTCTCGCAGTCGCCGTTTGGGCAGAGCTGGCTGCACAGCGGCACGCACGGCGTGCCGGACAGGTCGGCGCAGTTGCCCTCGGTGTCGAAGTCGTGGTCGAACACCTGGGCCATGTCCTCGGCCGTGCACTTGGTCGACCAGTTCATCGAGCCCGAGGTGTCGAACAGGATCATCACGTACGGGTCGCTGCTGCTGGCGCGCAGCAGTTCGCGGTCGTCGCCGCTGGCGGGCAGGGCGCCGAGCGCGAGCGCGCACAGGGCGAGGACGCGCGGCAGGCAGGTTCGCAGGGTCGCGTTCATGGATTCCTCCGATGGCAGATCAGTAGCGGACTACGTCCAGGCCGTCCTCGTCCGCGTCGTCGGCGAGCTGCTCCGAATCGAAGACACGGACCGATTGATCGACTCGGCGGTCCTGTTCAGGCTGAACGTAGAACATGGCGGTGAGGAGTTTCGTGCCCTGCACAGTCTCCGTGCCTCCGACTTCCGTGGTCACGAGTCCCTGCGCATTGGTGACGTAGTTGATCAACCAGTACCGGGCGTCGCCCATATTGACGGTGCACAGGTTGCACGGTCCGGTGTAGGTCGGGAGGAAGGCCGAGACGTCGACCTGAGCGGGTGACAGCACGTTCGAAATCGGCCGGCCGGTCGTCTCGTAACCGTCGAACGAGTACCGCCCCTGCCGCGTGGCGTTGAAGCGCGACAGCATGAACTGGAATCGAATGCCGGAGTCACCGCCATAGAAGACGCGCGTCGCGGTTCGTTCGGCGCCACCAATCTGCAACTCCGTCTGCGTAATGACGGAGAGCGATAGGCCGATCACTGTGAGGACGAGCAGCAGGAGCAGCACCAGCAGATAGGCGCTGCCTCGTTCCCGGGCGCGCCCGTGCGAGGTTCGAGAGGATGTGTGCATCACAGGTTCCTCAGGTCGATGTTGGTGGTCAGCGAGCGCCGGCGGTGCTTGCGGTTCTCGATCGTCTTGAAGTCCGAGGCGGGCGCTTCGTCATAGTCGTGGTCCTCGACGAAGTCGCGTGTCGTTTCGGTATCGAAATCAGGCGCCTGGTACTTTCGGTCCGCGCGGTTGGTGCGTGCGATCGTCGTGACCCGAACGTGGTACAGGTTGACGCCGATGCCGGCGCGTCCGTCGAAGTCATGCACGCGCCAGCGCGGGTTCAGCGCCAGGCCGTCTTCGTCGACGTCGCCCGGATGGTTGTAGAGCCAGTCGTCGGTGACACGGTCAGCCCAGGTGGGAGCTTCGAAGATGACCTCGTCGTTCGATCCGTTGATGAAATCGGCATCGTCGTCGATGGCGCCCGGCGTGGAGGTATTGCCCATCGCGCGCGGGAAACCGGTGTCGAACCCGAGCGCGATCTGCAGGTCGATGATTCCGTCGGCGAGCGGCATGGAGTAGTTCTGGACGTCGCCCGCGTATGGCAATTCGGTGCCCGGCTCGAAGCGTGCCCGCGCCAGGACGGGTCGCAGCGGAGAGGTGTCGTCGGTGGGTATCTCGTGGACCTCTTCCACGAAATACCGATACTCCTCGAGCAGGCAGGCGGTGATCGCTTCCATGCGAGGCGGAAACGCCCGCGTGCGGACCAGCGGGTCGGGGTCGATATCCGGGTTCAGCGGTGAGTTGAAGTCGACGTCGAGTTCCAGGTTGAGCTGCGACGGACCGCCCGTCGCCGGGCAGTCGTGGTTGACGATCGCGCCCACGCCATAGACCGCGCGCCCCTCCGGGCTGGCCAGCAGCATCGTGCCACCCCCGGTGGTGCGCAGTTCCTCACACAGCGGGGCGAGCGACTGAGACATGCCGATCGCGCCGGTGTCGCGGATGACAAGGGTGGCTGCGGTGGGTGCCTCCGGGTCGTCCAGGGTGAGCGTCTCGGACTCGACGAGGTAGATCGGGTTGGTGAAGCAACCACGCACGATCAGGATGTCGGTACCGTCCAGCGCCTCGGGGGCGCCATTGACACCGCGGGCGATCCGCCGATCCGTGGAGTCGGTGACCCCGTTGCGGACCTCGAGCGCCAGTCCGCCGAGTTCCGGCATCGCAGCGCCCGGGTCGAAGGCCAGGTCCGGGCGCATGCCGGCGGGCAGCCCGCCGCGGCCGGCCATCCGGACCAGGCGGGCGATGTCGTGCTGGACGATGCGCAGCGACTGCTGCATGTCGGTGACCTGGGTCTGCACTGCGGCGGCATGGTTCGAGAAGTCGAACGCCATCGAGGCCGCGATGATCACCTCGGCGGCGACTACCAGAGCGAGCAGGAGTTCGATCAGCGAGAAGCCCGACTCGGCGGAACGCCGGGCCTGAGAGGGAGCGGGTTGGTTGGGCACGGGTCGCTCCTCAGTAGGTGTGGATCGTCACGATCCGGTAGGTACCGCCGGGGCCGTCGACGCGCGGATTGACGATGTCGGTGGTCAGCCGCTTGTAGTGGATGTCCGCGGCGACGGTACCGCCCGGAAGTTCGGTTCCGGCATCGAACAGATCCTCGTCGTCATCGACCACGCTGGAGACACCGAACTGATCGATCGTGGTGAAGCGCTGGAACTGGGCCCTGTCGCCGACCGGCACGGCAGCGGCCCAGCGGTCTCCTTCGAGCAGCCAGAAGTCGGTGCGCGTGCCTCGGTCAGCGCCGTCCGGAAGATTGGTGTCGAAGCTGAGGAACGGCAGCGCGAGCAGCTGCTCGAAGTTTTCCGTGGCGGCGTTGGATACCCGCGAGGCGTCGTAGCCCTGGATCAGGTTCATGCGCGAGCGCTCGAACAGGGGCAGGATGCCGATCAAGATCAGCATCAGCAGCGCCGCGGCGATGAGAGTTTCGAGCAGGGAGAAGCCGGCCTGCCGGCGGTCCTGTGGCGGTGCGGTTGCGGGTACGGTCGGGGGCATGCGGCTCACTCCTCGCCAGAACCGGGGGTTCGTTGGGCTCCCGGGACGACCGCCCGGGGGCTTCGGACTCGGGACTGCGGGTCGTGAATCGCAAGACGGATGCCGCGCCTCAGGAACCGGACACCAGGGCCTCTAAGTGACTGAATGCGAATTGCCTACGTGACATGCGGCGGACCTCTGAGGAAAGCGGCTTCAGGTGCGCTTGTCACCATGGGTAACAATTGCGCCAGCCGGCAGCCAGAGCCGGACGGTCGTCCCGCCGCCGGGGCGGTCGTCGAGCGCCACCTCGCCGTCGTGCAGCAGGACGATCCGCCGCACCAGGGCGAGGCCGAGGCCGGCGCCGCCGGGGCGGCCGGGGCTGAAAGGCTCGAACAGGCGGGCGCGGACCGCCTCGGGCAGCCCCGGGCCGCGGTCCTCGATGCGGATCGTCCAGCCGCCGCGTTCGGCGGCGAGGACGACCTGGACCGGACCGCTGCGTCCGGCGTCCCGCTCGGCGCGCGCCGCGTTGGCGAGCAGATTGCGCAGCGCTCGCTCGACCAGGCCGCGGTCGGCGGCCAGCTCGGCCGGCGCGTCCGGCGCCGACAGTTCGACGCCGATCCCGGCGAGGGCCGGATCGGTGGCGGCGTGCCGAAGCAGTTCCCGGAGGTCGAGTCGCTCGCCGCGCCGCGTGCCCGGGCGGGCGAAGGCGAGAAAGTCCTCCACCACCCGGGTGAGTGCCCGCGTCTCGGTGTCGACTTCGGCGAGGCAGTCGGCCGCCGCCGGCGGGAGGCTCTCGCGCCGCGCCAGCGCGAGCCAGCCGGAAAGTGAGGCCAGGCTGTTGCGCAGCTCGTGCGCCACGCCGGCCGACAGCTCGCCGAGCTGGGCAAGGCCGTCGGACAGGCGCTCGGACGCGGCGCGACGCTCGAGTTCGGTCACGTCGGCCACCACCACCAGCCAGCCACGCGGCCGCCCGCCCTCGCCGCGCAGCGGTTCGGCTGTTACGCCAACCGTCGGCGCGGCGCGGTCGGCGGATTCGTCGGTCGCCTCGCCCGCCGCAGGGCTGCGCAGCAGGCCACGCGGCAACGCCTCGCCGGAGGCGACGGCCGGCGCGAGCAGGGCGACCAGTTCGGGCCGCTCGCCGAGCGCGCGCGCCAGCGGCGCGCCGACCTCGACCGAGCGCAGTCCGAGCAGCTCCGTCGCCACCGGCGTCGCGGCGAGCAGCACGCCCTCGCGATCGAGCAGTAGAAAGCCGCCGCCCGACTCGCCGCCGATCGCTCGTTCCAGCCCGCCGAGCGGGCCGCTGCCGGTCGCCAGCGCCGCCAGTGCGCGGTCGAACGTTCCGACCAGCGCCTCGAGTTCGTCGCCCGATCCGCTTTCGGTCCCGATTCCCGCCCCCGCGGCGCGGGCGCGCGCCAGCAGCGTCTCGTACGGGCGGGAGAGCGCGCGCAGATAGAGCAGCAGCGCCAGCGCACCGGCGATCGAAAGGCCGAGGACGACCGGCGTGATCCTGGCCAGTGCGCGTCGCTCGGCCGCCAGCGCGCCGGCCGGCAGCTCGAGGCGGAGCAGCCGCTCGATGCCGCTCGTGCCACCCCTGCCTGCGACCACGAGCGGCACCCGCGCGATCACCACAGCGCCGCCGCTCGCCGGCGGCCCGACCACCCGCGGCTCCCGCACTGCCGCCGCTTCGCCCGGCAGCAGCAGCGAGGGAGGCGCCGCGTGACCGAACTGCTCGTGCAGCCTCCCGTCCGTCTCGAACACCGCCAGCGCGACGCCGGGGGGCAGCAGCCGCGCCACGGCATCGAACCGGCTGGCTGGTGCGGTCGACAGCTCGCGCGCCAGGCGCTGCGCGAGCGCCAGGGCCTCGGCCTCGCGCTCGGCCGCTTGCCGCGCCACCGCGCCGCGCCAGGCGAGCAGGGTGAAGCCGGCGAGCAACGCGAAGATCGCCAGCGTCGCCACCAGCACGATCGGCGACTCCCGGTGGAGGCCGCGATCGAGCCCGCGCCGGCGTCGCGTCTGCTGAGTCCGGCTCATCGCACCAGGCCGAGCCAGGCGCCGATCAGCTGCGGTCCGGCAAACAGCGCCACCAGCCCGCCGGCCGACAGGAACACCCCGAACGGCAGCTGGGTCTGCAGGCCGCCGCCGCGCCGCGCGACCATCGCCAGACCGACCACCGACCCGGCAAACGTCGCGAAGACGAGCGCCACCAGCGCCCCGCCGGCCCCCAGAAACGCCCCGATCATCGCCAGCATCTTGACGTCGCCGAGGCCCATGCCTTCGACTCCGCGCGCCACCTCCCACAGCCCGGCGATCAGCAGCAGGACCCCAGCGCCCACGAGAGCGCCGCGCAGGCCGGCGAGCGGCGCTCCGCCCGGCACGACGAACTGCGCGCCGAGACCAAGCACGATCCCGGGCAGGGTCAGCTTGTCGGGCAGCAGGAAGTGGTCGATGTCGATCGCCGCCAGCGCGATCAGCAGCGCCACCAGGACCGCTGCGCCGAGCGCTGCCAGTCCGAAGCCGAACCGCAGCGCACAGCCGGCGAAGGCGGCGCCGGCGAGCAGTTCGACGAGCGGGTAGCGGGCCGAGATCGCCGCGCCGCAGTCGCGGCAGCGCCCCCGCAGCAGCAGCCAGGAGAGGACCGGCACGTTGTCGCGCGCCCGGATCGCCGCGCCGCAAGCGGGGCAGCGCGAGCGCGGCAGCACGGTCGACTGCCCGAGCGGCAGCCGGTGCACCAGCACGTTGAGGTAGCTGCCGACCACCAGGCCGACCAGGCCAGACCAGAGTACCAGCAGCGAGAAGGGAAGCACGCGCCGCGGATTGTACGACGCGCCCTCAGTGCGCCGGTGTGCGCCGCAGCAGCAGACCGGCGATGAGCAGGCCCGCGAGGCTGATGCCGGCGCCGACGAGCACGCGCGGGTCGCGATACTCGAGCACCACCCGCGTTGCGCCAGCGGGCACTACGAGCGCCTGATAGCCGGCCGCAGTCTCGAGCAGTTCGACCGGCTCGCCGTCGGCTGTAGCGCGCCAGTCGCGGTCGAACGTGTTGGCGACTACCAGCAGCGTCTCGCCGCCCGGCTCGAGGCCGATCTCGATCCGGTCGCCGCGGTCGACGAAGCCGGCCAACTGATGCCGCCGCTGGAAGCGGCGCTCCCCGCGCCAGTCGGCAATCACGAACTCGCGCTCGTGCAGCGGAAGCCCCTCGCCGAGCGCCGCGTCGAGCGCCGCCGCCGGGGTCGCGAAGCCGACCGCCGCGCCGAGGTAGCGCACCAGGGGCAGGGCATAGGGATTGGTGCGCAGCGTCGCGGCCGGCGGCACGGGCGCTCCTTCTGCGAGGGCGCGGGCGATCCGCTCCGGGTCCGTGCGCACGACCGAATGCGCCGCCCCCCAGGCGCCGAGCAGGCGCAGGAACGCTTCGCTCTGCTCGCGGCTGCCGAGTCGGCGCGCCGCGTCGACCGCGCGACGCAGCGGCTGCGTAAAGGTGACCGCGAAGTCCCCCGTGAGAGCGTACGGAACGTCCCACAGCGTCGCCGTCCACGGCTCGAGGCGGGCAAGCTGGTTCTCGATCCGGTTCCGCAGTGGGTTGCCGGCGAGGGGCGTCAGGTCCGGTCGCCGATCGAACGTCGCACTGGCGAAGATCCGCGCTTCGACGCCGGACAGCTGTTGCACGATCGCGGGCGGCGCCAGCACCTCGACCGGCAGCGTCGGCAGCAGGCCGCGGTGGCGCGCCACCAGGTCGCCGGCGACCAGCAGCAGCAGCGCGCCGGCGAGCAGTCCCCCCGCCGGCCCGGCGCGGCGCAGCAGCGCGAACAGGGCGAGCGTCGCCAGAGCGACGCCGAGCACCGCGAGCGTCTCGCCGCGGTAGAAAGCGAGCGCCCGCGCCAGCTGCTGCGGTCCGGGCACGACACCGGAGTGCGCCGTCACCCAGGCGGTGATTGGCGCTGGCGCTGCATGTGTGGCGAATGCCGCCCCGCCCGCGAGCAGCGCCGTGACGCCCGCCAGCGCGAGCGGGAGGTCCACTTCCCCGCGCCGGCCCGCCTCGCGCTCGGCGAGCAGGCGCTCGAGCGTGAGCGCGGCCGCGAAGGCGAGCGCCGCCGCAACCAGCAGCAGGAACTTCTCCGGGTAGCGCAGGCCGTCGAACGGCGGCACCCAGCGATGCAGCAGCGCGTAGAGCGGCGTATGCCGGCCGAGCGCCAGCAGCGCGCCGCCCCCGGCCATCAGCAGCCAGGCGCCGCGGTACGGAATCGGCCGGGCCGCGAGGCCGGCGAGCGCCAGCAGCAGCACCGCGAGGCCCGGGTAGACCGCCGGCAGGAACGGATAGTCCTGGTCGTGCACGTCCCAGCCGAACCAGAGTCCCTCCTCGGCCCGCCCGGGATCGCCGAGCAGACGTGGGAACAGAAGTTCGCCGGCACGCGCCGGTGGCGTCGACCAAGTGGCAGCCTGGGCGAAGGAAAGACCGTCCGCGCGGTCGGAGCCGGCCAGTCGACCGAGGGCGGGCAGGAGCTGGACGGCAGCGATGACGCCGCCGAGTATCGCTGCGGCGACAATCAGGCCGACCGCGCGGCCTGCCGCGATCCGGGGGCGCGCCAGCGCGAACGCGCACGCGGCGAGGCCGGAGCAGAGCGCCGTCAACGGTTCGCCGTTGAGCGCTGCCATCGCGAATGCTGTCGCCAGGCCCATCGCCGGGCGCAGGGTCCGGCGAGGCTGCGCGCGGCAGACGGCATCCGCGCCGACGAGGATCCAAGGTAGCCAGGCGGCACCACTGAGCAGGTTCAGCGCCGACGCGAACGAAACGAGCACGCCGCCGCTCACGAACGCCGTCGAGCCGAACGCGGCCGCGATTGGCCGGCAGCCCAGTCGAATCAACAAGCACCAGGCACCAGCCAGCGCGACCGCAAGATGGACGATCGCAAACAGGGAGATCGCCCAGCTGTCCGGGAACGGCAGCAGGAGCCAGGTGAGCGGATAGAACGCCGCGTAGCTGGGGTCGGAAAGGATCGGTTGGCCTCCCGAGATCCAGCCGTTCCAGCCGGGGAGCCCGTGCACCAGCAGTCGCTCGAATGTGGCGCGCAGCGGCAGGTGGAATTGAACGACGTCCCGCGTGGCGAGGAAACGACCCGGCAGCAGGAGGCCGCCGGCGAGCGCCAGGAGCAGGACGATGCCGCCGGCGATCGGTCCGGACCTACGCCAGCTACCTTGCATCGGGTCGACCGCCGTCGGTATCGGACGACCTCAGCGATCGACCGTCGCCCAGAGGTTGTAGCCCAGTTCGAATGTCCCCACCCGCACCCTGTCCATCGCGAACCCCGCGCGGCCGAAGTACCAGCCGAGCAGGGCCGGCGTGTAGGCGTACTTGTGTTCGTCGATCTCCTCGGCCGACACCAGTCCGACGCGGGCGAGCAGGTGGAGCAGGCGGTCGGCCTTGGCGGCGGGGGTGGTGACGACCAGCCGCCCGCCGGGCGCCAGCGCCCGCCGGCATTCACCGAACAGCTGCTCGAGTGCGCCAGGGTCGAGGTGCTCGGCCACCGCCAGCATGGTGATCACCTGGAACCAGCCGTCCTCGAACGGCAGCTGCGGCGCCGTATTGAGATCGAGCTGGAACCAGCCGATGCCCGACCTCGCGGCATCCTCGGGCGCCGGTGGCAGCTGGTCGACTGCGTACTTCTCGGCAAAGTAGGTGTGCGACAGGAAGTACGGGCTCGAGCCGCAGCCGATGTCGAGCACCCGCCCGGCACGCAGCGCCTGCGGAATCAGGGCCTCGGCGCGGCGGGCGCGCAGACGGGCGAGCAGCGGCTCGAGCAGGCCGTGCCCGCGGGTGGCGCGTCGGCTCATCGAGTCTCCGGGGAGGCAGGCGGGGTGGCGGGGAGCGTCACGAGTCGTCGCACCAGGTCGACGCTGCGCTCGACGCCGCGGTCGAAGGCGTCGAGCGGCATCCGTTCGTCCGGGCCGTGGACGCCGCGCAACAGCAGGTTCTCGATCTCGAAAGGCGAGATCCCGTAGGCGGCGATGCCCCGGGCGCGGAAGTAGCGCGCGTCGGTGATGCCGCCGATGAAGACGGGCACGACCGGCGGATGAGGCGCCCGCTCACCACCGAGCGCTGCAGCGATCGCCTCCCAGACGGGTCCTTCGGCAGGGGAGGGCGGCGAATGGGCGGCCTGCAGGCGCACCTCGACTTCGATACCCGATCCCAGCCGCTCACGCAGGCGTGCCAGGAAGGCGTCGGCGTCGGTGTCGGGCAGCAGGCGGATGTCGACCGAGGCGCGCGCCTCGCCGGCGACGACGTTGATCCGCTCGGAGGCCTCGAGCTGGCTGACCTGCACGGTGTCGAGGAAGAGGCCTCCCATGCCAGGAAGGATCCCCGGGGCCGGTTTGCCGGTCGCTTCGATCTGATCGAGTTCGGCCGCCACCCTCGCCGCCTGCGGATCGTGCGGCGCCAGCGCGGTGAAGAATCGGCGGGCGGCCGGAGTGACTCGCCAGGTCATCGGCTCGTCGATCAGGCGGGCGAGGGCAGTGATCAACCGATGGGCGGCGCTTTCCGGGTTGACGCTCGAGGTGTGTCCGGCGCGCCCGCGCGCGGTCAGCTCGAGCCAGAGCGGCCGCTTCTGGGTGACTTCGACGCCGAAGTGGAAGGTGCGGCCGAGGACGGTCCGGTTGCTTCCGCCCTCGCCGAGCACGACTTCCACGCCGGCAAAAAGCTCCGGGTGGCGCTCCCAGAGGAACTGCGTGCCGGCGATACCCCCGGCCTCTTCGTCGGCTACCGCCAGGTAGATGAGATCCCGCTGGCGCTCCTGCAGCCCGGCCGCGGCGAGGAACGCCTCGAGGAAGGCGATCCCGAGCCCCTTGGTGTCGATCGCCCCGCGCCCCCAGAGGGCGCCGTCCTGCACGACCGCGTCGAACGGTGGCACCGTCCACCCGTCGCCGGCCGGCACGACATCGATGTGGTGCAGCAGCACGACTGCGCCTCCGCGCTCGCCCGCGGGAACGGTCGCCGGCAGCCGCGCCGCCAGGCTCGTGCGCCCGTCCGGCGTGACGTACCGCTCGCTGGCGATCCCCCGCTCCGCCAGCCGCCGCGCCAGGAACTCCGCCCCCTCCGCCTCCCGCCCGGGCGGATTCGTCGTGTCGATGCGCAGATAGTCCGCCAGCGCCCGCGCCGCCGGCGACATCGAGCCCTGTCCTGCCGCCGCTGCCGGCAGAAGCGCGAGCAGCAGCAGGAGCTCTTTTCGACTTCGTGACATGCGGCCGTCAGTCTATCGGGCGCGACGAGCGTCCGCCCAGACGAA
>CAZUAT010000019.1:42617-42866 GCA_964618415.1 uncultured Thermoanaerobaculia bacterium
GCCGCCGGCGACAGCGGCTGATCGGCCCGCGCCGCCGCCGGCACCGCCGCGAGCAGCAACAGGAGGAGCGCCTTCGGAATCCGTGACATCCGGCCGGCAGTCTATCGAGCGCGGCAACGTGCGCCCAACGAAAAAGAGCGCCGCGGTTGCCCGCGGCGCTCTCTGGAGATCCCGGTTCGGAGTTGGGATCAGTTGGGCTGGTTGGTGCCCGGCCAGCGGACGAAGAAGCCGTCGGCCCAGATGATGTCC
>CAZUAT010000020.1:0-10798 GCA_964618415.1 uncultured Thermoanaerobaculia bacterium
CCTCCAGGATCGGAGAGTCGATCAGCCGCAGGGTGCGCCACTCGCCGTCGGCCGTCGGCAGCACCAGCTCGACTCCCTCGATGCCTCGCGGCGCGTAGCTCTCGGCCGGGGCGGCGGCGACGAGCGCCTCGAAAGCGGCCACGTCGAGTTCGACGACGGTCGGATTGTGCGGCGCGATCATCCGCGCTGCCGGGTCGAGACCGGTCAGGGCCGGGTCGACCGGACGGAACGGGCTGGTGGCCGCGAAGGCGGCCGAGGACGCGAGGAGCAGGGCGACCCCGACGGCCGGGCGGACGGCGGACGACCTGGGCGATCTGCGTGATCTGACCATGGCGATCTCCGATCTGGTTGGTCTGCGCGAGCCGGCTGCGCGGATGTTGGAACGATCGCCCCGATGCTAGTGCAATCCGCGGCGCGGCGCGAGCCCGGCCCGTCCGGCCCGGCTCGCGCCGTGTCCCGTCAGTGCGGCAGGTGCCGCCCGCGCTCGGGCGGGTAAGGATCGGCCACGGGCGTTTCGCCGAACACCAGGCGACCCTCCTGGTAGGTGCCTCCGCGCAGCGCCAGAGCCAGCGCCTCACCGAGCTCGTCGACCGGATGGAAGGTCAGCCGCGAATGCACCTCCCTGGGCAAGTCGGCGAGGTCCGCCTCGTTCTCGCGTGGCAGCAGGATCGAGTGGATCCCGGCACGCACTGCACCGAGGACCTTCTCCTTGACGCCGCCGATCGGCAGGACGCGGCCGGTGAGTGTGATCTCCCCGGTCATCGCCAGGTCGTGGCGCGCCGGGCGACCCGAGAGTGCCGAGACGATCGCGGTAGCCATCGCCACGCCGGCCGAGGGACCGTCCTTCGGGATGGCGCCCGCAGGGACGTGGATATGCAGATCGCGCTCGAAGGCGGCGGGCTCGATACCGAGTCGAAGGGCATGCGCGCGGGCGTAGCTCCACGCAGCCCGGGCGGACTCTTTCATCACGTCGCCCAGCTGTCCGGTCAGTACCAGCTCGCCCTTGCCCGGCATCGACTGCGCTTCGACGAACAGGATGTCGCCGCCCACCGGGGTGTAGAACATGCCTGTGGCTACCCCGATCTGGTCGGCGCCTGCCGCCCGCTCGGGGTGGACCCGGGGCCGCCCCAGCAGCTCCCGGACCATCGGCGGGTCGACCACGACCGGGGTTGCCGCCGGGTCCGGACCGGCGATCCGGCGGGCGACCTTGCGGGCGAGCTTGCCGAGTTCGCGCTCGAGCTGGCGCACGCCGGCCTCCCGGGTGTAGCCCGAGATCACCTCGGCCAGCGACTCGTCGGGCAGCTGCAGATCGGCCTCGCCGAGGCCGTTCTCCTCGAGCTGGCGAGGAATCAGGAACCGGCGACCGATCTCCTGCTTCTCGGCCTCGGTGTAGCCGGAGAACTCGACGACCTCCATCCGGTCGAGCAGCGGCCCCGGGATGTTCTGGAGGAAGTTCGCGGTCGCCACGAACAGGACCTCGGACAGGTCGAACGGCACGCCGAGGTAGTGGTCGACGAAGGTGTCGTTCTGCGCCGGGTCGAGGACCTCGAGCAGCGCCGAGGCCGGATCGCCCTGGTAGGAGACGCCGAGCTTGTCGACCTCGTCGAGCAGGAAGACAGGGTTTCGCGTACCGGCCTGCTTCATGCCCGCCAGGATGCGGCCCGGCATGGCGCCGACGTAAGTCCGCCGGTGGCCGCGGATGTCCGCCTCGTCGCGGGCCCCGCCCAGCGAGACGCGCACGTACTCGCGCCCCATGGCGCGCGCGATCGACTTGGCGATCGAGGTCTTGCCGACTCCCGGAGGGCCCGCGAAGAGCAGGATCGGACCGCGGGCGCTGCGCCGCTCGCCGGCCGGTGTCGGTTCGGCGGCATCGGCGGGCTCGGCCGGTTCAACCGCAGCGGAGGTTGCCTCGGCTGCATCCGCGCCACTGCCATCGGCCTCTTTCGACTTGCGCAGAGCGCGCACGGCGAGGAACTCGAGGACGCGGTCCTTGACGTCGCCGAGCCCGAAGTGATCTTCGTCGAGGATCTGCTCGGCGGTGGCCAGATCGAGTTTCTCCTCGCTGCGGGTACTCCAGGGCAGCTCGGCCACCGTCTCGAGGAAAGTGCGAATGACCTGCGTCTCCATCGATTCGCGCCCGATCCGCTTGAGTCGGTTCAGCTCGCGGTCGACCTCCTTGCGCGCCGCCTCGGGCAGCTCGAGCCCGGCGAGCCGCTCCTCGAGCTCGCCGAGGTCGGCGCCGTCGTCGCCTTCGCCGAGCTCGTTCTGGATCGCCTTCATCTGCTCGCGCAGGAACGCCTCCCGCTGCCGGCCGCCGATCTCCTCGCGCACCTTGCTCTGGATCTCCTGCTGCGCGTCGAGGACGGTGAGCTGGCGCTGGACGATGATCAGCGCACGGCGCAGCCGCGCCTCGACCGAAAGCGTCTCCAGCAGCTGCTGGCGGTCGGCGGCAGGGACCTCGGCGTAGGCCGAGATCAGGTCGGCGAGTCGTCCCGGCTCCTCGGCTGCGGCGATCACCTCGCGCGCGATCTCCTCCGGCAGCCCGGCCTTCTTGGCCAGCTCGAGCGCGCGTTCACGGGTTTCCCGCACCAGCGCCACGAATGCCGCGTCGTTGGCGTCCTGCGGCGGCTGGTCGTCGGCCGACACCGTGACCGCGGTCAGGTGTCCGTCCTGTTCGAACAGGCGCACAGCGATGCCGCGGCGCTCGCCGTGCAGCACCAGCTGCATCCCGGACAGAGTGCGGGTCACCTGGCCGAGGCGGGCGATGGTGCCGACAGTGTGCAGGCCGTCGACCCCGACCTTTTCGGAGTTCTCGCGCTGGCTGATCGCCAGGACCAAGGGCTCGCTCTGTCGCAGAGCGGCCTCGATCGCCTTCAGGGTGGCGGCCCGCCCCGCTCCGATCGGCATCGGGATGCCGGGGAACAGGACGGAGTCGCGGAGCGGCAGGACGGGAAGCTGGAGCTGTTCGGTCATCTCGATCCTCAGCGGAGGGTCCGCAGACCCGACAACCGGGCAGCTGCCCCCGCTGGAGCTGTCAACGGCGGGGAGCGGGGGGATATTCCAAAGATCTCAGCGTCGGTTGCTCAAATCCCTCGGGTGAGGAGGAGGGTGCCCACGATCGTCCCGATGATCACCACGGCCCACCGGGCCGCCCGGGCGCCGATCCAACGGCCGAAATGAGCTCCCGCCCAGCCTCCGATCACGGCGCCGACGAGCAGGACGCCGGCCGCGGGTAGATCGACCAGGCCCGTGGCCAGAAAGATGATCGCCGCCACGCCGTTGATGCAGATGCCGAAGAAGTTCTTGAGTCCGTTCATGGCGTGGATGTCGGTCAGGCCGAGGAAGCCGAGCACCACCAGCATCAGAATGCCGATGCCGGCGCCGAAGTAGCCGCCGTAGACGGCCACTGCGAACTGCGCCAGCCAGCTGCTCAGCAGGCGGCCCTGGGCGTCGGGTGCCGCTGGCGCCGTCGGGCGGCCCAACTCGCGCAGGCTCTGCAGCGCAAAGAGGGCGGTGGCGAACAGAACCAGCCAGGGGGCGAGCCGCGCGAACAGCTTCTCGGGGGTGGCGAGCAGGAGGAGCGACCCGATCGTGCCCCCGAGCAGACTGGGCAGCAGCAGGGTGGTCAGCCAGCGGCGGTGGGTTGCGACTTCGCGCCGGTAGCCGGCGAGGCTGGCGGCTGCTCCCGGCAGCAGGGCCACCGTCGAGGTGGCGTTGGCTACCCGGGCGCTCTCGCCGAGCAGCATCAGGGCGGGAAAGGTGAGGATCGTTCCGCCGCCCGCGAGGGCGTTCATCGCCCCCGCGCCGACGCCCGACGCGGCCAGGGCGAGGGCGTCGTTCCACTCCACGTGGCGACGCTATCATCCGCAGGAAGGCCGACATGCCGTTTCTCCTCCACGAATCCGGACCTGATCGCGGCAAGCGATTTCCTCTCGAGCGCACCGTTCAGCTCGGACGAGGTCCGCTCGCCGACCTCGAAGTCCGCGACGCCGCAGTGTCGAGGCGCCACGCCCAGATCTCGGTGCAGGACGGTCGCTGCTTCCTGTCCGATCTCGGCAGCGGCAACGGAACCTGGCTCAACGGTGTCAGGCTGACCGACCCTAAGGCGCTCACCGACGGGGACGAGATCCGGCTCGGCGGAGTGACGATGGTGTTCGTGGCGGGCGATCAGCGCGCGCCCGGCTCCTCGTCGACCGGCGGGAGGCGGGCAGCCGGCCGCCCCGACCGCACCGGCTCGAGCGGCCTGCGGGTGGCAATCACTGCCGATGCCGCCGACTCCGGGTCGCGCTCGGTCATCATGCCGTTCGCGGGCTTGAAGACGCACGGCGGCACGCGACTGGCCGAAGAGGTCGCCCGGCTGCAGCGCCGCCTCGACTTCTTCCGCGATGCCAGTCGCATCCTCGCTCGCACGCTCGACCAGAGCGAGCTGCTGGACGAGCTGCTGGGCCGGGTGATGGCCGTCCTGCCGCAGGCCGACCGCGCCTTCATCGTCCTCTGGCAAGAGGAGACGAACGGGTTCGTGCCGCTGGCCGCGCGCACGCGCGACGGCAGCGTGGCGGAGATCCCGGCCAGTCAGACTCTGCTGGCGGAGGTTGTCCGCAAGCGCGAGGCCCTGGTGTCGATCGACGCCGCGGGCGAGGAGGAGTTCGCGGCGGCGAAGTCCATCCACCTGCTCGATCTGCGCGCCGTGGCCTGCGTGCCGCTGCTCGTCGAAGATCGTGTCCTGGGTGTGCTCCAGCTCGACAACGACGAAAAACGCAGCGGCTTCGGCGAGGCCGATCTCGATCTGCTGGCGGGCCTCGCCGGTCCGATCGCCCTCGCCATCGAGCACTCGCGTCTGCACCGCGAGATGGTCGACCGTCAGGTGCTCGAGCACGACCTGGCGCTGGCGCGCCGCATTCAGAAGAGCTTCCTGCCGGCGAGGCCGCCGCAGGTGCCGGGCTGGCGCATCGTCGCCGAGTACTCACCAGCACATCAGGTGGGGGGCGATCTCTACGATTTCATCCCGCTGCCGGACGGGCGGATCTGCCTGGCGATCGGCGACGTATCGGGCAAGGGCGTCTCCGGTGCGCTGCTGATGGCCCGACTGACCAGTGCCCTGCGGGCGGCCGTCGTTGGCGACCCGCGTCCCTCGGCGGTGCTTGCCGAGCTCAATCAGCTGGTGGCGGGCGAGAGCGACGAGGGAATGTTCGTCACCTTTGCGTACGGCGTGCTCGACCCGGTCAACGGCCGGATCCAGCTGGCCAACGCGGGGCACCCGTCGCCCCTGGTGCGCGCGCTCGACGGGCAGACGTCGGAGTTCACCCTGCCGGCCGGTACGCCGCTCGGCGTGCGCGCGGGGCTGGTGGCCGAGACGGTCGAGCTCGCCCTCGCCAGCGGCGAACTGCTGGTCCTGTTCACCGACGGCCTGAGTGAGGCCGCAACCCCGGACGGCCAGCGCTTCGAGGTCGAGGGCATCCTGACCGCATTGCGGGCGTCGCGTGGCTCCGACCCGCGCGGGAGCCTCGACGCGATCCTCCACGCCGCCCGCAGCTTCGTCTCGACGCGCGGATTCGACGACGACCTCACGGTCGTCTGCCTGGGCCGTCAGTAGCGCTTCAGTCGCGGGCCAGCAGCTCGGCCGCGAGAGCGACGCGGGCGGGGTCGGCGGCGGAGAAGACCGGCACCCGGGGCGAGGAGGCCGACTCCCCGGCGCGATGCAGGAGGTCGCCCGCCAGGTGGCCGATTCCGGCCAGGCGCGCCCCCTTCTCGAGCGCCGCCATGGCGCGCGGCCGGTCGGGATGGATCGGGAACAGGCGCGAGAAGCCGGCGACCTCGAAGACCTGCCGCACCCCGTCGTTGAGCGCGCAAAGGCCGAAGGCGCCCCCTTCGGCCTGCAGCCGCTTGCCGACCATGATGACTACCCGCAGCCCGGCGCTCGCGACGTACTCGAGTGCGGTGAAGTCGAACAGCAGCGCGCGCTGACCCTTGCCGACCGACTTGAGCACCTGGCGCTCGAAGTCCGGAGCGGCCCGCGAGTCGAGCTGTCCGGCCGGAGCCACCACGACGACCCCGTTGGACTCCTCGATCCGGACTTCGAAGGCCACGTTCAGCCCTCGGCGCCGCGGCGGAAGGTCAGATCGACGCGCCCGAAGCGCAGCGTGTCCCCGTCCGCCAGTTCGCGCTCGACTCCCGAGGCGAGACGCTCGGCACCGACCCAGGTGCCGTTGGCGGTACCGACCTCCTCGCGTACGTAGAAGCGGCCTGCCCGTTCGGTGATCCGAGCGTGGCGGCGCGAGGTCGACCGCTGGTCGTCGAGTGTTCCGAGGTCGATCTCGGGGGAGGTTTCGGTCACCGGATCGAACCGGCCGACGACGAAGTCGCACCCGGCGCCGAGCGCAAACACGTGACCGGAGGCGTGGACCAGTCGGGCCGCGGCCTCCTCGCTGTTGACGATGTCCGCGGCGGCGGCTGTCGGATCTCGCGGCAGGTCGAAGCGGGACGCCTGGCCGAGCGCCTGGCCAGCGGCACGCATCGCCGACTCTTCCTCCTCCTCGTAGCGTCGCACGCGGCCAGCCAGCTTACGCAGCATGCGCACCGCGATCTCGGGGTGCTGGCGCAGCAGGGCATCGAGCGTGGAGGCATCGATCGGCAGCAGGCGGCAGGCGGTCCGGGCCCGGGCCCCGGCGCTGCGCGGCTGCGTCTCGAGCACCGCCATCTCACCGAAGAAGTCGCCGGGCCCGAGCGTCGACAGCACCTTCTCGCGGCCGGCGTACGAACGGACGATGTCCACTTCGCCGTCTTCGATGATGAACATCTCCGAGCCGGTGACATTCTGTTCGAAGATCGTCGCACCGGCGGCGTGCTCGACGAGATACTTGCCGCGGGCGCCGTCGTCCGTCGTGGCGGGTTTGACCATTGTGGGACCGGATTGTAGATTCCGAAGCGTCCGTCGCCAAACCGAAGGCCGGTAGCGCCGTTTCGCCCCCTGCACGAGGTGGGCCGGCTCCGGGTCCCGATCGGAGTCGCACGGATCGCTGTCTCGTACAGCCCATGGAAACTCCTGACAAGGCGCGAAGCGCCTCCGACTCCGACTCCGCGTGGGGGGATTCACGCTTCCTGAGTCCTCCCGCCCGCGAACTGTTCGAGCGTTCGGCTGCGGTTCTCGGCGAGGACCACGCGATCGAGGTCGTCGGGCACGCGCCGCGCCTGCTGGAGATGCTCGGCAAGCTGCACAAGGTGGCGCGCTACGACGAGCCGGTGCTGATCTACGGCGAGAGCGGGGTCGGCAAGGAGTCGCTGGCCGCGGCGATCCACCTGCTCAGCGGCCGGCAGCGGAGGCCGTTCGTCTCCGTGAACTGCCCCCAGTTCCAGGAGGGCAACCTCACGGTGTCGGAGCTGTTCGGCCATCGCAAGGGGAGCTTCACCGGCGCCGTCGCCGACCGGCGGGGTTGCTTCGAAACCGCTGACGGGGGCGTGGTCTTCCTCGACGAGATCGGGGACCTGCCGATGAACGCCCAGGTGATGCTGCTGCGCGCGCTGGCCACCGGGGAGATCCGGCCGCTGGGCTCCGAGGTCAACCGCAAGTCCAATGTCCGGATCGTTTCGGCCACCAATCGGTCGCTCAACGAAATGGTCGGCAGCGGCCAGTTCCGCAACGACCTGCTCTTTCGCCTGCGGTACTTCATGCTCGAGCCGCCGCCGCTGCGCGAACGGGGCGACGACTGGCGCCTGCTGATCGACTGGTCGCTGGCGCGGCTCCATCGGCGCTACGGCGTGGCCAAGCGGATGTCGGAGGCCTCACTGAAGGTGCTCGAGACCTACCGCTGGCCGGGCAACGTGCGCGAACTGATCGGCATCACGACCACCGGTTACGCGTTGGCCGAAGGGGAGACCATCGAGCCGCGCGACTTCCTCGACCGGATCGAGGAGCAGACCGCCCCCGGCGACGACGCCGTCGAAGCGCTCTATCGGCGACTGATACGGACCAGCAGCGACTTCTGGGAACTGGTGCACGAGCCGTTCATCGATCGCGACCTGTCCCGACGCGACGTCCGGCAGCTGATCTCCCGCGGGCTCCGGGAGTCGCGGGGCAGCTACCGGCGTCTGCTCGACCTGTGGCACGTGCCGGCGGTCGAGTACAAGCGCTTCATGGGGTTCCTGCGCAACCACCGCCTGCAGCCGAGCGGATACGAGGACGAGCCGTGACGCCGCTGCGGGCGCTGCTGTTCGATCTCTATGGAACTCTCGTCCACATCGACGACCGCGCGTTTCAGAAGGGGATCGCCCGGCTTGTCGCGGCTCCCCGTCGCGAATGGATCGAGTTCCTGCGCGATGTCCTCGTGGTTCGCCCGTTCGCGGATCGCATTGCGTTCATCGACGCCGTGCTGGATCGTTTTCCGGGCCGCGAGGGCGAGGCGCCCTCCGAGGTCCGCGCCCGGGCGCTGGAGGCGCTGGCGCGCGAGCTCGACTCCGTGCGCCCCGAGCCGGCCGTCCGCGCCGTGCTCGGGTTCCTGCGCCGTCGCGGCCTGCGCCTCGGCCTGCTCACCAACTCGGGCAGCCCGTTCCGCGAGCCGTTCGAGCGCTTCGCGCTGGCGGACTGCTTCGACGCCGCCCTCTTCTCGTGCGATCTGGGCAGCAAGAAGCCGGCGCCGGCGAGCTATCTCGCGGCGCTGACAGCGCTGGGTACGGAGCCTGCGGAAACGTTGATGGTCGGCGACTCGCTGGCCAATGACGTGACGGGTCCGCGGTCGGTCGGCATGCGGGCACTGCGGATCACCGGGTCGGCGGACGACTCCGGCAACTGGGATCCGGCGGCTCCCGCCCTGGCGCGCTTCGAGGATCTCGCCTGGCTCGGCGGCGTGGAGAGCGGAGTGCTGACCCAGCTGGCCAGTCCGGGCATGCGGGTCCGGCTCGGCGAGCTCGCCGGCACCCTCGAGCGGCTGGCCCTGCTCGACGACGGCGCGCAGGGTCGTTACAACCTGGTGGCGCGGGTCGCGATCCGCTGGGACGAGGGCTGGACCGAGGAGGCCTATCTCAAGCGCTATCGCCATCCGGAAGCGGTGGCCATCGAGGAGATCGCGCGCACTCTGCTGGCCGAAGTCGGCATCGAGACCAACCGGGTCTCCGTCCAGCCGGGCGAGGAGCCCCTGTTGCTTGCGCGGGCAGTGACCGGCGAGAAGCTCGTGGCCGACGCGGCGCCGAGTCCCGACCTCGCGTTCGAGATCGGGCGTCACGGGGCCTCGGCCTACCTGTTCGCCAACGCCGACCTGCGGCCGCGCAACGCCTTCCTCACCCGTCAGGGCGGACGACCGAGACTGACCATGGTCGACTACGAGTACACCCTGTTCGACCGCGCCCTCGACCTCTCCGACCTGCCCGAGCGCTGCCATCCGGCGGCGCTCGCGGCGCGGCCGGAGGCGGAGCTGCTGGCGCGGGGGAGCCGGCGCGTCGTCACGCGGGGCGCGATCCAGCGGACGCGGCGGGCGTTCTTCGACCACCGGCAGGCCAGTGCGGAGGCACTGGATGCCTTCCGGGCCGGCTGGCGAGAGGTGCACCTGGCCGCCCAGAGGGCCGGCGACCGGATCGAAGGGCTGTTGCGCGAACGGCTCGACCAGTCCCCGCCGCTTATCGTCGGCACCGAGGCCTACCGCCGCGCGCTGCTGCCGCTCGACGTGCGCGATCTGCGCGAGCGGATCGACGGCGATCCGGACGCGGCCTGTTCCCTCTGTTTCTGAGACTCCCAGCCGCCCGTGCGCGGGCGCGTTCGTGCGCCGACGCGATCCAGTCGTGCCCCAGCACGACGATTGATGCGTCAAGGATCTAGCTTCATCGACCCAAGATCAGAAGAATCAAGCAGTTGCGAGTTCCGGCTCGGCTGGCACAGGCCCTGCGATGGAGAACCGGGCAAGCAACACGACGTATTCGTACCGCTGACCTGGAGAGACGACGATGAAGATGACGCGCGGTGAGATGCAGGATCTGCTGGCCCGCTTTTCGGCTTCCAACCCACTCTATCGGGCCGCCCTGCTGCGCAACCCGAAGGCCCTGGTCGAGAAGCAGTTCAACCTGACCGTGCCGGACGGCGTGAACATCCAGGCGGTCGAGGAGAGCGCCTACACGATTTATGTCGTGGTGCCCCACGCGGTCGCCGCCGGCGCCGAGCTGGCCGACGAGGACCTCGAGAAGGTCGCCGGAGGTTCGACGGTCAAGGGCGACGCCAACTGCAGCGACAGCGACGGCGCGATGAACACCGTCGTCGAGATCAACGCCGAGTTCAGCCTTATCTGATCCGGACACTCGTCCGGACTTCACAGCCCACAACGCAGCACGACAAAGGAGAAGCGACAATGAAGATGACCCGTGGTGAGATGCAGGACCTGCTGGAGAAGTTCGCCTCGACCAACCCGCAGTACCGCACCGCTCTGCTCAAGAACCCGAAGGCCGTGGTCGAGAAGCAGTTCAACATGACGGTTCCGGACAACGTCCAGATCAAGGCCGTCGAGGAGAACGCGAACACGATCTACGTGGTGGTTCCGCACGCGGTCGCCGCCGGCGCCGAGCTGGCCGACGAGGACCTCGAGAAGGTCGCCGGAGGTTCGACGGTCAAGGGCGACGCCAACTGCAGCGACAGCGACGGCGCGATGAACACCGTCGTCGAGATCAACGCCGAGTTCAGCCTCATCTGATCCGGACGCGCGGTCTGGAATCAGGGACAGCAACAACGCAACGCAACACCAACCCGATAACACAGGAGAGACTCCGATGAAGATGACCCGTGGTGAGATGCAGGACCTGCTGGAGAAGTTCGCCTCGACCA
>CAZUAT010000020.1:10898-41841 GCA_964618415.1 uncultured Thermoanaerobaculia bacterium
ACGTGGTGGTTCCGCACGCGGTCGCCGCCGGCGCCGAGCTGGCCGACGAGGACCTGGAGAAGGTCGCGGGTGGTTCGACCGTCAAGGGCGACGCCAACTGCAACGACAGCGACGGCGCGATGAACACTGTCGTCGAGATCAACGCCGAGTTCAGCCTCATCTGAGCCGGTCGGAACCGGCCGGTGTCCCCGCCGCGAGCGGAGGGGGCACCGGCGGTTTCTTTTTTCTCTGGCCGGATCCAACCGGCCTTGCCGTATCGAGTTTCGTACCGCTCTGCAGCGCCGACCTTCGCCCGTGCCGACTCCGCTCGCCGCATCCGCTCCCGCCCGTGACGCCGCCGGCCCGAAGCCGTCGGTGCCCTCGTCCGCTGACGCGCTGGTCCAGATCGCAACAGGGGCCGCGACCCTCGACGAGCGCCTCGACGCTGTCGGTCCACAGCCTGGCGAACCGGACGATTCGGCGCTGTCCACCTGGGTCCGCGCCTTTTGCCCCGCTGAGCCCGCGGCTCTGCGCCGCCGGCTGGAATGGGAGCGCCGCACGCCGCAGCAGGCCGTCCGCGCCCTCGAGGCGATCGGCGGCCCCGGAGTCGCCCTCGCCCCTGCGGTGGAACCGGAGTGGCTGCAGCGCGCGCGGGCAACGCTCGCCGCGGGAGCAGCCGAACCGCTGCGCACTGCCGAGGCGGGTGCGGCAACGCGCGATCTGCCGTTCGCCGAGTTCTGGACTCCCTGGGTCGCCGGAGCTCTGCGTCGTCTCGACGACGAGATCCCGGGCGACCTTCTGCCCGCCGGATCCCGGGCAGCCCTGGCACGCGGGCTGGCCGAGGAGCTGGTCGCGGCTGCCGGCCTGGCGGCCGGCGAGCGACTGCGGGCGGCGCGCCAGGCCGATCCACGTCCGGGAGCGTGGCAGCGACTGGCGGCTGCCGAGTCCGGCGCGGAGGTGTTGCTGGGCTGGAAGGAGTATCCGGTCGCAGCGCGCCAGCTGGCGCGGCTCGTGGACACCTGGGTTGAATCGCTGATCGAACTGGCGGTGCGCCTGGCGCGCGATCGTGCGGCGATCGGACAGCGGTTCCTGGGCGGCGCCGATCCGGGGCGGCCGGTCGTCGTCACGCGGGCCGACTCCGACCGCCACGCCGACGGTCGGGGCGTCTTCCGGGTCGAGTTTGCCGGCGGCCTCGTGCTGGCCTACAAGCCGCGCTCACTCGCAGTGGAGGCGGGCTGGGAGCGTTTCCTGGCCGATCTCGCCGCCCTGGGTGTCGCCGACCTGCCGCCGGCGGCTCCGGTTCTCGACTGCGACGACTGCGGCTGGATGCGCTGGGTCGAGCCCGCGGAGCTGCCGGACGAGGCGGCCGCAGCGGCGTGGTTCCGCCGCGCCGGAACGCTCGTGGCGCTGGCCGAGCTGCTGGGCAGCGAGGATCTGCACGCCGAGAACCTGATCGCGGCAGCGACCGGGCCGGTCGTGATCGACGCCGAGATGTTGCTGCAGCCCGAGCGCGTGCGCGGGGGCCGCCGAGACCGCTTTGCCGGCGGCCTGCTGCGCCGGCGGGGAGAGGACGACCGGGTCGCTGCCTGGGCCGGACTCGAGCCGGTGGTCGAGCGACTGCTGCCCGGCCGGGGCCGCGGCTGGACGGCGGTCGGTACGGACGAGATCGCGCCGGCGCCGGTCGAGCTGCGCACGCGGCCGCTGGGCAACGCGCCCCGGTTCGGTGGCCGCGCCCTGGCGCCCGCCGAGCGGGCGGACGACCTGGTGGCCGGCCATCGGGCCGCGTGGAGCTGCCTCCTGGCCCGGCGAGAGGAATTGCTGCGCGCCGACGGGCCGCTGGCCCACTTCGCCGGAGCTCCTGTGCGTGTCCTCTTGCGAGCCAGCCAGGACTACGCGCAGGTGCTCGACCTGCTGCGCCAGCCTCGACACCAGCGCGACGGTGCTGCGGCCGGCCTCCTGCTCGAGGCGCTGGCGCGGCCGCTCGCCGGCAGCGCCTCGCGGCCCCTGGCCTGGGACCTGGTAACTGCGGAACGGCAGGCGCTCAGCGGCCTCGACGTGCCGCGCTTCGAAGCCGCCGCCGACGGACTCGAGCTGCGCCATGGAGCCGTCTCGGCGCGCGGTCTGCTGGCGACGTCGGCGCTCGACGCGGTCCGCGCGCGGCTCGGCGAGCTCACCGAGTCGGCGATCGAGCGCCGGGTCGCCGCGGTGGCAGCGGCGCTCGCGCCGCCTCCGGCGCGCCGCGTCTCTTGTGAACCGTCCGGTGCCGCGACACCTCTGGCGCGAGCGCTCGAGCTGGCAGACCGGATCGCGGCTTTCGACAGCGAGCTGGCAGCGGGCGCGGAGCGCTCCGTGACGGCGGGCGAGCGGCTGCTCGACCTGGCGCTCTACGACGGCCGGATGGGCCGGGCACTGGTGCTGGCCGCGGCCGATCGGCGCGATGGTGGCTCGCGCTGGGGGAGCCGGCGCGACGCACTGCTGCACGAGCTCGAGCGTTGGCGGGCGACCGTGAAAGCTGCGAACGACGACTGGTCGATCGGGGCACTGACGGGGCTGGGTTCCCTGGTCTGGGGGCTGGTGGCGCTGGCGCGTGCCACCGACGATCGGACACTGCTCGAACCGGCGGCGACGCTCGCCGACGAGCTGACCGAGGCGCGGCTGGCCGCCGATCGGCGGTTCGATCTCGAAGGCGGTGCGGCGGGTGCCGTGCTGGCGCTGCTGGCGCTCGCGGAGGCGTCCGGGGAGCGGCGGTGGCTGGATCGCGCGCGCTTTGCCGGAGCGCGCCTGGCGGCGGCGGCGGTCGCTCAACCGGAGGGCGGGATCGGCTGGCCCGCCGAGGGCGGCACCGCCCTTGCCGGCTTTGCCCACGGCGCCGCGGGAATCGTCCGCGCACTGCAGGCGCTCGCTCGGCACGCGGAGGCGGACGCGGCCGCGCTGGCTCCGGTGATCGACGGCGGGCTCGCCTTTGAGCGCGCGTTGTTCGATCCGCAGCGGGGCAACTGGCCGACCCGTGACGCCCGGGCAAGTGCGGCAGACGCGCTGCGTTCGGGGCCGTGGATGACGGCCTGGTGTCACGGCGCGCCCGGCATCGGGCTCGGCCGTCTGCTGGCTGCCCCTCCGGACGGCTCGCACCGGGGTGGGGAGGAGGTCGCGGTGGCGGCTGCGGCGATCGCCGCCGCAGGCGACGGCAGCTTCGATCATCTTTGCTGTGGTGCCGCTGGACGCTGGGGGATCCTGGCGCGCCTGGCCGAAGGAATGAATCGATCGGACTGGGCAGACGCCGCACGGCGCGGAGCGACGGCGCTGCTGGAGCGCACGCTGCGCCTGCCGCGTTCGCCGCGCGAGCCCGAAGCGGCCGAAGCGGGCCTGTTCCGAGGCCTCGGTGGGGCAGCCTGGCTGACTCTGGCCGCTGGCGACGCCGACCTGCTCGATCCGCTGGCGCTCGAACTGCCCTCCGAGGCGGAACGCCGTCGGCAGGCTGGGAGACCTCTGCGATGAGCACACTGGCCGTCACTCTGGAAACGCTCACCGATCCGGCGCGGGCGACCGGGCTGGCGACGATGACGTTCCCGGTCTACCGACCGCTGCTCGATCTGCAGCCGACCAGCCGTCATCCCGAACAGGGCGACCGGCGGCGCATCCAGCCGCTGGCGATCGTGGCGCGGGTGGGCGAGCAGCCGCTCGGCCTGCTGCTCGGCGAACTGCCGCTCGACGCGGAAGCCTCGAGCGGCGCGGCACCGGAAGTGCTGTCGCTGTTCGTGTTGCCGGAGGCGCGTGGCCATGGCCTGGGCACCGCGCTGGTCGAGGCGTTCGAGCAGGAGGTGGAGCGCCGGGGCTTTCGGGAACTGGCGGCCGTCTACACGACCGGCAAGCCGGCCATCGACCAGGTCGAGCGGATCTTCCATCGCCGCGGCTGGGAGGCACCCAGGGCGCGGACGATGTCGGTCCGCTTCCCGCCCGGCCGGGCGCTCGAGTCCGACCTGTTTGCGCCGCGGCGCATGGCCGCGCTCGGCGCCCGTCTCGACCTGTTCCCGTGGAGCGAGGCCGAGCCGGCCGAACTCGAGCAGATCCGCGAGTCGCACGCCCGGGCGCCCTGGATCACTCCGGCGCTGGCGCCGTGGCGGTTCACGGGGGCGCCGTTCGACCCGATCTCGTCGGTCGGGGCGCGGTACCGCCCGGGCGGGGCGCCGAACGGGGAGATCGTCGGCTGGGTGCTCAATCACCGGGTGGACGAGCGCACGGTCCGCTTCACGTGCAGCTTCATGCGCAAGGACATCAGCCGGCGCGGTCGCATCGTGCCGCTCTACCACGAGTCTCTGCGGCGTCTGGCGGCGGCGGGGATCGAGCGCGCGACGTTCATCACGCCGGTCGTCTATCCGAACATGATCCGCTTCATCGAGCGCTGGATCGCGCCGATCGCCGAGTTCACCGGCGAAACGCGCGGCGTGCGCAAAGTGCTCACGACGACGGGCGAGTCTGCAACGCCGGACCCCGCCGCCGATCGGGATATCGACGCGGTTCGGGAGGCAGAAGAGTCTTGACGGGCGTCGAGTCCGAACGTAGCCTTTCGCGGTCCACAGCGAGGGATCGCGCACTCACGCGAGGCAGGTCGCCGGCAGGCGGCCAGGAGGAGTTTCCATGAACTGTCTGACCCGTACGGCGGTCCGGCTGGGCGCCGTTGCGCTCGGCGTGGCGATCGCCACTGGTGTGCATGCCGAGTCCGCGTGGACGCCGCCGGTCTTCCAGGGGGACGGCGGGCGCGTTGCGCTCATCGATGCCGTCCGCATCACCTTGGAGAACGATCCGGCCCTCCTGCTCGATCGCGAGCAGGTCCTCTTCCGGCGCGGCGTCCTGCAGGAGCTTTCGGGCGCCTTCGACTGGACGCTGGCGGCCGGCCTGTCGTACGACTATCGCGAAGGTCGGCTGCGCGACTCGACGATCGAACGAGAGCGCGAGAAGCGGACCGAGCTGACGGCGCAGCGGGACTTCGCCTGTGCCGAGGAGACGCGGCAGCGCGGCAATCTCGACAACCTGGTGCGCTTCGCCGGCGGCGATCGGACGGTGGAGATCCCCAACGACGTCGCTCAGCAGATCGACTTCCTCGATGCACTCATCGCTGCCGAGGACAACGCCGCCCAGCGGGCGTTGCTGCAGCAGGCGCGAGCCAATCTCCTCGACGAGGCGATCCGCCAGGGCACCGAGGGAGTCGGCGAACTTGCCGAGGCCTGCACCGAGCTGACCGACAGCATCGGGCGCCTGGGCGTCGCGCCGGAGGAGGAAGAGACGGCCACCGGCCGCTTCGAGCTGCAGCTCTCGAAGCTGTTTCGCAGCGGCGTCGTGCTGACGCCCTTCATCAGTGCCAGCTACGACCATACGCAGTTCAAGGACAAGCGCAACGGCTTCTTCGAGGATCGCCTGGACGAGAACGGCCAGCCGCTGCGGACCGAGTTCGGAACGCCCCTGCGTCGCTTCGTCGACTTTGGCGGCAAGAACATCGCCGACCTTTACCGGGCCGAGATCGGCTTCGACATCAATGTCCCGCTGCTGCGCGGGCGCGGCGCCGAGTCGATCGCGGCGTCGGAGCGCGCGGCCGAGGTCGACGTCCTCGCCTCCGAGCTGGCGCTGCGCCACGGTTCGTCGCTGTCGGTGCTCGGAACCAGCCTCGCGTACTGGCAGCTTCTCGCCACCCAGGAGCGGGTGGCCGTGCTCGAGCGCTCGGTAGAACTGCAGAATCGGCTGGTCGACGTCACGGCGCAGCTGATCGAAGGCGACGTGCTGCCGCGGGTCGAGCAGGCGCGCGCCCTGGCCGGTCAGGCCAACTCCCGTGCACAGCTCGAGGCCGGCCGGCGCGACCTGGTCTCCGCCCGCCTGGCCCTCGCCCGGGTGATGGGCGTCGAGGTAGCCGACGAGACGAGCGCACCGCTCGCGATCGGTGCCTTCCCTCCGCCGCCGTCGCTCGACGAGCTGAGGGCGCTCGACGCCGCATCGCTGGCGGCACGCGCGCTCGACCTGCGGGCCGACCGGCTCGCGGCGCGAGAGCTGATCCGCTCCGGTCTGATCCTGTCCGCGGCGGCGCGGCGCGAACTTGCCTCCCGACTCGACCTGGCGCTCTCGCTTTCGGCCGGCTCGATCGGTGAGGACAGCTTCTCCAACGCGATCGATCGCTGGACCGGCCCCAACGGCGCCTTCGGCCTCTCGTACGAGCGCAGCATCGGGAACCGGGCGCGCCAGGGCCGACTCGGCCAGGCCGAGTCGGCGGTCCGTCAGCGTGAGATCTCCGCTGCCGACCTGGAGCGCAACGTGCGGCTCGGCGTGACCCAGACTCTGGCGTCGCTCGAGGATGCGATCGCGCGCCTCGAGGCGGCCGAGCAGGCGGCGGCACACTTTCAGACCACCATCGACGCCGAGATCGAGAAGCTCGGGCTCGGCGCCTCGACGCTGGTCGATGCCATCGTCACCGAGCAGCAGAAGACCGGCGCCGATCTGGCCGTGCTCGCGGCTCGGCAGCAGATCGCCGCGCTGCTCACGCAGCTGCGGTTCGAGAGCGGCACGCTGGTCGAGTGGGGTGAGGGCGGCGGCACACTTCCCGCCGATGCGCTGACGTCTCTTCCGACGCTCGCCGGGGAGCAGCCGTGAACTGGAAGCGGTCACCCAGGCGGCGCGCGGGCGTCGCGGCGGCAGCGGGCCTCGCGCTCGCGGCGGCGCTGCTCTGCCCGCCGCTCAGCGCCGAGCTCACGGCCGAGGAGGCGGTTCGCCGCGCCCTCGCTCTGAGCCCGGAGCTGGCGCGGGCCGAGCAGGAGGTCGCCGTGCGGGCCGCCGTCGTCGAGCAGGCGCGCGGGCTGTTCGACGGTGCCCTGCTCGCCGACGCGCGCGTCGACTACGGAGTCGAAGAACTCGTTGGCAGCCGCCTGAAGGCGGAGCAGGATCGCCGGCTGCGCCTCGAGATCCCGCCGCCCATCCTCGACGACATCGCGCGCCAGCTGATGGAGCGCCTGCCGACCGATGCGAGCTTCTTCCTGCCCAGCAGCTGCCTGGCAGCGACCAGCTTCATCGTGCTGGGGGGCACCTCCACGATCGTCTGCGTCAACGACGATGGCAACGTGCTCGGACTGCTCGATTCGTCCGCCACGTTCGACCCGTCGCTGCCGTCGGCGATCGCGCTTTCGCAGGCGTTCGCGGGCCTCGACGGGATCGACGAGCGGGTGCAGGTGTTCATCGATCTGCTGCGCAACTCCGCGGCCGACCAGATGCGGCTCGCGGCGCTGATCCTCCGCCGCAGCGCCGACTCGCTGCGCATGCAGCGCATCCGGATCGGCAAGCTGCCGGAGGACCGCGAATCGATTCGCCTCGACGCCGGGGTCGACTACCGGGTGCCCTTCCGCAACGGAATGGCGCTGGTGTCGAGCCTGTCGCTCGCCAGCTCGGAGGAGAACTTCCGCGGCAAGCGGCTGGATCCCACCTGGGGCGACTCGCCGATCGCGAACCAGTTCAACGCCGGAGCCGGCCTCGCGCTCGACGTTCCGCTGGGCCGGGGCGCCGGCCGGGCCTCCTTCGCCGCGCCCCTGACGGCGGCGGAGTTCGACCTGGCGGCCGCCGAGGCGCTGCGCGATCACGCCGCGGCGACCCGCGCCCTGATCGTGCTCGAGGCGTACTGGGATCTGGCCGCGGCCAGCCGCCGGCTGGAGCTGCTCACCGAATCGCTGGCGGTGCAGGATCGCCTGCTGGCCGCCACCGTCGAACTGGCCGATGCCGGAGTGGTGCCGCGCATCGACCTGGAACTCAACCGCGCCCGCCGGGCCTCGGTGGCCTCGTCGGTCGCGGCGGCCCGCCAGAGTCTCCATACGGCGCGTGCTCAGCTGGCCCGCGAGATCGGGCTCGATGCCGGTGACCTGGCGACCCTGGAGGTCGACGACGACTTCGACAGCTGGGTGACCGGAGATTCGCTCGACACTGCCGGGATCGACGCCCTCGTGGCCCGCGCCACGGCCGAGCGCGACGACCTGCAGGCTCTCGAGAACCGCCTGGAGGCCGACCGCGCCCTGGCCGTGGCCGCCGAACGCAACCTGCGCCCGGACGTCTCCCTGTCGCTGCGCGCTTCGTACAACGCGTTCTACGAGACGTTCCGGGAGCGCTTCTACGACGTCGAGGGCTTCGAGAAGGCGTTCGGCGAACGGTGGGCCGGCCCGAGCTACGGAGTCACGCTGCGGTTCCGGGTGCCGATCGGCAACAACGCCGCGCGCGGCCGCCTGCTGCAGGCGCGCTCGGCGGTCGCTTCCACCGAGATCGAGGCGGCCGACCTGGCGCGCGGAGTACGCCTCTCGGTCATCGAGTCGACCGAGGCACTGCGGCGCGCCGCGGCCGAACTCGAATCGCGGCGGAGCGCCACGGAGTACATCACGCAGACTGCCGACGCGACCCTGGAGCGCTTCCGGGCCGGCAACCTGACGGTGCTCGACACGCTGCTGACCGAGTCCGACCTGACCAACGCGCGGCTGCAGGAGCTCGACTCGGGTCGCGCCTGGCTGTCGCTGGCCGCTCGTCTGCGGTTTGCAACCGGCACGCTGCTCGAGACGCCGGCGGGCGATCCCGGCGCGGCGCGGCTGGCACCGCTCGCAGCGCCGATTCTCTGAGCGGGGCTGAGAGGGAAGGGGCGAGATGCAGGGACCGCAACAGCTGCTGCGCAAGGCATCGGTCGAGAAGCTGTCCTCACCGGAGCAACTCGACATGATGATGCGCGTCACCTCGCCGATGGGGTGGGTGGCGCTCACTGCGATCGGTGCACTGATCGTGGTGGCGATCGTCTGGAGCGTCACCTTTCCGATGCCGGTCAAAGTCGACGGGCGCGGCTTCATGCTGCGGGGCGAGGCGGTTCAGGAGGTGCAGATCCTCACCGGCGGCACGCTGCAGTCGGTCGACGTCAAGACCGGTGACACGATCGAGGCCGGCGCCGTGGTCGCGAAGCTCGCGATGCCGGACATCGAGGCCCGGCTCACCTCGGCCCGCGCGCTGCTCGCGGAGCTGGAGGCCCAGACCAGCACCTCGGGGTCGCAGACTGCCTCGATTCAGAATCGGCTGCGCGCGCAGATCGCGCGACTCGAGCAGGATCGGCGCCAGAAGCAGGAGCTGGTCAACCGCGGTCTGCTCACCTCGGCGGCGGTCGCCAGCATCGACCAGCAGATCACCAGCCTGCAGAACTCGCTGGCGCAGAGCATGATCGGCACCGGAGATCGCGGGCTGCGCGTCGAAGACAAGCGTCTCGAAGTGCGCGAACTCGAAGCCAAGCTGGCCAACGACTCGGTCGTCCGCAGCCCGTTCGCGGGGCGTGTGGTAGCCGTTCGCGCAGGGGTCGGACAGCCGGTGCGTCCCGGCGACGCGCTGCTCTCACTCGAGTCGACTCGTGAGCCGATGCGTGTGGTCGGTTTCGTCCCGCTGGCCGCCGGCAAGCAGGTGAGTCCCGGTCTCGAGGTGCGGATCGCGCCCTCGTTCGTGCGGGTCGAGGACTACGGATTCATAGTCGGCAAGGTCGTTTCGGTTTCGACGCTTCCGGCGACGCCGGAGGAGATCCAGCGCATCGTGGCCAACGATGCGCTGGCGCGCCAGTACATCGATCTCAACCCGTTCCAGGTCGTCATCGAGCCCGAGGTTGCCGAGACGCCGTCGGGCTTCCGGTGGACCTCCTCGACCGGCCCGCCGGTCGAGGTCGGTAGCGGAACCGACTGCACGGTGCAGGTGGTCGTCGAGACGCGCAAGCCGATCTCCTACGTCATCCCGACCGTCAAGCAGACTCTGGGACTCTCCTGACCGATGGCGGACGCGGCCAGCAAGCCGGCGGCTCCAGGCGCCAAGCCGAAGCCGAAGGCCAAGCGACAGCGCGTGCCGACCGTGCTCCAGATGGAGGCGGTCGAATGCGGTGCAGCGTCGCTGTGTATGGTGCTGGGCTACTTCGGCCGCATCGTCCCGCTCGAGGAGTGCCGCGCCGAGTGCGGCGTCTCCCGTGACGGTTCGAAGGCGAACAACGTCCTCAAGGCGGCGCGCAAGTACGGGCTCGAAGCGAAGGGCTTCAAGTACGAGCTCGAGGACCTCTACAAAATCGACTACCCGGCGATCCTTTTCTGGAACGCCAACCACTTCGTTGTCCTGGAGGGGTTCAAAGGCGACAAGGCGTGCCTGAACGATCCGGCGCAGGGGCCACGGCAGGTCACGATCGACGAACTCGACACCTCGTTCTCGGGCGTCGTCCTGACGTTCAAGCGGGGCGACGGCTTTCAGCCCGGCGGCGAAAAGCCGAGCCTGGCGGGGGCGCTGCGACGACGGCTGATCGGCTCCGAGCTGGCGCTCGGGTTCGTCCTGCTGTGCGGTCTCTTCCTGGTCGTCCCGGGCCTGGTCATCCCGACCTTCTCACGGGTCTTTGTCGACGAGTTCCTGGTTGCCAATCGGGCGTCGATCGTCAAGCCGCTGCTGCTCGGCATGGCGATCACTCTCGTCCTGCAGGGCGTACTGACCTTCCTGCAGCGCTACTACCTGCTGCGATTGGAGACGAAGCTCGCGTTGTCGACGTCGGCGACGTTCTTCAACCACATCATGCGGCTGCCGGTCGCTTACTTCGCGCAGCGCTTCGCCGGCGAGATCGGGTCGCGTGTCGCGATCAACGACAAGGTGGCGGGCGTCGTCTCCGGCAAGCTCGCGACGACCGCCATCGACTCGTTTCTGGTCATCTTCTATGCCGGCCTCATGTTCCGGTACTCGGTCAGCCTGACCTTCATCGTGATCGGCGTGGCGCTGTGCAACGTGGTTGCCATTCGCATCGTCGGCCGGGTTCGCACCGACGCCAGCCGCAAGCTGATGTCGGACAAGGGCAAGCTGGGCGGCACGGCGATGGGCGGCCTGCGGATGATGGAGACGCTCAAGGCCACGGGCGGCGAGAACGAGTTCTTCTCCCGCTGGGCGGGCTACCAGGCCAAGGCGCTGCGGGCCGAGCAGCAGCTGCGCCAGATCGGCGACATGGTCGGGGTCGTTCCGACCGTAGTCAACACCCTCGTCACGGCGTCCGTGCTGCTGTTCGGCGGTCTGCGGGTGATGGACGGCGCGCTGACGGTCGGCCTGCTGGTCGCCTACCAGGCGCTGACCAACAGCTTTGTCAGGCCGCTCAACTCGTTCGTTACCTTCGGCTCGACGCTCCAGGAGCTGGAGGCGGATCTCAACCGGCTCGACGACGTGCTGCGCTACCCGCAGGACAAACTCTACGACAGCGAGAAGGATGGCCGGCCCGACAGCGCGGACGACCGGCGCCTCAAGCTGCAGGGCAGGATCGAGCTGCGCGGCGTGACCTTCGGCTACAGCCCGCTCGAGAAGCCGCTGGTCGAGGACTTCAATCTGGTGATCCAGCCCGGTCAGCGTGTTGCGCTGGTGGGCGGATCGGGCTCGGGCAAGTCGACCGTGGCGAAGCTCGTCTCGGGCCTCTACCGCCCGTGGAGCGGAGAGGTCCTGTTCGACGACGTGCCACGCGACCGCGTGCCCCGCCGCCTGCTCGCCAACTCACTCGGCCTGGTCGACCAGGAGATCTTCCTGTTCGGCGGCACGATCCGCGAGAACGTCACGATGTGGGACGCCACGATCCCGGCAGGGCGGGTCACCGAGGCGTGCCGGGATGCCGCCATCGCCGAGGTGATCGAAACGCGCGACGGTGGCTACGGCGCAATGGTCAACGAGGGCGGCGGCAACTTCTCGGGAGGCCAGCGGCAGCGGCTCGAGATCGCCCGAGCGATGGTCGGCAATCCGACGATTCTGATTCTCGACGAGGCCACTTCGGCGCTCGACCCATCCACCGAGGCAATCGTCGACGACAGCCTCCGCCGCCGCGGCTGCACCTGCATCATCATCGCCCACCGGCTGTCGACGATCCGCGACTGCGACGAGATCATCGTCCTGCAGCGCGGCAAGATCGTCCAGCGCGGCACCCACGACGAGATGAAAGACGTCGACGGCCCGTACGCCGACCTCATCAAGACCCACTGAGATGACCGCGCGCGTTCGCCTCTCGATCGTCTCGTCTCCGGTCGCCGAACTGGTCGGCCGGGAGATCGAGCTCGGCGCCGAAGAGCTGCTGATCGGGCGGGCCGACGACTGCGGCCTTCCGGTTGCCGACGCCTCGATGTCGCGACGGCACGCGCGCGTCGTCGCCGGACCGGACGGCGCTCGCGTGGTCGACAACGGCAGCGCGAACGGCGTGCACGTCGACGGCGACCGGGTCGCCGAGGCAGCGCTCGGAGCGGGACGCCGGTTCACACTGGGGCAGACGGTGTTCGAGGTGCTCGTGGAGGTGCCGGCTCCCGTTGCCGCGCCGGCGGCGGCAGCGGCCCCGGAGGCGCCGGCCGAGGCTCCGATCGAGCGCACGATGTCGATCGCCGACATCGCCGAGCTGGTCCGGCAGATCGAGCGGCCGAAGAGCTTCGAGGAGGAGGGCGAGCGCATCGTCACCGCGGCCAACCGGCCGCTCGTGCTCTCCGATCCGGATGCCGTCTGGCTGGTGGAGTCGGGCAAGATCGAGATCTTCACCGTGGCGCTGGAGAACGGCCAGCCGGTCGGCGCCCGCACCCACTTCGTCACCGTCGAGCCGGGGGAGCTGTTCTTCGGCATGGACACGGACCGCTACGGCATGGGCTCCGGATTCCTCGCCGTCGGCAAGGCCGGGTCGGAGCTGAGGCAGTACTCGTCGGCTCGGCTGCTGCGGCTCGCGGCTGAACCCGCGCACCGGGACCGGCTGGCGCCGATGGTCGCGCGCTGGGTCGAAGCGCTGTCGCGCCGACTGGTCGCCGATGTCGAGGTGCCGGCGCCGGATGTCCGGATCGAAGTCGACCAGCCCTTCACCGCTGTGCCAGGCCAGCGGGTGGCGAGCGATCGCGGAGTGGCCTGGGTCGAGATGCCGGCGGCGCAGTTCCTGTTCGACGGAATGTCGAGTGCGTCGTGGGAGATCGAGGGTGTGCTTCTGCCCCTGGCGCCCGGCAGCTGGATCGAGCTGCTGGGTGGCGCGGACAGCTTCGAGGGCAAGCCGGCCGCGGCGACGGCAGTGATCGACGATCCGCGCGCCTGGGCCGGCCTGGAGGTGTTTCACCGGCTGCTCTGCGAGGGAGAGTTCCTCAACAAACGCCTGTCCACCGTCGACGAGTTCAACCGCCTGCAGGACAAGGCCGCTCAGACCGAGCAGGCGCGCGAGGCGGCAATGGGCGCCATCGGCTCGGTGCTCGGCGGGACGGGCGTCTGGACCCGGCCGAGCCTGGCGGGCGGCGACTTGGGACCGATCGTCGGCGCGATGCAGTTGATCGGGGAGCGGCTCGGCGTGCCGATCCGGTCGCATCCGGAGGGCAAGGAGAAGCGCAGCTTCGACGAGACGGTGCTCTCGGTCGCGCTCGCCTCGCGGCTGCGGCAGCGCAAGGTCGCCATGGTCGATGCGTGGTGGAAGTACGACCAGGGGCCGATGCTCGGCCAGTTCGAGGAGACCAACGCTCCGGTGGCGCTGTTGCCGGCCGGGTCGACGGCCTATGACGCGGTCGACCCGGCGACCGGCGAGCGGACGCGCGTCGACGAGGCGTTTGCCGCCCGGCTGCAGCCGTTCGCATACACCTTCTACACCGGCTTCGGGGACGGCAAGGTCGGGACGAAGCAGCTGATCCGGTTTGCGCTGCGCGGACTGGGGCCCGACTTCCGCACCGTCGGCTGGATGGGCGTCGCGCTCGGTGTCCTGGGCACCGTCCCGCCGATGATCACCGGCAAGGTCTTCGACACGGCGATCCCGCAGGCCGAGCGGGCGATGTTGTTCCAGTTCGCCGGCGGCCTGCTGCTGATGGCTCTGGCGCAGGCGGCATTCAAGATCACCCAGTCCATCGCCATGATCCGCGTCCAGGGCCGCATGGACTATTCGGCGCAGTCGGCGGTGTGGGATCGCCTGCTCGACCTGCCGATGACCTTCTTCCGCGACTACTCGGCGGGCGATCTGGCCGACCGCGCCTCGGGCGTCGACCAGATCCGCGGCATCGTCGCCGGCGCCGGCATCGCCGCGATCCTGGGCTCGTTCTCGTCGATCTTCAACGTGTTCCAGATGGTCAGCTATCACATGACCCTCGCCGCGGTGGCGATCGGACTGACGCTGATCTACGTCGGCATCACGATGGGAGCCAACTGGCTGCAACTGCGGTTCCAGCGCGACGAGCAGCGCAAGCGGGGCCGCATCATGGGTCTGGTGCTGCAGCTCATTTCCGGCGTCGCGAAGCTGCGGGTAAGCGGTGCCGAGAATCACGCCTTCCGGGTCTGGGCGACAGCGTTCTCCGAGCAGCGCAAGGTGAGCTTCAGGGTCGGGCGGATCCGCAATGCCATGCAGGTGTTCAACGCGGTCTTCCCGGTCATGTCGTCGATGGTGATCTTCTTCACCATGGTTTCGCTGAAAGCCTCCTCGGCCGAGAAGGGGGCGCCGTTCACGATGACGACCGGCGAGTTCCTGGCGTTCTCGGCGGCCTACGGGATGTTCCTGACCGCGATGCAGGCGCTCGGAGATGCCTCGCTGTCGATGCTGAAGATCGTGCCGATCTGGGAGCGTCTGCGGCCGATTCTAGAGGCCGCTCCGGAAGTGGATGCCACCAAGGTCTACCCGGGCAAGCTGTCCGGCGCCATCGAGATTTCGCACCTTTCGTTCCGCTACACGAGCGACGGCCCGTGGATCCTCAAGGACGTGTCCCTCAAGATCAGGCCCGGCGAGTTCGTCGCCCTGGTAGGAGGCTCCGGTTCGGGCAAGTCGACGCTGATGCGCTTGATGCTCGGCTTCGAACAGCCCGAGATGGGATCGATCTACTACGATGGTCAGGACCTGTCGACGCTCGACCTGCGCCTCGTCCGCTCGCAGATGGGCGTGGTGCTGCAGGAGAGCCGGCTGCTGCCGGCGGACATCTATCGCAATATCGTCGGCTCCTCCTCGCGCACGGTGCAGGAGGCCTGGGAGGCGGCTGAGAAGGCCGGAATTGCCGACGACGTCCGGGCGATGCCGATGCAGATGCACACCGTCGTTGCCGAGGGCGGCGGCGCCTTCTCGGGTGGACAGAAGCAGCGCCTGATGATCGCCCGCGCGATCGTGCACAAGCCGAAGATCCTTTTCCTCGACGAAGCGACTTCGGCGCTCGACAACAAGACGCAGGCGATCGTCACCGAGAGCATGAACAAGCTGTCGGCGACCCGCATCGTCATCGCGCACCGGCTGTCGACGATCGTCGGCGCCGATCGGATCTGCTACCTGGAGAAGGGCGAGCTCAAGGAGCAGGGAACCTTCAAGGAGCTGATGGAGAAGGACGGCCTGTTCGCGGCGCTTGCCAAGCGCCAGCTCGCCTGAGGCGAGCGGCCGGCTGTCGTCTCTGTTCCGCCCGCTCTGCGATGACTCCGCCGCTGCCCCCCGCCGATCGGATCGCTCTGCTGACCGCCTGCGGTGCGGCTGGAAAGGTTCTCGAAGAGCTCGAGGCGTATCTCGATGACGCCTACGCGCAGCTCTCCCGGCCCGACCCGGCGGCGCGCGACGAGGAGCCGCAGACGCCTTTCTGGCGCCGCTATGCGGCGGAGGCGGAGCGGGACGGGGTGGCGGTGGCGCTGGGCCGTCGCTTTCCGCAGTTCGGGTTCCCGATCCAGGCGGGCATTTCCCAGCACGCGGACTATCGGGCTGCCACCCGGCAGGGACGATTCGCGCCGGGCTCGGCGCCCGCACTCGGTCTCGAGCGCGAGGATCTCCTTTCGCTTCGCGTCGAGGAGGGTCCGGCGGGCCCGGTTCCGGTTCTGGTGGCCCGCCATCGGCCTGATTTCGTGCGCCTCGTGCAGGCGCTGACGGCGCGCAACGAGCCCGAGGAGGTGCCGGACGCGATGGGCGCCTGCCTGATCAAGGGGCTGGCCGACTGGGAGCGAGTGGCCGAGTATCGACGCCTGTGGGAGAAGCGGCTCGGCCATCCCGCCGACGAAGCGGCGTGGGCCGCCGAGATGGCGAGCGGCCTGGCGCCGCGCAAGCCCCTCTGGCAGGACCGGCTCATCCTGCTCTCGGACGGTCCGTACTCGGCCGTGCCCGCCGCCGAGGTCGGCCTCGACGAGGCGGCGTGGCGCGACCGCTCGCTGGCGCTGCGGCGGGCGCACGAGATGTTTCACTACCTGACCCTTCGGCGCGCGGGCACGATCCGCAGTCATCTGCTCGACGAGGTCCTGGCCGACTACGCAGGTCTCGTCGAGGCGTTCGGTCACTACGACGCGCGGCTCGCACTGCGATTCCTGGGCCTCGATCTGCTGCCGGAGCTGCGCCCGGGCGGCCGGCTGGAGGTCTACCGCGGCGGCCTTTCGGACGGTGCGATCACCGTCCTGGCGCGGCTGGTGGTGCGAGCCTGCGAGGCGCTCGCCGCCCTGCCGGGTGGCGAGCAGCGGCCCGCCGCGGAGCGCCTCGCGGCGCTCGCCGGTTTTGGTCTCGATGGCCTGGCGGTGGGCGATCTGGAGGGTCGGCTGCGGGGATGAGGCGTAGAGCACCCGAAGGCCGACCGTCCGCTTCCCGTCCGGTTCGCCGTCACCGCCTGCGCCTGCGCATCGAGTCGCCCGACCTCGAAGCGGTCGGACAGTCGGCGGCGCGCCTCGAGCGGTGGGCCCTGCGGGTCGGACTGCCGGACCGACTGCGCCACCACCTGCTTCTGGTGCACGACGAACTGGCCTCGAACGTCGTCCACCACGCGGCGGGGGCTCGCCACCTGACGATCGCGGTCGAACTGGATCGGGCCGTGCGGCGCCTGCGCTACCGCGTCCGCGACGACGGTCCGGGGTTCGATCCGCTGGATCGCCCCGTCCCCCGGACGGATCTTGCTCTCGCCGCACGACGCCCGGGCGGGCTGGGGATCCATCTGGTGCGGGAGCTGTCGGACGCCGCGTCCTGGCGCCGCCGGGGCGGCGAGAACTGGACGACGGTCGACTTCAGCCTGCCGTAGCTCCTACTTGGCGCGGAAGATCAGGCGGACGGTGCCGAACTGCACCCGGTCACCGTCGCCCAGCAGCCGCTCGGAGATCTTGTCGCCGTTGACCCAGGTGCCGTTCTCCGACTGCAGGTCCTTGAGCAGCCAGCCCCCCTCGGTCTGGGACAGCTGGGCGTGTCGCCGCGACACCGCCGGCCGATTGAGGCGCACCTGATTCTCCGGCGTGCGCCCGACGAACGAAAGCGGCTGGAGCGCAAACTCGCGTGCTCCGAGATCGGTGTCGACGGCCTCCAGCTTGGCTGACGACAGGATCACGGTGGCGCCCCGGGACGCAGCGGGGGGCGGCGTGGGCGCTACCGGTCCGAGGATCACCGTGCCGTCCTGGGGTGCCTCGTCTGCGGGAGCCGGCGGGGCGGCAGCAGGGGCGACCGGTTCGGGAGCGGCGGGGATCGGCGGCACCGGTTGCGGTGCGGTGACCGCGGTCGGATCGATCGCCACGGCGGCCGAGGGCCCGAAGGACGGCAGCGCGAGCCCCGGACCCGGAGCCGCGGTCGCGACCGCGCCGGTGGGCGCAGCGGCCGGGGCTGCCGCGGTCGGGGCCGGGATCGGCGCTGCCGGGGGCGGCGGGGCGGCAGGAGCCAGCGGCTCGGGTGCGGCGACCGGGACGACCAGCGGAGCCGGCGGCGCCGTGGCGAGTTCCTCCTCGGAGTCGAATGCACCGACAAACCGCTCCTTGACCTCGGTGGCCCGTTCGAGCTGGTCGGCGTGCTCGGCGAGCCGGGCTTCGATCTCGCCGACCTTCTCGTCGAACGCGCCGTCGGCAAACTCGCCCAGGCGGTGGCGCAACTCGAGTTCTTCGCGGTCGAGTTTCGCTGCGGCGTGCTTGGATTCGATCTGGTCCAGGAGCACCTTGAGCCGCGCGAACTCGGAGCGGGCACGCTCCTTGAGTGGCGCCGCCTTGCGCTCGAGCTCCGTGGTGCGGCTTTCGTAGTCCCGGCGAACGCGCCGGTAGACCTGCTCGGTTACCTTGCCCTTCTCGGCTTCCATCTTCTGCAGGCGATCGGCGATCGTGCCACGCTCCTCCTTGATCGCCATCAGTTCGTCGATCACACTGCCGTCGATCTTCTCGAGCTGCTCGAGCATCGGTTCCTCCATCCGATCGGTCCGCGGACTGCGAAACCCGATCCTACCGCGCCGGCCGCCCCGCCGCAGCAGCCGCGGCGCCGGTCCCGTCCGGGGGACCGGCGCCGGCGGAGGTCACTGCTTCTTGGTCTCGAGCTGAATGGAGACCTGGACCTCGTCGGAGAGCACCGCGCCACCGGCATCCAGCGTCTGATTCCAGACGATGCCGTACTCCTTGCGATCGATGGTCGTCGCGGTCGAGAAGCCGGCCCGCGTGCCGCCCCACGGGTCCTTCATCTCGCCCAGGAAGGTCACCGGCAGGGTGATCTCCTTCGAGACGCCGTGCATCGTCAGCATGCCGGTCACGTCGTACGTGTTGTCTCCGGTCTTGACGATCGAGCTGCTCTTGAAGGTGATGGCGGGGAACTTCTCGACGTCGAAGAAGTCGGCGCTGCGCAGGTGGTTGTCGCGCTTGTCGATGCCGGTATCGACGGAGGTCGCCTGGATCGTGAACTCGACCGAGGACTTCGCCAGGTCGGCGTCGTCCTTGATGATCGTCGCGGTGAAGTCGCGGAAGTTCCCGCGGACCTGCGAGATCAGATGGCGGACCTGGAAGCTGACGTCGGAGTGGCCGGCGTCGACGGTGTAGGTGTCGGCGGCCGCCAGCGGGGCGGCCATCAGCGTGGCGACAGCGAGTGCGAACAGATGCTTCTTCATGCTGGGTTCTCCTTGGTTGAGGTGCAGGGGTGAGACGGGGGAAAGCCGCTTCGAATGCGATCGAGCAGGTCGCTGAGGGCAGCGAGTTCGGTCGCGCCCAGGTGGTCCATCGCCTGCCGCAGTGCCGCGTCGAGCGGCGCGTCGAGCGCGTCGACCGTGGCGCGCCCGGCCGGGGTGATCGAGCAGAGGACCTGGCGGCGGTCGCTGGCGCAGCGCTTACGGCGGGCCAGCCCCTTGGCCTCGAGGCGATCCAGCAGCCGGGTGATACCCGGTGTGGCCTCGATCATGCGGCCGGCCAGGTCCAGGGTGGCAAGAGCCTCCGGATGCGAGCCGCGCAGGATCCGCAGCACGTTGTACTGCTGCTGGGTGATGCCCTGCGCCTCGACCACGGTGGCCACGCAGCGGCGGACGGCGTCGGCCGTCCGCAACAGCCCGACGGCCGCCTCCTGAGCGTCGCTCGGGAACGGACGGCCCTGGCGGATCTCGGACAGGAGGGTGCGGGAAGGCGTCATGACCCAGATACACTACAGTGCAATTGTTGATATGTCAAGTATCGCGGCCGATCCGGGCCGGCGCCGTCATACGATTCGCCGATTCGTCGTTCTAGGGACGGGAGGATGTCCATGCACGGTATCGGTATTCGGCCCGGTCGGGCCCTGTTGACCTGTCTCACGCTGGCCGCGGCGATCACCAGTTCCGCGGCGCATGCCGACGTCGAGTCGGACCTGCGGGCCCGGCTGATCGGGCGCTCGGCGATCATTCTCGGATCGGTCACCTCGGAGTGCTCCGATCACTTCACCGACAACCTGGTTTCCGGCCGCTACGCCTCGGGCAAAGGCCCGGTACGCCTGCCGGAGGGGGAGCTTGCGACGGTCGAGAACGTGCACATCGGCTTCACCCGGTTCGACGTCAATCTGACCCTGGCGACCCCGTACCGGCTGTCGATCGTCGACGGCCCGTTCGAGTTGTTCGAACTCCGGCGATGCCGGGTACAGCTCTCGTTCGACGTGCCGCGCGCGGTACGCCGCGATCTGGCCAGCGCGGAGGCGACGGTGCTCAACATTCTCGAGCTGCACGGCTCGGTCGATGCGGCGCGCTCCTCGCAGAGCTGGAACGGGCGACAGACCGAGCCGTTGCCGGCGGACAACGACGCGCGCTGGGCCGAGTACCGGCTCTGGAAGGCGGCGCAGATGAACGTCGAGATCCGGCGCAAGCTCGACCGCGTGCTCGAGGAGGCCGACCGGGCCATGTCGAGCATGAAGGACGATCCTGACTACCTCGACTCGTTCGCCCGTGGCGTGGCCTCGCGCCGGTGGGAATCGTTCTCCTCGTGCGAGTCCGCCCTGACGGCGACCTTCTACACGACGGGCTCCGGCGGCAAGAGCAGCAGCGCCTACGCGGACGGCCAGCGCATGGCCTGGGCGCTCGCCCTGGCCCGCTACCTCCAGGACTGCTGGATCGACACGCCCTGAGGTCCGGCCCGGGCGCGCGGGCGGTCAGAGGAGGCCGCGCTCGCCCATCCAGTCGTCGTTGAGCTTGGACAGGTAGCGCTCGCCGGAGTCGGGCAGCAGGGTGACGACGATGTCGTCGTCACCCGCTGCCGCCGCCACCTGGCGTGCCGCGAAGGCGGCGGCACCGCCGGACGAGCCGGTGAAGATCCCCTCGCGACGAGTCAGCTCGAACACCTCGCGGTAGGCCGTTCGGTCGTCGACCGTGATCACGTCGTCGATGTACTGCGGCCAGTAACTTTCCGGCACGTAGCTCTGTCCGATGCCGTCGATCAGGTAGACCTTGAGCTGGTCGGCCGGCGGCAGCACGCCGTGCTCGCTGAAGTAGGCGTAGATCGACCCGACCGGATCGACGCCCACGATGCGGACGGCCGGATTCTGCTCCTTGAGGTAGCGGGCGACCCCCGAGATCGTGCCCCCGGTGCCGACCCCGGCCACGAAGTGGGTGACCTTGCCGTCGGTCTGGCGCCAGATCTCCGGACCGGTCGAGCGGTAGTGCGCCTCCGGGTTGGCCTGGTTGAAGTACTGGTAGGGCAGGAAGGCGCCCTGCTCGTCGCGGATCCGCTCGGCCACCTTGTAGTAGCTGCGCGGATCCTGGGCGTCGACGTCGACCGGGCAGGTGATCACCTCGGCGCCGTGCGCCTCGAGCATGCGTACCTTCTCCTGCGAGATCTTGGTGGTCGCCGTGCAGATCAGCTTGTAGCCCTTGATCAGGGCGGCGAGGGCGAGGCCGAGCCCGGTATTGCCGGAGGTTGGCTCGACGATCGTCATGCCGGGGCGCAGCTGTCCGGACGCTTCGGCCGCTTCGATCATCGCCAGGCCGATCCGGTCCTTGACGCTGCCGGCGGGGTTGAAGAATTCGAGCTTGGCGGCGAGCAGAGCGCCGGTCGGATGGTAGCGGCGCAGCGCCACCAGGGGCGTGTCGCCGATCGTTTCGAGCACGTTTTGACGGATGTCCATCGTCGAAGGGAGGTCCAGAGTCGTGGTTGAGGAGGTGCGCGGAGGGGTCGGAACGGCCGAGCGGCCGCGCGCCTGGAATGCGCGAAGCTTATCAGGCGGCCGCCGCCAGCCCGCCCGCCGCGCTCAGCGGCGCGGGGGCTCCGGCTCGGGGACGGTCGGCAGAGTGACCGAGGGGAAGACCACTCGCGCCTCGATGGGCGTCTGCCGGCGGGTGAAGTCGAGGCGCCAGACCAGTTGGTGCTGGTCCGCCAGATGACCGAGTCGCGCCGCCAGCTCGTGGGTCGGCGCCGGCCGGTCGGCCGGGCGGCGGGCGAGCAGCCCCTGCAGCAGGGTGGCGAACTCGGTCGGCATCGCGACTCCGAGGTCCGCGATCTGCGGCGGCGCGTCGTGGACCGTCGAGCGCACGATCTCGCGGAAGGTGGTCCCGCGGAACGGATAGCGACCGAAGATGGCGCGGAAGAGGAGTACGCCGAGGGCGTAGAGATCGGCACGCCAGTCGTACGGATGCCCCCGCAACACCTCCGGCGCGAGAAAGCCGGGAGTCCCGAAGACCTTGCCCGGCGTGTCCGTGCGCAGTTCGAGCCAGGTGGCCAGCCCGAAGTCGGCCAGTCGCACCGCTCCGTCTTGGGCCAGCAGGACGTTGCCCGGCTTGACGTCACGGTGCACGAGACCGATCGCGTGCGCTGCGGCGAGCGCCGCCGCGATATGGCGCGCCAGTGGGATCGCCTCCTGCCAGGTCAGAGCGCCGCGCTCCTCGAGGTAGCGGTCGAGGCTGACGCCGTCGACGTACTCCATCGCCACGTAGGCCACCTCGCCGCTCGTCTCGGCGTCGTAAACGGCCACGACGTTGGGATGGCGAATCTGGGCGGCGCGGATCGCCTCGGCCAGGATATGCGACGAAGCGGCGCGGTCGCCTTTGGCTCCGGACGCCTCCGGATGCATCGTCTTGAGCGCCACCGGTCGCTGCAGGCGCGGATCCCAGCCCCGAAATACCGTGCCCATGCCGCCCGAGCCGAGGATCTCGATCACCTGGTAGCGGCCGAGGAAGATGCCTTCGATGGCGGCGCGATCGCGCCGCCGCTGTTCGAGCTGGCCCAGCGCCGTCTCGAGCTGGCGGGTCTCCGATCCAGGGGCCTCTGTGCGCCGCAGGCCGGCCATCTGGCGCTCCGCCGCGAGCAGCGCGCGCAGCGGACGCACCAGTCTTCGCCAGGCGAGCCAGGAGAGCAGCGCGGTCAGCAGCAGCGCGACGACCAGGGCGATGGCCGATCGTCGCGCCATCCGGCGCGCGGCCGCCTCGGCGATCGTCGCCGGCTGCGTCGAGATGATGATCCAGCTGCCGCCCTCGATCGCCGACCACGCGCCGACGATCTCCGACCCGCGCTCGCCAAATCGTCCGGCGCCGGACAGCCGGCCAGCCAGGGCGGCTTGGGTGAGCGCGGCAGGCAGCGGCGAAGAGTCCTGCGCGTCACCTCCGACCGCGCGCCCCTGCGTATCGAGCAGAATCAATCGGGCCTGCTCGCCGAGTTCGTCCGGCATCAGCGCGCGGGCGATCGCGGTGGCCCGACTGGCCAGGGCGAGCCGTCCGGCGGCCCTGTCCAGGTCGCGGCCCGCGACGTACCAGAGTTCGCCGTTCAGCCGCTCGAAGCGCGGCTCGAGCTCCGGTCGTTCGAGCAATAGCTGTTCCACGGCGGCGGCATCCTGGCGGGACTGGACGCGCACAGACAGCGCGCCATCGGGGTCGTGCACGGCCAGTCCACCGATGCCGTCGCCGGCCCAGGCGGCGAGGGTGTCGGCGAGCAGTTCCTGGGCCGGTGGCGAGTTCGGCGCGGCCAGGCGCGGGTCGGCCGCCAGCGCCTCGAGCAGCGCCCGGCGCGCCCCGATGAACGCGTCGATCTGATCCGCCGCGGTGCGCGCCGCCACCGTGTGCGTGCGCAGCAGCTGGTCGACCAGGGCGGCGCGGTTGACCTGCATCAGCTGCAGGCCGGCCACCGCGAGCGGCACCGTGCCGACCGCCAGCAGCGCCAGCGCGATCTGCGCCAGCAACCCCGGCGCCCGGCGCCGGCCCGATTGCGCTGCCTGACCCATTGGAGCGCGATCGTAGCGAATGCGCGGTCGGCCGGTGCGAGGTCAGGGGTCGAGGTGGGCGCGGTCGGAGTCGCCCATTTCGACGTTGCGGTCGGGGAAGTATTCGCGCCAGCGGCGGGTCACGGTGGCGGCCGTGTCGGGATCGCAGACGAGCTCGGCCGGGTAGTCCGGTTTCATCCGCGCGTCGATGGCGATCGGTGCTTCGCGCACCAGGTGGTTGCGGACCACCCGCGTCGCCGCGGCGTAAAGGTCGGCGGCCGGCTCGAAGCGGGTGAACGTCGTCCACAGGAAGTTCATCGGCGAGGCGGCGGCGCGGGCCGGCTGGTCGGTGACGACCAGCAGCGGCCAGCCGGCGAAGGCGGGGTGCGCCGCGAAGCGCGCCGCCGCCTGCGGATCGTCGGCGAACGGCGGCCCGCCGATCACCAGGCAGCCGCCGCAGAACGGGCGCACGCCGTGCGCGTCAGACGGCGGTTCGACCGGCGGCCGGAACTCGCGCGGCAGGTCGCGCACCGCGTCCCCGAGGCCGAGCCAGACTCCCTTCGAGCCGTGGTTGACCTGCGGTCCGGTGTAGTCGAGCGTGTCCATGGCGAGATTCGCGAACACGAACAGGTCGGTCTCCGGCCGGGTGCGCGCCAGCAGATGCTCGAGTGTGGCGCGGAAGTCGCGCAGGTCGACCGGCTGATCGGTGAGCAGCAGGAACTTGGTCAGCGCCAGCTGCCCCTCGCCGAGGATCCGAAAGGCCGAACCCATCGCCTCGCGCGCGTAGCGCTCGCGCACCACCGCTCCGGCCAGCGAGTGGTAGCCGGTCTCCCCGTACGACCAGAGGTCGAGCACACCCGGCATCACGAGCGGGAAGAGCGGCGACAGCAGATCCTGCAGCAGGTCGCCGAGAAAGAAGTCCTCCTGGCGCGGTTTGCCGACCACCGTCGCCGGGAAGATCGCATCGCGCCGCCGGGCCACCCAGTCCACCTCGAAGACCGGGTAGTCGTGGCGCAGCGAGTAGTAGCCGTAGTGGTCTCCGAACGGTCCTTCCGGCGCCCGCACGCCGGGCCGGACACGGCCCGCCAGGGCGAACTCCGCGTCGGCGATCAGCCGCCGGCCGTCCGGGCCGCCGATCAGCCGCAGCCGCTCGCCCGCCAGCAGCGAGGCGAGCAGCAGTTCCGGGACGTTCTCCGGCAGCGGCGCGATCGCCGACAGGGTGAGCGCCGGCGGCCCTCCCAGGAAGACGGTCACCGGCAGCGGTTGGCCTCTCTGTTCGGCCACCGCGTAGTGGAAGCCGCCTCCCTTGCCGATCTGCCAGTGCATGCCGGTGGTGGTCGGGCCGTGGATCTGCATCCGGTACATCCCGAGATTGTGACCATGGCCGTCGGGGTGCTCGGTGTAGACGAGCGGCAGGGTGACGAACGGGCCGCCGTCCTCGGGCCAGGTGGTGAGGGCCGGCAGGCGATCGAGCCGCGGTGACCGGTCGAGCACCTGGCGGACGGGCGCCGACCGGGTCGTGCGCAGGCCGACCCGCCACAGATCGCGGGCGACATCGCGGGCTTGCCAGAGCCGGCCCGCCGTGGGCGGCAGCAGCTCGCGCGACAGCTCGACCAGGCGCGCAATCAGCTCGAACGGTCGCTCGCCGAACGCGAGCCGGGCCCGCGCCGCGGTTCCGAAGAGGTTGGTGACGAGCGGGAAGTCGGCGCCCTCGACGTTGCGCAAGAGCAGGGCCGGTCCGCCGGCTGCGATGACCCGCCGGTGGATTTCCGCGACTTCGAGCCGTGCCGATACCGGCGCCGTGACCTCGACGAGGTCGCCGTCGCGGCGCAGACGCGCCAGCAGGGAGCGCAGATCGGGCAGCGTCGCGGACACGGGGAGCGCCGCCGTCTCAGTCGGCGAAGGGAAGCGCGGCGCCCAGTTTGCGCTTCAGCCGATCGGTGATCCAGTGGCCGTCCCACCACTCGACCGGGCGGACCGGCAGCCCCTGCAGCAGAAAGCTGAAGTGGAGGTGATCGCCCCCCGCCAGACCGGTCGTGCCGCTGCGCCCGAGGCGCGTGCCGCGCCCCACCTCGTCCCCTTCGGCTACGTCGATCGACGACAGGTGCGCGTAGAGCGACATCAGCCCGTAGCCGTGATCGACCACCACGGTGTTGCCGTAGATCCCGAAGTAGCGCGCCAGCACGACGACTCCGCCGTTGGCCGCCGGCACGTCGGCCTTGGCGATCGAGGCGAGGTCGAAGCCGAGGTGCACCTGCCGGTCCACTTCGCGCCCCTGGTAGAAGTAGGTGCGACGGTCGGCAAAGGCCGACATCACCTGGCCACCCGGCAGAGCGAGGAATGGGGCTCGCCACAGGAAGCTCTGGCGGCTGCGGGTGGCCAGGTTGCGCAGCTCTGCGGCATTGGCGGCACGCAGGTCGCGGTTGATCTGCAGGTAGTCGTCCAGCAGGTTGCCCTTCGACTGCAGCGCCGGCGTGTTCTCGAGGATCGCCGGCACGACGCGGGCGAGGAACGCCTCGTCGAGGTGAATGTCGTCCTCGCCCGGCGGCAGCGCCGTGAAGCGATCGATGAAATCGACCGCGCGCCGATTGCCGACCGCGTCGGCGGCGACCAGGCGGATGGCGGTCGGATCGGCGACGTCCCAGGGCGCCGCGAACAGCGCGAAGCGATCGCGCTCGCCGCCGCCCGGCAACGGCGCTCCGGGGAAGAACCAGTCCCCGACCTCGACGCCGTCGCGGGCGCTGGAGGCACCGACGCGGTAGACGACCACCTCGGCACCGCCCTGCGTCACGTAGTGCTGATTGGAGATCACCTCCACCGTGGGCGGGGTGAGCCGGACCGGCAGCTGCGACTCGGTGGTCGTGCTGAGCGCGCCGCGCAGCCAGGCCGGCGTGCCGTTGGCGACCACGCGCAGGGTGGCCGGTCCTTCGGTGAGCGTGGGCAGCGAGTCTTTGCCCAGCGTGAGCTGCCAGGTCCGGCTCGCAGTGCCGCGGCGCCAGAACTTCCAGCCGGGCACGGTCGTGAACGTCTCGCCGCCCACGGGGTGCGCGACGCCGCCCTGTTCGAGCACGATCTCGACCGCGGAAAGGCCGCGTTGCGGTTCGTCGACCCGGATCTCGACCGGCGTCGCCCGTCCGATAGCGCCGAGCGGAGCTTGGATCACCGCCTGCGGGGCCGGACCGCGGCGCAGCGCACCGAGGCCGCCGAACAGGATCGCCAGGAGGCCGAGCACGACCAGCAGCCGGCGGCTGCGGGTGCGGCGACGGGTAGAGCGCAGCGTGTCGGTCGAAGGGGCAAGTCTCATCGGTCGGAATCCTCCGGCTCGGACTGGCGGTCGGCGGACGGACGGCCGGGCCGCGCGCCGCGATGGAGCGTGGAAGGATATCAACGCCATGAGGTCGCGATTGGCTCGTGATTCGTTCGCGCCGCTCCTCGGCGGCCTGCTGGTGGGCGGGGCCAGCCGTCGATTCGGTCGTCCCAAGGCGCTCGAGCCGCTGCAGGATCGCGCCTTTGCCGAGCACGTCGCGGCGGCGCTCGCACCGCTGGTCGAGCAGCTGACGCTGCTCGGCGACGGTCCGGTGCCGGCGGCGCTCGAGCGATTGCCACGGCTCGCGGACGCGCAGGTCGCTGGCGCGCAGATCGGCGGCCCGATGGGCGGCCTGCTGGCGGCGCTCGAGCATCGGCCGGACGCCGCGTGGCTGGTCGCGGCATGTGATCAGCCATTCTTCACGACCGCCGCCGGCGCCTGGCTGCTCGGCGCGCGACGGCCGGGTACGCTGGCGACCCTGGCGCGGCTCGAGGGTGGGCGGATCGAGCCGTTTCCCGGTCTCTACGAGCCTGCCAGCGCGGCGGTGCTGCGGCGTCTGGCCACCGACTCCGGCGGGTCGTTCCAGCCGCTCGCCGGGCGCGAGGACGTGCGTGTGGTGGCGGTCCCCGCCGAACACCGCTCGGCGTTCGCGGATCTGGACCGCCCGACCGGCTGATCGGCCCGTTGGCCGGCCGTCGGTCGCCCGCCCGGACTAGAATTGGCGGATCCACCGCACCGTGCGGAAGATCGAAGGCGAGGGGTCGGCGTGGATCACGACAGTACCCATCCCGGGGGACCGCCCCGTCCGTTGACACCGTCTCTGCCGCTGCTCGGCGTCGGCGACTTGGTGGCGGGCCGGTACCGGATCCGGCGCTTCCTGGGTCAGGGCGCGGTGGGGGAGGTGTTTGCCGCCCAGGATCTCGAGCTGGACGTCGAGGTGGCACTCAAGATCCTCAAGCCGCGCGACGAAACCGACGACGCGACGGTCGAGCGGTTCCGGCGGGAGGTCCTGCTGGCGCGCCGAATCAGTCACGCCAACGTCTGCCGGATCTTCGATCTGGGGGTGCACCTGCTGGCCCGCGACGGCCGGGAGGCGCGTCCGCTGCGCTTCCTGACCATGGAGCTGCTGGCGGGCGAGACCTTGGCGCGGCGGATCGACGAACGCGGTGCGCTGCCGGAGGAGGAGGTGCGGCGCATCGCGGCACAGCTGGCCGCCGGGCTCGGCGCGGCCCACCGCGCCGGAGTGATCCATCGCGATCTCAAGAGTTCGAACGTCGTGCTCGTGCGCGAGGGCGGCACCGAGCGGGCGGTGATCACCGACTTCGGCCTGGCGCGCGACCACGAGTCGAGCCCCGGATCGTCCGTCCTCACGCACACCGGCGGCGTCGTGGGGACTCCCGCCTACATGTCGCCCGAGCAGGTAGAAGGCCGGCCCGCCACCCCGCGCTCGGACCTGTACGCGCTCGGCGTGGTGATGTACGAGATGCTGACCGACGACCTGCCGTTTGCCGGCGAGTCGCCACTGTCGGTGGCGGTCAAGCGCCTGCAGCAGCCGCCGATCCCGATCGAGGCGCGCCGGGGCGACGTGTCGCCGCGCATGCGCGCTCTGGTCGGTCGACTGCTCGAGCGCGACCCGGCCGAACGGTTCCTGGATGCCGACGAGGTGGGTCGGGCGCTGACCGGGGCGGGCAACGTGGAATCGCCGAGGCGGCGCCGGCGGCGCTGGGCGCTGGCCGCTGCGGTGGCAGCGCTGCTGCTTGCCGGCTGGGCACTCGGCGCGCGCCTGCTGAAGAGAGAAACGATCGACGCCCCACTGGCGCTGACCGCTGCCGCACCGACTCGCGCGACCCGCGCATCGATCGCCGTGCTCGGTCTGCGCAACGTAACCGGGCGGTCTGAGAGCGACTGGCTCTCCGATGCGCTGGCGGAGATGCTGTCGACCGAACTGGCCGCTGGTGAACAGCTGCGCATCGTCCCCGGCGAGACGGTCGCCCGCGCGATCTCGGATCTCGCGCTGCCGCGAGTCGAAGCGCTGGCGCGCGACTCGCTGGCCCGGCTCGGACGCGCCGTCGCCACCGACTGGGTGCTGGCCGGCGGCTTCACCGCACTGGGACAGGAGTCAGAGGGCGCCTTGCGCCTGGATCTGCGGCTGCAGCGCATCGACGGCACGGACGACCGGGCGCTGTCCGTGCGCGGCAGCGAGTCGCAGCTGTTCGACATCGTCGCCGAGGCCGGTCGCGAGCTGCGCGCTGCGGTCGGAGTCGGGGAGCCCGACGAGCGCCAGGTGGCGAGCGCGCGCGCCGAGTTGCCGGGAACCGAGGGCGCGGTACGCCTCTACACCGCCGGTCTCGCCAAGCTGCGTGCCGGTGAGCCGCTGGCGGCACGCGAACTGTTCGAGGCCTCACTCGCAGAGGATTCCGACGCGGCACTCGCCTGGCTGGCGCTCGCCCGCTCGTGGGGAGAACTCGGATACGACGAGCGCGAGCGCGAGGCCGCGCGCACCGCCTACGACAAGAGTGGCGGCCTGTCGCGCGCCGAGGCCCTGGCGGTCGAGGCGCACTATCGCCTCGCGGCGGGCGAGTGGGAGGTCGCGATCGAGAATCTGCGCGCCCTCTGGCGGCTGTGGCCGGACGATCTCGAGCAGGGGCTGACTCTGGTCGAGGCGCTGGCGGCCGCCGGCTATGCCGCCGAGGCACCGCCGGTGCTGGCGGCGCTGCGGGCGCTGCCGCCGCCGGCAGGCGGCGATCCACGCATCGACCTGGCGGCAGCCCGGGTGGCCGACGGGCAGGCGGACTTCGCCGGGCAGCTCGAGGCGGCCCGGGCTGCGCGGCGGAAGGCCGAGGAGGTCGGTGCGCGTCAGCTCGCTGCTCGGGCGCTCTACGAGGAGGGGCTGGCGCAGCGTCGCCTGGGCGACGCGGCGGCGGCGCGGGCGGCGCTGACCGAGTCCCGGCGCCGCTTCGCCGATCTGGGCCTGCGCGCCGGCGCCGCCCAGGCGACCTTCTCACTGGCCAACCTGGAGCGGGCAGGCGGCAGACTCGATGAGGCGGCGGCCGCCTACGCCGAGGCGCGCGCGACCTTCGCGGCGATCGGCAACCGGGGAGTGGAGGCGCGGGTGGAGCTGATGCAGGGCTATCTCGCCTCGGAGCGGGGTGACCTGGTCGCCGCTCGGGCCGCCGGCGAGTCGGCGCTCGCCAAGCTGCGCGAAGTGGGCGACCGGCGGGGCGTCGCGACGGCGCTCGCGAATCTGGGCAGCATCCATTACGAACTCGGCGATCTCGAACGCTCGCTGGCGTTTCAGACCGAGGCGCTGGCGGAGTTCCGGGGGCTGGCAGACCCGGCGCGGGTGCTCGTCTCGCTGCAGAATCACGCCATGATCCAGCAGGAGCGCGGCGACTTCACGGCTGCTGGCGCGGCGCTCGACGAGGCGCTCGCCACCGCACGTGAGATCGGCGACCCGGCCGGTTCGGGTCAGGCGCTCAAGGGGCTCGGCGACCTGGCGGCGGAGCGAGGCGACTTCGAGCTGGCGGCTGATCAGTATGCCGCCGCACTGTCGGCGCTCGGGGACGGGCAGGAACTGTGGCGCCTGCGCGTCGTGCTGGCGCAGGCCGTGCTCGCCCGCGACCGCGGCGAGGTGGCGGAGGCGGCCACTCAGCTGGCCGAGGTCGCGGCGGCCTTTGATTCTGCGGGGGCACCCGGGGAGGCGGACGAAGCGCGACTCGAGCGTGTACGGGCGCTCATTCCGCTCGGCCGCCTGGGCGAGGCCGCATCGCAACTCGACGAGGCCGCGCCAGCCGCTCGCCGGTCGGCGGTACGGCACCTGCGTCGGCTGGCGCAGCTCGCCGCAGCCGAGCTGTCACTGGCGCGCGGCGACGCGGCGGATGCGCTGCGTCAGTTCGAGCAGACGTGGCAGGACAGTCGCTCGTCGGGTATGCCGGTGCGGGCGCTCGAGGCGCGGGCTGGCATGGCGAGGGCGGCTGCCGCAGCGGGGCGCGGCGATGCGACGCGCATGCTCGACGAGGTCGCGGCCGAGGCGCGCCGGCTCGGCTGCGGCCGGGTCCTGGCCGGTCTCGGCGACCTGACAGCCGTTGCGCAGCGTTCCACCCCGCAGCCGTGACCTGACCCACAGCGCTCAGGCGGCGACCGGTGCAGGATGGGGCACCCTCATCGGGGTGTCCTCCTCCGACGCGGCGTCCGGGCCCACGGCCCCGGCGCCGCGATTTTTTTCTGTGCCTGCAACGGCCCGGCCGTCCTCATCGGCGGGGGGCGGCCGGTGGTAGGGTCCGGTGCCTTGAGCGAAGGGCGCCGCATGGTGCTGCCGC
>CAZUAT010000021.1:0-4187 GCA_964618415.1 uncultured Thermoanaerobaculia bacterium
GGATCAGCGTGCGGATGTGCGAGCCGTCGACGTCGGCGTCGCACATGATGATCAGTTTGTGGTACCGCAGCTTGGCGATGTCGAAATCCTCGCGCCCGATGCCGGTGCCGAGCGCGGTGATGATCGTCTTGATCTCCTCCGAGCCGAGCATCTTGTCGAAGCGCGCCTTCTCGACGTTGAGGATCTTGCCGCGCAGGGGCAGGATCGCCTGGAACTTGCGGTCGCGGCCCTGTTTGGCGGTGCCGCCTGCCGAGTCGCCCTCGACCAGGAACAGCTCGGCGAACTCCGGGTTCTTCTCCGAGCAGTCGGCCAGCTTGCCCGGCAGTGAGGCGCCGTCGAGTGCGCCTTTGCGGCGCGTCAGCTCGCGCGCCTTGCGCGCCGCCTCGCGCGCGCGCGCGGCCTCGACGCACTTTTCGATGATCCGCCGGGCGATCGGCGGGTTCTCCTCGAAGAAGGTCCCCAGCCGGTCGTTGACCACCTGCTGCACCCAGCCCTTGACCTCGGACGAGACGAGCCGGTCCTTGGTCTGGGAGGAGAACTTCGGGTCGTGGATGCGCACCGAGACGATCGCCGTGAGCCCTTCGCGCACGTCGTCGCCCGAGAGCGAGACCTCCTTGAGCGCCTTCGAGAGGCCGGAGCTCTGCGCGTAGGCGTTGATCGTGCGCGTCAGCGCCGCCTTGAAGCCCTCCAGGTGCGTGCCGCCGTCGCGGTTGTTCAGCGTGTTGGTGAAGCAGAAGATCTGTTCGCCGTAGGAGTCGTTCCACTGCAGCGCGACTTCGCACTGCTCCTCGACGCCGTCGCGCACGACCTTGTCGTCGAAGGAGATCGGCTTCGGATGAAGCGCCGCCTTGTTGCGGTTGAGGTACTCGACGAAACTGGCGATGCCGCCCGCGTACGCGAACTCGGCGCTCTTGTCGCTGCGCTCGTCGGCGAGCAGGATGTGGATGCCGCGGTTGAGGAACGCCTGCTCGCGCAGCCGATTGGCCAGCACGTCGTAGCTGAACTCGATGGTGGTGAAGATTTCCGGATCGGGCACGAACCGGATCCGGGTGCCGGAGGCTTTCGACTTGCCAATCTCCTGGATCGGTCCCTCCGGCTTGCCCTGACGGTAGGTCTGAAACCAGACCTTGCCGTCGCGCTTGATCTCGAGCTCGAGCAGCGAGGAGAGCGCATTGACCACCGACAGACCGACGCCATGCAGGCCGCCGGAGACCTTGTAGACGTTGTTGTCGAACTTGCCGCCCGAGTGCAGCTCGGTGAGGATCACCTCCGCCGCCGAGCGACCCTCTCCCTTGTGCAGATCCACCGGAATGCCGCGGCCGTCGTCCTCGACGGTGACCGAGTTGTCCGAGTGGATGGTGACGCGCACCTGGTCGGCGAACCCGGCCTGGCCCTCGTCGATCGAGTTGTCGACCAGTTCGAAGACCATGTGGTGCAGACCCGAACCGTCATCGGTGTCCCCGATGTACATGCCGGGGCGCTTGCGAACCGCTTCCAGCCCCTTGAGGACTTTGATGTCTTCGGCGGTATAGGAGGCTTCTTTGGTAGCCACAGGTCCCCTTGTTTCAGCTGTCTTTCCGGCGCTTCGAACGCGTCTCGCGCAAGCTCGACGGAAGGGCTCCAAGCTATCACGGAAAGGCCCACAAAGCAAAGCTATAAGTGGTTTGTTTTCATCCTCTTACGGGCCTGTTTCCGGCCCGTTTGCGGCCCCCGTCGGAGGGCAGCCTAAGCGCCCCCCGCAAGGCCCTCCACGGACTCGATCTCGAGCTGCGCGGTGGCGTCCCAGACGGCCGGGCGGTTCGACGTCGCGATCACCTGCGCGAAGCCGGTAAACGCCGCCACGACTCGCGCCAGGCGCTCCCGGTCGAGTTCGGCGTCGGCGTCGTCGAGCAGCAGCAGCGGCGCCCGACCGGCCGCGCTGGTCACCCGCGCCTGGGCCGCGAGCAGCAGCAGACCGAGCGCCTTGCGCTCGCCCGCGGAGGCGGCCAGCCGGGCCGGTGCGCCGTCCCAGAGCAACTCGAACTCGTCGCGGTGCGGACCGACCAGCGCGCGGCCGCTCGCCCGTTCCCGGCCGCTCGCGGCCACCAACTCGGCGAGCAGCGGCGCCTCGCCTTCGAGCGCCGCCGGGGTGGCGGGCCGGTAGGCGAGCCCGGGCGGCGGCAGGTCCGGCGCGTGCCGGGCGACCAGGTCGGCAAGCTCTCTGGCGATCTCGGCCGCCGCCAGGGCACGCGCCGCCGCCAGAGCGGCTCCCTCGCGGGCCAGCAGCTCGTTCCACGCCTCCAGCCCGTCGCTCCCGCCGCCGGCCAGCAGCGCCCGCTTGGCCTCCACGGCTTTCTGGTAGCGCGTCAGCGTGGCCATCAGCGCCGGCCGCTGCTGCACCATGCCGCGGTCGAAGAAGCGCCGCCGCACGCCGGCTGCCCCGGTGAGCAGCTCGTTGTCGGCCTGGCTCCAGGCCAGCACGGGCAGCACGGCCAGGTGCTCGGCCAGACTCGCCTGCCGCCTGTCCAGGCTGCGGCGGCGCTGCTGCGCCGACCAGTCGATGGTCAGCTCGCGACGCGGCTGGCTGCCGACCTCGAGGCGCACCCGGAACGCGGTTGCTCCGCCACGGCGCAGGCACGGCTCGAGCCGTGTGGTCCGGAAGCTGCGCGTCGTGGCGGCCAGGTAGATCGCTTCGAGCAGAGAAGTCTTGCCGGCTCCGTTGGGACCGGTCAGCAGGAGTCGGGCGGCCGACGGCCGCCAGTCGAGGCGGGAGAAGTTGCGGAACTCGCTCAGCTCCAGCCGTTCGAGGGCGCGTGTGGACACGCTCCCGGGCCGGCTCAGATGCGCATCGGCATGATCACGCAGACGTAGCGCTCGGGCGGAGCCTCGGCGTCCGCGGGGCGCACCGGGGCGCCCACGCACTGGCTGTTCTCGTCCTTGAGCTGCAGCTGCACCTGCTCGGTCTCCACCGCCGCCAGGAACTGCACCAGGTAGTCCGGGTTGAGGCCGATTCGTATCGCATCGCCGCCGTACTGGCACGACAGCGTCTCGCTCGCCTCGCCGAGGTCCGGGTTGGCGGCGGCGACCGTGATCTCGCCGGCGGCAAACTCGAGGCGGATACCGCGGTTGCGCTCGCCGGTCACGATGGCCACTCGCTGCACCGCCTCGCCGAGCGCCTTGCGGTCGCAGGTGACGACCTTGTCGTTGTTGCGCGCGATCACCCGCTCGTAGTCGGGGAACGCCCCCTCGAGAATCCGGCAGACCATCTCCCGCGCGCCGGAACGGAAGGCTAGATGGTGCTCGCTGCGGCGCAGTTCGAGTTCGCCCTCGCCCTCAATGCGCAGCAGTTCCTGCAGCGCCTTGCGCGGCACCAGCAGCGAGTCCTCGCCACCGCTGCCCGGCAGCTGCGCGTCGATGAGCGCCAGGCGATGGCCGTCCGTCGCCACCATCTCGGCCTGCTTGCCCTTGAGCTTGAGCAGCGCGCCGGAGAGCTGGAAGCGCGACTCTTCCGACGAAACAGCGAACAGCACCTTGCCGATCATCCGCTTGAACACCGGCAGCGGCAGGGTCAGGCGGGCTTTTCCGTCGACCTGCGGCAGGGTGGGGAAGTCACTCGCTGGCAGACCATGGATGCGGAAGCGCGAGCGCCCCCCGACGATCCGCAGCGACCGCTCGTCCTCGAGCTGGAGGGTGATCTCGTCGGCAACCAGGGACCGGACGATCTCGAGAAACTTGCGCGCCTGAACGGCGAGCGCGCCCTCCCCGGCGACCTCGGCGGCCAGCGAAGAGGTCAGCGAGACATCCAGATCGGTCGCTGCCAGGTGGAGCTTGCCGGCCTCGGCGCGCAGCAGCAGGTGCGACAAGACGGGGATCGTCGTCCGTCGCTCGACGATGCCTTGCATCGGGACGAGCTCGGCGAGCAGTAAGTCGCGCTTGAGCCGGATTTCCATCGTCGAAACCTCGCCTACGAGTAGCTACGTACGAGAAGAAAAGATAGCACAGCAGTCACCAGCAGTCGGTGACTGTGGAGGGGCAGGAAATCTCCCCGGGAGCCCGCCGGCACGGGCTGGCGGCGATCCGGAGAATGCGGAAAAGGGCTGTGCAAAGCGGGCGGTGGAACTGCGGAAAAAGGGAGAGGTTGCGCGGACACAGATTTGCCCTCCACAGGCGGCCCGCAGCTTTTCCGCCGGGTTATCCGAAGGGTTGCC
>CAZUAT010000021.1:4287-41448 GCA_964618415.1 uncultured Thermoanaerobaculia bacterium
GCCGAACAGTCGCCGAACGATCGCCGAGCCGTTGCCGAACCGTTGCCAGTGCAGGGCGGGGGAAGGCGCGATCAGACCAAGTGCTTGATCATCGACTCGAGCGTGCGGGCCAGCTCGGGGTCGCTGGCGCGCAGGTTCTCGATCTTCTCGACCGAGTACATGACGGTCGAGTGGTGCTTGTCGTTGAACTGGCGCCCGATCTCGGGGTAGGACAGCTGGGTGAGCTGCTTGCACAGGTACATGGCAACCTGGCGCGGGAAGGAGATCTGCTTGACGTTCGAGCGCGACTTGATCTCTCCGACTTTGAGACCGTAGTGCCGTGCCACGAACTTGATGATCTCGGCCGCCGACGGGGCGCGACCCTGTTCGGGGAGGATGTCGCGCAGGGTCTCGCGGGCGAGGTCGAGAGAGAGCGGACGGCCGGTCAGCGAAGCGAACGCGGCCACGCGGGTGAGCAAACCTTCGAGTTCCCGCACGTTGGTCTTGACCTGGTCAGCGATGAAAAGCGCCACATCGTCCGGCAGATCGATCCGCTCCAGGTCCGCCTTGCGCCGCAGGATGGCGACCTTGGTCTCCAGGTCGGGCGCCTGGATGTCGGCGATCAAACCCCACTCGAAGCGCGACCGCAGCCGTTCCTCGATCGAGGGGATGTTGCGCGGCGAGGTATCCGAGCTGAGGATGATCTGCTTCTGGCTGGTGTAGAGCGCGTTGAAGGTGTGGAAGAACTCCTCCTGGGTGCGCTCTTTGCCGCCCACGAACTGCACGTCGTCGACCAGCAGCACGTCGATCGAGCGATAGCGCTCGCGGAAGTCGTGCGTGGACTTGAAGCGCAGGGAGTTGATCAGCTGATTGACGAACTGCTCGGCGGTCAGATAGCGGATGACCAGGTGTCCGTGGCGCTCCCGGATGCGATGCCCGATGGCGTGCAGCAGGTGCGTCTTGCCGAGGCCGACGCCGCCGTAGAGAAAGAGCGGGTTGTAGCTGTGCGAGGGACTCTCGGCCACGGCACGCGCGGCGGCGTGGGCAAACTGGTTGGAGGCGCCGACGACGAAGGTGTCGAAAGTGTACTTCGGGTTGAGCCGGGCGACGCCCTCGTCATCGGCCGGCGCTGCGGGCTCGTCGGGCAGTTGCTCGGTGGCGATCACGACCTGGAAAAGCTCGTCGCGCACACCGGAGGCGGCGCGGTCGATGGCGGCGCGGTAGTTCTCCTCGAGAGTGTGGGCGAAGCGCGGGCTGGGGGCGACCAGGACCAGACCGTCGTCGGACTCCGAGCGCACGCGCAGCGGAGCGATCCAGGTAGTGAACTCCTCCGGCGCCATGCTGTCGCGCAGGCGCTCGCTCAGCACGGACCAGGTGGAACTCGGGGCAGGCACGGACACGGGTAGCAAAGAAGACCGGAGCGGCGATTCTAGAACGGCCGCGCGAGGTCGGCCAGTGCCGGTGGCAGCTCGAGCGCGAGCGGTGCGCGGGGCATCTCGAGCAGCCGGGTGAGGCGGCTGAGTTCGGCGGCCCGCTCGAGCGAGCCGGCGGCGGTGAGCCAGTCGAACACCGTGCGTGGCCGGGGATGGAACTCGACGACGCCCTCGTCGGGACCCAGACCGGCTTCGCGCCGCGCCGCCGCCACCGCGGCGTCGAGACCGCCGAGCTCGTCGACGAGGCCGCGCGCGACCGCGTCGGCACCCGTCCAGACGCGGCCTTGGGCGATCTCGTGCACCGCCTCGAGGGTCAGGCCGCGCCCCTCGGCGACGTGCCCCACGAAGCGGTCGTAGATCTCCTCGACCCGGCGGCCGATGACCTCGCGCTGCGCCTCGTCCCACGGCGAGAGCGACGAATAGAGCCCGGCGCGCGCACCGCGCGCCAGCGTCTCGTGCTCGGCTCCCAGCAGCTCCGACTGGAACTGCCCGGTGGCCAGTTTGCCGGTGATCACCCCGATCGAGCCGGTCAGCGTGCCCGGTTCGGCGACGATGCGCGTGGCGCGGGCGGCGATGTAGTAACCGCCCGAGGCGGCGACGTCCGACATCGAGACGACCACGGGCTTGCGCTCGCGCAGCAGCTCTACCCGCCGCAGGATCAAGTCCGAGGCGAGCGCCGACCCGCCGGGGCTGTCGACGCGCAACACCACCGCGGCGATCGACGGATCGTCGGCGAGCTGCGCGAGCTGGTCGCCCAGCCCCTCTGAGCCGATCCGGCTCTCACCGGTCCAGCCTTCGAAACCGTTGGCGCCGCGCACGATGATTCCGCGCGCGAAAAGCACCGCGATGCGGTCCGAGCCGGTGCCGGCTGCCGGGCGATGGCGACCCCAGGAGAGCAGGTCGGTGCTCTCACCCGGCTCGGTCTCGGCGAGGCCCGCGATGCGGGTCTCGAACTGGTCGGGAAACTCCAGGTCGTCGACCAGCCCGGCCTCGACGGCTTCGCTCGCCGACAGCGGGGCGCGGTCGATCAGCGCCCGCACCGCGGCCGGATCGAGCCGCCGGCTGGCGGCAATGCCGTCGACGATCTGGGCAAAGTAGCCGTCGAGCACGCGTTCGATCGCCTCGCGTGCCGCCGGAGAGTGCTGCGACTCGGTGAAGCTCTCGGCGGCGCTCTTGTAGCGCCCGGCGGCGAGGAACGAAGGCTCGATGCGCAGCTTGTCGAGCGAGCCGCGCAGGAAGATCGAATCGGACCAGAGCCCGAGCAGGTTCAGCTCTCCCGCCGGGGCCAGCGACACCGTCGAACAGGCCGAAGCGACGTAGTACTCGAGCGTGCCGTTGCTGCCTTCACCGGCGGTGTCGAGGTAGCAGGCCACGAACTTGCCCGCCGCCACGGTAGCCTGGAACTGGCGGCGCAACTCGTCCGCCTTGGCCAGCCCGACGCTCAGGTTGCCGACGTGGACCGCGACGCCGCGCACGCCGCGGCTGCGCCGCGCCGCTTCGAGGGCGTGCCAGATCGACGCAACGGTGGGCGGACGGCGGTCCCCCGGCAGCGCAAACGGCACGACGGCGGCGTAGTCGTCCAGGCCGCCGCCGAGCCGGAGCGAGAGCAGGCGAGCGGAATCGAAGCCCGGCAGCGCGGCGCCCCGGCGCGCGAGCAGCACGCCGCCGGTCGCGAACCCGAGGCCGACCAGCACGAGAGCGATGAGGATCCAGAGCAGACGGCGCAAGCGACCTCCCGGGAAGCGCGGTGTTCAGGGGCCCGGAGCGGGCCGAGCGGCCGTCCCCGGACAGCCCAAGATACCGCGAGCGGCGCGAGAGCGGGGCGGAGCCCGGGAACGGAATATCGAGGTTGGCACGGCCGTTGCTCAGGGTGAAGGCAGGTTCTTTGACAAGCTGTCCGGGCAGGCTTCGCAGTCCAAACCCAAGACCCTCCAGATTCGGTGCCCCTCCGGGGCGCCACTCCCATCCGGAAACGCTCTCCAAGCTCCCCTAACTCACAGGGGTAGAGCCACTTACGACCCACCCCAACGCGAGCCCACCCAGACAGTTGCCTTCGACAGCCCCGAGCCTCGGCCCGGGGCTGTCGCTTTTTTCGCCTCCCGAGCGCGGCGGACTGCACCGCCGAATTGACCGGCGCGACGAGTCTGACCGGCCATTTCTGCAACTCGGCCGAGAAAACTAGACTGCACCGGCCCTGCCGATGACGCCCGCCGCCGCGCTGCTCGCCTGGTACGACCGCCACCGCCGCGACCTGCCGTGGCGCCGGCAACGCGATCCGTGGGCGATCTGGCTCTCGGAGATCCTCCTCCAGCAGACCCGGGTCGAGACGGCGATGCCGTACTTCGAGCGCCTCCTGGCGCGTTTTCCGACACCCTCGGCCCTGGCCGCGGCGCCGGTCGACGAGCTGCTGGGTCTCTGGTCCGGGCTTGGCTACTACCGGCGCGCCCGCCAGCTACACGCGGCCGCCAGTCAGGTGGTGCTCTCCGGAGGGATCCCGACCGGCGCCGCCGAGCTGCAGCGCCTGCCGGGGGTCGGCCCTTACACGGCGGCGGCGATTGCCTCGATCGCTTTCGGGGAGCCGGTCGCCGTGCTCGACGGCAACGTGGCGCGGGTGATGGCGCGCTGGACGGCGGAGCCCGACGAAGTCGACCGTCCGGCCGTCCGTCGCCGGCTGGTCGCAGCTGCAAGCGCGCTGCTCGACCCGGCGCGGCCGGGCGACTCGAATCAGGCGCTGATGGAACTTGGCGCCACGGTTTGCCTGCCCCGCCAGCCGCGCTGTGAGGACTGTCCGCTGGCAGCCGGCTGCGCCGCGCGCCAGAGCGGACGGACCGACGACCTGCCGCGCCTGCGCAAACGCGCCCCAAGCGTCGCCGTTCGCCAGACCGCCGCGCTGGTGCGAGACGGCGCCGGCCGCTGCCTGGTGGTGCAGCGCGGCGAGGCGGAGGCGGTGCTCGCCGGCCTTTGGGAGTTGCCCACCGTCGATGCTGTGGGACCGGAAGCGGCGTCGCAGTTCGCTCACCGCTTCGGTGGGCGCTGGCGGGTGGACGCGCCGACGGCGAGGGTGCGGCACACGATCACCTTCCGTCGCCTCGAGGTCGAGCTCTGTCCGGCGGACTGGACGACCGACGGAGTCGGCGAGGCGCCGTCGGGCTCCGCGGCACGCTGGCTGGGGCAGGGCGATGCGCTGCCGGCGCTCACCGGCCTGACGCGCAAGCTGCTGGCGGCCGCGTCGCGGCGCGGCTAGCGGACCGAGGGCGTGTCCGCGCCGCCCGACAGGATGTACCAGCCGACCAGCTTGTCGTCGATCTCCCGCAGACGCTGCGCGACCAGGCCGCAAAGGATGCGCAGCAGGCGGACCGACGAGACTTTGTGCATGTCGAGCAGCTGCTCGACGACCATCTTCGGGATCGACAGGACGACCGCGTCGCCGCCGTGCGCCGTCGCTTCGGCCGAGCGCGGCTGGCGATCGATCAGCGCCATCTCGCCGAAGTAGTCGCCGCGCTCGAGGATCGCCAGGGCCTCCTCGCCGGCGCCCGGGATCTGTTTGCTGATTCGAATTCGCCCGTCGAGAACGATGTACATCGCGTCACCGGGATCGCCCTCGCGGAAGATCACGTCGCCGCCGCGCAGCTTGCGCTCCTTCGACAAGGTGGAGAGCAGACTGATCTCGAGCGAGGAGAGACGCTGCTCGGTGAACAGGTCGCGCTTGGTGCGCAGGTCGACCCGGAACTCGCCCGTCGCGCGGCGCTCGTCGGCCGCGCCGCGGGCCGCCGGGGGAGCGCCCTGAGCGAAGAAGCGCGAAAGCTTGTCGTTGGTGCGGCGCAGCTTCGCCGACAGGCTTCGCCAGCAGGTCCAGTAGAACGCGGTAGCGAGACGCGGATCGTCGTCGAGCGCCGGCTGCAGCCGCGCCGGCACGAAGGCGAGCAGGTGCGCCGCCGAGGTAGACCAGGCGTCGCCGGAGCGCTCCTGCGTGTCGACGAAGCTCGCTTCGCCGAACAGGTCGCCCTGCGACAGGACCGCCAGCGCGTAGTTGCCGTACGGGGTGGTTCGCTGGATGCGGATGCCGCCCTTCTCGATCAGGAAGGCGTCGGTCGAAGTGTCGCCCTGGCGCAGGACGAACGAGTCGGCGCTTACCTCACGCTCCTCAACTAGGGCTGCGAGCTCCTCGAGCTGCGGGCGTGGAAAGTGCGAGAAGACGGGCGCGCGGGCGAGCCGGTCGGCGATCGACACGAGCCGGGAGTGTAGCGGGTTTCGACGACGGCCGCGCGGGCCGGGGCTGCGGGCCGCTCCGGCGCGGGGGCGTGAAAGGATCGGCGCCCGATGCCAACCTACCGCCTCGATCTCGAGTACGAGGGGACGCGCTACCGGGGCTGGCAGGAACAGAAGAACGCCCGCACGGTGGCCGGCGAGCTGCGCCGCGCGATCGAAGCCGAACTGGCGGCAGCCGTCGAGCTGGGCGGAGCCGGCCGCACCGACGCCGGGGTTCACGCGCTCGAGCAGGTGGCTCACCTGCGGGTCCGGGACCGTCCCGCGCTGGCCCCCGAGCGGCTGGCCGAGGCGATCAACGACCGGCTGCCGCCGGACATTCATCTGCGCGGCCTGCGGCAAGCAGACGATCGCTTCCACGCCCGCCACCACGCCGGTCTGCGCAGCTACGTCTACCAGGTGTCGCGGCGCCGGACGGCGCTGGCCAAGCGCTTCGTCTGGTGGGTGCGCCGGCCGCTCGAGGTGGAAAGCATGGCTGCGGCCGCCGGCCAGCTGGTCGGCCGGCACGACTTTGCCGCCTTCTGCGAACGGCCGCAGGAGCAGAGCTCGACCCTCGTTGTGGTGGAGACCGTGGAGGTCGCTCCGGCGGGCGATCTGATCCTCGTGCGGGTGGCGGCGTCGCACTTTCTCTGGAAGATGGTGCGTCGGCTCGTCGGGGCGCTGGTCGCGGTCGGCGCCGGCGAGCTGTCGGCTGCCGAACTCGGGCAGCTGCTCGCGGCTCCCGGGGGGCCGGCGGCTGACCGCGCGGGACGGTTCGACCCGGCGGCGCACACGGCGCCGCCATCCGGACTGTTCCTCGAGCGGGCGATCTATCCGGGGGATGCGCCGCTCGGTCCGCTCGCGCCGGCCGTTCCGGTGGCCGCAGCGCCTCAGGCGCCGCGCGGGGCGAGCAGCTCGAGCTGGTCGAAGCCCGGGCCGAGGCGCTCTCGGCACCGCCGCTCGACCTGATCGAGCCAGTCGTCCGAGCGGTCGGGATCGAGTGCCATCACCTCCAGCCCTCGCGCGGCGATCTCGCGGCGCAACCGGTCGTCGACGGCGCGCTGAAAAGCCGGGTCGACCGCTCGCACGCCGTCGCGCGACGGCGCACCGAGAATGGGAACGTGCACGAGCAGGTCGTAAGTCGCCAACCAGCGGTCGACCAGCGGGCCGACCATCGGGTCTGGGCCGCCGGCCAGCAGCAGGTAGACGTAGTTGTCGAGGACGCTGCGGTCGCACAGCACCAGCGGCGAGCGCTCCGCCGCGACGATCTCTTCGGCGATCTGCGCCAGCAGGATCCAGCGCTGCGCCGGTACGGTGGTCTCCCGGTTGATCGGCAGCGGTGAGCGCCGCGCCACCTCGTGCACGATCTCGAGGGCGTGGTCACGACGCTTCAGGCGCGCCGCCAGCCCGTAGCAGAGGGTCGTCTTGCCAACACCGTGGCTGCCGATGAACGCCAGCTTGAAGCGGCGCTCAGCCATGGCCGCGGGCGCCCCGGGTGATCTGTGAGAGCGCCGCATCGAGCGCATCGATGGCGGCCCCGAGCTGTTCGGTGGTGATCACGAACGGGGGGGCCAGCTGAACGACGTTGCCGGAAGCGCCTCCGGCCAGCAGCAGGATGCCGCGCCCGCGCGCCGCGGCGGCGAGGCGGGTCGCGGCTCCCGGCGGACCGAGATCGAGCGCGCCGAGCAGGCCGATCGAGCGCCGCGCCACGACCGAGCGGTGACGCGCCGCCAGCCGGCCAAGACCGGCCTCGAGCTGAGAGGCGAGCGCCGCGCGCCCGGCCACCGCGCGCGAGTCGATGAGCAGGCCGAGGGCAGCGAGGGCGGCGGCGCAGGCGAGCGGATGGGCGAGATGGGTGCCGGTGTGCAGGGCCTCGCCGTCGCTGCGCCAGACCTCCATCAGGTCGCGGCGACCGATCGTGGCGGCGATCGGCAGGCCGCCGCCGAGCGCCTTGCCGCAGCAGAGCAGGTCGGGGTGGATGCCGTCGCGCTCGACGGCGAACAGCGGTCCGGTGCGGCCGAAGCCGGTGAAGATCTCGTCGGCGACCAGCAGTGCGCCGTGCCGCCGCGTCGCCGCCGCCAGGGTGGCCAGCCAGCCGGCCGGCGGCACGATGACGCCCTCGCGTCCGACCACCGGTTCGACCAGCACGGCGCCCACGGTGCCGGGGGCGAGCGCGGCCTCGAGGTCGGCGGTGTCGGCTCCCAACGGGAGCCGCACGACGTGCGGCTGCAGATGGGCGGCGAACGGCTCGCGGAAGGCGCGCCGCGAGCTGGCGGCCAGGGCGCCGGGCGACAGGCCGTGGTAGGACGGATCGAAGGCGAGTACCCCCGGCCGGCCGGTAGCGGCCAGGGCGGTCTTGAGCGCGATCTCGACCGCGTCGGCGCCGGAGACCGCGAAGTGAACGCGCGGGTCGTCGACCGGCGCCAGGGCAACAAGGCGCTCGGCCAGATCGACCCGCAGCGGATGGGCCGCCACGTCGCCGAGGCCGTGCACGAGGCGGGCGGCTTGCGCCTCCACCGCAGCGACCACGGCGGGATGGCGATGGCCGACCGACGCCGCCCCGAAGCCGGACGTCAGGTCGATAAAGCAGTTGCCGTCCACGTCGAGCACGTTGGCGCCGAGCGCCTCCTGCCAGACCAGCGCGGGTTCGTCCTGGGGCCCGAGTGTGTTGACGGAGGGCGCCTCGCTGGCGGCCAGGCGTCGCGACAGCGCGCGGCTGCGCGGGCCGGGGATGGGGGTGACCAGTTCCGGCAGCAGATCGCCGGCGCGGAGGGTTTTCATGCGAGCTCCCGTCGTCCGGCCAGCGATCGGCCGAGCGTCGCTTCGTCGGTGTAGTCGATATCGCCGCCCACCGGCATGCCGAACGCGAGCCGGGTGATGCGGTCGACGCGGCCGGCCAGCCGGCGCGCCAGGTAGAGCGCGGTCGCTTCGCCCTCGACGTTCGGGTTGGTAGCGAGCACCACCTCGGTTACGCCGTCGAGGCGCTGCATCAGGCCATCGATGGCGAGCTGCTCCGGCCCGATGCCGCGCTGGGGCGAGAGGGCGCCGCGCAGCACGTGGTAGAGGCCGTGGTATTCGCCGGTGCGCTCGAGCGGCGCGATGTTGTACGGCTCCTCGACGACACAGATGCGCGTGCGGTCACGCCGCGCATCGGCACAGATGGCGCACGGATCGATCGCCGTGATCGCGTTGCAGCGCGAGCACGGGAACAGCTTCTCCTTGACCTCGACGATGGCCTCGGCCAGCTCGCGCGCCTGCGCGTCCGGGACCTTGAGCAGATGATGGGCGAGGCGCGCGGCGGTCTTCGGACCCACGCCGGGCAGGCGCGCCAGTTCGGTAGTCAGGCGCGCGAGCGGGTCGGCCACGGACGGCTCAGCCCAGCCCGGGCAGGCCGCCGCCCAGGCCGCCCAGCTTCGACTGCAGCGCCTCGTCGACCTTGCGACCCGCCTCGTTGACGGCCGCCAGCACCAGATCGCCCAGCATCGCCGGATCGGCCGGATCGATCACCTCAGGGTCGATCGTCACGCCGACGAGCTGCTTGCTGCCGTTCATGCGCACCGTCACCATGCCGCCGCCGCTCGTTGCGTCGACCACCAGCTCGGCCATCTCGCGCTGCACGCGCTCCTGCATCTGCTGGGCCTGCTTCATCAACTTCTGGATGTTCATTCCTTCTCCTCGGCCCGCGCGGGGCCGCTGGGTTCGGTGCTGACGGCCGCCACCGTGCCGCCGAAGATGTCGAGCAGGGCCTGCACCTGCGGATCGGTCTCGGCTTCGCGGCGGGCAGCGTTCTCGCGCAGCTCGCGCGCCGCGAGCTGGTCGTCGCTAGGCGGTGCCGAAGGGCCCTCGAGCAGCCGCCAGCGCGCCCCGGCGCCGAAGGCGGCGACGACGGCGGTGTCGAGCAGCTCGCGGTTCTGTTCGCGCGCCAGCTGGGCGGCGGCAAAAGGCTCGCCGCCCGCCAGCGTGATGCGCAGCTCGCCGGCCTCGTACTCGAACCGGGCGCGCGCCAGCTGGGCGCCGAGGATCGGCCGCCGGATCGCCAGCTCCTCGCGGAAGCGCTCCAGGCCGGTGGGCGCGGCGGCCAACGCGGCGGGTGGCGGATCGGTCGCTGGAGCCGCCGGTTCGGGCGGGGGCGCGATGGTTGACTCCGACCTGGCGGGTGCCGGCTCGGGCGCGCGGGCCACCGGCTTTGCGGGTGCGGTCCGAGCCGGAGCCCGGCGGGCCGGAGGCGGCGCGTCGACGGCAGCGCGGGCAGCGGCCGCCGAATCGCCGGTGCGGCCGGCAAGGAGCGCTTCGACAGCGACGAGTCGCGGCAGCTCGGCGGCGCGCAACCAGGCCAGCTCCAGGGCCAGGGCGCCGGCGTCGCTGCGCCGCACCAGCGCCTCGCTGGCGAGCAGGTGATGCAGCAGGCGCAGCAGGTTCTCGTAGCCGGCGCGGGTGGCCAGCTCGTTCAGCTCCTCGGCTCCCTCGGCGGCCAGTTCGAGGCGCTCCGCGTCGCCTCCGAGGGCGAGATGGAGCGCGTCGCGGCAGTAGGCGAGGAAGTGGGCGAACACCTGGCGCGGGTCGAACCCGTTCGCTTCGACCTCGCGGGCGAGGCTGGCCACGGTGGCGAGGTCGCCGTCCAGGATTGCCCGCAACAGGCGCAGGAAGTCGGCCGGAGCGAGCGCCCCGACGAGGCGGTGGACGGCGTCCTCTTCGACCGTCTGCTGGCCGAAAGTGGCGAGCTGATCGAGCAGCGCCACGCTGTCGCGCACGCTGCCCTCGCCGGCGCGCGCGATCAGTTCCAGGGCGCGCGGCGAGGCGGTGATCCCTTCGGCCTCGCAGATCCTGGCCAGGTGGGCCACCAGCCGCGGCGCCGGCACGCGGCGGAACTGGAACTCCTGGCAGCGCGACAGGATGGTGGCCGGCACTGCGTCGAGTTCGGTGGTGGCGAAGATGAAGACCAGCTGCGGCGGCGGCTCCTCGACGATCTTGAGCAGCGCATCGAACGCCTGGCGCGAGAGCCGGTGCACCTCGTCGAGGACGACGACCTTGTAGCGGTCGCGGGTCGGTCCGTACTTGAGGCTCTCGGTGAGGTCGCGGACCTGCTCGACTTTCGAGTAGGTCGCCGCGTCGATCTCGAGCACGTCGAGGTCGGCCCCGGAGGTGATCTCGGCGCAGGTCGCGCACTGATTGCACGGGCCCTGACCCAGCCCCTGCTCGCAGTTGAGCGCCTTGGCGAGCAGCCGGGCGGCGGTCGTCTTGCCGACCCCGCGGATGCCCGAGAACAGATAGGCCTGGGCGATCCGCTGCTCGGCCAGGGCGTTGCGCAGGGCGGTGACCACCGCCTCCTGGCCGATCAGATCGTCGAACGTCTTCGGCCGCCACTTGCGGGCGAGTACCTGGTAGGTCATGGCTGGAGAGCGGGCGCGGACCGGGAGAACGAAGGGTTCCGGCACCCCTGCGGCACCCGGAACGAGGACCTGATCGCTGCTCCCTTCCGGGCCTGACGAGGTTCGGAACCGTCCGGTGCACAGGACCTGAACCCTTCGTTCTCCCGGCCCGCGCCCAGTTGCATCGTACGTGGGCGCTCCGCCACTGTAAAGGCGCCGGGCGATGCGGTCGGGCGCCGAGCTGAGCTAGAATCGCCCGGTTTGAGCGGCGAGCTGCGCGGAGAGGCGGCCGACGAGCGGTGGATGCGCGAGGCGCTCGAAGAGGCGCGCGCCGCCGCGGCGCTCGGCGAGGTGCCGGTCGGCGCGGTGGTGGTCGAAGCGGACGGGCGCGTGCTGGCGCGCGCCCACAACCGGCGCGAAATCGACCAGGATCCGCTGGCGCACGCCGAAGTGCTGGCGCTGCGGGCCGCTGCGGCGGCCCGGGGCAGCTGGCGGCTCGACGGGACGACGCTTTACGTGACGCTCGAACCGTGCGCGATGTGCGCCGGGGCGATCGTCCTCGCCCGGGTCGACCGGCTGGTCTTCGGAGCGGCCGACCCGAAGGCCGGCTTCTGCGGGTCGCTCGGCGACCTGGTGGGCGATGCGCGGCTCAACCACCGGCCGGTCGTCCGCGCCGGGGTCGGCGAGGCCGAGAGTCGTGAGATGCTGCGCGCCTTCTTTGCCGCCCTGCGGCGCTGAAGGGCGGGCGGTTACCGTCGCCCGCCGCGATGGTTCTTTGAGATGTCGTGCCGGAGAGGTGTCCGAGTGGCTTAAGGAGCACGCTTGGAAAGCGTGTGTAGGGGAAACTCTACCGTGGGTTCGAATCCCACCCTCTCCGCCAATATCAGCAGCAGTGCGGTTTCAGCGTGGACCTGAGAGGAGAGGTGCCGGAGTGGTCGATCGGGACGGTCTCGAAAACCGTTGTACCTGCAAGGGTACCGTGGGTTCGAATCCCACCCTCTCCGCCAGTCTGCTTTGACCCCGGCCCCCCGGCCGGGCTAGAATCCGCAGCTCCGCGCCGCAGCCGGGTCCCGCAGGTGGGCCCCGGGTGTGGCGCTTCCGGTCGCCGGCAGGTCGGTGGACCGGCAATCCATTCGAAGGAAGGCGGTCCGAAGTGAAGCGTACGTTCCAGCCGAACAATCGCCGGCGCAAGAAGACTCACGGTTTCCGTGAGCGGATGAGCACCAAGAACGGCCGCAAGGTCCTCTCGCGCCGCCGGCGCAAGGGGCGCAAGCGCCTGACCGTCTGAGGTCGGTGTGTCGACGGCGGCCGCCGCGCCCTTGCCGCGGGCCGAGCGGTTGCCGCGCCAGCAGACCCTCCGCCGCGGGGCCGACTACCAGCGCTGCTACCGCAGCGGGCGGCGGCGCCACGGGAGCCTGGTGACCCTGCATTTCCATCCCAACGACGAGGGGTTTCCCCGCCTCGGCATCACCGTCAGCCGCAAGGTCGGGCCGTCGGTCGTGCGCCAGCGTCTCAAGCGCTGGACGCGCGAGGTCTATCGGCGCAGTCCACGTCGCGCCGGTCTGGCACCCCTCGATCTGGTCGTGCACTTCAAGCCGGGCGCTGGCGCCGCCTCGTTCGAGCTGTTTCGCGGCGAGCTGGACCGGCTGCTGGCCGGGCTGCCCACCTCGCCGCGGCCCGGAGCTGCGTCCGGCGCCCCGCCCGGGGCCGCCCGGTGAGCTCGCCCGCCGCCGCGTCGCGCCACGAGCACCTGCCGCAGCCGCTCGCCGGCCCGGGCCCGGGGCGGGTCGCGCGGTTGCTCGCGCGGTTGCTCGGCGGCTACAAGCGGACGATTTCACCTTTGCTGCCCGACGCCTGTCGCTTCTCGCCGACCTGTTCTGAATACGCCCGTTTGGCCGTGCTGCGCCATGGCGCAGTCCGCGGTCTGCTGCGCGCTGCCGGGCGCATCGCCCGTTGCCAGCCGCTCGGTCTGGGCGGCATCGACATCCCCTGACCGCACCGTTCCGCCGGAGAGTCCCGTACCTTGGAAAACCGACGCCTGATCCTCGCCGCCGTCCTTTCGATGGGCATCCTGCTCGTCTGGCAGTACCTGTTCCCGCCTCCCGAGCCGGCGCCGCGACCCGTCGCGCCGGTCGCTGAAGCGACGTCGACGAGTCCGGGAGCGGCGGCGGGCATGGCCCGCGGGTCGGAGCCGCCGGCGGCGCCGGCGGGGGCCGCGCCAGCCCCGGCTGCGGCTGCCGAACCGGCGTCGTCTGCCGAGCCGGCGCCCGAAGCACCGACGCTCGAGCCGCTGGCCGCCGAGGCCGAGAAGACGCTGGTGCTCGAGAACGCCGACGTGCGGGCCGAGTTCACGAACCGCGGCGGGCAGCTCGTGTCGCTGGTCGACAAGAGCAAGCTGGACGAGGCGGGAGCGCCGCTCGAGATGGTGCAGCGGCGCTCGACTCCGCCCTGGCCGTTCGCGCTGGTGGACGGAGCGGGCGCCGGGCTGGCGCTCAACGAAGCGCTCTTCGTCGCCGAGCAGTCGACGAGCGCCGACGGTGAGGTTCTGGTGCTGCAGCACCGCGGCCCGGCGGGCGAAGCGACGAAGCGGTTCGTCCTGCATCCGGATGGTCGCCTCGATCTCGAGGTAGCGGCCTCCGTGCCGGGTTTCGGAGTGCTGGTCGGCCCGGGGCTGCGGTCACGCACGGGCGAAGAGCTGGAGAACCGGTTCCTGCGCCGGGCCGCAGTCTGGAGCGTGCGCGGCGAGGCCGGCGTCGAGCCGGTCGAGAAGATCGCCGAAACGGTCGCCCTGGCCGGGACCGGGCTCGACTGGGTGGGTGTCGAGGACACCTACTTCCTGGTCGCGATGGTGCCGCTCGAGGGGGTGGCCGAAGCGCGCATCCAGCCGATGCTGCTCGACGCCGGCGACGAGCCCGACCTGTTCGACGCGCGGCCGTTGCCGCCGGCCGACCAGCTCGCCAAGGCCGACTCGAAGCTGCCGCGCGAGGCGCAGCTGGTGCTGGTGGCCGACAACGGGCGGATCACCGCTGCGTCGTACTGGGGCAGCAAGCAGTACGACCGGCTCAAGGCGCTGCCCTGGGGGCTCGAGCAGACGGTGCGCTGGGGCTGGCTCGGCTTCCTGGCCCGCCCGATGCTGTGGGGCCTGCAGTGGATCCACGCCAACGTGGTGGCGAACTACGGCTGGGCGATCGTGCTGCTGACCACGGTGTTGAAGATCCTGCTGCTGCCGCTCTCGCTCGCTTCGTTCAAGTCGATGCGCAAGATGCAGAAGCTCAATCCGCGCATGCAGGCAATTCGCGAGAAGTGGCGCGGCAAGCTGCGCGACAAGCAGGGGCGCTTCAACCCCGAGGCGCAGAAGCAGATGAACGAAGAGGTGATGGCTCTCTACCGCACCGAGGGGGTGAACCCGGCGGGCGGCTGCCTGCCGATCCTCGTCCAGTTGCCGATCTTCTTCGCCTTCTATCAGCTGCTGTCGACGACGGCCGAGCTCTGGCATTCGCCCTGGATCGGCTGGGTCAAGGACCTGACCGCGCCCGATCCGATCTACGCCCTGCCGATCATCATGGGCGTGACCCAGATCCTGCAGCAGCGCATGACGCCGGCACCTCCCGATCCGATCCAGAAGCGGATGCTGCAGGCGATGCCGATCGTCTTCACGCTCTTCTCGCTCGGCTTCCCGGCGGGCTTGGTCCTCTACTGGCTGACCAACAACGTCCTGTCGATCGTCCAGCAGGGGCTCTACAACCGCTACCAGGATCGGCACACCGAGGCGACCGTTCCGGTCGCACCGGCGGCCAAGGGACGCCGCAAGTGAACGACCCGAACCGGCGCTTCTTCTCGGGCAACACGGTCGGTCAGGCCGTAGCTGCTGCGGCGAGCTGGCACGGCGTCGATCCGGAGCGACTCGCCTGGCGCCAGCGCGACGCGCGGCTGGCGGCGGTGCGCAACGCGCGCGGCGTCGTCATCGAGGTCGACCCGACCGCCCTGCTGCGCACAGAGCTGCCAACTGTTGACAGTAAGCGGGAGCCGGCACGGCCGGCGCCCGCGGTGTCGGCGGAACCCGTCGCCGCCGGGCGTCGGGAGCCCGGGCCGCAGGCTGCCTCCCCGCGCCCGCCGCGCGGGGCTCGACGTGCCGAGCGGCCGGAGGTCTGGCGCGCCCCGGGGCCGGAAGCCGAACTGGCGGCCGCCGAGGCCGCGGCGCGGCTGCTGGCGCTGGCCGGCCTCGACCTCACCGCCTCGGTCCGGCGCACGCCGGAGCGGCTGGAGATCGATCTGGATGGCCCCGACCGCGAGCGGCTGAGCGGCCTCGGGCTGGAGGTACTCGATGACCTCGAGCATCTGCTGCCCCGCGCCCTCCACGGACTGTGCGGCCACCTGGTGCGGGTGCGGGTGGACGGCGCCGGCCTGCGCACGGCGCGCGAAGCCGAGCTGATCGCCCTGGCGGATTCGACCGCAGCCCGCGTTGCCGCGAGCGGCGAGGCGGAGGTGATCGCTCCCCTCAATCCGGCCGAGCGGCGGACGATCCATCTCGCGCTGGCGGCCCACCCGGGAGTCGACTCCGAGAGCCTGGGCGAGGGGCATCTCAAGCCGATCCGGATCGCTCCCCTGCCGCCCGGCGACTGACCCGACCGAGGCCAGGCGACATCGATCGGTATCCCTGGCTCCAGACGTTTCACGTGAAACCGTGCAGCGGCGACGACACTCGTCGTTTCACGTGAAACGTGGGCGCAAGTAGGATCTGCCCTCCGATGCAGCTGCCCGGCCTGACCCGCGTCGCTTTCGACGACCAGCTTCGTCGCAGCCTCCCGACGCTCGAGCTGGCGGACGAGCGTCGCCAGGCGCTCTACCTCTACTACGAGGAGCTGCGCCGCTGGGCGCCGCGAGTGGATCTGATCGGTCCCGGCACGGTCGCGCGCACGGTCGAGCGCCACTTCGCGGAATCCCTCGCGCCGCTTCCCTGGCTCCCGCCCCACCCGGCGCGGCTGGCCGACCTCGGCAGCGGGGCCGGCTTCCCCGGCCTGGTGCTGGCGGCCGCCCGCCCGGATCTCGACGTCCACCTGATCGAACCGCGGGCGCGCCGACGGGCATTCCTCGCCGCCGTGGCGCGGCGGCTGGAATTGAGGGTCACCCTGTCCGATGCTAGAGTCGAGGCAAGCCGCCCGACCAGCCTGCCGGAGGCGCTCGACCTGGTGACTGTCCGCGCCCTGCGGCTGCCGCCGCCAACCTGGGCGGCCATCGCCGACCGACTGGGATGGGCCGGTCGCCTCCTGCTCTGGACGGGCGACGAACCCCAGCCGCTGCCTCCGCGGTTCACGTCCGGCCGTCAGCTCCGACTGCCGGGCAGCGACGGACGCTACGTGCGCGAATACCTGCTCGAGGGCCCCGGATGAGCTCAGTGCTAGCCGTCGTGAATCAGAAAGGGGGGGTCGGCAAGACGACCACCTCGATCAGCCTTGCCGCCGTCCTGGGGGCACTCGAGAAGCGGGTCCTGCTGGTCGATTGCGACCCGCAGGGCAACGCCACCCGCGGCCTCGGCCAGGAGGCGACTCCGCCGAACCTCTACGCGGTGCTGACAGGAGAGGCGGCCGGCCAGGCCGCCGTCCGACCGACGGGGTTCCCGAACCTCGATCTGCTTCCCGCCAACCGCGACCTGGTGGGCGTCGAAGTGGAGTTTGGAGCGCTGGAGGGGTGGGAGCGGCGGCTGCGCGACGCCCTGGCCGAACTGCGGCCTCGTTACGACTACATCTTCCTCGACTGCCCGCCGTCGCTCGGCAGGCTGACCGTCCTCGCCCTGACGGCGGCCGATGAGGTGCTGGTCCCGCTGCAGTGCGAGTACTTCGCGCTGGAAGGGTTGTCGGAGCTCGTTTCGACCGTGCGTCGGGTGGCGGCCGGGCTGAATCCCGGGCTGGCGATCGGCGGCGTCGTTCTGACCATGTACGACGAGCGCATGAAGCTGACGCGCGACGTCGAGGCCGAGGTCCGGGAGCATTTCGGCAGCACCGTCTTCCGGACGGTCATCCCGCGCAACGTCCGCCTGGCCGAGGCGCCCAGCCACGGCCAGCCGATCCTGCAGTACGACATCAAGAGCCGCGGCGCCGAGGCCTACCTCGAGCTGGGCCGCGAGCTGGTGGGAAGGAAGGCATGAGCGAGAAGAAGCGCGCCCTGGGCCGAGGCCTGTCGGCCCTGCTGCCGAAGGAGCAGCCGGCGGTGTCGGCGGTCCGGGAGCTGCCGATCCAGCAGCTCCAGCCCAACCGCTTCCAGCCCCGGACCGAATTCGACGAGGCCGGTCTCGAGGAGCTCGCGGCCTCGATCCGCGCCCAGGGCATCCTTCAGCCCATCGTAGTAAACTCAATAGGATCAAACAGTTACGCAATTATCGCCGGGGAGCGTCGGTGGCGCGCCGCGCAGCGGGCCGGGCTTGCCACGGTGCCGGTTGTCCTGCACGAGGTACGCGACGACCGCCATCGCCTCGAACTGGCCCTGGTGGAGAACCTGCAGCGCGCCGACCTCAACGCCATCGAGGAGGCCGACGCCTACCGCCTGCTGGCCGAGAAGTTTGCCCTCACCCACGACCAGATCGCCGAGCGGGTCGGCAAGAGCCGCGCCGCGGTGAGCAACGCCCTGCGCCTGCTGCGGCTGCCGGAAGCGGTGCGCGAACTCGTGCGCGGCGGCCAGCTGTCGGCCGGCCAGGCGCGGCCGCTGCTCGCCCTCGACGACGCGGAGCAGGCCGAGCGGCTCGCCGAGCGCGCCGTCCGCCAGGGGCTTTCGGCACGCGCGATCGAGTCGATCGTGTCACCTTCTGACAGTCCGAAGAAGAAGAGCGCGCCGGCGGTCGAGCCGAATGCGGCGGCTGCAGCAGAGCGGCTCACGCGCGCCCTGCAGACCCGCGTCGAGATCGACCGGCGCGGCGCCGGCGGCGCGCTGCGGATCCGCTTCCACTCCGAGGAGGAGCTGATGCGGCTCTACGATCTGCTCATTCGGGCGGCGACGAAGGGCTGAGCGGGGGCTGCTGCGGCAGCCGCTCGTAGCTGGGCAGGAACGCCAGCGCCCGCCGCTGCAGCAGCGCCGGCTCGAAGATCTCCGCCAGCACCCGGCCGTCGAAGTCACGCGCGATCGGCAGGCCGAGCGCGTAGAGCAGCGTCGGCGCCACGTCGACGACGTGACCGCCGCCGAGCTGCAGGCCCCGTCGGACCGACTCGCCGCGTGCCACGAGCACGCCGTCCGGCGGCCCATCCAGGCTCCCCTCGACGCGGCGGACCGCCAACAGGTCGCGCGCAAATCGCGACAGCCCCTCGCCGGCCGAGACCCCGGACGCGGACGAGACGACGAGCAGGCGCGGCTCGGGCATTGCATCCCACAGTGCGCCGAGTTCGGCGTCGAGCCCCGCGAGGTAGGTGGTATAGGCGTCGGCGGCCCGCCGCAGTGCCCCGGCCCGCTCACCCTCGAACTCGGCGCGCACGAAGCCGCCGAACGTCGCGCGAGCCGCGCTTTCGAGCCCCGGCAGCGACACGAAAACGACCTCCGGCGCCTCCGGCGCACCGAGCGCGGCGCGCGCCGCCGCCAGACGCCGGCGGTCCTCCCCGAGCGAGCGGGCCAGTCCGTCCCAGCCGCTCTGCGCGAGCGCCTGCTCGGCCCGCAGCCGCTCGTCCGGCGCCGGCAAGTCCGGGGGCTCGCCCCCCAGCACGGCGTCGAAGCCGATGACCCGCGTGGAGTGGCCGGCGCGGCGGACGATCTCCCAGATCGGCAGCGCCTGCAGCTCACCCGCCCCCACCGGGCGCGAGTGGGCGGTCGGCAGGCCCCATCGTTCGAACCCGACTCCGATCGGCAGCAGTCGCAGCGGACGGGCTAGACCGAGGGCCGGGAAGTCGAAGACGCGCTCGCCGGCGATCCCGTGCCGCCACGGCAGCTTGGCGGTCGCCCAGCTGGCCTGGAGGGCGGGGCCGAGCGCCGGCTGCCAGGCCGACAGCCGGGTGGCGGCGCCGTTCTCGAACAGATCCCGGAAGGTCGGCAGCTGGCCCTGCTCGGCGAGCGGCAGCAGCGCATCGAGCGTCGCGCTGCGCAGCTCGACAACGACGAGGCGCGGCACCACCCCGACCTCGACTTCGGCCCGCCGCGGGGGCAGGTCGGTCGGCCGGAAGCTGGTGCGACGGTCGAACATCGCGTAGACCGTCCCCAGAGCCACGAGCAGTACCAGCAGCCGGCTGCGCATCCCCCACCGCCGGTCGTGCAGCGTGTGCAGCAGGGCGGTGTAGAAGATGGCGATCGCGCCGAGGGTGAGCCAGAGCGCCGTCTTGATCAGCTGGACGTTGATGCCCGGCGGCAGGTAGTAGGCGTAGCTCGACCGATGCACCCAGTCGGCCAGCGCGCCCGCGGCGACCGCGGCCGTCAGGGTCCATGGCAGCAGCCGGGCGACTCGACAGCCTGCCCAGCGCGCCACCAGCCGATGGATACCCACCGAGGGCAGCGCGAAGAGCGCCCCGTAGAGCAGCGTTCCGCGCGCCAGGCGGAGCCAGGAGATCGGCTGGTCGGGATTGAGAAAGAAGAGCAGCCCGGTCAGGTGGGCGGCGGCGAGCAGCGCGGGCAGCAGTGGCAGCAACCAGACTGCCGTGGCGCTCTCGGAGTCGCGATCGCGGGAAGACTCGGGGACGGAGGGGCGCACGTTGCTCTGCTAGAGTCGGCGACTCGAATGATCGAAGCGCGCGATGCCGAGGCCCGAGTCATCGAGGTCGTGGCGCATCCGCTCCCCTACTTCACCCTGGTGCTCGATGCTCCGGGCGAGTTTGCCGCCGCCGCGGCCGGCCAGTTCGTCATGTTCGAGACGACCGGCGGGCTCGAGCCGTACCTGCGCCGGGCTTTCTCGGTCGCCGATGCTAGCAGGACGCCCGACGGGCGGGCACGCGTCGAGCTGCTTGCCAAGGTGGTCGGGCGCGGCACGGCGGCGATGGCCGCCTTGCGGCCCGGCGATCGCCGCGCCCTGCTCGGACCGCTGGGGCGCCCGTTCGCGCTGCCCGCGGGCGGGTCGGCGACGCTGGTGGCCGGCGGTGTCGGCTCGGCTCCGCTGCTCCTGCTGGGCCGCCAGCTCCTGGCAGCTGGCATCCGGTTCGACTTCTTCTACGGCGGACGCACCGCCGGTGACCTGCCGCGCAGCGACGAGTTCGCCGCCCTGGCCGGACGTGCCGGCGGACGTTTCGTCGCGGTCACCGAGGACGGCAGCCGCGGCGAGCGGGGCCGCGTGACCGAGGCACTGGAGACGGCCTGCTCGTCTTGTCCTCCGGGCACCCTGTATGCCTGCGGGCCGATGCCGATGCTCGCGGCCCTCGCCGCGCTGGCCGGGCGTCACGGCCTGACCGGCCAGGCGGCGCTCGAGACCGAGATGGGGTGTGGTTTCGGCGCCTGCCTGGGCTGCGTCGTGCCGCACGCGGACGGGCGCTGGGCCCTGTGCTGCAAGGAGGGGCCGGTCTTTCGGCTCGACGAGGTGCGCTGGTGAGCGGCGCAGCGCCCGACCTGGCGGTCCGGCTCGGTCCGCTCGCCCTGCCCAATCCGATCCTCACCGCGTCGGGCACCTTCGGCTACGGGCTGGAGTTCGCCCACCTGGCGGACCTCGAGCGGCTCGGCGGCATCGTCACCAAAGGTCTCTCGCTGGCGCCGCTGCCGGGAAACCCCCCGCCACGCATCGGCGAAGTGCGCGGCGGCATGCTCAATTCCATCGGGCTGCAGAACATCGGCATCGAGAAGTTCGTCACCGACGTGCTGCCCGGCCTGGCGCGCTACCCGGCGCGGGTGGTGGTCAACCTTTTCGGCTACGAGTTCGACGACTACGCCCGCCTGGCCGAGCGGGTCGATCCGCTGCCCGGCGTGGCCGCGGTCGAACTCAACGTCTCGTGCCCGAACGTCAAGCGGGGCGGCATGGAGTTCGGGCACGACCCGGAGCTGCTCGAGCGTCTGGTGGCGAGCGTGCGGCGCGCGACCGGCAAGCCGATCGCGGTCAAGCTGTCGCCCAACGCCGGCTCGCCCCTGCCCGCCGCCGAGGCGGCCCGCGCCGGCGGGGCCGACATCCTCTCGGCGATCAACACGGTCCTCGGCATGGCGATCGACCCGCACACGCGGCGCCCGCGGTTGCATACGAACCGCGGCGGTCTGTCGGGTCCGGCGATCAAGCCGATCGCCCTGCGCATGGTCTACGACCTCGCGCGCCGCGTGAAGCTTCCGATCATCGGCATCGGCGGCGTCGAGTCGATCGACGACGTGATCGAGTTCCTGCTTGCCGGGGCGTCGGCGGTGCAGGTCGGCACCGCCCTGTTCCGCGATCCCCGCGCGGCCGAGCGGCTCGTCACCGCTCTGCCGGGTCGGCTGGCCGAACTCGGCGCCGCGAGCGTCAACGAGCTGATCGGCGCGGTGCGCCCGTGGGGAGAAGCGTGAGCGCGCGGCTCGAGGCGGTCGCGGTGGCGCTCGACACCGCCGACCGGGCGACCTTCAGCGGCTGGGTCGAGACGTTCGCACCGCGCGTGGGGGTGCTCAAGGTCGGCCTGGAGGCGTTCCTGCGCTTCGGCGCGCCGGCGGTCGCCGAGGCCCGACAGGCCGGAGGACGAGTCTTCCTCGATCTGAAGCTGCACGACATCCCCAACACGGTAGCCGGCGCGGTGGCCGCCGCCGCCGACCTCGAGGTCGACTATCTGACCGTCCACGCCGGCGGCGGACCGGCGATGCTGGAGGCGGCGGTGAGCGCAGCGGGCGGCCGGGTCGGCATTCTGGCCGTGACCATCCTCACCCATCTCGACGCCGGAGAGCTCGAGCGGCTCGACCTGCCGGGCGGTGCCGGGCCGCGCGCTCTGCGCTGGGCGCAGCTGGCGCACCAGGCGGGCTGCGCCGGCGTCGTCTGTTCGGCGCAGGAACTCGACCTGCTGCGCCCGCAACTGCCCCGGCCGTTCCGCCTGGTGACACCGGGGATCCGGCCGGTCGGCGCCGCGGTGGGCGATCAGCGCCGCGTCGCAACGCCGGCCGCCGCGCTGGCGGCGGGTGCCGATCTGCTGGTGATCGGGCGCCCGCTCACCCGCGCCGCCGATCCACTGGCGGCGCTGGCGAGCCTGGAGCGCGAGCTGGTCTGAACGCTAGAAAATGTAGATCGGTCGATCGACCTGGAAGTCGAACTCCCAGTTGTAGGTATAGCCGGGGAACTCCACCGGCACCATGAACTGGGCCCGCATCCGGATGTTGTCGCCGTACCGCTCGACGTTGACCTGCTTCGGCGAGAGCGGGAGCTTCAGGTCGGCGGCCTTGCGCAGGATGCCGCGCTCGATCGCTTCCGGCGGCTGGCGGGCGGCGAACTTCGCCTGCTCCACCATGAAGTCGTAGAGCTCGGAGCTGTTGAGCTTGACCGGGATCATCTTGAACGCGATCAGCGCTCCGATCCCCACGAGCAACGCCCACAGAATGCAGCCCAGCTTGCCGTCTCCGGCCTGTCCCCGCCTGCGGTTCATGCGATCTCCTTCGGACGCTTGGATTGGCGCCGCAGAGTCTAACGCACCGGACGCAGGAAGCGCGCCGGGCGCCAGCCGAGCCAGGGCCAGGGCCCGGCGCCCACCCGGCGCGAGCCGACCACCAAGGTGACCCGGCCGACCAGCTCGGTGGCCGGCACGGCGCCGAAGGCGCGCGAGTCGAGCGAGTCAGCGCGGTGGTCGCCGAGCAGCCAGACCGTGCCGCCCGTCCCGCCCGGCTCCTGGCCGTCCACGGCGGTCGCGCGCTTGACCAGCGATCTCCGTCCGGCCGCCGGCACCCGCGCCAGCACGACGTCGCCCGCCACGACCGGGCGCACCGGCAGCAGGCGGCTGAGCCGGGGCGGCAGGCCGGGCGCGTAGATCAGTCGGTTGACCAGTACCCGATCGCCGGGCCAGAGCGTCGGGGTCATCGAGTCGCCGTCGATCCGCCGCAGCTCACAGACGAACCCGCGTCCGAACAGGGCGAGCAGGACCGCCATCAGCACCGCCCGGGCCAGGCCGGAAAGGCCGCTCAGCGGGGCATGTGGAAGGTGCGCGACCACCGGGTCCGCGGCACGAAGCCGATGATCGTACGCGCCAGCTCGTTGAGCTTCCGCCCCCAGCCGCGCCAGACGCCGTCCGAGGTGCCGCCGCCGTACGACCAGTAGATCAGCGACGCCCGGCCCTTGAGGTAGGTCGACGGAACCGTTCCCCAGTAGCGCGAGTCGTTGGAGTGGTCGCGGTTGTCGCCCATGCAGAAGTACTCGCCGGGCGGCACCGCGATCGGACCGAAGCTGTCGCGCAGGCGCTTCTGGTACTCGAGGAACGGCGCATTCGGGTAGGTGCGTGAGTCCTTGTGCACCACGTACCCGGAGTCGTCCAGGCGTTCACCATTGATGTAGATCTGCTTGCCGACGCTGCGGATGGTGTCGCCCGGCAGCCCGACCAGCCGCTTTACGAGGTCGATGCTCGGCTGTTCGGGGGAGCGGAAGACGACGATGTCCCCGCGCTGTGGCGCGCGGTTGGGCAGCAGCGCGCGCTCCAGAGCGGTCGGCGCCGGACCGTAGATATAGCGGTTGACGAACAGGTGATCCCCGATCAGCAGCGTCTCCTCCATCGAGCCGCTGGGGATGAAGAAGGTCTTGATCACGAAGGTGTTCGTGAAACCGAGAAACAGCCCGGCGATGAGCAGGGCTTCGAGGTACTCGCGGAAGGTCGAGCGCGGTGCGGGTTCGGCGGTCATGGACGGTCGAGCTTAACGGAACGGTCGCTCCGGAGGCGACGGCGGGCCGTCGTACCGGGGGCCCGACAAGTCAACTTGCCCCGGGCAAGTTGACTGGACAGCGGGCGGCCGGCCCGTCCGGACGGGGCCGCGCGGCCCTCGCCCGAACCCTCGGCCCGCGGCGGCGCAACATCCGTAGACGTCGCGGGTCGCCGGTTCGACCCCAAAGATACCCACAAGTCATTTGTTTTCATATTGTTACGACTCATGCCCGGAGCTGGCAGCGGCTTCGCTCTGTCTGGCAGCGCAGGACAGACACCCAACCGGGAGAAACGGAGGCGAACCCGAGCGCACGAGCGATCCCTGGCAGTCACGCACACGTCTGGAACACAGAGTCTCTGCAGCACCCGGTCGCGCCGCGCGCGACCGGATCCCAACCCCGGGGCCCGTCCAGGGCCCCACAACAGGCATCAGAAAGGAGTCCCCCATGTTTCGAGTTCACCCGCTGTCCCGTCTCGCCGCCCTCGTGCTGGTCGCGGTCGTGGCGCTGAGCGCCGCCCCGGTGCTCGCCGCCGACGCTCCGACCGGCGTGGTCAACATCAACACCGCTTCGTCGGCGGAGCTCGAGATGCTGCCCGGCGTCGGCGCCGCGGTCGCCCAGCGCATCGTCGAGCACCGCGAGCAGAACGGCGCCTTCAAGGCGGCCGAAGATCTGATGCTGGTGCGCGGCATCGGCGAGAAGAGCTTCGAGCGACTCAAGCCCTGGGTCACGACCTCGGGCGCGACCACGCTGAAGGAAAACGTCCCGTCGCCGCGCCCGGCCCGCACGGCTGAGTCCGCCAAGGGCTGACCCGGATTGCACTCGGAGGCCCGTGCCATGCGCCGCATCGAATCCGGACTCACGCTGGTCGAGCTGTTGGTTGTCGTCGCTCTGGCAATGCTGGCGCTCGGCATCGCGACGCCGTCGCTCATCCAGCTGGCGGCCGGGCGCGAAGTGCGCCTCGCCACTGCGGAGGTCGGAGCGGCGCTGCGCCTGGCACGGGCCTACGCCGTGACCCACGCCGTCCACGTAGGGGTCAAGTTCCGCGTCCACGAGGGCGGCGCGGTCGACTGGACTCTCTACCGGGACGGCGACGGTGACGGCGTGCTCACGGAAGACATCGAATCCGGGGTCGACCCGCAGGCGGCTCCCGCCCGCTCGCTCGCCCACTTCGGTCGCCAGGTGCGCCTCGGCTTTCCTCCCGGAACGCCGCCGCGTGACCCTGGCGATCCTCGCCGCCGGCTGGACCGGCTCGACGACCCCATCCGTTTCAACCGCTCCGACATCGCCTCGTTCGGGCCGCTGGGCGGGTCGACCCCGGGTTCGGTTTACGTCACCGATGGCCGCAGCCGGCTGGCGGTGGCGCGGGTGACTCAGATGACCGGCCGGGTCCGCGTGCTGGTCTACGATCTGCGCACCGAAACCTGGCGCTGACGACGGTTTGACAGCATGGCGGGGCGGGCGTAGCCTCCGCTGCCGTGAGTGCGCTGGTCGTCATCACCACCGTCGGAAACGAAGAGCAGGCCAACGAGATCGCTCGCGCTCTCGTCTGTCGACGCCAGGCGGCCTGCGTCAACATCGTCCCCGGACTCAAGTCGGTCTACCGCTGGCAGGGCAAGGTCTGCCGCGACACCGAGTTCATGCTGATCATCAAGACGCGTGAGTCGGAGTATTCCGAGGTCGAGGCGACGATCCGCGAGCTGCACAGCTACGAGCTGCCGGAGATTCTCGGCTTCGCGGTCGGCAAGGGCGAGCCGGAGTTCCTGGGCTGGATCGGCGCCTCGCTCGACAAGTCGCTCGGCGGCTGTCCGAGCGACGACGAGGACGAAGAGCCGATCCTCGCGCTGGACGAAACCAACTACTGATCTTTCGCAGTGAGCGTCGCGGCGGGGCAGAACGCCTCCCGCCCCGGGCGCTCAGACCGCTGCGAGCGCCTGATCGACGTCGGCCAGCAGGTCGGCGAGATCCTCGATGCCGACGCTGATGCGCACCAGCCCGTCGGTGATCCCGAGCTCAGCCCGCTTGTCGGGCGGCACCGAGGCGTGGGTCATCGAAGCCGGGTGTGAGGTGAGCGTTTCGACGCCGCCCAGGCTCTCGGCGAGCGCCATCACCTCGACCCGGTCGAGCCACCGCTTGGCGGCGTCGTAGGTGCCCAGGTCGAAGGTGATCAGGGCGCCGAAGCCGGCCGCCTGACGCTTCTGGATCGCGTGGCCGGGGTGACTCGGCAGCCCGGGGTAGAGCACGCGGCGGACCTTCGGGTGAGCGGCCAGGTGTTCGGCCAGGGCGCGGCCGTTGGCCTCGTGGCGCTCCATGCGCACCGCCAGCGTCTTGATGCCGCGCAGAATCAGGAACGAGTCGAACGGGGAAGCGATCGCCCCCTCGGACTTCTGCACGAAGTCGAACCAGTCACCGTGCTCCTTGGAGCGCGCCACGAGCACGCCGCCGATCGAGTCGGAGTGGCCGTTGAGGAACTTGGTCGTCGAGTGCACCACCACGTCGGCGCCGAGCTCGAGCGGACGCTGGAAGCAGGGCGACATGAAGGTGTTGTCGACTGCCAGCAGAGCGCCGTGCGCGTGGGCGATCTCGGCTGCGCCGGCGATGTCGGTGACCTCCATCATCGGGTTGGTCGGCGTCTCGATGTAGACGAGCCGCGTGGTCGGGCGCAGGGCGGCTCGGACGTTGGCGAGGTCGGTCGAATCGACCCAGCTCGATTCGACCCCGTAGCGCGCCAGGACCTGAGTCATGAAGCGGTAGGTGCCGCCGTAGACGTTGCGCGAACAGACGACGTGCTCGCCGCTGCGCACCAGGGTCATGAGCGTGGCGATGGCGGCCATGCCGGACGCGAAGGCGTGGCCGGAGTGACCGCCCTCGAGCGAGGCGACGTTGGCCTCGAGCGCGTAGCGGGTCGGATTCTGGACGCGCGCGTACTCGAATCCCTTGTGGCGCCCGAGCTCGTCCTGGACGTAGGTCGAGGTGGCGTAGATCGGCACCGACACCGCTCCGGTGGACGGATCGGGATGCTGGCCGGCGTGAATCGCTCGGGTGGCGAAGCCTCGGGACCTCCAGTCGCCCTTCACGTGAAAGCTCCTTCCTGCGGCAGGGATTCGGGGGCGCCGTCGCGGCCCGGAGGGGCCCGGGGGCGAGGCGCTGCGCGGTCGACTCTACCAGCGGGAAGGTAGGATTCCGGCCATGTCTGCCGCTCCGTCGCGCGTTTCGAGGCCCGCAGCCGGGCCGGCCCCGGGGCGAGCCTGAGTCTCCTGCGTCTGACCTGGACCGACACGTCGGGGAGCCGCGAAGTCGAGCTCACCGATGGCGTCGCCGTGCTCGGCCGCGCCGAGGAGTGCGACATCGTGCTCGCTGATCGCGCCGTCTCGCGCCGCCACGCCCGGCTCGAGTGCGCCACCGACGGATGGTGGCTCGAAGACGCCGACTCGCGTGGCGGCACCTGGCTCAACGGGCGGCTGCTCCAGCGGCGCCAGCGCCTGGCCGAGGGGGACCAGATCGGGCTGGGTCACTCGGTGTTGCTGGTCAGTACCGGCGTCTCCCCCGATCGGCAGGCGCGGGTCGGCCAGGGCAGCGCGCCGCCCCCGGGCACGTCGATCTTCCGCCGCGCCGACGAACTGCTGGCGGCCGCCCCGGTCGCGGCGGACACCGACGAGCTGGCGGCGCTGCGCCGGCATGCCGAGAGGCTGGAGCTGCTCAACGGCGTGCATCAGGCGCTCGGCCGTTCGGTGGCGCTCGAAGAACTGCTCGAGCTGGTGCTCGACCGGGCGTTCCGGGCGCTCGGCCCGGAAGAGGGGGTCATCGTGCTGCGCGATGCCCCCGGCGACTACCGCCGCGCCGCGCAGCGTCGCCCGCCCGGCTCGCTGGGCGATGCGCTGCTGTCGCGCACCCTGCTCGAGGCGGTGGTCGAGAAGCGGCAGGCGGCGCTGGTCTGCGACGTGGCCTCGGACGAGACCTGGGGCCAGGCGGCCAGTCTGCGCATGTCGGGCGTGCGCAGCCTGATCGCCGCGCCGCTCTACGACGAGGCCGGGCCGCTCGGCATGATCGCGCTCGACTCGCGCGCTTTCGTGCGGCCGTTCGACGAGCACGACCTCGAACTGCTGACATCGCTCGCCGCGGTCGCCTCGCTGCGCATTCGCAACGTCGCGCTCAGTCACGAGGCCGCCGAGCGGCGCCGGCTCGAAGAGGAGCTGGCGCTGGCCCGCTCGATCCAGCTCGGGCTGCTGCCCAAGCGGCTGCCGGAGCTGCCCGGCTGGCAGGTGAGCGGCAGCAGCGTGCCGTCGCGCCACGTCTCGGGCGACTACTACCTGGTCGCCGCGCGGGGCGCGGGCAGTCAAGCGCGGCTCGACCTGATGATCGTCGACGTCTCGGGCAAAGGGATCGCCGCAGCGCTGCTGACCGCCTCGCTCGAGGCGCTTGCTGCCGCACCGCTCGAAGCCGCGATTGCACCCGAGGAGGCGCTGGCTCTCGTGTCGCGCCGCCTCTACGAGCGCACCTCGGCATCCAAGTACGCCACCGCGCAGCTCGGCCGCCTCGACCTCGCCACCGGCGCCCTGCGCCTGGCCGGCGCCGGGCACCTGCCGGCCCTGCTGGTGCGCGACGGCGGCGGCGTCGAACAGATCGAGTCGACCGGCCGGCCGCTCGGCCTGCTGCCCGACTCGACCTACGGCGCCCACGAGCTCACGATGGCCCCGGGCGACCTGCTGGCGCTCTACACCGACGGCTACGCCGAAGCGGCCGACGCCGAAGGGGCCGAGTTCGGCGTCGAGCGCCTCGCCGACCTGCTCGAGAGTCTGCGCACCGAACCTCTCCCCGACCTCCACACCGCGGTCGAACGCACCGTCACCGCCTGGGTCGGCGCCGAACCCGACGCTGACGACCGCACCCTCGTGCTGTTGCGGCGGGAGTAGCATTCCTCCTTCATGCACGCGGTCGAGGTGAGGGGGCTGGTCAAGCGGTTCGGGGAGCGGGTGGCCCTCGGGGGGGTGGATCTCACTCTGGCCGAGGGGGAGATCCTCGGGCTGCTGGGGCCGAACGGGGCGGGCAAGTCGACGCTGGTGCGGGCGCTGATGGGGCGGGTGCGGCCGGACGGCGGCGAGATCCTGCTGTTCGGACAGCCGGCGGGCACCGCGTCGGACGCCGGCGCCGCGGCCGCGGGGCGCGCGGCGCTGGGCTACGTGCCGCAGGAGATAGCGCTCTACCCGGTGCTGTCGGCGGCGGAGAACCTGCGCGCCTTCGCGCGTTTTCAGGGCTTGCGGGGAACGGGGGTCGATCGCGCGGTCACCGACGGTCTGGCCTTCGCCAACCTGGCCGAGCGCGCGGACGATCCGGTCGAAGGCTTCTCGGGCGGCATGAAGCGGCGCCTGAATCTGGCAGTCGGCATCCTGCACCGGCCGCGCGTCGTGCTGCTCGACGAGCCGACGGTCGGCATCGACCCGCAGTCGCGCGAGCGCATCTTCGCCATGATCGGCGAGCTCGCCGCGCAGGGCGTGTCGATCCTCTACACGACGCACTACCTCGAAGAGGCCGAACGCCTCTGCGACCGGGTGGCGGTGATCGACGGCGGGCGGGTGATCGCCAGCGGCACGCGCGAGCAGCTGGTGCGCCAGACCGTCGGCAACGGCCGGCGGATCGTGGTGCGGGCGCTGCGGCCGATCCCGGCCGAGCTGGTGGCGACGCTGCCGGGCGCGGTGGCCGACGGCGAGCGGCTGCAGCTGACCAGCGACGAGCCGGCGGTGGCGATCCCGCAGCTGCTCGCCGCCCTCGAGCGGGCCGGGGTCGCAGTGGGGGATCTCGAGCTGGTCAGCCCCGGCCTCGAGAGCGTCTTCCTGCACCTGACCGGCCGGGAGCTGCGCGAGTGATCCTCGCCGTCGTCCGTGCCGCCTGGGCGCAGCTGCGCCGCGACCGCGCCGCGATCGCCCTGACCTTCGTCGTCCCGATCGCCTTTTTCTCGATCTTCGCCCTGATTTTCGGCGGCCAGCGCGACGCCGGCACGCGGAAGGTCCGGCTGCTCGTCGTCGACGAGGACGGCTCGGCCAGGTCGGCGCGCCTGCTCGAGGCACTCGCCGCCGAACCGGCGCTCGATGCCCAGCTGCGCACCGCCGGCTCCGAGGGCGTCGCCCCGGCGCCGTGGGATCGCGCCGGCGCCGAGGCAGCGATCCGCGCCGGCAAAGCGTCTGTGGCGCTGATCGTTCCCGACGGCTTCGGCGATCGTAGCTTCGCCTTTGGTCCCCTCGCGGAGCGGCCCCGGCTGGAGCTGCTCACCGACAGCTCCGATCCGATCGCCGGGCGGATGACCGAAGGATTGCTCCAGAAAGTCGTCTTCACCGGTCTGTCGGATCTCTTTCTCGAGGGGGGGATCGACTCGCTCGACGAGGTGGCCGGCTTCACGCCCGAACAGCGGCAGGCGCTCGGCGGCCTGATGGATCGGCTGCGCGCCCGCGAGGCGGCTCCTGGCGGGAACTCACCGAGCGCGCAGGGGGCGGCGCCCGGCTTCGAGCTGCCGGTCCGGATCGAGGTGCGCGATCTCCTCGGGGAGGCGAAGAAGAACCCGCTGGTCGCCTTCTACGCCGCCGGCCTGGGCGTGATGTTCCTGCTCTTCTCGGCCGCCGGCGCCGGTGGAGCGCTGATCGAAGAGCGCGAGAGCGGCACGCTCGACCGACTCCTCGCCACCCGAATCACCATGGGCCAGCTGCTCACCGGCAAGCTTCTTCACCTGGCGCTGCTCGGGGTGCTCCAGCTGACCCTGATGTTCACCTGGGGCTGGCTGGTCTTCGGCCTGGAACTGCCCGGTCACCTCACCGGCTTCTTCCTGATGGCGATCCCGACGGCGCTCGCCTGCTCGGCGTTCGGGCTCGTCCTGGCGGCGTTCTGCCAGACCCGCAAGCAGCTGGTGGCGGCCTCGAATCTGGTCATCCTTTCGGTCTCGGCGCTCGGCGGATCGATGTTCCCCCGCTTCCTGATGCCGGAGGCGATTCAGCAGGCAAGCCTGGCCTTCTTCAACTCGTGGGCCCTGGAGGGGTTTCTGGACGTCTTCTGGCGCGAGAAGGGGCTCGGCGCCCTGCTGCCCGAAGTCATCGTGCTGCTTGCCTGGACGGTAGCGCTCACCTGGCTGGCCCGCCGCATCGCCCGGCGCTGGGAATCCGTCTAGCTGCCGGCAGAAATTCCGTCAGAGGCCATTTCCAGGCACGCGGAGCCGCCGCGCTCGCGGGCGCGGCGGAGAAATGGCCTCTGACTGAATTTTCGGGATGGGGGATGGTGGAGGCGGTGGGAATCGAACCCACGTCCGGAAAACGCGTCCCACGGGTCTCTACGTGCGTAGCCTTCGTTTCAGGTCATCGCCCCGACGTGTTGGCAGAAGGCCGCCCACGCCGGCGCCAGTTCCGTGTTGACGATCCCGACTCGGTACGGAACCAACCGAGCCGTTCGGTCCACTTTAGCGTCGCCACTCACCCTGCCGTGGACCAGGCCGTGGTGAGCAACGTCGCGGTCAATTAAGCCGCGAGAGCGTAGTTGTCGTTGGCAGCTTGCGCTGACAGTTTTACGAGAGCAATCTCGGCACGCAACCTGCGAACCGCCTTGTTCCCCGTCGAATCCGGTGCGCCCCCAGGATTTCAAAGAGCCGGCCGAAGAGCCGTCCTGCGAGCATGAGAACGTAGCACAGGCGGGGAGAATTCCGGCCCCGACTCAGGAGGAGGGGAGCGGATCGGGCCCGGCCGGCTCGCTGAGCGCTGCCAGGAACTCCTCCGGACCGCTCGAGCGCAGGCGCGAGACGACCAGCCACCAGGCCAGAAAGCCGAGCACGAGCGCCAGCGGCGCCAGGGCCAGCAGGCCGGGCCAGAACGGCCAGGCGAGCAGCGCCAGAGACGGTACGGCGGCGAAGCTGAGGACGGCCACCGCGGCGCGGTGGACCTCCAGCCGACTTTCGATCAGCCGCCAGATGACCCGGCTGCCGGCCTTTCCGTTGGCCTCGATGTCGACGCGTCCTGCCAGGGCGCCGCGGCGCAGACCGAAGACGACCGGGATCTCGAGTGTGCCGCCCGTGGCGTCGCCTTCCCAGCGCCCGCCCCAGTCGTCGGCGAGTGCGTCGATCCGTGCGGCGAGCTCGGTTGGCGAGAGCGCCAGGGTCGTTTCGGTGCGTTCCAAGCTCAGGCCCCGCTCAGGGCAGGCTCAGGCGGCCAGCTCGAGCTGGTCGAAGAACTGCTCGACCGCGGCGAGGAACGCGGGGACGTCCGACAGCTCGTTGATGCGCTGGCGCAGGTCGCGGCCGTGCGGCACGCCGTGGGTGTACCAGCCGGTGAACTTGCGCAGCTTGTGGAGGGCCCAGCGTGACTCCTCGCGCGCCGCGACGCGCCGGAAGTGGGCCAGGATCAGGTCGCGCCGCGCCAGCAGCGAAGCCTCTTCGGGCTGGCGTCCGGCGAGCAGGTCGGCGGTCTGCCGGAAGACCCACGGATTCTTGGTGGCAGCGCGGCCGATGAGCACGCCGTCACAGCCGGTCTCCGCCAGCATGGCGCGCGCATCCTCGGGCGTGCGCACGTCGCCGTTGCCGAAGACGGGGATCGCGAGCGCCGCCTTGAGCCGCGCGATCTCCCCCCACTGTTCGCGGGCCTCACCGGAGAACATCTGGCGCGCCGTGCGGGCATGCAGCGCCACGGCGTCGGCCCCCTCGCCGGCGCAGATGCGCCCCAGTTCGAGGAAGTGCAGGCGCTGCGCGTCGAGGCCGAGGCGGAACTTGACGGTGAGCGGAATCGAGATGGCGCGCCGCACCGTGCCGACGATCCGCTCGGCCAGGTCGAGGTCGCCCATCAGGGCGCAGCCGGCGCAGCCCTTGAGCACTTTGTTGGCCGGACAGCCCATGTTGATGTCACAGATGTCGGCGCCCATCGCCTCCACCTGGCGCGCCGCCTCGGCCATGGTCTCGGGGTCGGAGCCGTAGATCTGGATCGAGATCGGCCGCTCCTCCTGCTCGAAATGCATCATGTCGAGCGTGCGCGCCACCCCCCGCACCAGCGCCTTGGAGGCGATGAACTCCATCGTCACCAGCCCGACGCCGCCGATCCGGCGCACGATCAGGCGGAAGTCGCGGTCGGTCACCCCGGCCATCGGGGCGAGCACCAGCGGGGAGGCGAGCGACACGCCGCCGATGCGCAGCGCGGGCTGCTGCACGGGCGGGGCGGGGGATGGGGAGCCGGCCAACATCAGCGGCCGATTCTACCGCCGCGGGCTCTCCGGGTCGCCCGGCCGGGCCAGGCGGCCGACCAGCCGCGTCAGGCCCGCCGCGACCGCCGCCCACAACAGGCCGCCCCCGAGCAGGCTGGCGGCGAGGAAGCCGGCGCCCGACAGGTGCCCCCACAGCAGCGAAAGTGGAAAGTCCATCCAGGCGAGCACGCCGCCACCCAGGCCCGGCTGCCACCGCCAGGCGATCCACAGGACCGCGCCGGTGTGCAGCACGAACGCCCACCACGCCGCGACCCGCGCGGGCGTGCTGCCAAGGGCGGGGGACATGTCGTTCAGCCTCTCTCAGCCGATCCGTTCATGCGCCGCTCGAATCGCCCGGCGGCTCGGTGAACCGCCCCTGCAGCACGATCGGCTGGCGCGCCCGCTTGCGCAGCCGCAGGTTGAGCGCTTCGACGCCGAGCGAGAACGCCATGGCGAAGTAGATATAGCCCTTCGGAATGTGCAGGTGCAGCCCCTCGGCGACCAGGGTGAAGCCGATCAGCAGCAGGAACGAGAGGGCGAGCATCTTCACCGTCGGGTGGCGTTCGACGAAGGCCGAGACCGGGCCGGCAAAGACCATCATGATCAGCACCGCGCCGACCACCGCCGCCACCATGACGCCGATCCGGTCGGTCATGCCGACCGCGGTGATCACCGAGTCGAGCGAGAAGACGATGTCGAGCAGCAGGATCTGCACCAGCACGCCGCTGAACGTCGCCGCCACCTTAGCCGTCTTCGTTCCCTCCTCCCCTTCGAGCTTGTCGTGGATCTCGAAGGTCGCCTTGGCGATCAGGAATAGACCGCCGCCGAGCAGGATCAGGTCGCGTCCCGACAGTTCGAACCCGCGCAGCTCGACCAGCGTGGTCGTCAGGCGGGCGATCCACGACACGGTCAGCAGCAGCAGGATCCGCATCCCCATCGCCAGGCCGAGGCCGATCGTGCGCGCCTTGGCCTGCTGATGCTCGGGCAGCTTGCCGGCCAGGATGGAGATGAAGATGACGTTGTCGATGCCGAGGACGACCTCGAGCAGCAGCAGCGTCGCGAAGGCGAGTAGTACCTCGGGCGAAAAGAGGGTATCCATGGCGGCTCCGGGTCGCGGTCGGGCGAGGAGGCAGGTTCGAGCGAGCGATCCTAGCGGATGGCAGGGGGCGCGCCGGCGGGTGCGCCGCAAAGCGCCGGCGGCTTAAGATGCGCGGGAGTTGAGCGGCGTGCACGCAGCGGGTCCCTCGGGCGACCCCCCCTGTCCCCGGTTTGCCGGCCTGGCGGCTGAGTTTCTCGGCGGCCGTCAGCTCGACCTGCTCGCGCCGATCCGCTTTCTGGCACCCGGCGTGCTGCCAGCCTCCAGCCCCGCGCGTCCGGACCGGCGAGAGCTGGCCGCCGCGCTCGGGGCGGTCAATGCCGGATACGGCCACCCGCGCGCGGCCGAACGCGCTGCCCGCCTGGCCGACCCGGCCACCCGGGTCGTCGTCACGGGGCAGCAGACGGGCCTGTTCGGCGGACCGCTGCTGGCGCTGGTCAAGGCGGCGGCCGTGGCGCGCTGGGCCGCCGCTCTCGAAGCGGCCGACGGCCAGCCGACCGAGGCGGTCTTCTGGATGGCCACCGAGGACCACGACTTCGCCGAGGTGGCCAGCGCCACGGTACTCGGTCGCTCCGGGCCGGTCGAACTGACCCTCGGGGAGGACCGGCTGCCACTGGTGCCCGTCGGCACGCGCCGCCTCGGGACCGAGGTCCAGTCGCTCCACGAGCGCCTCACGGAGTTGGCCACCGGGGAGTGGTCGACCGCTTGGCTAGTCCGGCTGGCGGACTGGTGGGCGCCGGGCGCCGCCTTCGGCGAGGCGTTCGCGCGCACTCAGATCGCGCTGCTCGGCGACGAGGCACCGCTCTTTCTCGACTCGATGCTGCCGGAACTCAAGCGCGCCGAACAGCCGCATCTGGCGGCCCTGATCGAACGGCGCGCCGAGTGGAATGCGGCGGTGGAGCGGCGCGAGGTCGAGCTGGAGCGGCGCGGCTTCACGCCCCAGGTGGCGCCGCAGCCCGGCGCCAGTCCGCTCTTCCTGCTGCGCGATGGCCAGCGGCGCAGGATCGAGTGGCCAGACAAGAGCCACTTCGCGCTGCGCGGCCTGCCCGGCAGCGAGCCGGTCGCACAGCTGCTCGCCCAGCTGGCCGACGATCCGACCTCCGTGTCGCCCGGTGCGCTCGCCCGCCCGGCCATCCAGGATGCCGTGCTCGGCTCCAGCCTCGTCCTGCTCGGGCCGGGCGAACTCGCGTACTTTGCGCAGGCCTCGGCCTCGTACGAGATCCTCGGCCTGCCGGCGCCCGCTGTCGCGCTGCGGCCGCACGCGCTGATTGTCAGCGCGCGGGATCGCGAGCGACTGTCCAAGCTCGGCAGTTCGCTCGGCGAGCTGCTCGAGCGTCCCCAACAGATCGAGCGCCGCCTCGCCGAGCGTGGAGGGGCGGGCTTCGTCGCGCCGGTCCGCGCTGCGATGCAGGCGCGCATCGCCGAGCTGGAGACCCCGGCCGTCGAGCTCGATCCGACGCTGGCGCGCGCCTTCGCGCGCACCCAGGGCACCGTCGCGCGGGCGCTGGAGCGGTTCGAAGCGCGTGTGCGCGCCGCGGCCAGCCGCCGGGAGGGAGATGGGATGGCCCGGCTGCGGCGCCTCGAGGCGCTGCTGCGGCCGGGCGGCGTGCCCCAGGAGCGCCGGCTGGCGGCAGCCGGCTTTGCGGCGCGCTGGGGCGAGGCGTTCGGCCGCTGCCTCGCAGCCGGGCTCGACCTCGACCCGACCCGCTACTCGGTCATCGACCCGGATGCGCCGCGGGCAGGGGAGGGCGGACAACCGGTCGCAGCGACCGCAACGAGCGCAGGAGGAGCGTGATGAACGTCGACGTGCTGGCGATCGGCGCCCACCCGGACGATGTCGAGATCTGCTGCGGCGGCACGCTGGCGCGGCTCGCGGCTACCGGCCGCCGGTGCGGCATCCTGCACCTGACCAGCGGCGAGGCCGGCACGCGCGGCACCGCCAGCGGCCGCCGGCGCGAGGCCGAGGCGGCGGCGGCGATTCTCGGCGCGGCGACCCTCGACTTTCTCGATCTCGGCGACGGGGCGCTGCGCACCGGGCAGCAGGAAGAGGACGCGATCATCGAGGTACTGCGCCGGCGGCGCCCGGAGCTGGTGCTCGGCCCGACGCCGGCCGACCGGCATCCGGACCATGGCCGCGCGCACCGCCTGGTGGCCGACGCCTGCTTCTATGCCGGCTTGCGCATGCGGGGCGCTGGCGAGGCACATCGGCCGGCGGCAGTCTTCTCCTACATGCAGCACGACGGGTTCGAACCGTCGTTCGTCGTCGACGTCACCTCCGTCTGGGCGGTCAAGATGCGCGCCCTCGACGCCTACGAGTCGCAGATCCACCCGGGCAGCACGGCGACGGCGACCGGCGCGGATCCGGCCGCGCCGCCGACCAAGATCTCCTCGCCGCTCACCCGGCGGATGATCGAGGGACGGGCGCGGCACTTCGGCAACGTGGCCGGTGTGGAGTTCGCGGAGCCGTTCTGGTGCCGCACGCCGCTGGCGGTCGACGACCCCTGGCAACTTCTGCCCCGCGGCCTGCGTTAGTAGCTCCATGCGGATCGGGATCAGCTGTTACCCCACCTGGGGCGGCTCCGGAGTCGTTGCCACCGAGCTGGCGATGTCGCTCGCTTCAGCCGGCGACGAAGTGCACGTGATCAGCTACGCCCTGCCGACGCGCCTGCAGCTGACCGATCCGCGGCTCTTCTTCCACGAAGTCGTGGTGCCGCACTATCCGCTCTTCGAGTACCCGCCCTACTCGCTCGCCCTGGCCTCGAAAATGGCCGAGATCGCGCGCCACCAGCGGCTGGACCTGTTGCACGTTCACTACGCCGTGCCCAATGCCGTTTCGGCGATCCTGGCGCGGGAGATCGTGGCGCCGCTGCGGCTGCCGGTGATCACCACGCTCCATGGCACCGACGTGACACTGGTCGGCAACGATCCGTCGTACCTCGAGACGACGCGCTGGGCCGTGGTCGCCTCCGACGCGGTGACCGCCGTTTCGGAGTGGCTGCGCCGCTCGACGATCGAGCAGCTGGGCGTCCCGGACCGCCCGATCGACGTGATTCCGAACTTCATCGAGCCGGACCGCTACGAGCGGGTGCGCGGCGGAGAAGG
>CAZUAT010000022.1:0-41393 GCA_964618415.1 uncultured Thermoanaerobaculia bacterium
CGCGACATCCGGCTCGGGTGGAGCGCCTTCGAGTACATCGCCCAGGCGATGGCGCATCGGTTTCCGGTCGTCGTCATGTTCGGCGTGGGGCTGCATCTGCTCGCGCACCTGGCGACGTGGCGGTCGCCGCTGCCTTGGCTGAGAGCAGTTGCGCGGCCCGCGGCCGTCTTGCTCTGGGCACGGCTCTGGCTGGCGCTGTTGCTGCTCACCTTCGCGTACACCTGGCTCAAGATCGACGTTCCGCTGCTGACCTCGCGCCTGTTCGATCCGGCCCTGGCGACGATCGACCGCGTGTTGCACTTCGGGGTGTCGCCGTCCGTGCTGGTACCCGAGCTGGTTGCCGGGACTCCGGTCGCGCGCTGGCTCGACGGCTGGTACTTCCTCTGGCTGACGACGGTCGCCGCGACGCAGTCGGCGCTCTTTCTCGGCGCACAGCCGGCGCGGCGACGCAACTTTGCGCTGGCCTGTGCGGTGCTCTGGCTCGCGGGCGGGATGCTCTACATCCTCGTACCGGCGGTCGGCCCCTGCTTCGCCACGCCGGAGCTGTTCCGCGAGGTGCTGTCGGAGATGCCGCACGCGGCGCAGATCCAGCAGCGGCTGTGGGGTCACTACCTGGAGCTGGTCGCAGCGCGTGGCGGTGGCCCGATGCCGACCGTCAAGCCGTTCCTGGCAGTAGCGGCCTTCCCGTCGCTCCACGTCGGCGCCCACTGGCTGTTTGCGCTCTGGGCGCGACGGCATGCGCGCAAGCTGTTCGTGCCGTTCGCGATGGCGACGCTGCTGACCTTCCTCGGGTCGCTGGCCACCGGGTGGCACTACGCGGTGGACGGCTACGCCGGCATGCTGCTGGCGTGGGCGGCGGTGCGGCTGGCGGACCGGTTCGAGCCGGTCGACGACGCGGGCTCGGCGGCGGGCTCAGGCGGGACGGCGGCGGAAGCGCCGGGGGCGCAGGACGGCGTGGGCCAGCAGCAGACCGGCGACCAGCGAGATGGCGACGAGCACCATCCGGAAGGCGGTGCCGACGCCGGAGGTGACGTCGCGCTCGAGCAGTGAGGCGAAGCTGTGGTAGCCGATGCTGCCCGGCACCAGCAGCAGGATCGCTGGCCCGAGCACGACTGTCTCCGGCTTGCCGGTCGCATTCGACCAGGCGCGCGCCGCCAGTCCGGCGACCATGGCGCCGACGAACATACCGACCTCCGGGGAGATCCACTCCGAGCCGAGGCGGCCGCCCTGATAGCCGAGGAAGCCGACCGCGACGATCGCCGGCGCCGCCCGCAGCGGGGCGCGGAACAGGATCGCGAGGGCGATCGGCGCGACGAGCAGCGCCAGCAGATCGACCCAGGGCGGAGTCGGAGTCGGTGGCACGGCAAGCGGCGCGCCGACGGCCAGCTCCGCGAGGCGGGAGCCGAGGGCGGTGCCGAAGGTGATGGTCAGGAAGACGACCAGCGCGCCGGAGAAGCGGGCGACTCCGGAGGAGAGGTGCTGGGTCGCCAGCTCGATCATCGCGATCGTCAGGCGAAAGCCGGGGATCAGGTAGATCAGCCCGGCCAGGGTGGCGATGTAGACCGAGTGCGGCATCCAGACGTGGGAGGCGATGCCGGCGACCAGCGCCGCCAGCAGCGCGGCGAGCGGCTCGAAAAGCTGCCCCGGATGCTCGCGCCGACCCAGGTCGCTGGCGGCGAGCGACAACAGGCCGACCCCGAGGCCGATGACCGCGGCGACGGCGATCTCCGCTCCGCCGCCGCCGAGGAAAACCGCCGAGGTGGCCGAGGAGACCGCCCACGCCGGCAGCCGGGTCCAGGGCGGGTAGAGCGGGTCGCGCCGACTCTCGGCGTCGAGCGCGACGTGGGCGGCGTCGACGGCCAGTTCGCCGCTGGCGACCGCGTCGGCGATCCCCTCGAGCTCCGTCAGCCGTCCGAGATCGACACCGGCCGGGGCGACCCGCTCCAGGTGCATTCGCTGCCCGAGGCCGGTGCCGAAGCCGAACATGAGCGAGGTCGGGGTCGAGAAGAACTGGGCCGGCACGCCGAGTTGCGTCGCCACGCGCCCCAGCGTCCCCTCCAGCTGCGGCGCCGGCAGCCCGGCCTCGTGCAGCGCCCGCCCCAACCGGACCAGCAGCTCCTGCCCCGCCTCGCCCCCACTCACCCCCCCAGCCTACGAAAATTCGGTCAGAGGCCATTTCCCCGATCCGCCTCCCGCGAAAATTCGGTCAGAGGCCATTTCCGCCGGCTGATCGCCGGGACGGCGGGCCGGCCGGGGCGAGCTAAGTACAAGGCGTCACCGGGTTTCGGCGTCTTCTACCTGCATGAGCCATTCCCGCAGAGTAATTGTTCCCGATCTACCCCACCATGTGACCCAGCGCGGCGTCCGCCGGATGACGACGTTCTGGGCAGCCGAGGACTACGACCGCTACGTGGGGTTGCTTGCCGAGGGCGCCCGGCGGTTCGGCCTGCGGATCTGGGCCTATTGCCTCATGCCCAATCACGTCCACCTGATCGCTCTTCCATCGCAGCCCGAATCGTTGTCGCGCGCGCTGCAGTGGACGCATTCGCGATACGCCGTGGAGGTGAATCGCAGGCGAACATGGAGCGGGCACGTCTGGCAGCAGCGCTTCTACTCGGCGCCCATCGAGCCTTGCCGGTTGCCTGCAGCTGTGCGCTATGTGCTCGCGAACCCCGTGCGAGCGCGGCTCGCGGAGCCCGCCGTCGACTGGCCATGGTCGAGCGCCGGGGTTCACCTGAGGCGCCGGACGTGTCCGCTCATAGCGGCATCAGGCGCGCCCGATTGGCTCGCCGACATCGCCCGCAACTTTGACTCCGATGAGACGGAGGCGGAGCTGCAGGAGATTCGTCGCTGCACGCGGGCAGGGGCGGCAATCGGGGGCCCCGAATTCCGAGCCGATCTCGAGCAGCGATTCGGAGTCCCGATGGTCCCGCGAGGTCCGGGACGCCCCGCGAAATCTGACCTCGGCCAGATGCCCAGGGGCGCAGATGCGTCCGCCTCAGGCGGTCAGAAAATGGCCTCTGACTGAATTTCCCGGGTGAGGCGGGGGAGGAAATGGCCTCTGACCGAATTTTCGGGTCAGGCGTCTTTGACGGCGGTGATCAGGTCCTGGACGGCTTTCTTGCCGTCGGCGAAGTACATGAGGCAGTTCTCGGCGGCAAAGAGCGGGTTGGGGATGCCGGCGAAGCCGGGCGACAGGCTGCGCTTGACGACCACCACGGTCCGCGCCTTGTGGGCCTGAATGATCGGCATGCCGGCGATGGCGCTCTTCGGGTCGGTCTCGGCGACTGGATTGACCACGTCGTTGGCGCCGATCACGATCGCCACGTCGATCTGGTCCATCTCGCCGTTGATGTCGTCCATCTCGCGCAGTTTCTCGTACGGGACGTTGGCCTCGGCGAGCAGCACGTTCATGTGGCCCGGCATACGGCCCGCGACGGGATGGATCGCGTACTCGACGACCGCCCCCCGCTCCTCGAGCAGACTGGCGAACTGTCGGACCGTGTGCTGCGCCTGCGCGACCGCCATCCCGTAGCCTGGGACGATGACCACGCGCCGGACGCCGTCGAGCAGCATCGCGATCTCGTCGGCCGAGGTCGACTTGACGGTCTTGTAGGTCTCGTCGGCCGACGGGGTATCGGAGGTTGGCCCGAGCGATCCGAACAGGACGTTGACCATCGACCGGTTCATCGCCTTGCACATGATCTGGGTGAGGATGAGTCCCGACGCCCCCACCAGTGCGCCCGAGACGATCAGCACCGAGTTGTTGATGACGAAGCCGGTGGCCGCGCCGGCGATGCCCGAGTAGGAGTTGAGCAGCGCGATGGCCACCGGCATGTCGGCGCCGCCGATCGAGATCGTCAGCAGTACACCGAGAATGGCCGAGACGCCGACCAGCAGCCAGTAGAGGCCGAGGTTGGCCGGTTCGACCACCAGCCAGGCGCTCAGCGCGACGGCAGCCAGCGCGGCGATCCACTTGACCGCGTTCATGCCCGGGAAGCGGTCCTTGCGGAGCAGCAGCAGCGCGCCAGCGATGACGAACGAGGCGGCCGTGGCGGCGGCGAGGAGCCGATCGCGACCGGTCGCGCCGGCATCGCTGAACACCGGCAGCGCGGCGAGCACACCCGCGCCCGCGGTCAGCAGCGCGAAGCCGTACTTCGTGGTCGCCTGCCACGGCTTGAGCTTCCACTTGACGGCGAGGAACTCGGCCAGCTTGCCGAAAGCGACGTAGCTGCCGAAGAACGTGACCGAACCGATGACTGCCGACGCCGACGTGGCGATGCGCTCCTGCAGGCCCATCGGCGCGGCCGTGGCGATCGTCCGGTAGATGGCGATCAGCGCCGACGCGGCGACCAGCACCGAGGCGCCGCCGCCGAAGCCGTTGAGGATGCCGACCATCTCCGGCATGGCGGTCATCCGGACCTTGAGCGCCATCACGCATCCCACAGTCGCTCCGACCAGAGCTCCGATGACCACGTACTTCCAGGTCATCGGCTGGCCGAGCACGGTGGCGCCGATGGCGATCGCCATGCCGATCACGCCGAGAAAGTTGCCGCGCACTGCCGTGCGCGGGTGGGCGAGCAGCTTGAGGTCGAGGATGAAGAGGACCGCGGCCAGCAGGTAGGCGAGATCGCGCAGGGCCTGGGCGTTCATGGCGGCTCGTCAGTCCTTCTTGCGGAACATGCCGAGCATGCGGTGGGTGACCAGGAAGCCGCCCACGACGTTGATCGTCGCCAAGGCGACGGCCACACCTGCCAGTTGGTGGGCGAGTGCCGGTGCGTCAGGCTGTCCGGCCAGGACCAGCGCGCCGATGAGCGTGATCCCCGACAGGGCGTTCGAGCCCGACATCAGCGGCGTGTGAAGCGTCGGCGGAACCTTGGTGATGATCTCGAAGCCGACGAAAATCGCGAGAACGAAGACGGTCAGTGCCCCGACGAACCCGGTCATGATCCCTCCGCCTGCAGCAAGGCCGCGCCCCCGCGGCCAGATCGCCCGCCAAGCTAGCACAGCCCAGCCCCGGGGATGAGGGAAATAGGATGGGTCGGATGGCGGGCGAGGCGATCTGGGGGGAACTGGGCCGGGGGCTGGTGGCGAGCGGGCCGGGGCGGGCGCTCGCGGAGGCCTTGGCGCGCGGCACCGCCGTAGCGACACGCCTTCCGGTTCCCGCCGCCGCGTGGGTCGCCGACCGGCTGACCGAGGCGGAGCGCGGTGCCGGTCGGCCGCTGCTGGTGGTGGTGCCGCACGAAGCCGCCGCGCGGGCCTGGCTCGAGATGCTCCGCCTGGTGCGCGGCGAGGTTGCCGCGCTGCCCTTTCCGGCGCCCTCGCTGTCGCCGTATCAGCAGGTCGACGCATCGCTGTCGGTGCGCGTCGCCGAGCTCATGGCGCTCGAGCGGGCGCGCGCCGGCGAGCTGGCCGCCGTGGTGGTGACTCCGCGGGCGCTGTTCCGGCGCCTTCCCGACCCGGCCGTTCTGGAACGGATCGAACTGACACGCGGCCAGCGAGTCGAGATCGACGACCTGGCGCGTCGCCTCACCGGTCTCGGCTTTCGCCGCGTCGACCTGGTTGCCGAGGTGGGCGAGTTCGCGGTGCGCGGCGGCGTGTTCGACCTCTGGCCGCCCGGTGAGGAGGAGCCGGTCCGCCTCGACCTGTTCGACGCCGAGATCGAGAGCCTGCGGCTGTTCGATGCCGGTTCGCAGCGCTCGGAGGCGGAGATCGAGAGCGTGCTGGTGCGGCCGCTGGAGCTGTTCGCGGCCGGACCGGAGGCGGCACGACGGCTCGGAGAGCTGCTCGGCGCGCTGGCCGGCGACGAGCCCGAACTGGAGACGCGCGAGCATCTGGCGGCGCTTGCCGGCGGCCACGGGTTTGCCGGCTGGGAGAACTTCCTGCCGCTGGCCGCGCCGCGGACCTGGACGCTCGCCGAGGCGCTCGGCGATCCGATGGTCACCGTCTACGACCCCGCCGCCGTGGCCACGGAGATCGAACGCCACGCCGAGCGCCTGGCGGACGAGTACCGCGCGCGCCGCGAGCATGGGCGCTTCGCTGTCGAACCGGAGCTGCTCGAGCAGCCGGCGACCGCGGTGCACGCGCTGGTCGGTGCGGCGCGGCTGACCTTCGAGCCGCTCGGCGCGCCGGGAGCGATCGACTTCGGCGCCGCCACCACCGACGTCTTCCACGGTCAGCTGCCTCGCCTGGCGGCCGACGTCCAGGGGGCGCAGCGGCGAGGTGACCGCGTGCTCGTGGTTGCCCCGCGCGAACGATTCGCGCCGCTCGGCGAGCTGTTCGAGAGTCGCGGCATCGCCGTCGGCCGGTCGGGCATCGAGCTGGTGGCGGGGGAGCTCGAGCGAGGCTTTCGTCTGCCGGCGGCGCAGCTGACGGTCTACGGCGAACCGCAGCTGCTCGCCCGCCCCTCGGTCACCGATGCCCGCCGAGCCCGCAACCGAATGGCGCCGTTCGTCGCCGGTCTGCGCGATCTGCGGGTCGGCGACTTCGTCGTCCACAGCGATCACGGGATCGGCCAATTCCTCGGACTGCGCCAGGTCTCGGGCGGCGGCAGCGAGGAGCACCTGCCGCCCACCCTGCGAACCAGTGCGCCAGCCGCGCCGGTCGACAACGAGGTGCTGGAGATCGCGTACGCATCGGGCAAGCGGCTGCTGGTGCCGATCGATCGACTGCATCTGGTCCAGAAGTACAGCGGTCTCGAGGGGCTGGCGCCGCGCCTCGACCAGCTCGGCGGCTCGTCCTGGAACCGCACCCGGGCGAAAGTTCGCAAGGCGATGCGCGAGATGGCCGACGAGCTGCTCAAGCTGTACGCCGAGCGGCAGCTGGCGCGGGCGCCGATCCTGGCCGGCGACACGGATCTCGAACGACAGTTCGCCGCTGCGTTTCCCTATGACGAGACGCCCGACCAGCGCGATGCCATCGCGACCATCTATGCCGACCTCGCGCAGTCCCGTCCGATGGACCGGCTGCTGTGCGGGGACGTCGGGTTCGGCAAGACGGAGGTGGCGATGCGCGCCGCCTTCCGGGCAGTCGACAGCGGCTACCAGGTAGTGGTCCTCGCGCCGACCACCGTCCTGGCCGACCAGCACCTCGAGACGTTTCAGAAACGGTTCGACGGCTTCGGGGTCACCATCGAGCGGATCTCGAGGCTGCGCACCGGCCGCGACCTGGCCGATCTGCGCGAGCGCATCGCCGCCGGCAAGGTCGACATCGTCATCGGAACCCACCGCGTGCTGTCGCAGGACATCAGCTTCGCGCGCCTCGGCCTGGTGGTAGTCGACGAGGAGCAGCGGTTCGGCGTCGCGCAGAAAGAGCGCCTCAAGCAGATGCGCAAGGACGTGCACGTGCTGTCGATGTCCGCGACTCCGCTGCCGCGCACGCTGCAGCTGTCGCTGGGAGGCCTGCGCGACATGGTCGTCATCGAGACGCCGCCGAAGGACCGCATGGCGGTCGAGACCGCCGTGCTCCCGTACTCCGACGAGCTGGTGCGTGAAGCGATCGAGTTCGAGCTGCGCCGCGGCGGACAGGTCTACTACGTCTACAACCGCGTCGAGTCGATCGACGAAGTTGCGGCGCACCTGCGCGAGATGATGCCGGAGCTGCGGGTGATCGTCGGCCACGGACAGCTCGACGAGCGGGAGCTGTGGCGACGGATGCACGCCTTCACGGCACGCGAGTACGATCTGCTGCTGGCGACGACGATCATCGAGAACGGAATCGACATCCCGAGCGTGAACACGATGCTGGTGCACCGCGCCGACCGCTTCGGGCTCGCTCAGCTCTATCAGTTGCGCGGCCGCGTCGGCCGCAGTCACGAACTGGGGTACTGCTATCTCCTGGTGCCGTCCGACCGCGCGCTGTCCGAGGACGCCCGCCTGCGGCTCGAGGCGTTGCGGGAGTTCACCGAGCTGGGTGCGGGCTTCCGCATCGCCGCGCGCGATCTCGAGATTCGCGGCGCCGGCAACCTGCTGGGTGCCGAGCAGAGTGGCCACATCGCTGAACTGGGGATCGAGACCTACTTGCGCATGCTCGAGGAGACGGTGCGGGAGCTCCGCGGCGAGGCGGTGGAGGAGGGGCCGTCGGCGACGCTCGACCTGCCGGTGCCGATGTCGATCCCTCGCGAGTACATTTCCGACGAGAGCCTGCGGATGGAGGTCTATCGCAAGCTCGCCGCCGCTGAGACGTCGCGCGAGGAGCTGCTCGCCGAACTCACCGATCGATTCGGTCGTCCGCCGAAGGCGGTGCTCGCGCTGCTCGACGTGGCGGCCCTCAAGCGCGAGGCCGAGGCGCTGCGCGTGCAGTCGGTCAGCGCCGCGGCGGGCAAGCTGACCGTGCGCCTGCGACGCGACGCGCGCGTCGATGTGGACCGACTCATCCGCCTCGTTTCGTCGCGTCCGGGAGCGAGCTTCTCACCCTCCGGCGTGCTGACCCTGGAGTTGCCGCGCGGCGAATCGGTGATCGAAACGGCTCGCTCGGTGCTGGCGGAGTTCGCAGCATGAGCCGGCGGGGACACTCGTGCCTCTCGGCGGCACTGTTGGTGGCCGCGGCGCTCGGCACGGGCTGTGGGCGCGAGCCGGAGCCGCCAGGGCCGGGAGTGGTCGCCCGCCTGGGAGGCAGCGACCTGCGGCTGGGCGACTTCGACGGCTATCTCGATCGGGCCCTGGCGGCGCGCGAGGAGTCGCTGACCAGCGAGGCGCTGTCGCAGCTGTTCGACCAGTTCGTGACCGAATCGCTGCTGCAGCGGCTGGCCGTCGACCGGGGCCTGGTGCGCCCCGGAGCCGGTACGGCCGAGGCGGCCGACGCACTGCTCGGCACCGAGGATGTCGGCACTCCCAGCGAGTCCGAAATCGCCACCTGGTACGAGGCCCATCGCGCCGAGCTGCGGCAGCCCGAGCGGGTCGAGCTGATGCAGATCCTGACGACCGACCGCGCCGAGGCAGAACGGGCCCGGCGCGACGTGCTGGCCGGCGCCGACTTCGCGGAGGTGGCGCGCCGCATCTCGGAGGATCCGCAGGCCGGCAGCGGCGGCCAGCACGGGGTCTTCGCACGCGAGGATCTGCCGGTGGCACTCGCCGATCTGATCTTCGAACTGCCCGAGGGCGGGGTGTCGGAGGTGATCGCTGTCGACTATGGCTTCCACCTGTTCCGGATTCTGCGGCGGTTGCCGGCCGCCGAGCCGTCCCCGCTCGAGGTGCGCCAGGAAGCGATGACGCGCCTGCGGGCCGAACGCGCCGACGCCGCGCTGGCGCGCCTCGTGAAGGAGGCACGAAGCCGCTATGCTGTCGAGGTGTTCGACCGCAGTCTGCCGTTCGCCTACCAGGGCGCCTTTCCCATCTCGAGGCCCTATGACAACCAGAACAAGCGCTGATTCGATCCTCCGCCGCGCGCTCCTCGCCGCGCTGCTCGTCGCCCCCGGACCGCTGGCCGCCCAGGCCATCGACTCGGAGCTGGTCAACCGGATCGTGCTGCGGGTCGACGATCAGATCGCCACGCTCGCGGACTGGGAACACCGCAAGGCCGATCGGATCGAGCAGATCGCTGCTGTCGACGGGATCTCGCTCGACGAGCGGCGGAAGCTGACCGAGGAGGCCGGGCGCGCGACGATGAAGGAGATCTTCGAGGAGCTGCTCGTGCTCTCACGCGCGCGCCAGCTGCACCTGGAGGCGAGCCCGGCCGAGATCGACCGCGCGATCGACAACGCCAAGCGCAGCTTCGGCATCGAGGACGACGCGGCCTTTCACAAGGCTCTGGTCGACAACGGTTTCTCGGTGGAGAGCTTCCGCGCCCGCATGACGCGCTCGATTCTGTTCAACCGCGTCATGGAGATGGAGGTCCAGAGCAAGGTCAAGGTCGAGGACGACGAGGTGGTTCGCCACTGGCGCAGCCACCAGGCCGAGTTCACGACGCCCGAACAGCGGCGCGTCGAAGATCTGGTCGTCCGCGAGGACGGGCCGCTCGACGCGGCCGGCCGCGCCGCGCTTGCGGCCGACCTGGCGGCGCGCATGTCGGCCGGAGCCACCGCGACCGAAGCGCTCGAGGCGGCCGCGCCGCCCGCGGGCGCCGTGTCGGCGGTCGACCTCGGGTGGGTCGAGGGGGGCACGCTGGCGCCGGAACTGGACCGCGAGGTGGCGCAGCTCGAGGCCGGAGGCGTGAGCGCGCCGATCGCCGGCCGTGGCGGTCTCCACGTGCTGCGGGTGGCCGAGTTCCGCCCCTCGGCGGTGCGGCCGCTGGCCGAAGTTCGCGAACAGATCGTCGCCGAACTCTCGCAGGGGCGTTACGAGCGGATGGTCGCGGAGTTCCTCGAACGCCAGGCGGCGCTCGCCTGGATCGTCGAGGATCTGCCCGCCGATGCGATCGGCTACCGGTCGGCGGTCGTGGGAGAGGCCGACCCGCTCTTCACGCTGCTGCGCGGCGCGGTAGCGCCGGCCGCCGCCCCCGCAGCGGCGCCGCCGCCGGACGCCTCCGCCGAAACACCGGCCGACGCGACGATGAGCGATCCGGCACCGATCTCCGAGCCGTCGAGCGACGGCTCGCCGGTCGAGCCGGCACCTCCGGCCGCGACCTCGCCCGACGCCGACTGACAGCGCCCGATTCAGGTATTACCGCCGCAGTTCCGCCGGTTGCGTGCCACGATGCGATCTGGCTGAGCAAAGTGGTGGAAAAAAATGGACAAAAGTGGGCTGAGCGTCTACACTCGCGCCATTCGACCCGGGGCTTTTCGGGACAACCAGAATGCTGCGCGGAAGCACACTTGCGACCATCGACGACAAGGGCCGACTCAAGGTCCCGACGGATTTCCGTCGCGCCCTCGAGGAGCGGTGGGGCCCTGACTTTTTCGTCACCTCGGTGACGGGAGAGAAGGCGCTCGTCTATCCGCTCTCCGTCTGGGAAGAGATCGAGGCCAAGCTTTCGACGCTGCCCGCGACCGATCCGGTGCGCCAGCGGTTCCTCGAGCGGGTCAGCTACTTCGGCGCCCAGCTTCGCCTCGACGGCCAGGGTCGCCTGCTGATTCAGCCGCTGCTGCGCGAACGCGCCGGCATGGCGGGCGAAGTGATCGTTTCGGCACAGCTCGACCATCTCGAGATCTGGAACCGGGAGCGGTTCGAGAAGCGACTCGCGGACCAGCCGTTCACGGACGACGACTTTCAGGCCCTCGCCGAGCGCGGGATCTAGGACGGAGACCCCTTGGATGCGCTCCACGTCCCGGTCCTGCTCGCCGAAACTCTCGCCTGGCTCGACCCGGGCCGCGGCGGCGTCTACCTCGATGCAACTCTCGGGTTGGGCGGGCACGCCGAAGCGCTGCTCGACGCAGCGCCGCACGCGCAGCTGGTCGGCACCGACCGCGATCCGCAGGCACTCGGTCTCGCCGCGCAGCGCCTGGCGCGTTTCGGGAGCCGAGTCGAGCTGGTCCGGTCGGATTTCGCCGGGCTCGAGGAGCGGGTCGGCCACCGCGCGCCTTTCGCCGGCATCCTGGCCGACCTGGGCGTCTCCTCGTTGCAGCTCGACACCGCGGAGCGCGGCTTCTCGTTTCGCCGCGCCGGCCCGCTCGACATGCGTATGGGTGGCGACGGACACACCGCCGCCGATCTCGTTTCGACACTCTCGGAGGCCGAATTGACCGACATCTTCCGGCAGTACGGCGAGGAGCCTCAGGCCCGCCGCGTGGCACGCGCCATCGTCACGGCACGGGCCGAGTCGCCGCTCGAGAGCACCGCTGATCTGGCCGAGGTCGTGCGGGCAGCACGCCGCCCCATGCGCGGAGAGGAGCGGATCGACCCGGCCACCCGCGTCTTCCAGGCGCTGCGCATCGCGGTCAACGAAGAGCTCGACCAGCTCTCGGAGCTGCTCGACCAGGCGGTCCGGATGCTCGACCAGGACGGCAGGCTGGTGGTGATCTCGTACCACAGCCTCGAGGACCGGGAGGTGAAGAACCGGTTCCGCGACCTGGCGCGCGGACAGGTCGACCCGGTCACCGGCCGGACGCTGTCGGAGACCCGCATCCTGGAGGTGCTCACGCGCAAGCCGGTGCGCCCGGACGCTGCGGAGGTCGAGGCCAATCCGCGCTCGCGTTCCGCCCGGCTGCGAGTCGCCCGGAGGCTGTGAAGCCTTGCCCTCGGCTTACTCTGTCCGCCGACCGGTCGTCAACGCGTACCTGGTGCGCGAGCGCGATCGGCGCCGGCTGCGCGACCTGGTGCGGGTCGTCGCCGCGGTGCTGCCGCTCGGGCTCGGGCTGGCCGGTTACACCTGGCTGCAGCTCGAGACGCTGCGCGTGGCCTACCGCATCGAGGCGCTCGAGCGCCAGAGTCACGCGCTGGCTCAGGTGGAGCGTCAGCTGCGCCTCGAGTCGTCGTACCTGACCAGCCCGGAGCGACTGTCGGCGCGCGCCCACGAGGAGCTCGGGCTCACCGAGCCGACGGTCGACCAGGTGATCTTCCTCGCGGAGACCGGCCGATGAGGTCGCGCCTGGTGCTGGTGCTGATCGGCTTCACGCTCTGGGGCGTGTTGATCGCCGGCCGGCTGTGGAGCCTGCAGGTCGTCCGCCACGCCGAGTTCGAGCGTCGCGCCGAACGCCAGCAGCAGCGCGTCATCGAACTCGACCCGCCGCGCGGCACCATCTACGACGCGCGCGGCCGCGAGATGGCGGTTTCGGTCGAGGTCGAATCCGCGTTCGCGGTGCCGCGCGAGATCGGGGACCTGGCGGCGACTGTCGATCTGCTGGCGCGCACACTCGGCCTCGATCGCGAACGCCTGACGCGCCAGCTGTCGATGGATCGCGAGTTCGTCTGGATCGAACGCAAGCTCGATCCCCCGGTGGCGCGCGCCGTCAAGGCGCTCGATCTCCCTGGTGTCTACTTTCTCGAGGAGTCGCGGCGCTACTACCCGCTGCGCGAGACCGCAGCGCACGTGCTCGGCTACGTCGGCACCGACAACCAGGGTCTGGGCGGGCTCGAGGCGCGGTTCGACCGGTCGGTCGCGGGAAAGCCGGGACGGCGCACGGTGCTGCGCGACGCGCGGCGCGGCATGGCGATGCCGCCCGGGCTGCCGTCGGCTGCTCCCGTCGCGGGTCGCGATCTGCACCTGACGCTGGATGCGGCGATCCAGGCGATCGCCGAGCAGGAGCTCGCCGCGGCCGTGCGCCGCGCCCGGGCCCGCAGCGGCAGCCTGGTACTGCTCGATCCCAACACCGGCGCGATCGTTGCCATGGCTTCGTGGCCGGGTTTCGACCCCAACCGCTATCGGGAGGTCGACGAGGAGGCGCGGCGCAATCGCGTGGTCCTGGACGCCTACGAGCCGGGCTCGACGTTCAAGCTGGTGACCGCGGCGGCGGCGCTCGAGCAGGGGCTCATCTCGCCGGGCGAGAGCCTCGACTGTGAGATGGGCAGCATCACGCTGGCAGGAGTCCGGATCGCCGACCACCGGCCGTTTGGACGACTCACGTTTCGCGAGGTGATCGCCAAGTCGTCCAACGTCGGAACGATCAAGACGGCGCTGCGGGTTTCCAATCGCGACTTCTACGACACCATCCGCGCCTTCGGCTTCGGCAGCGCGACAGGCGTCGATCTGCCGGGCGAGAACCCGGGCCTGCTGATGCCGGTCGAGCGCTGGCCGTCGCTCGCCAAGGCCTACATCTCGTTCGGGCAGGGGATCTCGGTGACGCCGTTGCAGCTGGCGACGGCGTTTGCCGCTGTCGCCAATGGCGGCGACCTCGTCGAGCCTTACGTGGTGGCGCGCATCGGTGACGGCGAGGAGGCGATCGTTCCGCACCCGGAGCCGGTGCACCGCGGTCGGCCGGTGTCGGCGCGCACGGTCGCCGTGCTGCGCGACCTGCTGGCCAGCGTGACGCTCGAGGGCGGCACCGGCCGGGGCGCGGCGATCGCCGGCTACCCGGTGGCCGGCAAGACCGGGACGGCACAGAAGGCGGTGCCGGGACGCGGCTATCTGGCCGACCAGTTCATTGCCAGCTTCGCCGGGTTCGCGCCGGTCGATCGTCCGGTGCTGGCCGGGGTGGTGGTGATCGACGACCCGCGCGGCTCGTACCACGGCGGAGAGGTCGCGGCCCCGGTCTTCGCGGCCGTGGTGGGCAAGGCGCTGCTCTATCTCGACGTGCCGCCGCAGCGCGAGCGGCCGGAGCTGTGGCCGTTCGAGGCGGAGCCGGTCGATCCCATGGGTCCACAGCCGACGGCGCCGGTGACGATCGCCGACGGCTCGATTCCGACCGAACGGGTCACCGAGCCGCCGCCCGGGACGATCCCGGATCTGTCGGGGCGCACGGCTCGCGAAGCAGTGGCGATGCTGGCCTCGCTCGAGGTGCGCCCCCTGCTCGACGGCAAGGGGGTGGTGGTGGGCCAGCAACTGCCACCGGGCTCGCCGCCGCCGCCGCCGGGCAGCGCATTCCGAATCGCTCTCGGACCGCCGCCCGGTCGGGCGCTCGTCGAGGCGCGCAGCGAACTCGACACCGGAGCCGGGGGATGAAGCTCTCTCGGCTCGTCAGCGGCCTGGCGGCCGTCTCTGGAGACCTCGGGCGGGACCCCGAGGTCTTCGGCGTTCGACACGACTCCCGGCAGGTGACCGCTGGAGACCTGTTCGTCACCTGGCGCGGGGCGCGCAGCGACGGCTCCTCCTTCGCCGCGGCGGCGATCACGCGCGGCGCCGTGGCGGTGATCGCCGACCGGGAGCGGCCGGCCGGCGTCGACGCCACGGTGCCATGGCTCGTCGCCGAGGCGCCGCGCGCGCTGCTCGCCGCGCTGGGCGCGATGCTCTACGGGCATCCCGACCGGGCGCTGCACCTGGTCGGCGTGACGGGCACCAACGGCAAGTCGACGGTGGTCGAACTGGTGGCGGCGATGTTCGACGCGGCAGGCATCCGCTGCGGACGGATCGGCACGCTGGGCGCCAGGTTCCCCGGCCTCGAGGCGGGGCAGATCGACCGGACGACGCCCGAGGCCTCCGACCTCTATCGGCTCCTGTCGCGCATGCAGGCGCTGGGCGCGGGCGCTGCGGCAATCGAGGTTTCGTCCCACGCGCTGGTCCAGGGGCGGGTCGAAGGGCTCACGTTCGACGTCGGAGTGTTCACCAACCTGACGCGCGATCACCTCGACTTCCACGCCGATCTGGAGGACTACTTCGCCGCCAAGGCGCGGCTGTTCGAACAGCTCAAGCCGACTGGCCGCGCCGTCGTGTCGGCCGACGATCCGCACGGCCGCCGGTTGCTCGAGCGGCTCCCCCGCGCGATCTCCTACGGAGCGCGCGGACAGGTGGCGCCGGTGCGCATCGAGTTCGACACCGAGGGCATCCGCGGCGAGCTCGCCACCCCGCGCGGGCGGCTGGCGGTGCACACGGGTTTGCTGGGCCGCTACAACCTGGACAATCTGCTGGCCGCGGTCGCGGTGGGCGAGGCGCTCGACCTGCCGCCGGCGGCAATCGCCGCCGGTCTTGCGGCGACCCGCCCGCTGCCGGGCCGCATGGAACCGGTACGCGCGGGCCAGGCTTTCCCGGTCCTGATCGACTACGCGCACACCAGCGCGGCGCTCGAGGCGGCCATCCGGTCGCTGCGCGAGCTGTCAGGACGCCGGATCGTCGTCGTGTTCGGGTGCGGCGGCGACCGCGACCCCGGGAAGCGGCCGTTGATGGGACGCGTCGCGGGTTCGCTGGCCGAACTGCCGATCGTGACCTCCGACAATCCGCGCAGCGAGGATCCGCAGGCGATCATCGCAATGGTGGAGGAGGGGTTGCGGGCCTCCGGCAACTCCGGCTACCGCGTCGTGCCGGACCGTCGTGAGGCGATCCGGCGCGCCCTCGCGATCGCAGCGCAGGGAAACTGGGCGGTGCTCGTGGCCGGCAAGGGCCACGAGAGTGAGCAGATCATCGGCGACCAGCGGCTGCCGTTCTCGGATCGCGACGAGGTCGAGCGGGCACTGGTCGAGCGCCCGGCAGTGCGGGGAGCGGGCTGAGCGATGCTCTACCACCTCCTGTTTCCGCTGCGCGACGACTTCGCGATCTTCAACGTGGTGCGCTACATCAGCTTCCGCACCGCGGCGGCGGTGGTGACGGCGATGCTGCTGGCGCTCGTCTTCGGGCCGCGGTTCATCGCGCTGCTGCGCCGCCTGTCGGTAGGCCAGAACATCCGCGAGGTCGGCCCGCAAAGCCACCAGGTGAAGGCCGGGACGCCCACCATGGGCGGCCTGCTGATCCTATTCGCCTGGCTCGTGCCGACGCTGCTGTGGTCGAACCTCTCGAACGCTTTCGTCTGGATCGCGGTCGGAGTGACGGCCGGCTTCGGAGTCATCGGCTTCGTCGACGACTACCTCAAGGTGCGGCGGCGGCGCAATCAGGGCCTGTCGGCGCGCGCCAAGTTCCTGCTCCAGGTCGCGGTGGCGGCGATCGGCGGCGCTCTGCTGCCGGCGCTGCCGGGCGGAGCGTTCTCGCCGACGCTGGCATTCCCTTTCTTCAAGGACCTCGTCCTCGATCTCGGACTGCTGTACGTGCCGTTCGTGGTCTTCGTGCTGGTCGGTTCGTCGAACGCCGTGAATCTGACCGATGGCCTCGACGGACTGGCCATCGGCGCCGCCGGCGTGGCGGCCGGCACCTACGCGATCTTCTGCTACGTCGCCGGCAACCGGGTCGTGGCCTCCTATCTCCAGGTGGAGTTCGTCTCCGGCGTGGGAGAGGTGACGGTTTTCTGCGGCGCGCTGGTCGGCGCGGCGATGGGATTCCTCTGGTTCAACTCCCATCCGGCCGAGGTCTTCATGGGAGACGTCGGATCGCTGGCGCTCGGCGGAGGCATCGGCATCGTTGCGGTGATCGCCAAGCAGGAGATTCTGCTCGCGCTGGTCGGCGGCCTGTTCGTGATCGAGGCGTTGTCGGTCATCCTGCAGGTCGGCTCGTTCAAGTTGCGCGGCAAGCGGATCTTCCGCATGGCGCCTTTGCACCATCACTTCGAACTGTCGGGCTGGGCGGAGCCGAAGATCATCGTGCGCTTCTGGATCCTCTCGTTCGTCTTCGCGTTGATCGCCATCTCGACCCTGAAGCTGCGATGACCCCGACCCACGAACTGCCCAGCGACTTCGATCCGACCCGGATTCGCCGGGCCTGGGTGGTCGGGCTCGGCCTGTCCGGCACCGCAGCGGCCCGCTTGCTGCTGGCGCATGGCGCCGCGGTCAGCGCCAGTGACCGGCGCAGGGCCGAGGAACTCGACCTCGCGGGGCTGGATGCCGTCGACCTGCACGTCGGGGCGGAGCCGGAGGCCCTGCCGTCGGGCTACGACGCTGTGATCGTGAGCCCGGGCGTGGCCTCTGACCATCCGCTCCTCGCGGCCGCCCGGCGCGCCGCAGTCCCCGTACTGGCCGAAGTGGAGCTTGCCGCCGCCTGGACGACGGCTTCCCTGGTCGCGATCACCGGCAGCAACGGCAAGTCGACGACGACCGCGATGACCGGCGCCATGCTGGCGGCGGCCGGCTTCCGCGTCGAAGTGTGCGGCAACATCGGCGTCCCGCTCGCTGCGGTGGCGGAAGGCTCGGGCGACCGCATTCTCGTGGTTGAGCTGTCGAGCTTCCAGCTCGAGACGATTCATCGCTTCCACCCACGGGCCGCCGCGCTGCTGAACCTCTCTCCCGACCACCTGGACCGCCACGGCAGCCTCTCGGCCTACCTGGAGGCGAAGCGGCGGATCTTCCGCAACCAGACGGCCGACGACGTGGCGGTGCTCAACGCGCTCGATCCGGCCATTGCCGCGACACCGCTGGCTGCGCGGCGGCGATTCTTCTCGTTGACCGGGGCGGTCGCCGACGGCTGCTGGAGCGAGGACGGACGGGTGCTCGAGCGTGACCGCGAGCACGGCACGCGGGAGCTGTTCGCGGTCGATGACATGCCGCTGCCGGGGCCGCACAATCTCGAGAATGCGATGGCTGCCGCCCTGCTCGCCCGCTCGGCCGGTGCGGCGGGGGACGCGATCCGCGCCGCGCTGCAGGGCTTCCGCGGCCTGCCGCACCGGCTCGAACTGGTCGCTGATCGCGGCGGCGTGCGCTACTTCGACGACTCGAAGGGGACCAACGTCGGCGCCACGGCCCGGTCGCTGGAAGGATTCGCGGACGGCACGGTGCACGCGATCCTCGGCGGCCGCAACAAGGGCGCTGATCTCGCTGTCCTGCGGGACGTCGTCGCGCGCAAGGTGCGGCGCGCCTACCTGATCGGAGAATCGGCCGGGGAGTTTGGCGAGGCGCTGGGGGACATCGTTCCGACGGTGCCGAGCGGGACGCTCGGACAGGCTGTGGCTGCGGCGTCCGCCGCCGCCGCCCCGGGCGAGGTGGTGGTCCTCTCGCCGGCCTGCGCGAGTTTCGACCAGTTCCGCGACTTCCGGGACCGCGGCGAGCAGTTCGCGCGCGCCGTAGCCGCGCTGGGCACACAGGCTGAAGCGGAGGCGGCGCATGGCTAAGAAGCTCGCCTTCGACCGCGTGCTGTTCACCTGCGTGGTGCTGCTCGTGGTGATCGGACTGGTGATGGTCTACTCGGCCTCCGCCCCGATGGTCCGCACCCAGGGGCGGCCGTTCAACATCTTTCTCGTCAAGCAGATCGTCGCTGCCGTGATCGGGTTCGTGGCGATGGCGATCATCATGCACGTCGACTACCGCCGCCTGCGCAGCGCTCCGGTCGTCTGGAGCCTGCTCGCCGGAGTGGCCGTGCTGCTCGTGCTGGTTCTCTTCGGACCGGAACTCAACGCCACCCGCCGCTGGCTGCTGCTCGGGCCGCTGTCGATTCAGCCGGCCGAGCTCGCCAAGCTGGCGCTGGTGCCTTTCGTGGCCTGGCAGCTGGACCGCAAGGCCGAGCTCATCAACTCGCGCGAGCTGCTGCTTCCGGTCGCCGCGGTGACCGGACTGCTGGCCGGCCTGATCGTGCTGCAGCCGGATCTGGGCTCGGCGGTGCTGCTCGTGGCCACCGTCGGCACGATGCTGTTTCTGGCCGGCCTCGCCTGGCGGTTCCTCCTGGTCGGGGCGGCGGTGGCGGCTCCGCTGCTCTGGTTCCTGGTGATCTCCGTTCCGTATCGGCGGGCGCGGCTGCTCGCCTTCCTCGACCCGGAAAAGGACCCGCTCGGATCGGGCTTTCAGGCGCTGCAGTCGCTGATCGCCGTCGGCTCCGGCGGCCTGTTCGGGCTGGGGCCGGGCGAGAGCATTCAGAAGCTCTACTTCCTGCCGTATCCGCACTCGGACTTCATCTACGCCATCGTCGCCGAGGAGTTCGGGATGCTCGGCTCGCTGGCGATCCTCGCGCTGTTCGCGGCGGTGCTCTGGCGCGGAGCGCGCGCCGGCCTGCGCGCTCCGGACCCGTTCGGTCGCTACCTGGCCTGGGGGTTCGCGGTCCTGATCGGACTGCAGGCCTTTCTCAACGTCTCGGTCGCCCTGGCACTGGTGCCGACCAAGGGCATTCCGCTGCCGTTCCTCTCGTTTGGCGGCTCGTCGATGGTCGTTTCGCTGGTCGCCTGCGGCGTCCTGCTCAACGTTTCCCAACACGGATGAACGATGAACTCGCACCTGCGCTCCGCGTCGATACCGGCCACGTGCTGCTGGCGGGCGGCGGCTCGGGCGGGCACGTCTTCCCGGCTCTGGCGGTGGGCGACGAGCTGTCGCGGCGGGGGTGGCGCGTGAGTTTTGCCGGCAACGCGGCCAGCATGGAGGAGCGCCTGGCGACCGCCCACGGTGTGCCGTTCGAGGCGCTGGCAGCACGTCCCGTGGTCGGCCGCGGTCCGGTTCGGCGCGCCGCGGCGCTGGGCCTGGCCCTGCGCTCCGCGATCACCGCGCGCCGGCTGGTCCGGCGGCGGGAGATCGACGCGGTCGTGGTGACGGGCGGCTACGCGGCGGTGCCCGCGGCGCTCGGCGGCTACCTCGCCCGGCGCCCGCTGGTGCTCGTCGAGCCGAATGCGCAGGCCGGGATGGCCAACCGCTGGCTGTCGCGGGTGGCCAAGGTCGCTGCGGTGGCCGACGAGGAAACCGGGCACGGGCTCGCCTGTCCGACGGTGGTGACCGGCGTGCCGGTGCGGGCCGACCTGTTCGCGGTGCCGCCGCTTGCTTCCGAAGCGCCGCCTCGCCTGCTCGTGCTGGGAGGCAGTCAGGGGTCGCAGCGGATCAACGAGCTGCTGCCGGGCGCAGTGGCCCATGCGATGGAACGGCTGCCGGCACTGACGGTGCTCCACCAGTGCGGGGCGCGCCACCTCGAGGCGGCAGAGGCGCTGTGGAGCGCGCGCGGCCAGATGCGCGACCGAGTGCGGGTCGTGCAGTTCGTCGACGACGTCGGAGAGGCGCTCACGATGGCCTCGCTGGTGCTGTCGCGCGCCGGAGCGATCACCCTGGCGGAGCTGGCTGCCGCCGGCCGACCGGCGCTCCTGATGCCGCTGCAGCTGGCCGGCGGCCATCAGGTGGCCAATGCGCGGCGAGCCGAGGCGGCCGGCGCTGCGGTCGTGGTCGAGGAGGTCGGACTCGACGAGGTTTCACTGGGAGAGCGGCTGGCGACGTTGCTCGCAGAGCCCGGGCAGCTCGCGCAGATGGGGCGCCGAGCCCGTGAGCTGGCGCGACCGGACGCCGCCGGGGCGATTGCCGACGAAGTGGAGCGGCTGACCGGAGAGGCGCGATGATGATGTTCCATCGCTTCGCCGGTCTGCGCCACGCGCATTTCGTCGGCATCGGCGGTGCCGGGATGAGCGGCATCGCCGAGGTGCTCGCCCAGTACGACGTCGTGGTGTCGGGCTGCGACCGTGCCGCCAGCGAGACGACCGAGCGGCTCGCCCGCCTGGGGATCCGGGTCGAGTCCGGCCACTCCGCCGATCACCTCGACGGAGTCGATCTGGTCGTCGTCTCCTCGGCAATCGGCAGCGACGCGCCGGAGGTGATCGAGGCGCGGCGCCGCGGGATCACCGTGGTGCGGCGGGCGGAGATGCTGGCCGAGCTGATGCGCCTGATGTACGGCATCGCGGTCGCCGGCACGCACGGCAAGACGACCACGACGTCGATCGTCGGGGCGATCCTGACCGAGGCGGGTCTGGACCCGACGGTGATCGTCGGCGGCCGACTGCGGGTCTCCGGAACCGGCGCGCGCCTGGGGCGCAGTGACTACATGGTCGTGGAGGCCGACGAGTTCGACCGCAGCTTCCTGTCGCTGGCGCCGATTCTCGCGGTGGTCACCAACATCGACGTCGACCACCTCGACACCTACCGGGATCTCGGTGAGATCCACGAGGCGTTCGCTGCCTTCGCCGCGCGCGTACCGTTCTTCGGACAGGTGATCGCCTGCGCCGACGACGCCAACGTGCGCGCGCTGCTGCCGCGGCTGGTCGATCGCCGCATCGTCACCTACGGGCTCGACGGTCCGTGGGATCTGACCGCTGTCGATCTGGTCAGCACGCCGGCCGGCACGCGCTTCGCGCTGCGTCGACGCGAGACGGACGTGCTCGGCGAGTTCACCATCCCGCTGCCGGGGCTGCACAACGTGCGCAACGCGCTGGCGGCGATCGCGGTAGGGCTGGCACTCGACGTGCCGATCACCGCCATCGCCCGGGCGCTGGCGGGGTTTGCCGGCGTGCACCGACGCTTCGAGCGACTCGGCACATGGCATGGCGCGGAGGTCGTGGACGACTACGCCCACCATCCGACAGAGGTGGCCGCAACGCTGGCGGCGGCACGTCAGGTCTACCCGCGCCGCGTCCTGCACGCGGTCTTCCAGCCGCATCTCTACTCGCGCACGCGCGACCTGGCGGGGGAGTTCGGGCGCGTGCTGCTGGCCGCCGACCACGTCATCGTGACGGACGTCTATCCGTCCCGTGAGCAACCGATTCCGGGCGTTTCCGGCGAGCTGGTGGCGCAGGCGGCGCGCGCCGCCGGGCACGGCCGGGTCGACTATCGCGCCGACTGGCGGCAGGTCCCCGAGCTGGTGGCGGATCTGTCCGCGGGCGATGTCCTGCTGACGCTCGGCGCCGGAGACATCTATCGCCTCGGCCAGCAGCTGGTGGCGGAGGAGGCCGCGTGAGCGCACGCGAATCCGCCTCACCGCTCGAAGCCCGGGTGCTGCCGTTTCGGCGCCCGTCGGCGACCGTGCGGGTGCGTCGGCGCAGTGCCTGGGCGGCGCTGCGTCGCCCGTTCCTGCAGGCGCTCGGCCTGGTCGGGCTGCCGGCAGTGGCCGTGGCCTTCGTGTTCGGCGCCTCGAGCTTCGCCCTCGCGTCGGTCGAGATCCGCACCGGCGACGCCATCGACGCCCGATGGGTCGAGCGCGCGTTGGCGCCGTACAGCGGCGAGAACCTGGTTCGCCTGCCGCTGGCGAGCGTCGAGCAGCGCCTGCTCGAGCACCCGTGGGTGGAGTCCGTGCGGCTCGAGAAGCGGCTGCCCGACCGGCTGCGGGTGTCGCTGGTCGAGCGTCGTCCTGCCGCGCTGCTGCGCAACGGATCCGAGCTGGTCTTCCTCGATGGCGACGGGCGGGTCATCGCGCCGTTCGATCCCGCGATGGGGGACCCGGACCTGCCGCTCGTCTCGGTCGGCTCGAGCGCCGTCGACGACTTCAGCGCGTCGCTCGCCGTGGCGGAGGAACTGGCTTCTGTCGCCCCCGACTGGGGCGCCTCGCTGTCGGAGGTCGAGGCCCTCGGAGAGGGAGATTTCCGGCTCTACATCGGCGCGCTGCCGTTCCCGCTGCTCGTCCGCGGCGGCACGCTCGCCACTCGCCTACCCGCCCTGCGTGCGCTGCTGTCCGAACTCGGGCAGCGCTACCCGGGCATCCTCGCCGTCGACCTTCGGTCGCCGCGGCGCATCGTTCTGCAACCCTTCCTGGAGAGGTCCTGAGAATGCCGAAAGCCGAAGACTATCTGGTTGGAATCGACGTCGGGTCGTCCAAGGTGGCCGTCCTGATCGGTCGTCGCGATGCCCGTGGCGGCATCGAGATCGCCGGTCGGGGACAGGCGCCGAATCGCGGCACGCGGCGCGGCAACATCGTCAACCTCGAAGCTACCGTCGAAGCCCTCAAAGCGGCCAGCGAGGAGGCCGAGGTGATGGCGGGCGTCGAGATCTCGCGCGCCGCGGTCGGCATCGGAGGCGCTGACGTGCGCTGCGTGAACGCGCGCGGCAAAGTGTCCGTGGCACGCCGGGATCGTGAGATCTCACGCGCCGACATCGACCGCGTGCTCGACGCCGCGCGCTCTGCGGCGCTGCCGTCGGATCGCGAGATCCTGCATGCGGTGCCGCAGGAGTTCGTGGTCGACGAGCAGGGCGGGATCTCGGATCCGCTCGGCATGCTGGGCGCCCGGCTGGAGGTGCAGTGCCACCTGGTCACCGGCCAGACGGCCCGCTCGCGCACCCTGCTGACCTGCGTCAACCGTGCCGGCATCGAGGTCAGCGAAATGGTGTTCGAGCCGCTCGCCACCGCCGAGGGCGTGCTCACGCCGGACGAGAAGGACCTCGGTGTGCTGCTGCTCGACGTCGGTTCGGGAACCAGCGGCTACGCGCTTTTCGAGGACGGCGAGGTTCGCCACTCGGCCGTGCTGCCGATCGGCGGCGGTCACTTCACCAACGACCTCGCGATGGTCCTGCGCACACCGTACGCCGAGGCGGAGCGGATCAAGGTCAAGGACGGCTGCTGCCTGCAGTCGATGGTGGCCGATGAGGAAGGAATCTCGGTGCCGGCGGTGGCCGGCGGCCCGGCGCGCGTCGTGCCGCGCCGAGAGATCTGCGAAATCCTGCAACCACGCGCCGAGGAGATGATCTATCTGGTGCGCGACGAGCTGACGCGCTCGGGCTGGGACGGCCAGCTGCGCGGCGGCGTCGTGCTGACCGGCGGTGGGGCGCAGCTCGACGGTCTGCTCGAACTGGCCGGCCAGGTCTTCGGGGCCAGCGCCCGCTACGGCGTCGCCCACGGGCTGGGAGGGCTGGTCGACGTGCTGGTGTCGCCAGGCTGGTCCGCGGCTGCGGGCCTGCTGCGCTGGGCGGCAGCCGGTGAGGCAGGTTCGGCCCGCGCCACCCGGCGCGGCGCCTTCAAGGTACGCAACTTCGTCGGCAGCCTACGCAGCGTCTTCTCGGACCTGCTGTGAACGGCGACCGCAACGAGTCAGGGAGACACGACATGATCCTTTTCGAAGAGCAGGACGCGAAGAACCGCGAGGCCGAGAGCTCCGTGCTGCCTGCGGCCGACATGGTTCCGGCCAAGATCAAGGTGATCGGCGTCGGAGGCGGAGGTGGCAACGCCGTCAACCGGATGATCGCCGCGAACCTGCGCGGCATCGAGTTCATCGGCGCCAACACCGACCTGCAGGCGCTCGCCAAGTGCCGGGCCGGCAACAAGCTCCAGCTCGGCGAACAGATCACGCGCGGCCTCGGCGCCGGCGCGGATCCGGACATCGGTCGCAAGGCGGCGCTCGAGGACACCGAGCACATTCTCGAGGTGATGGACGGGGCCGACATGATCTTCCTGACCGCCGGTATGGGCGGCGGAACGGGAACGGGCGCGCTGCCGATCCTCGCCTCGCTGGCGTCGGAGATCGGCGCCCTCACGGTGGCGGTGGTCACCAAGCCGTTCGGCTTCGAGGGTCGGCGGCGGATGCAGCTGGCCGAGCGCGGGATCGCCGAACTGCGCGACTCGGTCGACACCCTGATTACGATCCCCAACGAGCGGCTGCTCAGCTTCGTCGAGCGGGGCACGCCGCTGGCAGAAGCGTTCCGCATTGCCGACGATGTTCTGCGCCAGGCGGTGCAGGGCATCTCCGACTTGATCACCATCCCGGGCGAGGTCAACGTGGACTTCGCGGACGTGCGCGCGATCATGGCGGGGATGGGAATGGCGCTCATGGGCACGGGCATCGCCAAGGGCGAGAACCGGGCGCTGGAGGCGGCGCAGCGGGCGATCTCGTCGCCGCTGCTCGAAGAGACCTCGATCGAAGGGGCCAAGGGGGTCCTGATCAACATCTCCGGCGGACGCGACCTGACGCTGCACGAGGTCGACGAGGCGGCGCGCATCATCCAGAGCGCCGTCGACCTGGACGCCAACATCATCACCGGCATGGTCCTCGACGAGACGCTCGACGAGGAGATGAAGGTCACCGTGATCGCCACCGGGTTCCGCTACGCGGTCGAGCAGCAGGAGCCGCTGCCGGCAAGCGCCGCTCGCCCGGTCGTCACCTCGGCTGGGGCGGTGCGGTATACGACGCCGCCGGCCGGCGCGACCAGCGGTCAGAACGTCACCCCGCCGGCTCCCGAGCCGCCGGCGCCGGAGCCCAAGGAGCGGATCCCGTTCTATCGGCGGATGGTGGCCACCAACAACCGGAGCGAAGATCCGGGTGGCTTCGGTCCCAACTGGTCGGCGGTCGACGACTACGACATCCCCACGGTCCTGCGCAAACAGATGGACTGAGTGGACGTTTTCTGTCGCTCCCCGCGCCCTTTTCCGCCACCCCGGGAAATTCCGTCAGAGGCCATTTCTGGGGTGGCGGAGCGGCGTCGGGCCACAGGCCCATACACCGGGCGGTTCGGGGCTTGGGTGACCAGGCACTCGAAAATGGCCTCTGACCGAATTTCCGCGGAAATGGCCTCTGACTGAGTTTTCCAGCGGGGGGTGGGGCTGGCGCGGAAGGTGCAGCAGTGGGTGGCATGGTGGGGTTTGTCGCACGGTCGGGGGAGGGCATCGTCGCCCGGATCGCCGCCGACCTGTTCGATGCTGTCCTCGAGCCGTCGCACTGGCCGCCGGCCCTCTCCCGCATCGCCTCGGAGATCGGCTGCGAGCGGGTGATGCTGCTGCGGGCCGAGGCGGCCCGCCGGGTGATCCTGGCGACCAGCGACCTGGACCCGGCAGCCGTGCGGCGGCTGGCCGGTCGCCGGCTGGCCTACGACGAGGAGCGCCTGATCGTTCCGCCGCCGGTGCACCGGGAGGTCACTCTTTCGGACCCTTCGCTGCGGCTGCTGCTCGATCAGCCGCTGCTCACCCGCGAGAATGAAACGCTGCTCGAAACGCTCAGTCCGCTGCTGGCCCGCGCCTGGCGGCTGACAGATGCGCTGGTCGCCAGCCAGCGGCACCAGACCTGGACGGCGACCCTGCTCGAACGACTGCCGACGGGTGTCCTGGTTCTCGATCCGGCCGGCCGTGTGCTGCAGGCAAACGCCGCGGCTCGCCGCCGACTGGACGAGCAGGAGGAGATCTCCGTCGCCCGCGGCGTGATCCGCGCGGCTTCGACCACCACGCAGCGCACGCTCACCGAGATCCTCGCCCGCGCGGCGCGGTTCGAAGGTCGGGGGGCGGTGACGGAGGCGATCCTCCTGCCGCGCCGCGAGCCTGTCGGTCCGCTCGAGATGCTGGTCGTGGCCTCGCCTCGTTTTGCCGACGGCAACCCCGAGGCGGTCGCGGTGGCGATCATCTTCGACCCGCGCAGCGACGAAGAGAATCCCGCCTCGGTCCTCGCCCGGCGGTTTCATCTCGGCTTCGAAGAGACCCAGGTCGTCTCGCTGCTTCTCCACGGCCGCGACATCCCGTCGATCGCCGCCGCTCTCGACGTGCCGCAGGCGGCAATCGGCGCGAGTCTGCGCAACCTCTACGAGAGGATCGGCTCGACCCGCCAGGTCGAGCTCGTCAAGCTCCTCCTGTCGCGCGGCGGCGGGCCCGCCTGAGCTCGAGCCACAGCGCCGCACCGCAGATCGACTGGTAGGCTGACGCTGTGAGCTGGACTCGCAGCAAGCAGGAGCGCCGCTGGTGGACCGTGTCGCTCGTCTACCTGGTGGCGATCTACCTCTCGCTCTATCCGCTGCAGTTCGTCATGACCTTCCTGCGCGAGCGCAATCTGCTCCGCCTCTCGATGGCAGCCCTGTTTGCCGCGACCGCGGCCGTCGTGGTCGCGGTGATGCGGCGGCGCAGGGCGACGCGGCGCGAGTGGCTCGCGCTGCTGCTGGTCGGCGCCGTCTACCTGCTCCTGCTGTCGCGCATGACCATCATCCAGGAGCGCCTCCACCTGATCGAGTACGGAGCGCTGGCGCTGGGTTTCCGCGCCGCCCTGGTGGCGAGGGCGGCCGCCGGAGGCGGTCGTGCCGGGGTACCGCCCTCGCTCGGAGCATTGCTGCTGGCGACCGGCGCCGGCTGGCTCGACGAAGGGATCCAGGCGATCCTTCCCAACCGGGTCTACGACCTGCGGGACGTCGGCTTCAACGGGCTGGCTGCCGGCGTCGCTCTGCTTTCCTCGTGGACTTTGGATCGCGCGCGGCCGACGGAGGCGTTCGATGGAACCGGGTGAGGCGCTGCTGCGGCTGGCCGTCGCCGCGCTCGGCGGCCTGGCGGTCGGAGTCGAGCGCGAATGGTCGGCCCGCCGCGAGGCCGACAAGAGTCGCTTCGCCGGCGTGCGCACGTTCCTCCTGCTCGGCCTGCTGGGCGGGCTGGCCGCGACGGCGGCCGCCAGTGGAGAGCCGTGGTTCGGGCTGCTGATCCTCGCCGCCGGCGCCGCGCTGGTCGTGATCGCCTACCTGGTCTCGGCCTGGCACGGCACGATCGACGCCACGACTGAGGTCGCCGGCGTGATCGTCCTCGGTACCGGGGCGCTCGCCGGACTGGGGCAGCCGACGATCGCCAGCGCCGTCTTCGCGGCCACGGCCCTCGTCCTGGTGGCGAAGGGGCGGATGCACGCGGCCGTCGAGCGCATCCAGTCGGCCGAACTGGAGGCCGGGGCGCGTTTTGCGGTGCTCGCACTGGTCGTCCTGCCGCTGGTGCCGAGTCAGCTCGTCACGCCGCTGGGCACGCTCGAGCCGCGCAAGCTGTGGGCGCTGGTGCTGCTGTTCGCGGGTCTGTCGTTCGTCGGCTACATCGCCCTCCGGGTGGCCGGCCCGGGGCGCGGCTACGCGATTGCCGGCCTGCTCGGCGGGCTCGTCTCTTCAACGGCGGTGGCGCTCAACTTCACTCGCGCCAGTCGCGGTGAGTCCGCGCTGGCCCGTCCGTTGGCGGTGGGCGTCCTCGCCGGCTCGGCGGTCCTCCCCGTCCGTGTCCTGACGGTCGCGGCGGTTGTCGCGCCGGCACTCGCAGGCGTTCTGGTTGCGAGCCTGGCGCCGCTGCTGCTGGTGACGATCGTGACGGTCGTCGTGAGCGTGCGACGGCGGGACGATGCCTCCACGGCGGCCTCGGGCCTGCTGCCGTCCAATCCGCTGCGCCTCGGCGCGGCCATGCAGATGGCGGTGCTTTTCGCCGTCGTACTGTCGATCCTCGGGTGGGTGAGCGACCGGTTCGGAGCGAGCGGAGTGGTCAGCGGCGCGGCCATGCTCGGTCTGGCCGACCTCGACGCGCTGACTTATTCGGTGAGCGAGCTCGTAGGCCGCACGCTGACCCCGGACACCGCGGTGCGGGCGCTGCTGGTCGGCATGCTGAGCAACACCGCGTTCAAGACGGCGCTCGTCGTGGGCCTCGGTGCCCCCGGCTTTCGGAGCCTGGCCGCGGGCGGCTTTGCCCTGCAGGCGGTCGCGATCGCGGCCGGTCTGCTGATCGCCTGAGCGTCGGGGCGTAGACAAAAAAAGACCGGGCGTTCAGCGAACGCCCGGTGCCCAGGAGTGGAGGCGGCGCGGACCATCCGCGAGCCTTCATCCGGTAGTACGTCGAGGTGGGCCGAAGGTTTTCGTGGTTACTCGGGCCCGACCAGGTCCAGGTGCAGCCGGCGGTCGGGGTCCGCGATCGGCTTGAGGTACTCCGGGTAAGGCTCGAGCCGGGTGATCACCAGAGTGAGCTGCGACCCTTCCAGCCGGACCCGCCGCGACTCGGGCTGTGACAGATCGACGGTCCGCAGCGACTCGGTGCCGTCGCCGGCGGTCAGTCCGACCTCGACGACAGCGCGGCCGGCCCAGACGCAGTCGACCCCGGTCGGGCAGCGCGAGTCCTCGACCACGCGCACGAAGCGGGCCCGGATTCCGGTAGCCGCGAGGCGGACGCTCTGGTCGAGGGCCAGCTCAGCCGTACTGCCGGCCACCAGCTGCGCGGAAGGAGCGGCCATGTGGGTCTCGGTGCGGGCGGTACTCGGTTCGCTGCCGGTCGCGCTGCTGCAGGCGGCGAGCGCGAGCGCCAGCAGGCCGCAGGCCGCCCGCGCGGGTGTCCGGGCGATCCGCATTCAGCGCCCGACGCGGAACGGGACGCTCACCCGGGTGCGGATCCAGGAGATCTCGATCGCCGCGCCCGCGTCGCCGCGCTTGATGGCGATCGTGAACTGGTCGACCTCGTCCTTCTCGTCGAGCATCGTCACCGGAGCCTCGAGGACCAGGATGTCGGACGAGTCGAGATCGACCGCCTCGAACTTGCCGGTCGCCATGTCGAAGAAGCCGGTGCCGGACAGGCCGAGGCGGGTGTTGAAGTGGATCTTCCAGCTGTCCGGTCCCGGGGTGGCGAAGACCGAGTAGGTTCCGGCCGGCAGCTTCTGGTCGCCGAACACCAGGTCGTGGGTGGTCGTCAGCTCGGTCGCCTCGTTGGCGCCCAGCCGCCAGCGCTCGCCGAACGGCACCAGCGCCTTGCTCTCGGCGGTGCCGAAGATGTTGTCGCGATCGCGCTTGTAGGGGCGGCTGTAGTGGATCTTGACGTAGGCGTCGCCGTCGAGCATCCGGGCCAGACCGAGCGGGCTGGGACGCCGGGACGGGTGCAGGTCCTGGGCAACGAGAGCGGCCGGGGCCAGGGTCGCCGCGGCGAGCAGCGTGGCGACGGCGGCGGAGCGGAGCGTACGCATGTCGTGTTTCTCCTCTGCAGGTGTGGGATGGCAAAACCGACCGGGCGTGCCGGCCGGCGGAAGCGAGGGGAGCTTACAACGCTGGCGCGGACCGGGTCGCCGCCGGCGTCGTGAGCCCGTGCGCGGCGCGATAGGCGGCCAGTCCGGCGGCGAACACGTCGACCGAACGCTCCAGGTCGGCGGTCTTGAGGACGTAGGCGATGCGGACCTCGTCGCGGCCCGCGCCCGGTGTGGCGTAGAAGCCGGCGGCCGGGGCGACCATCACGGTGGCACCCTCGTGGGCGAAGTCGGCCAGCAGGAAGCGGGCGAACGCGTCGGCGTCGTCGATCGGCAGGCGGGCGACGAAGTAGAACGCCCCCTCGGGCTTGCGCAGGAACACTCCAGGGATCTTGGTGAGCCCGTCGAACAGCACGTCGCGCCGCTGCTGGTATTCCGCCACGACGCCGCGGAAGTAGTCGGGCCCGATCGCCGGAATGCCGCTCGCCGCCAGCTGTGCCAGCCCTGGCGGCGAGAGCCGTCCCTGAGCCATGCGCAGCGCCGCCTGGTGGACCTCGCGGTTGCGGGTCACCAGCGCGCCGAGCCGGATTCCGCAGGCGCTGTAGCGCTTGGAGAGGCTGTCGACGACGATGACTTCGGACTCGAAACCCGGCAGGGTCAGCGCTGAGACCGCGTGGCCGCCGTCGTAGACGAACTCCCGATAGACCTCGTCGGCCACCAGAAACAGACCGTGGTCACGGCAGAAGGTGGCGACCTGCTCGATCTCCTCGCGCGTGTAGACGGTGCCCGTCGGGTTGTTCGGATTGCAGAGCAGCACCAGCCGGGTGCGCGGCGTCAGCGCCTTCTCCCACTCGGCGCGCGGCGGCAGGTGGAAGCCGTTCTCTCCGTGCGTGCGCAGCGGCACCAGCCGGACCCCGGCCATGGTGGCGAACGAGTTGTAGTTCGTGTAGTACGGCTCGCAGACCAGCGCCTCGTCGCCCTCCGACGTGGTGGCGAAGAAGGTGAACAGGAGCGCCTCGCTGCCGCCCGTGGTGGCGATCAGGTCTGCCGTCTCGACCTCGATTCCCTGACCCCGGTAGTAGCCCACGAGGGCTTCCAGGTACTCCGGCGTGCCTCCCGACGGCGTGTAGGCGAGGACTCGCTCCGCCGTGGCCAGGCGATCGCGCAGGGCGGCAGGGGTCTCGAGGTCCGGCTGGCCGATGTTGAGGTGATAGACGTGAACGCCGCGGCGCTTCGCCTCCTCGGCGAGGGGCATCAGCTTGCGGATCGGAGAGGCCGGCATCGCCAGGCCGCGGGGGGACACCTGGGGCTTCATGGTGCGGTCATTGTAGCCCGGACCCGTGGCCGCCCGCGTGGCGCGAGCGCCTGGCTGCGACGGCCTCAGCCGTCGTCTTCGTCCACCAGCAGCCCGAGCAGGTCGGTGGTCGAGACGATGCCGACGACCTTGCGATCCCGCGTCACCAGCAGGCGGTGCAGGTGCCCGTGCATCATCTTGCTCGCCACCTTCGAGATCGGCATCTCGTCCTCGACCGCGAAGATCTTCGGGGTCATGATCTCGCCCACCGTGAGGGCGGACTCGGCAACCCGCAGGCCGGCGACGTCCTCGGGATTGAATCGATCTTCCCAGCCGCGCACGTAGTAGTCCGGCTGCGGCCGGTCGATCACCGCCTGGTCGTGTCCGCCGAGCGCGCGCGCGACATCGTTGAGTGACACGACGCCGATCAGTCGGCCGTCGGCGTCCTCCACCGGAGCCCCGGAAATCTCGTTGTCGGTCAGGAACTCCGCCAGGTCGGCGACCGTCTGGTCGTCGCGCACGGCGATGACGTTGGGGTTCATCACATCGCGGGCGGTGAGATTGCGCATATGGGCCTCCTCATTGAGCCGGTATTCCGCAACGGCCCGGCAACCTTATCGCCGGCGCCGAAGGCATCGCGCCGCCCCGGCGGGCGGGCTCAACCGATTCGCAGCCGGGCGAAGCGGCGCTTGCCGACCCGGACCAGGAGGGGCGCGTCGGCGGCCGCGAGTTGCACGCGCGAGTCGCCGGCGCGTTCGCCGTCGATGGTCACGGCGCCCTGGTCGACCATGCGGGCGGCTTCCTTCTTGGAGCCGACCAGACCTGCGGCAACCATCGCGTCGGCGAGCAGGATGCCGGCGGGGACCGCCGTCTCGGCAATCTCGTCCGGGGCGCCGTCGCCGGCGAAGATCCGCTCGAACTCGGCCTCCGCCTCCGGAGCCGCCGCCGCGCCGTGGAACTGCGTCACCAGCATGCGAGCCAGCTCCTGCTTGACCGCCTTCGGATGCAGCTGGCCGGCGGCAACCGCCTGCCGTCGCTGCTCGATCGCCGGCGCGTCCAGATCCGTCAGCAAGAGCAGCCAGTCCCACATCAGGGCGTCCGGGATCGACATCGTGCGGCCGTAGATCTCGCGCGGCGGATCCTCGACCGCGATCGCGTTGCCGAGCGACTTCGACATCTTCTCGTGGCCGTCGAGCCCGACCAGCAGGGGCACCGTCAGGCAGACCTGCGGCTCGAGCCCCTCTTCCTTCATCAGGTCGCGGCCGACCAGCAGGTTGAAGATCTGGTCGTGACCCCCGAGCTCGACGTCGCAGCCGAGGTCGGGGCGGCGGGCCATCTCGACCGAGTCCTTGCCCTGCACCAGCGGGTAGAGCAGCTCGTGGATCGAAATCGGCTGCTCGGTGCGCCAGCGGGTGCGGAAGTCGTCGCGTTCCATCATGCGGGCGAGAGTCCACTTGCCGGCCAGGCGGATGAGCCCCTCGGCGCCCATGGCCGAGAGCCACTCGCTGTTGAAGCGGACCAGCGTGGAGTCGCGGTCGAGGATCTTGAAGACCTGGCGAGCGTAGGTCTCGGCGTTGGCGAGCAGCTCGTCGCGGGTCAGCTGCGGACGGGTGGATTTCTTCCCGGTGGGGTCGCCGATCATGCCGGTGAAGTCGCCGATCAGGAAGATCACCCGGTGGCCGAGGCGCTGGAAGTGCGCCATCTTGCGCAGCAGCACCGTGTGACCCAGGTGCAGGTCGGGCGCGGAGGGATCGAACCCCGCCTTGACGGCCAGCGGCTTGCCGGTGGAGCGCGAGCGCTCCAGCTTGCGCCGCAGGTCGGCTTCGGAGACGAGGTCGACCGAGCCGCGGCGCAGCAGCTCGAGCTGCTCGTCGACGAGAGGAAAGGTCACGGACGGCATGGGGCGGGGAGCCTAGCAAAGCGCTCCCGCCCCACGCCTGCGGTGGCGCGACGCGCGTAGTCCGGTTCGGACAGGGTCAGCGCTTGCCGCCGAGCAGGCCGCCGAGCAGCCCGCCGAGCGCGCCGCCCAGACCACCTCCGGCAGCAGTGCCGCCACCGCTCGGTCCGCCGCCGAACCCCTTCTCGAGCAGGTCGTCGAGCATCGACCCGTCACCGTCGGCGTCGAGCAGGCCACCGAGCAGGCCACCGAGTCCTGGCTGCTGCTGCTGCATCTGGCCGAGGGCGCCGCCGAGCAGGTCGCCGAGGCCGCCGCCGGAGCTGGATCGACCACCCGAGGTCTGGCGGGCGCGGCCGAGGGCGCCAAGTACGAGCGGCGCGAGCATCGCGAGCAGCTTCATCACCTGTCCGCCGTCGAGACCGCTGCGCTTGGCCACGGCAGCTTCGACGGTCGGCCGCTTGCCGCCGAAGATGTGATCGAGGCTGCGCAGGTTCGACTGCGACGGACCCTGACCGAAGAAACCGGCGACGTCGTCGAGGATCGACCCGTCGTGGTCGCGGTCGAGCGCGCCGAGCAGCGACGACGCGCCCTGCGGAGAACTGACGTTGCGCTGCAGCGCGCCGAGCAGCGCCGGCAGAGCCGTCTCGACTGCGGTGGCCGCCTGCTGGGGCGTGGCGCCAACCTGGGCGCCGAGGCGGGCGATGGTCCCGGTGTCGAGCTGGGAGCCGATGAGATCGAGAATGGATGCCATGTCTGCCTCCTTGGAAGTGGCGGCGTGAGTCTACAGGGCCGCCGGCCGGGGCGGCGCGAGCGCGGTCGCGGGGGTGCGGAGTCGCTCACACCGTTGGGCGGGGTGATGGGGCAGACTGTGCGGATGCGACTCCTGCCCGCGCCTCTCGCCCTCGCCGGCCTCGTCGGCCTCGTCGGGGCCGCTGCTCCGCTGCTTGCGGACGTGCCGTTCACCCGGGTCGTCGTCGACGCCGATGGACCCGGCGATCCGTGGGGCAAGTCGGCGGGTGATCTGACTGGCGACGGGATCGCCGATCTGCTCGTGGCCGGACACGACGGAGACCTGATCCTCTACGAGAGCGCCGCCGGGCCGGGAGTGCCGATCGTGCTGGGCGACAGCTTCTCGACCGACCTCGAGGTGGCCGATGTCGACGGCGACGAACTGCCCGACCTGGTGGTCGTCGCGGTCGGCGAGCTGCGCTGGTACGAGGCGCCGGGCTGGGAGGAGCACCTGATCGAAGCGCGCACGCTGCACGACCTCGAAGTTGCCGACTTCGACGGCGACGGCGATCTCGACCTGGTGGCGCGCAACCAGGGCAGTTCGGGCGATGCGCTGCACCTCTACCGGCAGGACAGTCCGACCAGCTGGGCTCATCGCGCGCTGGGCTGCCCGGAGGGTGAAGGGCTGGCGGTGGCCGACCTCGATCGCGACGGCGATGCGGACATCGTGGCCGGCAACACCTGGTTCGAGAATCCGGGAAGCCTCGCGCCGACGGCCGTCTGGACGGCGCGGCAGTTCACGGCCGCCTGGACCTGGGCGGCCACGTTCGTTGCGGTCGGCGACATCGACGGTGATGGCCGGATCGACATCGCCCTCTCACCCTCGGAGGCGGCCGGCGGCAGCTACCGGATCTCCTGGTTCCGGGCCCCGGCCGATCCGCGCACGGCGTGGCCCGAGCGGACGATCGTGGCGAGCGCCGAGAGCGTCGTCCACTCGATCAGCCTCGGCGATCTCGATCACGACGGCGATCTGGACGTCGTCACCGCCGAAATGCACCAGGGCGGCGATCCCGACGAGGTGGCGGTGCACTGGAACACAAACGGAGCCGGCACGGCGTGGATGAAACAGGTCCTGGCGACGACCGGCTCACACAGCATGCGGATCGCCGATTTCGACGGCGACGGCGACCTCGACCTGGCCGGCGCCAACTGGTCCGGCCCGTTCCAGCCGGTCGAACGCTGGCGCAACGAGCTGGCCCTCTTCATCGACAGCTTCGAAACCGGCGACACTTCCCGCTGGCACCATCCCCTCAGCCGCAATTAGAAAACCGGTCAGAGGCCATTTTCGCTAACCCTATGAAAACACAAGCCCGCTCTCGAAATTCAGTCAGAGGCCATTTCAGACTCTAGCCCTCTTGCCAGTGCGGTCATCGTCTCTGTGCTGTCGAGGGCCGGCGGGCCCTGAACGAGGCACGCCAGGAGGCCGTCGCTCTTTGACGTCAGGGTCGCAGCGGCACTACCGTCCACACGGAGAGCTCGCGGATGCTGGGTTCCACCACTTCGTTGTCGAGGATCGCAGCGACTTGGTCCACTGCGGGGTCGGATACCGTAACCCGCCCGTCTGCACGCCGCACGACTTGCAGGTCGTTCACCGGAAGCCGCAGGACGCGTCTCGCCCGGGCGCGGTCTCTGGCTGGACCATCCTCCGTTCCGAGCCGCGCATGGATCGCCGCAATCGCGAGCTCGCGAACTCGCTGCATGACGGCATCATGGATCGTCGATCTGAGTCGATCGTCCACAAACCCGCGACACATGGCATCGGTGGGATAGGAGGACCGCCGAAGGCGTTCGGCGTAGGCACGCATGGACTCCAGGTCGCCACGCATTCGCTGCGCGAACTCGACTTCGCACCGCAGCCACAGAGCCCGCACGAGATCGTGCGGAATGAATGGCAGCCCGACGCGCTCGATGCCGCCGTAGTAGAACGCGAGTACGTCGCTGCGACCAAGCTCGACACGATCGGGCGTGGATGCCAGCTGAACCACCAGTGCTGCCAGTTCTCGAGTCTGCTTGTCGCTGAGGTCGTTCAGGGACTCGCGAACGAGTGACAGGCCGCGTCTCTCCGTCGAAGCTCCGATCAGGCGGTATAGCTCCAGCGGTGCGTGCGCCAGTGTGCGGGCACTGCCCAGCAGTCCGCGCGCGCGATCCGCGGCTGCTCCAGGATCGCCACGAGTCAGCGCTTCGCGCCCTGCCAACGAAGAGACCCTTGCCAGGCGCACATGGTGGAGCAGGTTGTCCGGCTCCGCGTTTCCCAGCGAGATACCGCGAAGGTCGAGGTCAAAGTCGATGCCGGGGGCACTCGCTGCGTGGGCCAATGCCTCGAACGCCGGACTCAATCGCCCAGCTTGCTCACGGATCCAACTCTGGTCCGCTGCGGTCCATTGTGCTGGAGGCAACTCCGAAAGGCGTTTTGCCTCTGGATCAATGGTCTCGAGCCACGTCAGGTCGTGCACCGCTGCGCGAAGCCAGTAGACGGAGTTGAGCGTCGGATCGAGCGGTTCCATGGCTGCGCGATCCCCGTTCAAGGACCCCACGGTGGTCCGATATCGATCCTCCACCTCCTTGCGAATGAAATGGGCGACGCTCCAGAGGGTGGCAGCACTCACCAGTGCCACGGCTGCGCAGCCGAGGGAGACTCGTCCCAGACACGCTCCACATCCCGGGCGCCGACGGTCTCCCATCAGCGCTTCGCGGGCAGGGTGGCCATCGGCGTGCCGCCATGCTCCTGATGCCGCCGAACCACTGCCCGCGGGATCGCCTCAGACGGAGTACTTGCTCTCACGCGAAATGGCCTCTGACTGAATTTCGAGGTTGAGCTTGTGTTTTCAGAGGGTTACCGAAAATGGCCTCTGACCGAATTTCTTGTCAGGGCCAGGGGTGGGGCGGGGCGGGGAGGGAGGCGGCGGGGGTCGGTTCGAGGTGGGCGACGATGCGGGCGTCGCCGGCCAGGGTCCAGCGGCGGGGGACGGAGTCGACCGTGTCGCCGTCGACGGTCAGTTCGAAGCCGCCCGCGGTCAGGGCGGTGACCGGCAGGCGGGTCTGGTCCAGCTGCAGGCCGACGGCCACGGCCGCCAGCACGCCGGTGCCGCAGGCCAGCGTTTCGGCCTCCACACCGCGCTCGAACGAGCGGATCTCGATCCGGTCCGGGCGGACGAAGTCGACGAAGTCGACGTTGGTGCCGGCGGCGCCGAACAGCTCGTGGCGGCGCAGTCGCGGCCCGAGCTCGGCCACCGGGCAGCCGGCCAGGCCCTCGGGCCACGGCACGACGAAGTGCGGCACGCCGGTGGACACGTACCAGCCTTCGACCGCGCGCGGCGGCACCGGCACTACGACGTGGCGCGGCAGCGAATCGGGTCGCGGCAGCTCGAGGGCGATCGAGTCGGTCCCGACGCGGCGGGCGCGCAGCGCTCCGGCCCCCGTCAAGACGGTCGTTTCCTGCTCCGCCCAGCCCAGCTCGAAGGCCAGTCTGGCCGCGCAGCGCGAGCCGTTCACGCACAGGTCGGCCGGTTGGCCGTCGGAGTTCCAGTAGTCCATCCGCACGCGCCCGGCGTCGCGGCTGAGCACGAACAGACCGTCGGCGCCAATCGATACGCCGCGCGCGCACCAAGCGACGATCTCGGCCGAAGTCGGCGCTCGCTCGGGCTCGATCAGCGCGACGAAGTCGTTGCCGCTCCCCGAGACTTTGACCAGCCGGGTCACGGCAGCTCCACCTCGACCACTTCTCCGGGCTCGGAGACGTTCCCAACGCCGTCGACGGCGCGCACCCGGTAGCGCAGGCGTTCGCCGCGTGTGGCCATCGCGTCGATCGTCTCGAGCCCGGTGGCAAGCTCCCCGGACAGCGGCGTGAACTCGCCGTCGCCGCTCGCCCGCTCGACCCGGTAGCCGGCGACGTCGGCATCCGGACTGGTCTCCCAGAGCAGGCGGACCTCGCCGGGTAGCGCGACGGCGCGCAGGCCGGTCGGCGGGGCAGGGGCGAAGCGGTCCTGATAGTCGACCTCGCGTTCCCCCTGGGGGGCGCTCTCGATCGGCGGCTCGGCCTGCGCGAGGGCGGTGACGGTGTAGACGTAGCGCTGTCCGTACGCGGCGTGTCGATCTCGCCATTCCGATGCGGTCGTCTCTGCGACCGCGAGCGGGGCGCTCCAGTCCGGCTGCGCGGCCGGGCGGCGGTAGACCGCGTACCCGGCGGTCGCTTCGGCGACCGGCTCCCAGCTCACCAGAATGCCCTCGCGATCCGCCTTCACGTCGAGTCCAGCCGGCGCGGGTGGCGGCGTGCGCGGCACCAGCACGGCGCGATTCGACGGCGCAGAGATCTCTCCCGGTCCTCTCGGGGTCGCGGCGCGGGTCAGGACGGCATAGACGTGGGCGACGGCCGGCTCGGCCGGCAGCTGGGGAAGCGGCACGCTGATCCGGACCCGGTCGCCGACCAGCGCGGCGCTGAGCGTTTCGCCGGAGAGTTCGACCACGGTGCGGGCGGCCGCCAGCTCGGGATCGGTGACGGTGACCGTACTGCCTTCAGCGGGCGCCGGCCTCTCCAACTCGAGCAGGGTGACCGAGGAGAGCCCGGCGAGCGGGAGCCCGGCGATCGTGGTGGTCGGGTAGGCGAACTCCAGGACCGCGGCCGGGCCACGCTGGCGCAGCGCGAGATCCTGCACCGGAGCGGGGATCGTGCGCGGCGGCGGAGCGGGGTCGCCCTTCTTGCCGCACCCGGCGAGCGGCAGCAGCGACAGGGCGAGCATCAACGGCAGAGCGGACGACCGGCAGCCGGAGCGGCGGGCTTCAGAGGACATAGCGGGACAGATCCTGACTGGCGACGAGCTCGACCAGGGCGCGCCGAACGAAGCCTTCGTCGATCACGAGCTCGACGCCCGCCATCTCCGAAGCGTTGAAAGAAACCTCCTCGAGCAACCGCTCGAGAAGGGTGGCCAGGCGCCGCGCCCCGATGTTCTCGGTGCTGCGGTTTACCTCGGCAGCCAGCCGGGCGATCTCGCGGATCGCCTCGGGCGTGAAGACGAGACGCAGCCCCTCGGTGCCGAGCAGCTGCTGGTACTGGCGGGTGAGCGCATTCTCCGGTTCGGTCAGGATGCGCACCAGATCCGTCTCGCCGAGAGCCTCGAGTTCGACCCGGATCGGGAAGCGGCCTTGCAGCTCGGGAATCAGGTCGGAGGGACGGGCGACGTGGAAGGCGCCGGCGGCGATGAACAGGATGTGGTCGGTCCGCACCGGTCCCTGCTTGGTGGTCACCGTCGTGCCCTCGACGATCGGCAGCAGGTCGCGCTGCACCCCTTCGCGCGACACCTCCGGACCGGTGCCGCGCTCGCGCCCGGCGACCTTGTCGATCTCGTCGAGGAAGACGATTCCGGCCTGCTCGACGCGGTGGCGCGCTTCGCGGGCGATCTGCTGACGGTCGATCAGCTTGTCAGCCTCCTCGGCCTGCAGAACGCTGCGCGCCTCGGCCACCGTCATCTTGCGCCGCTGGCGCCGCGAGAACAGGCCCGGCATCATCTCCCGCAGGTTGAAGCCGACCTCCTCGACTCCCTGGGGTCCGAACATCTCGAGGCTCGGCGCCGCGTTCTCCTCGACTTCCACCTCCACCTCGCGCGCGTCGAGCTGGCCGGCCCGCAGCTTCTCGCGCATCTTCTCGCGCGTCGCCGTGAGGTCCTCGGCGCCGTGGGTGCTCGCCGGCCCGAATCCCGACACCTGCGGGACGAGCAGCTGCAGCAGCCGTTCCTCGGCGTTGTGCGCCGCGGTCGCCGCCACGCGCTCGCGCAGCTCCTCGCGGACGAGGCCCGCCCCGATCTCGGCGAGGTCGCGGATCATCGATTCGCAGTCCCGCCCCACGTAGCCGACTTCGGTGAACTTGGAGGCCTCCACCTTGAGGAACGGCGCGCGGGCCAGCTTCGCCAGCCGCCGGGCGAGCTCCGTCTTGCCGACCCCCGTCGGCCCGATCATCAGGATGTTCTTGGGGACGATCTCTTCGGCCGTTTCGGCCGGCAGCTGCTGGCGTCGCCACCGATTGCGCAGGGCGATGGCGAGCGCGCGCTTGGCGGCCGTCTGGCCGATCACGTGGCGGTCCAGCTCGGCGACGATCTGCGCCGGCGTCATCGCTTCGAGCGGCGGCGCGGGGAGGCGGTCTCCGGCGGCCACCTCAGAGTTCCTCGAGGGTCAGGTGGTCGTTGGTGTAGATGCACAGCCCGGCGGCGATCCGCATCGCCTCGACGGCGATCGTGCGGGCGTCCAGCGCGGTGTGGGCGAGCAGCGCGCGGGCGGCCGCGAGCGCGAAGTTGCCGCCGGAACCGATCGCCAGCAGGCCGTCGTCGTCCGGCTGCAGCAGATCGCCCTGGCCGGAGAGCAGAAAGCTGCGCTCGGAGTCGGCCACCAGCAGGACGGATTCGAGCCGGCGCAGCGCGCGATCGGTCCGCCAGTCGCGGGCCAGCTCGACGACCGCCCGCTCGAGGTTCTGATTGAACTCCTCGAGCTTCGTCTCGAAACGCGAGAAGAGCGCCAGTCCGTCCGCTGCGCCGCCGGCGAATCCGACCAGGACGCGCCCTTTGCCGGCCCGCTTGACCTTCGAGGCGGTCGCCTTCATGACCGTGTTGCCGAGGGTGACCTGGCCGTCGGAGGCCATGGCGACACGGCCGTCGCGCCGTACGAGCAGCACAGTCGTCGCGTGCAGGTCGCGCATGCTTGTCGAGTCTAGCAAGCGGTGGGCGGCGCAGCGGGGCGGTCGTGCGCCCGCGCCGGTCAGCGCGCGGCCCGCGTGGCCGCCGGTGCGAACAGGGCGCGGAAGGTCGAACCCTGGTCGGGCTGAGAGTCGACCGCCAAGGCGGCGCCGTGGGCGCGCAGGATGCCGAATACCGACGCCAGGCCGAGGCCGCGACCGCGCGGCTTGGTGGTGAAGAACGGCTCGGCCAGCCGCGCCCGCGTCTCCTCGTCCATGCCGACCCCGTTGTCTCGCACGGTCAGCTCGATCGCCTCGTCGCCAGGCAGCCGGGTGAACGGATCGAACGTGGCGCGCAGCGCCGGATCGATCTGCCGCCGCCCGGCGCTCACGCGGACGAGCCCGCGCTGGCCGATGTCGGCGGCCCGTCCGCCGACGGCGTCGAGAGCGTTGGTGAGCAGGTTGAGCAGCACCTGCCGGAGCTGGCCGGGATCGCCGGCGATCGGGGGCAGGCCGGGGGTGATGGCCAGCTCGAGCGCGACGCCGGAGGGCAAGGTGGCGCGCAGCAGGTCGACGATCTCGCGCGCCAGCTCACCGAGGTCGACAGCGATCCACTCGACGGTGCGGTGGCCGGCGGAGGCGAGCAGGTCGTCGAGCAGCTCGGCGGCGCGCGTCGCAGCGGTGCGGATCGCCCCGGCGTGCGGCCGCAGTTCCGAGTCGGGTGGCAGCCGCTCGATCAGCAGCTCGGCGCGGCCGAGGATCGGCGTCAGCAGGTTGCCGAAGTCGTGCGCCAGGCCGCTGGTCACCACGGCCAGCTGGGCGAGTCGCTCGTTGCGCCGCAGGTTGGCCTCGGTGCGCCGCCGTTCGGTGATGTCCTCGGAGATGCCCAGCATCTGCGTCACCCGGCCGGCGGCATCGCGGCGAAACGGCGTCGTCAGGCTGCGGAAGCTGCGCCAGCTGCCGTCGGCGGCGCGCAGCCGGAACTCGAACGTGTCGACCGTGCCGTCCGCGGCGCCCGCCCAGCGCGTGTCGCGGTCGCCCATCATCGCCAGGTCGTCGGGGTGGCAAAGAC
>CAZUAT010000023.1:0-41162 GCA_964618415.1 uncultured Thermoanaerobaculia bacterium
GCGCCGCCATCCGCACAGCCCGCGCCGGCAGGGCCGGCTGCGGCTGCTCCGGCGGCGCCTGCCCCGGCTGCGGCCGCCCGACCCGGCGCCGTCTCGGCGCGCCCGACCGCTGCAGCCGGTCGTCCGCAGGCGGCGGGAGGCCGCCGCGGGCTCTGGTGGGCGCTGGGAGGAGCCGCGGTCCTGGTGCTGGTGGTGGGGGTCCTGTTTGCGATGTCCGGCGACCGCGGGCCGGTTGCCACCGTGCCGGCGCCGGCCCCCAAGCCGGCCCCCGCGCCGCCGATCGAGCAGCAGAGCCGCATCGTGGCCGCGACGGCGCTGGCCGATGCGCGATCGCGCTACGCGGAGGGCAACCTCGAGGCGGCGCTGGCCGCGGTGGCCCGGGCTGAGCTCGCCGAGCCCGACAGCCTGGACGCGAAGGTCCTGCGGGAAGCGATCGAGAACAGCCGGCGCGAACTCGCCGCCGACGCGGAGCGCGAGGTCCAGGTCACCGAGGGTCTCAACGCCGCGCGGGCCGCGATCGCGCGATCCGCGTGGGACGAAACGGTGGCTGCCGGGCGCGCCGTGCTGGCGCTCGATCCGCAGCAGGAGGAGGCGCGGCGTCTGGTCAGCCAGGCCCAGCGCGAACAGCGGCGCGAGCGCGAGCAGCGCATGGCCGAGGAGGCGGCGCGCCAGGCCGCCCTGGCACGGGCGGAAACGCCGCCGCCGGTAGTCGAACAGCCGCCGCCGGTCGTGCCGGTCGCCTCCGACGCCGCACTCCGGATCGCCTTCGCGTCGGACCAGTCCGAAGGCGTGTTGACCGTCTACGCCGGTGAGCGGCAGATCGTTCGGGAGCCGTTCAAGTTCGTGCGCAAGACCGGCTTCCTGCGCAGCGAGAAGGTCTCCGGGACGATCGAGGCGGAGCGTCGGGTCGACGCCGGGCCGGTGACCCTGCGCGTCTACGTCTCGGTACCCGGCAAGCCGACCCGGTCGGTGGTCATCGAGCGGGAGATCGTCGGGGGCGCGAGTTACCGCCTCGACGTGCGGACGGCCGAGGACGGACGGACGACCGCCGAGCTCGAGCAGCTGGGGCGCTGACCGCGTCGGCCCCGCCTAAGCACCACTCACCTGGATTCGCTCGACGGGGCCCCACGGCTCGAGCTGAGGCTCGAGTTCGGCGGCGGGTCCGACCGCGACGATCGTGGCTCTCTCGGGATGGAGATGCCGGGCCGCCAGCTGCTGGAGCTCGTCGGCGCTCGTCGAGTCGAGCGCGTCGAGCGCGCGCTCGTAGTGGTCGTCGGGCAGCCCCCAGAGTGTCAGTTCTGCCAGCCGCGCCAGCACCGATCCGATCGTCTGCAGCGTGTAGGGGAAGACGCCGCGCAGATAGGTCCGAGTTTCGTCCAGTTCCTCGGCGCCGACCAGCTCGCTGCGCAGGCGGTCGAGTTCGCCGAGAATCTCGCGCACCGAGGCCCCGACTGCCGAGTTGGCGACCGCAGCGCCGACCACGAACGGTCCGCGACCGCGACGGTCGGTGAAGCGGCTCGAGGCGCCGTAGGTGAAGCCGTGGCGCTCGCGCAGATTCAGATTCAGCCGGCTGGTGAACTTGCCGCCGAGCAGGGCGTTGAGCAGATTGAGGCGGACTCGGTCCGGATCGGTCTTGGCCACTCCGCGTTGGACGACTCGCAGCTCGGTCTGGGCCGCCGCGGGCCGGTCCACCAGCAGAACGCGACGCGACTCCGCCTGGGTCGGCTCGAGCGACGGCGGTGCAGCGGGCAGCGGCACGGGCCAGCGGTCGAGGAACGCCAGCACCCGTTCGCGAACCGGCTCGGGATCGAAGTCTCCGACCACCAGCAGCGCGGCGCCGTCGGGTCGATAGTGCCCGGCGTGGAATTCGACCAGTTCCGACCGGTCGAGCTGCAGGATCGTCTGCTCGGTGCCGAGCAGCAGGCTCTCGTACGGCGTGCCGGCGTAGAGCGCGGCCGAGAAGGCCTCCTCGGCCAGGACCGCCGGCTGGTCGCGGCGCCGCAGCAGCTCGGCCTCGGCCTGACGCCGCAGGCGTTCGAACTCCGCCTGGGGGAACGTCGGCTGCCGGGCGACCTCGAACGTCAGGTCGAGGCCGGTCATCAGGTCGGCAGCCAGCATCGACGTCTCGATCGATGCCAGATTCCAGTGCGCCGCGGTACTCAGCGAGCCCCCCAGCCGCTCCACGAGCAGGGCGACCTCGGTGCCGCTGCGCAGCTCCGTGCCCTCGTCGAGCACCGAAGCGGTCAAGGTCGCCAGGCCGGGGCGATGGAGCGGGTTGCGATCGGCGCCGGCGGGCAGCTGCAGCTGGATCTCCACCAGCGGCACGTCGCGTCGCGGGGCCAGCAGCAGCTCGAAGCCGTGCGCCAGGCGCTCGCGCTCGAAGGCGGGAAAGGTGAAGTCGCGCCGCGGGCCGGCCGCCGGCGGGTGGCTGCGATCCGGGGCGCTCACGTGGCGCTCCGGCGCGGCACCACGGTCAGTGTCACCGCCTGCTCGGCGCGCAGACGGGCAGCCGCGACGCGTCGCAGGTCGTCCGCTTCGACCGCGGCGTAGCGGCCCGGCTCACTGCCGGCAAGGTCGGGACGATCGAACAGGGAGGCATACATCGACAGCTGGTCGGCGCGGTTGCCGAGTGTTTCGAGCTCCTCCCACAGCCCGGCCAGAATCCGGTTGCGCGCCCGTTCCAGGTCGTCGGCGGTCACCGCCGCGCCGGAGATGACCCCGTCCAGGTGGGCGCGCATCGACTCGGCCAACCGCTGCGGATCGACGCCGGGGCGCGCCGTGGCGACGAGCAGCAGGACTCCCATCTCGCAGGTCGGGTAGAGGTGGCAGCCGACCTCCTGGGCCAGCTGCCGGTCCCACACCAGGTCGCGGTAGAGCGGACTCGACTTGCCGTCGGCGAGGAGCGAGGCGAGCACCGAGGTAGCGAACCAGTCGTCGGTGGCGAACGGTTCGGCCCGGAACGCCATGTAGACGCGCGCCAACTGGACGTCGTCCTCCACCGTCTCGGCCACCGCCGCCGCGAGCGGCGGCAGGGGCCAATGGCCCTGCTGGGGCGACGGCGCGGCGGGCAGGTCGCCGAACCAGTGGTGCACCCGCTCGAGGGCAGATTCCGGATCGAAGTCGCCGGCCAGGCTCAGCACCGCGTTGGCGGGCACGTACCAGGTGCGGAAGAAGTCGCGGACGTCGTCGAGCGTGGCGGCCGCGATGTCGTCCATGTAGCCGATCACCGGCCAGTGGTACGGGTGATCCGGCGGAACCAGAAGCTCGAACAGATGCTCGAACGGCCGTCCGTACGGCTGATTGTCGACCCGCTGGCGACGCTCGTTCATCACCACGTCCCGCTGATTGTCGAGCTTGGCCTGATCGAGCGCCGGGAGCAGAAAGCCCATGCGATCCGACTCCAGCCAGAGCGCGAGGTCGAGTTCATGGGCGGGGACGGTCTCGTAGTAGTTGGTGCGGTCGTACCAGGTCGAACCGTTGGCTACGCCCCCGATTCGCTGGAGATGTCGGAAATGGTCATTGGTGCCGACGTGGGCGCTGCCCTGAAAGAGCATGTGCTCGAACAGATGTGCGAAGCCCGTTCGACCGGGCCGTTCGTTCTTCGATCCGACGCGATACCAGAGGTTGACCGCGGCGAGGGGCAGGCGTCGGTCCACGTGGAGCAGCACGCGGAGGCCGTTGGCCAGGCGGTGCTGCGTGAACGGAATCGTGGTGCCCGGAGCGGAGGAGTGGACGGTCATGGAGGGGCGAGTATCCGGGAGGTCGATGCGGCTGGCAACCCGGAGGGTTGACTTACGCCTTCTTACCGCCTACTCTCTCGCCATGTCCAGCTTCCTCACCGAGCGGCAGAAGGCGATCCTCGACTACATCCTCGAGTTCCGTCGCGAGCGTGGCATTGCGCCGACGCACCGGGAGATCTGTGAGCGGTTCGGATTCTCCTCGTACGGCACGGCCTACAAGCACCTCAAGCTCCTGGCCGAGAAGGGCTACCTCAAGCGCGACCGGCACCAGCGGCGGGGACTGGAGCTGCTGCCGTCGGCCGGCGTGACCGAGGAGGCGGCCGGCGAACTGCCCTTTCTCGGGCGGATCGCCGCCGGGCGGCCGATCGAAGCAGTGTCGGGGCGCGAGACGATCCCGGTGCCCCAGCTGCTGTTTGGCGACCGGCCGGAGGAGCACTACGTGTTGCGGGTGGCTGGCGACTCGATGATCGACGAGGGGATTCACGACGGCGACTGGGTGATCGTCGAGCGTCGCGATCGGGCTACGCCCGGGGAGATGGTGGTTGCCCTGCTGGGAGGCGACGAGGTGACGCTCAAGCGGTTCTTCCCCGAGGGCGACCAGGTCCGGCTGCAGCCGGCCAATCCGACCATGGAGCCGATCCGCGTGCCGGGGGTCGATGTGCGCGTCCAGGGGATCGTGGTCGGCCTGATGCGGCGCTACTGAGCTGGGCTCCGGCTGATCCGGGAGGGGTTCTCCCCGGGGACTCAGAGTGGAATACTCCACACTCTCTTTGTGACCGCTCACGGATAGGATCGTTTCCCCGATGACCGCATCACTCGACTCCCTCCTGCGGTTGATGACCGAGAAGGGAGCGTCGGACCTTCACCTGAAGCCGACGCGCCCGCCGCTGGTCCGCGTCACCGGCAGGCTCTTCCCGCTCGAGGCTGCGGTCCTCAAGCCGGAGGAGATCCACGCGCTGCTCGATCCGGTGATGACGGCCGCGCAGAAGCGCAAGCTGGAGGAACGGCAGTCGGTCGACTTCGGCTACGGCGTGCACGGCCTGGCGCGGTTCCGGGCCAACGTCTACTGCCAGCGCGGCACCATCGCGGCCGCTTTCCGGCGCATTCCGTTCCAGATCCGTGCACTCGAGGAACTGAACCTGCCCGACGTGCTGCTCGACTTCTGCGACCTGCCCATGGGCATGGTGCTGGTCACCGGTCCGACCGGCAGCGGCAAGTCGACCACCCTGGCGTCGCTCATCAAGTACATCACCGCCCGACGCCCGGTCCATGTGGTCACGATCGAGGACCCGATGGAGTTCCTCTTCACCGACGGGGTCGCCACGATTTCGCAGCGCGAAGTCGGGACCGACACGCCGTCGTTCGCCGAGGCGCTGCGCAACGTGATGCGGCAGGATCCCGACGTCATCATGGTCGGCGAAATGCGCGACCCGGAGACGATCGCCACCGTGATCACCGCCGCCGAGACCGGTCACTTGGTCTTCTCGACCCTGCACACCAACAGCGCCACGCAGACCGTCGACCGGATCCTCGACGCGTTCCCGGCCGAGCAGCAGAACCAGATCCGGGCCCAGGTTTCCCAGGTACTGCGGGGCGTGGTGTCGATGAAGCTGGTCGAGCGCGCCGACGGCAACGGGCTGGTGGCGGCGCTCGAAGTGCTGAAGGTCTCACCGCGCGTCGCGCAGCTGATCGAGCGCGGCGAGACTGCCGGCCTGCTCGAAGAGGTGGAGTCGTCCGTCGGCTACTACCGGATGCAGTCCATGAACCAGTCCCTGCTCGCGCTTCTGGCGCACGGGACGATCACCTACCGCGAAGCGATGGAGCAGAGTACGGATCCGGAGGATCTGTCGCTCAAGCTGCGCAAGATGTTCCCCAACATCGAGGAAAAAGGGGGAGAGATGACTCCGTCGACCGCCGATTTCTCCGAGATCCTCATGCTGCAGCAGTACCGCAAGCTCTACGAGGAACAGGAGGAGAAGAACAAGCTTCGCATCACCGAGAAGGACGAAGAGATCGCCGACCTGCGGGGCGTCATTGACCAGCGCGACAACCACATGCGGGACCTCGACCGTCGCATCCAGGAGATGCAGACCGAGTCCGACCGCATGCGCGCCGACTACAACCGTCTCCGCCAGGAGGCGCAGGAGAAGATCGACAAGCTGATGGAGCGCATCAAGGAGCTCAATCAGCGGCTGGTCGGCTCCGGCAAGGCCTGACCACCTTCTCCGAGGCGCAGCAGCGCCACCGCTTCGTCCCGCGTCGTCACTTCCCCGCGCACCTGCGCCTGCAGCAGCCGGCGGGTCGCCTCTCCGATCCGCGGCCCCGGCTCGAGCCCAAGCAGTCGCCCGATCTCGTCGCCGCTGAGTAGCGGACGCGGAGTCAGCAGGGTCCGGCCGCGGCGCCCCACCAGCTCCTCACTCTCGGCCCGGGCCCGATCCCACGCGGCGCGCACGGACGGCTCGGCGAGCGCCGCGGCGAGCGCCGCGACCGCAGCGTGCCTGCCGCCGGCGCGGTAGACCCACCAGGCCAGCTCCCCGGTCTCGACCGGTGGCGGCTCGCGGGCCAGGGCGAGATGGCTGCGGATCGCCTGAGCCTCCTTTCGCGACGCCACGACCCGGGCGGCCAGGCCCTCCAGCGCGGCTTCGGCCCGGGACGGCTCGGGTTCGGCGCAGGCCAGGGCGACCGCGTGGCCGAGGACGACGCGGTGCGGCGCCTGCTCCGGGTCCGAGGCCGCCTCGTCGAGCGCTGGCAGGCGCGCATCGAGTCGCTCGGCCGCGGCCTGCCAGTCGATTGCACCGGGGTTGCTGCTGGCGCCCGGCAGCGACCAGAGCAGCGGCCAGATGCCCGCCCGATCCAGCGCGCCGAGTGCGCGCGAGTACGTCGCGTCGATGAACAGGCGCGACAGCTCGGTTCGCAGCCGTTCGCCAGCGGCCTCGCGGAGCCTCGAGGCGGAGGCGCGGGCGAGTTCCTGCGTCGCAGGGTCGACCCGGAAGCCGTCGAGCGTTGCTTCGAACCGAGCCAGCCGCAGGACGCGCACGGGGTCCTCGGCGAAGACAGTCACCCGAGTGGCCCGCAACCGGCGGTCGCGCAGGTCGGCGCAACCGCCGTGCGGATCCACGAGAGCGCCGTCCGCGACGGCCACGGCGATGGCGTTGATGGTGAAGTCGCGCCGCTCCAGGTCTTCGTCCAGCGATCCTGCGTCGGCCTCCCAGAGGTCGAGCACACCGATCGACGCCACCAGGCGCAGGGCTGAGAATCGATCGCCGCCGAGGCGCACGATGCGGGCCGACAGTCGGTCGGCGACCCGCCGGGCGATCGGCTCGATATCTCGCTCGACGACCGCATCGAGGTCGATCCCCGGTCGTCCGAGCAGGGCGTCGCGCACCGCGCCTCCGACCAGCCAGGCGCCGACCTCGCCGCGCTCGGCGGCGAGAGCCTGCGTCAGCGGGTGGTCACGCAGCCGCGCGAGGCGTTGCATCGACGCGTCGTCCCAGTTCGTTCTGGACAGGTCTCGGGAAGCTGCTCGCACGGCCCCCTCTGCTAGGATCCTCGTGAGTATGGCGCGCGATCGAGCCAAGGTCCACCTGCTCGTCCCGCTGCTCGCCGCTGGTTTCGCCACCGTCCTCCTCGCCCTCCCCGCGCACGCGGCCACCGAACGGGCCCGGATTTCCGCCACCGAGCGCGCCGTCCTGATCGACGGCAAGACGCTGCAGCTCGAGGCGATGCCTCTGCAGTCGGAGGGCCTGTACGCGTTCGCGCGCCGCCTCACTGGCGGCACGGAGGCCGTCGCCGCGATCTCACAGCTCAACGGCAAGCCGCGCAAGCTGCTCGCCGGTCGCTACTACCGGGTTTCTTACGAAGTCCTCACCGAGGACCGCAAGCTGGCAGTCCTGCGCGCGCTGTTCCCTCAGGATCGGGCGGCTCCGGACGCCTGGACGCACGTCTCGCGCGGCGAAGCGCTGGATCGGGTCGCCCTCTGGCTGACCGGTAACAGCCGCAATGTCGCGGCGCTGCGCAAGGCCAACGGACGCAGCACCGACAAGGTGCGCTCCGGCGAGAAGATCCGCGTGCCGCGTGACCTGCTGCTGCCGGTCTTCCGGGTGCCGGAGCCCGCGCCCGCACCGATTGTGGCCGCGGCCAGCGCGACCCCGGCGGCGGACCCGCCGCGGCTCGAGTACGGCGCTGACGGCCTGGGACCGTATGCGATCTACCGTCTGCGGGGTGGCGAGGCGCTCTACTCGGCCGTGGTCGTGCGCTTTACCGGACGGGTGCACGCCGAGGACGTCAACTCCCTGGCGGCCGACATCGCCTTGCGCAGTGGCATCGTGGACGTCACCGACATCCCGATCGGCTACCCGGTCAAGATTCCGCTCGACCTGCTGCAGCCGGAGTTCCTCGCGCCAGGCGACCCGCGTCGACTCGAGTGGGAGGTCGAGCAGGCGCTGGCGGCCACGTTCCGCAACGACGTGCAGACCAAGGGGCTCGCGGGAGTGACCGTGATCCTCGACGCCGGACACGGTGGCGCCGACGTCGGGGCCTCGATGGCAGGAGTCTGGGAGAGCAACTACGTCTACGACACGGTGCTGCGCATCAAGCGGCGGCTGGAGAACGAGACGCTCGCGCAGGTCGCCACGACGATGCTCGACGGGGACAGCTACAGGATCATCGATCGCGACGTCCTGCCGTACTCGCGCGGCCATCGGGTCATGACGACGCCGCCGTACGCGATCGGCGACTCGGTGGTGGGTGTCCACATGCGCTGGTACCTGGCCAACAGTGTCTACCGGAAGGCAGTCGCGGCCGGCGGCCAGGACAAGGTGATCTTCATCTCGGTCCACGCCGACTCGCTCCACCAGTCCCTGCGCGGCGCCACGGCCTACGTGCCCGACGTCGCGGGCACGGCCGGCAGCTTCGGCAAGTCCGGATCGGTGTTCGAGTCACGGCGCGAGTACCGGGAAGCGCCACGGGTCTCGTTCTCGCTCGAGGCGCGCCAGAAGAGCGAGGGGCTGTCGCGCGACCTGGCCGGGCGCATCCTGGCATCGTTCGATTCGGCGGGGCTCGCGCTCCATCCGTTCCAGCCGATCCGCGATCGGATCTACCGGGGCAAGCGCTCCTACGTGCCGGCGGTGCTGCGATACAACGCCGTGCCACCCCGGCTGCTGCTCGAGATCTGCAACCTGGCCAACACCGAGGACCGTCGCCTCCTGCAGACCCGCGCGTTCCGCGAGAAAGTCGCCGCGGCCGTCGTCGACGGCATCCTCGGCTTCTTCGGCGAGAACCCCTGACGTTGCCGCTCGCTCAGCGGGCCGGTTCGATGCCGACCAGGGTGAACGATTCGCCGCCGATCTCGACCGGGTCGCCCGGTTTGAGCCCCAGGAGGCCGGCGCCGAGTTCGGACTCATAGCTGAGGACGCCGGCCTCCGGCTGGCTGTCCCACGGTCCGAGGATCGTGTAGGTCCGTTCGCCCGCTCTGCCCTCGAGGCGTACGCGGGCGCCGATCCGCACCTCGCTCGGATCGACGTTCGCAAAGTCGATCGCGCGGGCGCGGCGCAGATCCGAGTGCAGCGCCGCGACGCGCGAGTTGAGGAACTCGTGTCGGTCGCGAGCCGACTTGTACTCGAAGTTCTCGCGCAGGTCGCCCATCGCGCGCGCTTCGGCGATCGCCTTGCGGTTGGCGGGAATCTCGACCTCGGTGAGCTGGCGCAGCTCCCGCCGGCGCTCCTCGATCGCCTCGGCGGTGGAGTAGAGCGCCTGGTCGGTCTGCACGCCGGCCTCGCGCAGCTCCGGGAAGCGCATTTCGAGGGCGACCACGAGCGGCTCGCGCTGATAGCTCTCCAGCCCGTGGGCGCGTCGCAGCGACTCGATCGCGGTCGCCGCCTGGTCGGCATCGAAGTGCGCGAAGAGGCGCGGCACGGTGCCGCCGGCGTCGGCCAGCGCCCGCAGGCGCACGCGGAAGCGCGCCAGCTCCGGATCGTCGAGCGCGGCGAGCAGCTGCTGGAGCAGGCGCAGCGGCGCCCGGCTGCGCAGCGCCTCGTCCTCGGCGGCTCGCTCGGTGAGCCAGGTGAACGCCGCGGGCGCCCGCCGCGGCTGGGCGAGCACGTCGTCGAGCAGGCGATCGCGCTCGGCGCCGTCGGCGTGCGCGAGCCCGTCGGCGATCAGGTCGAGCACGCGCGGATCTTCCTCGCGCAGGAGCTGGTCGCGCCAGAGCGCCGGCCAGTCGTCCCGACGCTCGCGCAGCATGCCGAGTGCGCGCTCGCGCAGCAGCCGGTCGTCGATTCCGGCCAGCAGTCGCCGCCCGTCGACCTCCGGGCCGACGAGCCGGTCGGCCAGATCCTGCAACGCTTCCGGCAGCTGACCGACGCGCTCGAGTGCGAACCAGATCTCGAGCGCCAGGCCGGCGTTGGTGGCCGCCAGTTCCGACGCTGTGGAGGCCAGGTCGCCGGCCATCTCGCGGGCCAGAGTCGCGTCACGGTCGGCGTTCTTGCGCAACAGATCGATGCGCTTGCGGGTATCGGCGCGGTCGAAGGCGCGGCGGATCGACGCCAGGGCACCGGCCTGCGACGCCTCCCAGCGGTAGGTCTGGCGGCCGCCGGACGAGGCGACCACCTGGGGATGCTTGCGTGCGGCGGCCCACCAGGAGGCCCAGCGGGCGTCGGCGACGATGCCCGTCAGCATTTCGCGCACCTCGGCGCCGGTGAGCGGCCGCTCCGAGCTCTCGAGCACCGCCTGGAGCAGGGCCGGGGGATCGTCGTCGCGCAGGCGGGCGAGCGCCTCGGGCTCCTCGAGCTTGCGGCGCAGCAGGTGGCCCTCGGGCAGCAGCTTGAGCATCCGGCCGGCGGCGCGCAGGCCGATCGACACCCCGGTCTTCTTCTCGAAGTCGACCTTGAGGCTCTCGAGCGGCAGGTTGATCTCGGTCACGCGGCCGACCCCCTGGCCTTGCATCAGGACCACCGACCCGACCTCGTAGACCAGCAGGCTCTGGAGTCGATTGACCTTGTCCCACAGCTTGGCGGGATCGTCGGTCGGGCGGTCGAGATGGACGTGAGCCAGGCAGGCGGGCAGGTCGGAGCGCTGGGCCCACATCTTCTCGAGCGTGGTGACCACTTCCTTCTGCAGGCGACCGGCCTTGACCACCATCGGTCCGGCCCGGCGCAGCAGGTCGAGCCGCACGGGCCAGAGGCCGCGCGAGACCAGTTCCGCGTCGTAGAGCTCGAGCAGGTCGCGCGCGCGTTCCTCGTCGTTCGAGGCCGCAAGTTCGCGCGTGATGCCGAGGTACCAGTCGATGTCGGTGGGGTCGGATTCGATCTCGGCCAACCAGTCCTCGTCGAGATTCGCGAGGGTGCCGGTGGCCCGGTATTCTTCGAGAGTGCGCAGCGTCATGAGTTCCCGATGATATCGAAGGGCCGGCGATGAACGACGGCGGGGACCGGCCGGCAGCCGGCTTCCTGGTCGACCAGCTGGCGACTGCCAATGCGGCGGAGCTGGAGGCGTTGGTCGAGGCGCATCTGGACCGCCTCGACCCGCAGCTCGCCCGGCTGGTGCTCCGCAACCCGTTCGTGACCGCGGAGCTGATCGATCGGCTCGCCGCCGCTCCCGCCCTCGCGGTTGCCTACGAGTTCCGGCGCGACACCGTTCGCCACCCGCGCACGCCCCGCGTCCTGGCGCTGCGCTGGGCGGTCGGCCTCTACTGGGCCGACCTGGTCGCGGTCGGCGCCGACATCCGGGTCCAGCCGGTTGTCCGCCGGGCCGCCGACAAGCAGCTCATCGAGCGCCTGCCCGGGCTGGCGACCGGTGAACGGATGGCGGTGGCGCGCGCCGCCGGACCGGCGGTTATCGCCGCGGTGCGCACCGACCCGACGCCGCGGGTGATCGGTGCCCTGCTCGACAATCCACGCCTGACCGAGGGGCTGCTCCTGCCGCTGGCGGCCGGCGCCGCCAGCGCGCCCCGCGTGCTCGAGCTGCTCGCCGGCAGTCCGCGCTGGGCCGTGCGACCGGCCCTCCGGGCGGCGCTCTGCCGGAACCCGGCGACCCCGCCGGCGGCGGCGCTCGCCCTGCTGCCACTGCTGTCAAAGCGGGACCTGGCGGCGGTTGCCACCGACGCGCGGATTTCGGCGGCCGTCCGGCGACGCGCCGAGCTGCTTGGCGGCGCCCGGTCCGGCCCCCGGCCGCCCTCGGGCGGGCGGTGATAACCTGCCCGCGCACCGGCAGCCCGCGAGGCGAATGACGAACCAGAGAGACGAGGATCGCGACCCGCCCGGCGACGGAGTGGGACCGGACCCGCGCCCGAGCGGAGCCCTCGGGACCTGGCTGCGCGCCCAGCGCGAGGCACGCGGGGTCTCCCTGCGCGAGATCGCGGACTCTACGAAGATCAGCCTGCGCTACCTGGAGGCTCTGGAGCACGACCGGTTCGAGGTGTTGCCGGCTCCCATCTTCACGCGCGGTTTCCTGCGCGAGTATGCGCGCATCGTCGGCCTGGACGGGGACGAGGTGGTCAACCTCTACATCCAGGTCGCGCCACCGCCGGAGTTCGGCAGCGGCGAGTTCGACTTTGCCGCCGACGAGGCGGCGCGGCGGCGCAGCCGCCGTGCCCCGAGTCGCCTCGTGCCGCTGCTGCTCGCCCTCCTGCTGCTCGTCGCCGCGGCGGCTGCGGTCTGGTTCTGGCTCGATCGTCGAGCCGCTGACGCTGGGGCCACGCCGGAGGTGACAGCCACGCCGGTGCCGCTGGCCGCGCCGGAGCCAGTCGCGCCTGCCGCCGCGCCGGAGGCAGGCGCGGACTACCTGGCGGCCGACGGAGCCGGGGCGCCGGAGCCGACGACGCCCGAGCCGGCCCCGTCACAGTCACCGCCGGCCGCTCCCGCGGCGGCCCCGACGCCGGCCGTCGAGCCGGTGCTCGAGTCGTCGGATGCGAACTCGCCGTCGCCGGCGATCGAACCGATGCGGGTGATGCTCGAGTTCAACGAAGACTGCTGGGTCGAGTTCGCGGTAGACGGACGGCGCCGCACCAGCGAGCTGCGGGCGGCCGGCGAAGTGATTACGATCGTGGCCCAGGACCACGTCCTTCTGACCCTTGGCAACCCGTCGGGCGTCCAGATCACCGTCGACGGGCTGGCCTGGTCTCCGCCGTCGGGGACGGGCCGCGTGGTCCGGGATCTGAGGATCGATCGAGGCTCGGTCTCCGGGCGGTCGTGAGCGAACGCGTACCGATCATCGAGCAGGTTCTGACGAGCAGCAATCCGGAGCTGCGCATGCTGGCGGCGCGCGGGATCCTGCCTGTCGCGCCCGAGCACCTGATCCCGATCCAGGTCGAGCTGACTGCCAGTGAGGACCCGGAGCTCGCCACCTACGCCGAGGCCTCGTTGCAGTCGGTCGAGCCACGCTTCGCGGCCACTTACCTGGCCGAGGCCGCCCCGCCGCAGGTACTGCGCTGGTTTGCGCTGCGCCACCCCGACCCGGCGCTGGTCGAGGCGGTGCTGCGGCGCCGCGACACGCCGCGTGACCTGCTCGCCGACGTCGCGCCGGCTCTTTCTGCCGAGCTCCAGGAGGTCCTGCTCCTGCGCCAGGACGCCGTCGTGGAGCACCCGGCGATCCTCGACGAGCTGGAGCGCAACCCCCAGCTGTCGCTCTATGCCAGGCGACGGGTCGCCGAGTACCGGCAGCACCTGCTGCCGCGCCAGGGCACCTCCGAGATCAGCGTGCTGCCTGCCGAGGATCGCGAGGTGGCCGATCTCGACGCCGAGGAGCTGCGCCAGATCGAGCAGGTGCGTGCCTCGGTGCCCAGCAGCGGCGAAGTGGACGAGCTCTCGGGCCTTTCCGAGTCGCAGATCCGCAGCTTGCCCGTGCCGGTGCGGGTCAAGCTGACCAAGGGGGCCTCGCGCACCTTGCGCGGCATCCTGATCCGCGACTCGAACCGTCTGGTCGCCCGAGCGGTGCTGACCAACGCCGCCATGACCGAGGACGAAGTCGAGCAGATCGCCGGCAACCGCGCCATCGACGAGGAGATCCTCAACGTAATCGCCATGCGCCGGGAGTGGGTCTCCCGGTACGGCATCTGCCGGGCGCTGGTCCACAACCCGCGGGTCCCCGTCGGGGTGTCGGTCCGCCTGGTCTCCCGGCTGTCGGTCCGGGACCTCAAGACCCTGCGCAAGGACCGGAACGTTTCGGAGCCCGTCCGGGCGGCGGCCCAGCGGTTGTATAGAATCAAGAGCGTCTGAGCGACCGGTTCATGGCCAACGACTACTACTCGATCCTAGGGATCCAGCGCGGAGTGTCTGCGAAGGAGGTTCGGGACCGCTTCCGCCAGCTGGCGCGTGAGCGCCACCCGGACCGATTCCAGGGCGAGGAGCGCGCCCGGGCGGAGATCGAGTTCCAGGCCCTGACGGAAGCGTTCAACGTCCTGTCGAACCCCGAGCGCCGCCGTCAGCACGATCTGGAGCTGACCCGTCCGACCTCCGAGGGAGGAGGCAGCGACGTGGCGCGGCTGGTGCGCTTCCATCTCGAGGCGGGCATCGGATTCTACCGCGAGGGCAACTACTCGCAGGCGGCGGAGAACTTCGAGCGCATCACCACCCTCGAACCGGACAACCACCAGGGCTGGCATCACCTCGCCCAGGCGCTCGCCGCCCAGCGGCGCTTCATGAACAAGGCCGCTGCGGCCATCGCGCGCGCCTGTGAGTTGAACCCGGTCAGCCCCGCCTATCTCAAACTGGCGGGTCGGATCCATGCCGAGATGGGCATGGGCGACAAGGCCGAGCGGTATTACAATGAGGCACTCGCACTGGGTGGTGAGGATGCGACGGTAACCATGGCGCTCGAGGAACTGCGTTCCCGGGGCAAGAAGGGGAAGTCCGGACTGTTCGGAAGGGGCTCTTGATCATGCGCCCACGCGCCAGTGGTCTCTCCGACGTCGGGGTGATCCGCAGCCATAACGAAGACTGCTTCGATATCGACCCGAGCAACCAGGTTTTCGTGGTCGCCGACGGGATGGGTGGCCACAGCCACGGGGAGATCGCTTCCCGGATCGCCATCGATGCGATCCGCGAGTTCGTCGCCCGGACGGCGGACGAGGACGCCACCCTGCCGTTCGAGATGGACCCCCGCATCGGGCGGCAGTCCAACCGCCTCAAGTCCGCCATCCGTGTCGCCCACGACAAGGTGCTCAAGGCGATCCGGCAGGACGCGTCGCTGCACGGGATGGGAACGACGGTCGTCGGGCTGCTGGTCGACGGAGACTCGGCGGTGATCGCCCACGTCGGAGACAGCCGTTGCTACCGGCTGCGCGACGGTCGACTCGAGCTGCTGACCCAGGATCACACCTGGGTCAACGAGCAGGTCGTCGCTGGCTTCCTGTCCGAGGAGCAGGCGCGGGTACATCCGCTCAAGAACGTCGTGACGCGCGCGCTCGGTGGCGACGCGGAGGTCGAGGTGGACGTGCGGGAGTGGAAGATCGCCCACGGCGACCTGTTCCTGCTCTGCTCGGACGGCCTGACCACGATGCTCAACGACGGCGAGATCCTCGATCGGCTGGACACCAACGCGCGGCTCGAGGACCTGTGCGGTCGCCTGGTCCGCGACGCGAATACGCGGGGCGGCTACGACAACGTCTCGGTCGTCCTGGTGCGCATCGACAGCGATGCGGACGAAGAGGGCGACGACGCGAGCGAAGACTCCCCGGACGACGAAGACGAGACGCGCGCTCTGCCGGCGGCTCGCCGGTAGCGCTGCGCTCGGGTCGGTTCAGCCGGCAGCGTAGAAGCCGCCCTGGGCGGCGAACCGCCGCAGCGCCGGCGACGGCTCGTGGCGCGCGCCGACTTCCGTCGCGAGCCGCTCGAGATCCGCGATCAGCCGGTCCAGCCCGAATCCGTCAGCCCAGCGACACAGCCCGCCGCGAAACGGCGGGAATCCGGTTCCGAAGATCATCGCCAGGTCGAGCGACCCCGGCCCGTCGACGATCCGCTCATCGAGACAGCGGGCCGCCTCGTTGACCATCGGCAGCACCATCCGGTGCGCGAGCGTCGCGAGATCGGGCGAGCGGCGGACGGCCGCCACGCCGATCTCGGCGACCGCCGCCGGGTCGACGCGCGTCGGCTTGCCCTTCTCGTAGAGATAGATTCCCCGCCCGTTCTTGAGCCCCAGCCGGCCGCCCTCCGGAAGCCGGTCGAGCCAGGTCGGAAAGGCCAGGCGGTCCGGGAAGGCGTCTCCCAGGATGTGGCCGACCTTGGCGGCCACGTCGAGTCCGACCTCGTCGGCCAGTCGCAACGGCCCCATCGGCATGCCCCAGTCGGTCATGGCTCGGTCGACGTCCTCGATCCGGTACCCCTCGTCGATCAGCCAGAGCGCTTCGGCCGAGTAGAACATCAGCAGCCGGTTGACCAGGAAGCCCGGGCACTCGTGCACGACCACCGGCGTCTTGCCGAGGCGCCGGGCAAAGGCGGAGACCGCGTCGAGCGCCGCGGGCGCGGTGTGCGGGCCGGCGATCACCTCGACGAGCGGCATGCGGTCGACCGGATTGAAGAAGTGCATGCCGACCACCCGGCCGCGGTGCGCCGTGCGGCTGCCGATGGCGTCGATCGACAGGGACGACGTGTTGGTTGCCAGGATCGCATCGGATGCCAGCCGGCGATCGAGCTCGGCCATCACCTGCTGCTTGACCTCCAGATTCTCGACCACCGCCTCGATCACGAAGTCGCTGGCGCCGAGGCTGGCGTCCTCGAGGGTGGGCTGCAGCAGGGCGAGGCGCTGCCGGCGCTGCGCCGCAGTCAGCCGGCGTCGCCGCACCTGGCGATCGAACAGCGATGCCGCATGCGCCACGGCCGTCGCCAGTGCCGCGGTGCGGATGTCCTTGATGCGTACCGGCAGCCGCGCCTGATCGGCGATCAGGTGCGCGATCCCGCCGCCCATCACGCCGGCACCGATGACCGCCGGGCGGCGGACCGGCTCGGCGCTCGGCGCCGTTCGCTTCACCTGTTCGGTGAGGTGGAAGATGTGGATCAGGTTCTTGGTCACCGGGAGCACCGCGAGCTCACCGATCGCCCGGGCCTCGGCTTCGAAGCCGGCGCTGGGGCCGCGCTCGAGCCCGGTGGCGACGACCTCCAGGGCGCGCAGGGGGGCCGGGTAGCGGCCGCGGGTCTGGGCAAGCGTGCGCTTGCGAGCCTGAGCGAAGACGACCCGGCGGCCGAGCGGATTGCCTTCCAGGAGCAGATCCGCGAGGCCGCCGCGGCGTGCCGGTCGGCGGCGGTCGATGCGCGTCCGCAGCCACTCCGCAGCGAGGTGGTCGAACCCCGCGGCCGGGACGACCACGTCGGCCAGCCCGATCCGCTGGGCCCGCCGGCCGGACAGGTTGCGTCCGGTGAGGATCAGGTCGAGCGCGGCGCGCAGTCCGACACGGCGGGGCAGCCGCGTACAACCGCCCCAGCCCGGGACGATGCCGAGCCTGACCTCGGGCAGGCCGATGCGCGCCGCGTCGCCGTCTGCCATGACGATCCAGGTCGAGGCGAGGGCGAGTTCCGTGCCGCCGCCCACGCAGGTGCCGGCGATCGCCACACCGGTCGGGAAGGGGAGCGACTCCCAGGCGGCAAACAGCCGGTGGCCGAGGCGCGAGCCGGCGGCGGCCTGCTCGGGATCGTCGACCGCAGCGATCTCCGCGACGTCGGCACCGGCGATGAAGATCCCCGGTTTGGCGGAGCGCAGCATCAGCATGCGGATGTCGGTGCGCCCGCGCAGCTCGGCGAGCAGTGCTTCGAACTCCGCCAGCACCTCGCGGGTGAAGATGTTGGCGCCACGTTCCGGCAGGTCGAAGGTGAGGGTGGCGAAGCCGGTCGCATCGACCTCGAGGCGGAGTGCGTCGCTCAAGCCGGACCCTTCGCTTCGCCCTCGGCTTCTGCGTAGAGGCGGTCGAGGACCTCCTGGTACTTGCTGGCGATCACGCGGCGTTTGACCTTCAGGGTCGGCGTCAGCTCGCCGCCCTCGATCGTGAACTCGGCCGGCAGCAGCGCCCAGTTGCGCACCTGTTCGTAGCGGGCGAGCCGCGTGTTGACGGCTGCCACGTCGGCCTCGATGAGAGCGCGGATTCCGGCATGGCCCGGCCAGGAGGCGGGGTCGTCCGGCGCCCCGTTGGCCGCCGCCCAGCCCCGGACGGCCTCGATGTCCGGCACGATCAGCGCCGACAGGTACTGGCGCCGGTCGCCGACGACGACCGCCTGCGAGATCCAGCGGCTCTCCTTGAGCGCGTTTTCGATCGGCGCCGGGGCGATGTTCTTGCCGTAGGCGTTGACCAGCAGCTCCTTCTTGCGGTCGGTGATGTAGAGGAAACCGTCCTCGTCCAGGCGGCCGATGTCGCCGGTGTGGAACCAGCCTTCGGCGTCGATCGCCTCGGCGCTCGCCTCCGGCTTGCCGTAGTAGCCGCGCATGATGCCCGGGCCGCGCGCCAGGATCTCGCCGTCCGCGGCGATCTGCAGTTCGACTCCCTCGATGGCCGGGCCGACGCTGCCCAGCCGGACCCGGCGCGGGCGGTTGACGGTGAGCACGGGCGAGGTCTCCGTCAGGCCGTAGCCTTCGAAGATCCGCACGCCGGCGCCCCAGAAGAACTCGGCCACGTCGCGCGCCAGGGGGGCGCCGCCCGAGGCGGCCATCTCGAATCGGCCGCCCAGCCGCGCCCGGATCTTGCCGAACACCAGCCGGTCGGCGACACGCAGCTTGAGCGACGGCGGTCGCTCGGCGAGGCGGTCGGCGACGGCGGCGCGCCCGACGCGCACCGCCCAGTGGAAGATCGCCCGCTTCAAGCCCCCGGCCGTCTCGGCCGCCTCGTAGGCGCGGGCCATCACCTTCTCGTAGATGCGGGGGACGGAGACGAAGATTTGCGGCCGCACCTCGCCGAGGTCGCGGGCGATCGTCTGCACCGACTCGGCGTAGGCGATCGAGACGCCGACGTGGAAGTAGATGTAGGTGACGGTGCGCTCGAACGAGTGGGCGAGCGGCAGGAACGAGAGCGCCGTCCAGCCCGGTTGCATGTCGAGCGCCGCCGCGGCCGCCTGCACGTTCGAAGCGAGATTGCCGTGCGTCAGCATGACGCCCTTCGGATCCCCGGTGGTGCCGCTGGTGTAGATCAGCGTCGCCAGGTCCTCGGGGCGGGCGCGGCCGAGCCACTCGGTGAACTGCGCGTCGGAGACCGCCGGTGCGCTGGCGAGGAAGGTCTCGAACCCGATCGCGTCGGCTTCCGCCGGTTCGGCCCCGATGACGACGATCCGCTCGACGCTCGGCATCAGGTGGCGGACCGCGGCGAGGCCGGCGAGCCGCTCGGCGCCCTGCACGAACAGAATCCGGGCGCCGCTGTCGCGGGCGACATACGCGGCCCCTTCCGGCAGCAAGGTCGGGTAGATCGGAACGTGGACGGCTCCCAGGGCCAGCGCGGCAAAGTCGACCGTCGGCCAGTGCGGCCCGTTCTCGGCCATCTGGGCGATCCGGTCGCCGGGTCGGATGCCGGCCTGGTCGAGGGCGCCGGCCAGCCGGCGCACGCGGTCGGCAAACTGGGCCGTCGAGATCGGCACGTAACGGCCGTCGACGCGGTGCTGGAGCAGGTCGGGACGGTCGCGCCGGAGGGTGGCGCCAATCAGTTCCGACAGCGTGCGGATCGACATGCGAGAGCCTCCCGGACAGGGGTCACGATCCTACCAGCCGCGAACCGGCGCGCTTGACCGTCGGTGAGCGGCGGCGATAGTGTTCGCCGCCTCGGAAGGGCGTTCGCCCACCTCCCGCCGCGACCCGAGACGGCGGAGCGAGCCCGAGGCAGGCCGGGGCGTAGCTCAGCTTGGTAGAGCGCACGGTTCGGGTCCGTGAGGCCGGAGGTTCAAATCCTCTCGCCCCGACCATTTCTGCTTTCTTTTCAGACTTCTTCCTCGCGCCGGCGGCCAGCCCGCGGCCAAGAGCTTCCAGGGATAGACAGTACCGACCAGGCGGCGGTCGCGAGACCGCAGCGGGCGGTGGCGGCCGCCTGGAAAAGCTTCCATAGAAGGGAAAGACAGGAGCGTGGTGGGCGGCGCGCCCGCCCCGTGCTCGCCTCGGCCGCTGCGGACTCAGCCGCCCTCCCTCAACAGCAGCTTTCTTGTCTTTGGCCTTTCCCCTGCAGCGAATCCAGTAGGATCGCCCGTCGATACCCGCAATTGGTGGAAGGAGGAGCGGAGGATGGCGGAGCAGCCTGAGCCTCACGTGCCGGCCGGGTCGACCATGGCCGAGCTGACCTGGAAGGCGATCGTCCTCGGCATCGTGCTGGCGGCGATGATGGGAGCGGCCAACGCCTATCTGGCCCTCAAGGCGGGCCAGACGGTCTCGGCGACCTTCCCGGCTGCGATCCTCGCGCTGGCGGCGTTCCGGCTGCCGTTCTTCCGCGGCACCATCCTCGAGCAGAACATCGCGCGTTCGGCCGGTACGGTCGGCGAGGCGCTGGCGGCGGGCGCGATCTTCACCATCCCCGCCTTCCTGCTCGTCTCGGTCGACGGCCAGCGGCTGTGGACGAGCTTCAACTACTGGGAGACCGTCGTCATCCTGCTGCTCGGCGGCATCCTCGGGGTGTTGTTCATCACCCTGCTGCGCCGCACGCTGGTGGTCGACGCCGAGCTGCCGTATCCGGAGAGCAAGGCGTGCGCGGCCATCGTCAAGGCGGGTCAGGAGGGAGCGACCGGCGCCAAGTACGTCTTCGGCGCGATGGGGCTCGGCATGCTGCTGCAGGTCTTCAAGGACTCGGCGGGGCTGCGGCTGTTTCGCGAGTCGATCGAGGTGCTGCGCGATCTGCCGGCGTCGGTGGTCCACCACTTCGACTCCTCGCGCGGCGAGCTCGGCGCCGTCCAGCATCGCGGCGCATTCACCTTCGCCACTCCGTCGATCTCTCCGGCGCTGATCGGCGTCGGTTACATCATCGGCTTCGAGCTGGCGGCGATCAACTTCTCGGGCGGCGTGCTCGCCTGGCTGGTCTTCATCCCGCTCGCCTTCTTCGTCGATCCGAACCTGGCGCAGACGCTGTCGGCGGGCGGCGCCGCCGCTCCGGACTCCGAGCTCATCTTCTCGGTCTGGTACAACGTCGTGCGGCCGATCGCGGTCGGCGCCATGGTGGTCGGCGCCACCAAGACGATGTGGGGGATGCGCAAGTCGATCGCCTCGGCCTTCCGCGGCGCGCTGCACAAGGGGAGCCGAACGGCCGAGGTCTCGCGCCTCGAGCGCGATCTCGACGCGCGCGGCATTCTGCTCGGCATCGCCGGCCTCACGATTCCGCTGATCTGGCTGTTCTGGAAGTTCACCGACAACCTGCCGGGCGCGATCATCGCCGGCGTCGTGATGCTGGCGCTCGGCTTCCTGCTCTCGGCGGTGGGCGGCTACCTGGTCGGCCTGGTCGGCGGCTCGAATCAGCCGGTGTCGGGCCTGACGCTGTCGGCTCTGGTGCTGTCGGCGCTGCTCATGGTCGCCTTCGGAGTGACCGGCCTGCAGGGGGTCGGCGCGGTGCTCGGCGTCGCCGCGGTGGTCTGCTGCGCGATCTGCGTGTCGGGCAGCCTGGTCCAGGACCTGCGGGTCGGGCACCTGCTCGGCGGCACGCCGCGCAAGATGGAGATCGCCGAGATCATTGCGACGATCACGACGGCTTTCGTGCTCGTCTTCCCGATGGTCTGGCTGCACCAGGCCAACATCAAGCAGGGCGGCATCGGCATCGGCGACCCGGCGCTGTCGGCGCCGCAGGCCGGGCTCATGGCGCAGCTGGCGCAGGGGATCGTCGGCGGCGAGATGCCGTGGGGGCTGATCCTGTTCGGCATGCTGTTCGCCGTCGCGCTGATCCTGATCAAGGCGCCGGCGCCGACGCTGATCGCAGTCGGCATGTACCTGCCGTTCGAGACGACCGGCGCGATCTTCGTCGGCGGCTGTCTGAAGTGGGTGGCCGACAAGCTGGCGGCGCGGCGGGGGATCGCCGGCGACGCGTTCGACAACTTCGGCTCGCTGGTGGCCTCCGGCCTGATCGCCGGCGAGTCGCTGACCGGTGTGCTGTTCGCCGGGGTGGTGCTGGCGTTCGAGAACTTCACCTCGCTGACCGAGGTGCTGTTCGGCACCCGTGAGTTCGCCTGGGTCGAGGGAGCGGGGGGTGCCTGGGCTTCGCTGGCGGCGCTGGGCGTGATCGTCTGGCTGCTCGTCATCCTGCCGCTGCGCAAGGTGCGCGCGGCGACTGCGGCATGATCTGCATGTCGATCTGAATGATTCGGCGGGGGATTCGATGAACAAGCTGCGCGGCTTCACCCGATCCTTCTGGGTCGCCAACACACTCGAGCTGTTCGAGCGGTTCGCCTACTACGGCTCGAAGGCGATCCTGGCGGTCTTCGTTGCCGACCAGGTCGGCCTGGGCCCGGAGAAGGCCGGCTGGCTGGTGGGCAGCCTGTTCAACGGACTGCTCTACTTCCTGCCCATCCTGGCCGGCACGGTGGTCGACCGGTACGGCTTCAAGAAGAGTCTGATCGCCTGTTTCGGCATCTTCTGCCTCGGCTATCTGATGATCGGGCTCGGCGGCCTGCCCGCGGGCAAGCCGTTCGTCGATGCGATGGGCGCCGAAGCATGGATGATCCTGTCGCTGCTGGTGACCGCCATCGGCGGCTCGCTGATCAAGCCGAGCATCGTCGGAACGGTGGCGCGCACGACGACTTCCGAGACCAAGGCGCTCGGTTACTCGATCTACTACACGCTGGTGAATCTTGGCGGCGCGATCGGCCCGATCCTCGCCCTGCAGGTGCGCGAGAGCAAGGGGATCTCCTACGTCCTCGTCATGTCGTCGATCACCAGCCTGCTGCTGGTGGTCGCCACGCTGCTGTTCTTCCGCGAGCCCGAGCGGCCGGCCGACGCCGCGCCGCCGAAGTCGATGGCCGGCGTGCTGGCCGACATGTTCCTGGTGCTGCGCGACCTGCGGTTCGTGACCTTCCTGGTGATCTTCTCGGGCTTCTGGGCGATGTTCTGGCACATCTTCTACGCCCTGCCGTTCTACGTGCGCGACGTCCTGCACTTCGAGAAGTTCGAGATCATCGAGACGGTCGACGCCTGGACGATCATCCTGGTGACCGTGCCGATGGCGGCGCTGGCCAAGCGTCTCTCGCCGCTGGTCGCGATGACGACGGGCTTCCTGCTCGCCAGCGCCTCGTGGTTCATCATGGGCAGCTTCCCGACCCTGACGATGACGATCGCCGCGATCATGGTGTTCGCGATCGGCGAGGCGACGCAGGCGCCGCGCTACTACGAGTACGTGGCCGACCTGGCGCCCAAGGAGCAGATCGGCATCTACATGGGCTACGCCTTCCTGCCGGTCGCCATCGGCACCTTCGTGGCCGGCTTCACCAGCGGCCGCCTGGTGGCCCACTACGTCGGGCGCACCGTCGACGACGTCTTCACCCCGGGCCCCGGCTTCGCCAACGCCAGCCACCTCTGGTACTGGGTCGGCGCCATCGGCGTCGCCTCGACGCTGGGGATGCTGCTCTACGACCGCCTCGTCGCCCGCCGCCTGCGCAGCTGATCGGGTTGCAGGCGCGGGAGGTGCGGCCGCGGCCGGCGCTCAGCCGGCGCGGCGTTGGAAGTCGGCCATGAAGGAGGTCAGGGCGTCGACGCCGGCTTCGGGGAAGGCGTTGTAGATCGAGGCGCGGATGCCGCCGACCGATCGGTGGCCCTTGAGGCCGCTGAGATCCTGAGCAGTGGCTTCGGCGACGAAGCGCTTCTCGAGCTCCTCCGAGGGCAGGCGGAAGGTGACGTTCATCCAGGAGCGCGAATCGGGCTGCGCGTGGCCGCGGTAGAAGCCGCCGCTGCCGTCGATCGCCGCGTAGAGCTTCTCGGCCTTGCGGCGATTGCGCGCCCCGACGGCTTCCAGACCGCCCTCGGCGATCAGGTGGCGCAGCACCAGGTGGAGGATGTAGATCCCGGCCACCGGCGGCGTGTTGTAGAGCGAGCGCTCCTTGGCGTGAGTGGCGTAGCGCAGGTAGACCGGCAGCTCCTTCGGAGCCCGCTCGAGCAGATCTTCGCGGATCACCACCACCGTCAGACCGGCGATCGAGAGGTTCTTCTGGCCGCCGGCGTAGGTGAGGGCGAACTTCGAGAAGTCGACCGGGCGGCAGAAGATGTCCGACGAGGCGTCGTTGACCAGCGGGATCGACGGATCGATCTCCGGCAGCCGGTGGTACTGGGTGCCGTAGATGGTGTTGTTCGACGTCATGTGCACGTACGCGGCGCCTGCGGTCGGGACGATCTCGCCGACTGCCGGGATCCGGTCGTGATTGGTCTCCTTCGACGAGGCGATGACGTTCACCTGGCCGAACCTGCGCGCGTCGGCGATCGCCTTGGCCGACCAGACGCCGGTGTCGACGTAGTCGGCGCTGGCCCCGGAGCCTTCGGCCGGCAGCAGGTTCATCGGCACCATCGCGAACTGCAGCGTCGCGCCGCCCTGCAGGAACAGCACCTTGTAGCCGGCCGGCAGCCCGGCGAGGCGCGCGAAGTCCTCTTCCGCCCCGTAGCAGATCTCCTCGAACGGCTTCGAACGGTGCGAGATCTCGAGCACCGACATGCCGACGCCGGGCAGCGCCAGCAGATCGCGCTGGGCCTGCTCGAGCACCGGCAGCGGCAGAACGGCCGGACCGGCCGAGAAGTTGAAGATGCGGGGCGTGGAAGTCGTCATGAGCGGAGTCTCCGGAGATCGATCGGCTGCGGCGCCGCGGCGCCGCTCCCATTCTACGGGGCGCCGGCGGCCAGCTCGGCGGCGAGCGCCTCGGCCATCACCGTCGCCACCCGGCTCACCTTGCGCGGCCCGATGCGCGACTCCACGAACGGGCGCCAGGGGGCGCCGAGCAGGTCGCGGCGCAGCTCGGCGCACAGCACCCGGCCCGGCCGGGCTGCGGCGTGCCGGTGGCCGGTGGTCGCCGGATGGAGCGCATAGCTGGCGTTCTCGGCCACCTCGAGCCCGATGGCCGCGAAGCCGCGGCGCAGCCGGGTGACCAGTCGCTCGGGCCCCAGGCGCGCGCCGTCCGGCGCGGCGGTGATCAGGTCGACCGGCGGGCGCAGCTGCCAGGAGGGGTAGACGGCCGGGCGGTAGGCGCGCCGCAACGCCGGCACGATCGCCTCGTCGACTTCGATCTGGACGGCCCGCGGCGAGTAGGTGTGGAGGGCGAGCGCCAGTCCGGCAGGTCCGATTTCGTCGTAAGCCTCGGCCGCGCGGGCGGTGTATCGCCGGTGCGCCTCGAGCAGTCGGGCGCGGTCGGACGGGTCGGTCACGTAGGGCGGCAGGCCGGTGCTCATGCCGAGAGCATCTGCGGCGGAGCCGTCCACGACGCGGTTGACGTCGATGAACGTGCGCGGAATCCGGCAGCGCAGCAGCGTCACCCGTCGACCGGCGCGCGCCAGCCGGTCGGCGATCGCGGCGGCCAGCTCGGGCGCCCCTTCGTCGGTGTTGACGTGGAAGTAGGCGGCCAGCTCGGCCGGCAGGTCGCCCCGGAGACGCGCCTGCCAGCGCTCGAAATCGGCCCGCGCAGTGGCGCCGTGCGGCACCTCGATCAGCAGCTCGGGCGGCCCCGGCGGGCCGAAGCGGTGCAGCTCGGCGTCGGTGTCGACTCCCACCCGGCCCTCAGACGGTCCGGATCGCCATCTGACGCGCGTCGAGCACGTCGGGATGGCCGTCCCGGATCGCGGCCAGCACCGAGTCGGGCAGCTCGCCGTCGATCTGGACGCTGGCCACCGCCGCCTCGCCGCCGTCGAACAGGATGTTGCTCGCCTCCTGCACGTTGCGGCCCGCCTCGTGCAGCCGCTCGAACACGTGCGCGAGCACGCCCGGCCGGTCGCGGTGGCGCACCACGAGCTGGTGGGTCGCCTCGGTGCGGCGGGCGAGGTTGACGCAGTTGGGCACCCGTCCGCCCTCGACGAACTCGCGCACCACCCGCACCGTCTCGGCGGCGATTGCTTCCTGCGCCTGTTCGGTCGAGGCGCCGATGTGGTGCGTGCCGTAGACACCCGGCAGCTGGACGATCGGATCGGAAAACTCGCCCGCGCCGCCGGACGGCTCCTGGTGGTAGACGTCGAGGCCCACGCGCAGGCCGTTCTCGCGCACCGCATGCTGCAGTGCGGCTGCGTCGACGAGCTCGGCGCGCGAGGTGTTGAGCAGAATGGCGCCGGGCTTGAGGCGGCTCAGCACTGCGCCACTCACCAGGCCGCGCGTGTCGCTCGACAGCGCCAGGTGGAGGGTGAGCACGTCGCAGGCGGCCGCCACCGCGGCGGGATCGGGAGCGAGCCGGATCGGCTGCGCCTGGTGGACCTCCTCGAGTCCGAGCTGGCGCGCCTCCGCGCCGGTGAGGAGTCGATCGGCACCGGCGAACCGGCGGCTCCAGGCGACGACGGGCAGCTCGAACGCCGCGGCACGCCGGACGACCTCCATCCCGATCGACCCGAGCCCCAGCACGCCCAGCGTGCGCCCGGCGAGCCCGGCGGCTTTCGAGTACTCCTTCTTGTTCCAGCGGCCGGCGCGCAGGTCGGCGACTCCGTCGGGGATCCGGCGATCGATCGCCAGCAGCAGGCCGAGCGTCAGCTCCGCGACCGCAATCGAGTTGCGCCCCGGACAGTTGGCGACGTGGATGCCGCGCGCCGAGGCGGCGGCGACATCGATCGTGTTGACGCCCGCGCCGGCACGCACGACGAGCGCCAGCGGCGCCGCGTCGAGCATCCGGGCGTCGACCTTGGTCGAGCGGACGACGAGCACGGTGGGGCGCTCGCGGGCGAGCAGCTCGACGAGCGCCGCGTCTGCCGCGTCCGGCTCGTGGACGACCTCGACGCCCAGGGCGCGCAGCCCCTCGACTCCGCTGCGTTCGAACTTGTCGGCGATCAGGATCTTCATCGGTCAGATCTCGTGAATCAGCAGACCGTCGCGCAGCTTGGGCTCGAACCAGGTCGACTTCGGTGGCATCACCTGGCCGGCATCGGAGACGGCAAACAGGTCGTCGACGGTGACCGGATACATCGCGAAGGCGACCGCCGCGGCGCCCGAGTCGACCCTCTGTTCGAGCTCGGCAGTGCCGCGGATGCCGCCCACGAAGTCGATCCGCTTGTCCGTACGCGGATCGGTGATCCCCAGCAGCGGTGCAAGCACCGCCTCCTGGAGGAGATTGCAGTCGAGGCCGGCGATCGGGGAGGCCGGGTCGGGCGACGGTGGCAGCTCGAACGTCCGCCAGCGGCCGTCCAGATAGATCGACACGCGCCCGCGCCGGCTCGGCTGCGGCGCGTCGTCGACGAAGCGGAAGCGCGCCTCGAGTTCGGCCAGCAGCGCGGCGGCGTCACGCCCGCCGAGGTCGGCGACGACGCGGTGGTAGGGGAGGATCTGGACCTGATCGTCGGGAAAGGCGACGGCGAGAAAGCGGCTGCTGTCGCCGGTCGAAGCACTCACGCCGCTCGCCAGTTCGCGGTGCGCCCTCCAGGCCGAGGCGGCGCGGTGATGGCCGTCAGCGATGTAGAGGGCGGGGATCGCCGCCCACTCCTCGACCAGCGCAACTACCGCCGCGCCGTTCACCCGCCAGACGGTGTGCTGCACGCCGTCGCCGGCGTCGAAGTCGTAGAGCGGCGGCGCGGCGGTCGCCTCGGCCACCAGCCGGTCGATCGCCGGGCGCGCCCGGTAGGTGAGGAAGACCACACCGGTCTGCGCGCGCACGGTGACGATGTGACGGGTCCGGTCGTCCTCCTTTTCACGCCGCGTCTTCTCGTGCTTGAGGATCCGGTCGTCCTCGTACTCGGCGAGCGAGAAGCAGCCGGCGACACCGGTCTGGGTGTGATCGCCCATCCGCAGCCGGTAGACGTAGAGGCCCGGTTCCGGATCGGTTTCGAGCGGCGCCTCGCGGCGCAGGCGCTCCAGGTTGGCGCGCGCGCGGTCGTAGACGGCGGCGCTGTACGGGTCGGCCCCGTCCGGCAGCTCGATCTCCGAGCGGGTGACGCGCAGGAACGACAGCGGCTCGCGCTCGGCGGCCCGGCGGGCCTCCGCGGTGGAGACCACGTCGTAGGGGACGGAGGAGACCCGGGCGGCTACGCCGGCGCCAGGTCGCAGGGCACGGAAGGGAGCGAGCAGAGCCATGGCGACGATTCTAGGCGACCGGTTCCCGCAACTGGGCGCTCCCATGCCGGGGGTCTGCCTCGCCGTCCGGGCGGCGGCTTTGCCATAATGCAGCCCCCGGGTGTCGATCCGGCCGGATCGTTCGACCCGGCGGCACGGCATCCACCACGACACCGCGAGGTCCGGCGCTCGATGCAACCGCTTTCCATCGGCCTGGTCGGCTGTGGCCGCGTCGGCCGCAGCCTGGTCCGCCTGCTCTCCCGCCACGCGGGTCTGCGGCTGGCTGCGATCGAGGAGCTGGCCGACCCGGAAGCGGTCCGCTACCTGCTCGAGTTCGACACCCTGCTCGGCCGCTCGACCGATGGTGTGCGGGCGATCGAGGGAGGGCTCGAGATCGGCGGCAGCCGCGTGAAGCTGCTGCGGCCGCCGGCCGAAGGCGTGCCGCCGTGGGGTGAGCTGGGCGTTTCGGTGGTGATCGAGGCGACCGGCAAGCCACGCAGCCGGCGGGCGTTCGAGGCTCACCTCGAGGCGGGGGCGCGGCGGGTTGTGGTCTGCTCGCCCTCGGTCGAGCCGCCCGACCTGACACTGGTGGCCGGAGTCAACGGCGACCGGCTCCAACCCGGGCATCGGATCGTCTCGGTCGGCTCGGTGACCTCCAACTGCGCCGGTCCGATCCTCAAGGTGCTGGCGCGGGAGCTCGGGATCGAGCGCGCCTTCTTGACCACCGTTCACGCTTTCTCAAACCAGCTGCGGCTCGCCGACGTGGCGGCGCCCGATCAGCGCAGCGGTCGCGCGGCGGGGGAGAACATCATTCCGCAGGAGACCAACGCCGACGAGGTGCTCGCCGAGCTGATCCCCGAGCTGGCGGGGCGCATCTCGGGCCTCGCCATCCACGTCCCGGTGCCCAACGGCTCGGTGGTCGATCTGACCTGCTGGCACCCGCGCCCGGTCACCGTCGAGGAGGTCAACGGCGCCATCCGGGCCGCCTGCCAAGGGGAACTGGCGGGCCTGATCGCCTGGGAGACGGCGCCGATCGTCTCGTCGGACATTCTCCATACCCCGTGGTCCGGCACGTTCGATTCGCTGTCGACCATGGTGGTCGGTGACCAGGTGTCGAAGACCCTGACCTTCTACGACAACGCCTGGGGCTACGCGAACCGGGTGGTCGAGCTGGTGGAGCGGCTGGCGGCGTTCGAGCGGCAGGGGGTGGGGGCGTGAGCGTGCGGGTCGGCATCAACGGCTTCGGTCGGATCGGCCGGACGGTGTTCCGGATCCTCGCCGAGCGGCCGGGCATCGAGGTGGTGGCGGTCAACGACCTGTACGAGAACCATCACCTCGCCTACCTGCTGCGCTGGGACTCGGTGATGGGGGAGTTCCCGGGCGACGTCCGGGCCGACGACGACTACCTGTATGCCGGCGGCCAGCGGGTCGCAATGACGGCTGAACGCGATCCGGCGGCGATTCCGTGGCGCCAGTTCGGCGTCGACATCGTCGTCGAGTCGACCGGTGTCTTCCGCTCCCGCGCCAAGCTCGAGCCGCACTTGGCCGCGGGTGCAGCCAAGGTGATCCTGACCGTGCCGGCGAAGGACGAGATCGACCGCATGGTCGTGATCGGCGTCAACGACGACCAGCTGCAGCCGACCGACCGGATCGTCTCCAACGCATCGTGCACGACCAACTGCCTGGCGCCCGTGGCGCGGGTGCTCCACGAGGCGTTCGGGATCGAGCAGGGTCTGGTTTCGACGGTGCACGCCTACACGAACGATCAACGCCTGGCGGACGTCCCGCACAGCGATCTGCGGCGCTCTCGGGCGGCGACCCTGAACATCATTCCGACCTCGACCGGGGCGGCGCGGGCGGTCGGCAAGGTGCTGCCGAGCCTGGCGGGGCGGCTCGACGGCCTGGCGCTGCGCGTGCCGGTGCCGGACGGATCGCTGATCGATTTCGCCTGCCGCCTCGGCGCGCGGCCGGACGCTGCGGCGGTCAACTCTGCCGTGCGAGCCGCCGCGCAGGGGCCGCTGGCCGGCGTGCTCGCCTACAGCGAGGAGCCGATCGTTTCCACCGACGTGATCGGCAACCCGCACTCCTCGATCTTCGACGGCCTCTCGACACAGGCCACCGGCGACGGCTGGGTGCGCGTGGTGGCCTGGTACGACAACGAGTGGGGCTATTCGCAGCGCGTCGCCGATCTGGTCGAACGGCTGGCGGCGCTCGGCGGCGGCCCGGAGGCGGGGGCATGAAGCGGGTCGGAGTCTTCGGCTGGGGAATCGTGGCACCGCGCTCGCCCGACGTTGCTGCCTTCGCGCGCAACCTCGAGCGGGCCGAGAGCTGGCTGACGCCGTTCAACGGCTTCGGGCCGGACAGTTTCCTGGTCGGGCAGCCGGAGTTCTCGTTCCTCGCCTACAAGCCGTGGATCGACGCCCGGTTCCCGCCCAACCGGTTTCCGCAGCTGGCCGAGAAAATGGACGATCCGACGCAGTTCGCGATCGGAGCGTTCATCCAGGCGCTGGGGCAGAACCCGGGTCTCGAGGAGGAGCTGCAGCGGCTCGGCACGGCGGCGCACGTCTACGTCGGCACGGGCCTCGGCGCGCTGGCGCGGGTTTCCGCCACTGCCGTCGAGCTGCACCGCGCGCAGCGCCGCTGGAACCGGTTCTGGGCCCAGCCGGAGCGCAACCGGGCGCTGGCCGAATACCTGGCGCACCCCGAGCAGCTCGACCCGACGCTTGCCGTGCCGGTGTCCCCCGACGAGGTCACTCCGGACGAGGTCGAGGTGGCGGAGGACCGCTGGTGGCAGTTCTGGGCCGAGCGGTCCGAGGAGCTGGCGGACTACCTGGTCGAGCTGCGCGAGATCGAGGGGCTGTCGGTAGAAGGCCCGGTGGAGACCGGCAAGATCGCGCTGATCAAGGAGAAGCAGCGCCGCCGCCAGCGGCTGCAGCGCAAGTGGGGGGCTCCCAACCCGCCCTGGCACGAGGTCTCCCCGAACCTGCTGTGGAACATCCACAACTCGGCGGCGGCGCAGATCTCGATGCTGGGCAAGATCCACGGGCTGTCGTTCGCGCCGGTGGCCGCCTGCTCGACCTTCGGCGTGACGCTCAAGCTGGCCATCGACGCCATCCGGCGCGGAGAGGCGAAGGCGGTCGTGCTCGGCGCCAGCGATCCGCCGCCACTGCCGATCTCGGTGGGCGCCTTCTACGGTGCCCGGGTGATCGCAGCCGACGGACAGGTATCGACGCCCCTCACCACGCTGCGCGGCACTCACGTCGCGGGCGGAGCAGCGATCTGGATTCTCGGCGACCTCGAGCACATGCGCGAGCGCGGATTCCAGCCGCTCGGCCTCGAACCGGTGGCGGTCGGCGTCTCGTCCGACGCCGAGCACATCATCACGCCCTCGAAGGAGGGTCCGCTGCTGGCGATCCGTCAGGCACTCGAGCAGGCGGGCGTCGAGCCGGCCGATCTGGTGACCTGGGATCTGCACGCCACCGCGACCCCCGGCGACTACCTGGAGGTCGAGAACCTGCGGCGCGTGCTGCCGGAGGAGGTGCTGATCAGTGCCCGCAAGGGGACGTTTGGCCACGGCATGGGGGCCAGCGGCGGCTGGGAGTTGACGGCCCAGTACCTCGGCATGTCGCGCGGCGAGCTGTTCCCGACGCCGATCGGCGCCGAGCAGCTGCACGCCGAGGTGGCCAGTCAGCATCGCAAGTTCGTCTACGACGCCTCCTGTCCGGTCCGCCCCGGCTGGGCCGGCAAGCTTTCCATGGGCGTGGGCGGCATCAACGCCTGCGTCGTCTCACGCGCCTGGCCGTCGGACTGACGGCCGGACCGGCAATCCCTTCCGATCGGAGATCCCGCATGCTCATTTCCCGTCCTGTTTCCCGCTTTTCCGCCGCCCTCCTGACCTGCGCCGCGATCGTCGTCTCTGGCTGCGCGAAGGAGACGGCTTCCGCCGCCGACGGCGCGGGCACGGAGACGCCACCCGCTACCGCGGCGACCGAACCGGGCGCCACGGCCACGACGCCGAACGGCGTCGCGGCACCGCAGAACGGAGCCGCCGCCGAGCCGGTGCTGGAAGACAGCGAGATCCCGGAGATCGTCGCCCGGGTCGGCAACGAGGAGATCACGCGCGCCGATCTGCTGGCCCGCGCCGGCGAAGCGCGCAGCGCGCTGGCGCAGCGCGGTGTCCCGCCCCCGCCGTCGACTCGCAGCTTCTACCGCAACGTGATCGACGACTTGGTCGGCAACGCGCTCGTGCTGCAGATGCAGACGGCGGCCGGCAAGGCTGCAACGGCCGATGAGATCGCCACCCAGATGGCGGCCCTGCGCGCTCAGTTTGCCTCGGAGGCCGAGTTCGAGCAGGCGCTGGCTGCGCGCGGCTTCGATCGCGCGCGGGTCGAGCGGGAGATCGCCGAGAGCCTCACGGTCCAGAAGTGGGTCGCCGAGTCGATCGTCCCCTCGGTCGAGGTGACCGAGGCCGCGGCGCGCGAGTTCTACACCGCCAACCAGGAGCGCATGCTCGACCCGGAGCGGGTGCGGGCACGCCACATCCTGATCACCGTCGATGCGAACGCCAGTGCCGAGCAGAAGCAGGCGGCGCGCACGAAGATCGACCAGCTGCGCACCCAGGTGCTCGGCGGGGCCGACTTCGCGACGGTGGCGCGCGAGAACTCGCAAGACCCCGGTTCGGCGCCGCGCGGCGGCGAGCTGGGCTGGCTGGTCCGCGGTCAGACGGTGCCGGCGTTCGAGGCGGCGGCGTTCGGCGGCGAGGTCGGCAAGCTGTCGGAGGTCATCGAAACGCGCTTCGGCTTCCACCTCGTCGAGGTGCAGGAGAAGGTCGCTGCCAGCACGGTCCCGTTCGAGCAGGCGCGGCCGCGCATCGAGGAGCTGCTCAAGCAGCGCGGGATCGAGCAGGCGGTGCGCGCGAAGCTCAACGAGCTGGCGGCAGCATCGAAGGTCGAAGTCCTGCTCTGAGCCGGGAGGCGCGTTCGACGGAGGCGGCGTCGCGGCGCACGTTCGCCGTCGTGCGCGGAGTGGCGATTGCCGCCGGACTGGTCCTGTCGGCGGCAATGCTGCTCGAGTCGCTGCCGGCAGGGGATCAACTCAACCTGCTCGCGCGCGGCTGGCTGCTCGCCGTCCGCGGCGAGTTGGTGCCGTGGGGCAATCCGATGTCGTTCGGCGGCCTGGCGCCGGGGGCGCTCACCAGCTGGCTGGTCGGGCTGCCGCTGACGGTCTGGCTCGACCATCGCGCCCCCGGCGCGCTGATCTGGCTGTTCCATCTGCTTGCGATCGTGCTGCTGGACCGCTCGCTGCGGCCGGTGCTGATGCCGCTCGAGCGCGCCGTATTCGCCGTCCTGTTCGTGCTCAATCCGTGGCGGGTGCAGGCTGCCGCGGTGCTCTGGAATCCGAACTATCTGTTCCTGGCCGGGGCCGTCCACCTGGTGACGGCGCGGCGCCTGGCGAGCGCACCGCGCTTCGGGGCCACGCTGGCCCATGTGGCCACGCTCGGCCTGGCGGCTCAGCTGCACCCCTCGATGCTGCTGCTCGGCGTGCTGACCGCGCTGCTGCTGGTGCGTCGGGAGATGCGGCTTTCGTGGCCCGGCGCGGCGGCGGGCGCGGGCGTGGTGGTGCTCTCCCTCGTGCCGTGGCTGCTGGCCGGACCGATGCCGGCCAACGCGCCGGAGAGCGAGGGCTTCCTGTTCCGCGGCCTGCTCTGGGTGCAGCCGCTGCTCAAGGGGATGTTCTACTGGCTGCGCTATCCGTCGCTGGCGCTGCCGGAGCGCACGCTTCAGCTCGACTTCACCGAGCATCTCGGCGCCGCCTTCGCCGCCGCAGCCCGCCCGCTCACCGCGCCGCTGCTCGGCGCCGCGGCGCTGGTCACCCTGGCGATCGCGCTCGCCGCCCTGGTCGCCTTCGTGCGCCGCGGCGCGAGTTCGGCTGCGCCCGTCGCCGACCCGGCCGGGCGCGCCTGGCTGACCGATTACCTGCGCCTCGCCCTGGTTGCCTCGCTGGTGGTGCTGGCGGCGGCGCCGACGACGCCGCAGAGCTGGCAGCTCTACCCGCTCTTCCACGCCGCCGTGCTGGCGACCGTGCTCGGCCTCGGTCACGCAGCGGCGCGCGCCACTGCCGCCGGCCGACAGCTACGGATCGCCGCGGCCCTCGTCACCGCCACCGTCGTCGGCATCGTCTTCAACCTCGCCCTGCTCGCCGGCGACCCCGACTTCCGCTGCACCGGTCGCGACGCCGACCACTACTTCCCCCTGCGCTCGCACTCCCCGATGTTCGACGAGCTCGGCATCACCCGTGACTGCCCCTGGCCCCTCGACCACCCCGACGGCTGGTGGCCCGACGTCCTGCCGGAAGGCTATTAAAGGCAAAGGCAGGAGCTTCCAGTTGAGCACAAGCGCCGGCGGGTGGCCGGCACGGCGCCCGTGCCTGCGGCGCACCGCCCGTCTGGCCCGAAATTCAGTCAGAGGCCATTTTCGCGTGGGTCGAGGTGCCCCTCGCGCGGCTACCAGAGGTCGAAGACGAGGATGCGGATTTCGATCGGGCCGTTGAGGACGGGCAGTCGACGGGCCGGGCGCAGGCCGAGGTGCTTGCCGAGGCCTTCGCCGCCGGCGAGGACGACCGCTTTCCAGCCGCGGTAGCGCTGTTTGAGCAGATCGCCGAGGCGGCGCCAGTCAGCGATGGTGGCGTCGGTGAGGCGCTCGCCCCAGGGCGGGTTGACCGCCAGCAGGCCGGGACCGGGGGGTGGCTCGAAGGTGAAGGCGTCGCCGGTGGCGAGGCGGGCGTGGCCGTGCAGCCCCGCCGCCTCGAGATTGCGCGCCGCCGCAGCGACGACCGCTGGCTCGCGATCGACGCCCAAGAGCTGGACGCCGGGGCCGGGCGCCGCGATCGGTTCGGCGCGCAGGCGGGCGAACGCGGCCGCGTCGTAGCCGGGCAGCTGCTCGAACGCCCAGACGGTCCGCAGCCGGTTCGGGGCCAGCCCGAGCGCAATCGCTCCCGCTTCGGCCAGCAGAGTGCCCGAGCCGCACATCGGATCGACCACCGGCCCGCGGCCGTCCCAGCCGGAAGCGAGCACGGCCGCCGCGGCGAGCTGTTCGCGCAGCGGTGCCGCCGTCGACTCCACCCGGTAACCGCGGTGATCGAGTGGGTCGCCCGAGGTATCGACCAGCAGCGTCGCGCGGTCGTTGTGCAGCCGCACGCGCAGCGCCAGGTCGGGCCAGTCGCGCTCGACCGAGGCGCGGCGTCCGAAGCGCGCGCGTTGACCGTCGACCAGGCCGTCCTTGACCTTCAGCGCCACCCAGCGCGTGTCGCGGATACGCGACCGGCTCGCGGTGGCGTGGATGGCGAACGTGCGATCCGGCGTCAGCCACGGGTGCGCGAGGTGGCGCGCCCCGGCGTAGAGCGCCTCGTCGCTGTCGGCCGACCAGCTGGCGAGTTCACGCAGCACCCGATTGGCGGTGCGCAGCCGCCAGTTGGCGCGAATGCCGGCTTCGAGGTCGCCGTCGAAACGTACGCCGCCGACGTCGGTCCCCCGATCGGCCAGCCCGAGCGCGCGGACCTCGGCGAGCAGCAGCTCCTCGAGACCGCGCGCGCAGGTGGCGACCCAGCGACCGGTATCCGAGGCGGTCACCCGACGGTGGACGCCAGGCGTCGGTAGTCGCGGTTCCAGTAGACCAGAGGCGGCCCGTCCGGACGCGGCACGGCGCTCGCCATGACCTCGCCGACGTAGAGCGTATGCGTTCCGGCGACGTGGCGCGCGACGATCGTGCAGTCGAGCCAGGCCAGCGCGTCGACCAGTACGGGGGCACCGGTGACGGCCCGGGACCAGTTGCCGAGAGCGAACCGATCGTCTTCGCTCGACCAGGCGAACCGGTCGGACAGCTCCTGTTGGTCGGCGCCTAGAATGTTGACGGCAAAGACGGCGTCCGGCTGCTCGAGCAGCGTGTAGGCGCGATGCCGCTGGTCGATCGCAACGGCGATGAGTGGCGGCTCGGGAGAGATCGAGGCGAAGGCCGAGACGGTCAGCCCGTGCCGCTCGCCGCCGGTGGCGAGTGTGACGAGCGTCACCCCGGACGGAAAGTGTCGCAGGACGTCGCGGTAGGCCTCGGACGAGATCGCCATGCCGGGCGAGTCTACCGCCCGGCGATCACCACGGATCGACCGTCCAGAAGAGCTGGTCCTGCCGGCCGGCGCGGTCCACGAGGATCAGCTCGACCAGGTCGCGCCCCACTTTGATCTCGAGTGCAGCCACGCCGCAGCCAGCGTCGGTGAACTGCGCGTCGAGCCGGCCGATCAGGCTGCCGGTCGGCGTGGAGGCGAACAGCGTCGCACTGCTCTGCCCCGCAGCGAGGTCGAACCGGTGCGCGAGACCGCCCGCGGTACACGGCAGCACGACCGCCGGCCGTCCGTCGCCGAACGTCAGCTCCAGCCCGCCCCGGCACAGGTCGACGCCACGGCGCACCGGCGAGGCACGGTGCGGCCGGACGAGCGGCGGCACGCTGGCCTCGAGAGCGGGCGCTTCGAGATCGAGGAAGAACTGCCGCTCCGGCGAGGTCGCCACCGTGCCGTCCGGTCCGCTCACCTGCACGGCCAGGCGCCAGCTGCCGGAGCGATCCCAGTCGGGCTGGGAACCGGCGATCGGCTCGCCGTCGACGAGCAGCTCTACCGGCGTTGCGCTGCCGCCCCGGTTGCGGGCGATCGGTTCGAGTCGCGGTGGCGAGGCGAGGCAGGCGCTGTCGGCCACCGGTCGGCCGGCGTCATCGAACAGCCGCAGCTCCGGCCGCAGCGGTCCGATCGCCGTCACCGGCCGGAATCGCCGGGCCGGCGAGGCGTAGCCGTCGAGGCCGGAACTGCTGGTGGCGGCCACCCGCCAGTAGAGCGGGGTCGAGGCATCGGAAAGTGCGAGGCGGGCGCGCGGCTCCGGCAGGTCGCGCTGCTGCTCGACCTGCTCGCCGCACTCCGGATCGCGGCAGACTTCGATGCGATAGCTCTCGGCGCCGGCGACCGGCTGCCAGACCAGCCAGGGGTCGTCGAGGCCCAGGTCGGCCTCCGGCGCGGGCGTGGTCGGCTCGGGAGCCGGCAGGAGCGGCTCCGCAGGTGCGGGCGGCGCGCTCGGTGCGACCGACGTGCCCGTTCCTTCCGGCAGTTCGACGCGCTCGCCGGCCGCCTCGACCTCGCCGCTGCCGCGGTAGACCATCAGACGAGCGGTGCCGGACGGCGTCGCCTGAGAGCGCGCCAGCAGCGGGCTGCCGGGCGCGGCGGCGGTGCGGCTGCGCGAGCTGCCGACGACGATCTCTACCTCGGCCCGTCGGGCGGGAGCTGGCAGCGCCGCGATGTCGGCCTCGCCCAGCTCGATCTCGATCTCGCGGCGCGGCAACGGGCGGGCCGGCCCCGGGCGCGGACGCAGGAAGACGAGCGAGTTCTCCGACAGGGTGACCGAGGAGCCGTCGTCGAACACCAGGCGGCTCGAGCCCTGCGCGAAGGTACGCAGGCCGTCGCGTTCGAGCAGCAGGTCGCCACGGCGCGCCGGCTGCCAGTCGATGGGAAGCGGTTCTTCGTCGACCCGTCCGGCGACCACGTCGACCTGTGCCGTTGCTTCGTCGCGCTGGGGCGCAACCCAGATCCGGATCCGGTCGCCCGGCGTGATGCGGTGCGGGTTGGCGATCCTCGGATTGATCCGGTGCAGCTCGCGCCAGAAGGTATGGGAGCCGACGAAGCGCCGCGCCAGCCCCTCGAGCGTGTCCCCGGGTCGAACGACGTGCCAGGCGAGCGTCCAGGCCGGGTCCGGCGGCACGGGGCTGTCGTCGGCCGCCGCCGTCGACCCGAGGCCGGGCAGGGCGAGTAGGGCACAGAGGGCGGCGGTGCGCGCCGCCCGGCGGACGGGTCGGGTGAGCATCTCGATGGCCGTCTCCTCCATCGTTCCGGCAGAGTGCTGACAGAGTCCCCGGAAGTCGAAGCGGATCCTACGCCGGATCGGCGAGCGGGGTGGTCGGCGCCGCCTGCTTGAGCGGGTAGCGGGTGGCCACGTAGTCGTCGACGATCGCCAGGAACTGCTCGGCCAGCTGGCCGCTGTTGCCGGTCAGGGTGGCGAACTTCTGCCCGCCGACGAAGACCGGGCAGGTCGGCTCCTCCCCGGTGCCGGGCAGACTGATCCCGATGTCGGCCGCCTTGGACTCGCCGGGCCCGTTGACCACGCAGCCCATGACGGCGAGCTTCAGCTCCTCGACCCCGGCGTAGCGCTCCTTCCAGACCGGCATCTGCTCTTTGACGTGCTCCTCGACCCGCAGAGCGAGCTCCTGGAAGGTCGTCGAGGTCGTCCGCCCGCAGCCGGGGCAGGCGGTGACCTGCGGCTGGAACGCCCTCAGCCCGAGCGACTGCAGGATCTCGCACGCCGCCCAGACCTCCTCGCGCCGGTCGCCGCGCGGCCGTGGGGTGAGCGAGACGCGGATCGTGTCGCCGATTCCCTCGGCGAGCAGCACCGCCAGGGCGGTCGACGACCAGACCAGACCCTTGATCCCCATCCCCGCCTCGGTCAGGCCGAGGTGGAGCGGCTGCCGGGTGCGGCGGGCCAGTTCCCGGTAGACCGAGATCAATCGCGCCGGCTGCGAGACCTTGCACGAGATGACGATCCGCTCCTCGCTCAGCCCGCAGGCGAGTGCCGCCTCGGTCGACGCGAGCGCCGACTCGATCATGCAGCGCTCGAGGATCTGATCGGAATCGAGGCCGAGGTCGCGGTCGGTGTTTTCCTGCATCCGCGCCATCACCAGCTCCGGATCGAGCGAGCCGGCGTTGACCCCGATGCGGACCGGCCGGTCGAGGTCGCGCGCCACGCCGCAGATGGTCGCGAACTGCTCGTCGCGCCGGCTGCCACGCCCGACGTTGCCCGGGTTGATGCGGAACTTCGCGAGAGCGCGCGCGCAGTCGGGGTAGCGGGTCAGCAGCAGATGGCCGTTATAGTGGAAGTCGCCGATCAGCGGCACGGCGCAGCCGGCATCGTCCAGGCGGCGGCGGATCTCCGGCACCGCCGCGGCGGCCTCGGGCACGTTGACGGTGATACGCACCAGCTCCGACCCGGCGCGCGCCAGCTCCAGCACCTGAGCAGCCGTCGCCGCCGCATCGGCAGTGTCGGTGTTGGCCATCGACTGGACGACCACGGGCGCGCCGCCGCCGATGCGGATGTCACCGACCAGAACTGAGTGGGTGCGGGCGCGGGGGGTGTCGCTCATGCCGGGAAGCGCGGCCGACCGGCCGCGCCGACGAGGATAGCATCGAGCCGATGACCGATTCGCTCCACGACCAGCCGCCGGGACCCGGCGGCGCGGACGACGCCGGCAGCGCTCTGGAGGCACTGGAGCGGCTCAACACAGTCGCGCGGCTGGCGACCGCCGGCCTCGAGCTGGTGCCGATGCTGCAGCGGATCACCGACCTGCTGGTCCACGAGCTGGGCTGGGATCACGCCGGCTTCGCGCGCATCGACCGCGCCCGCGGGGTGTTCGTCGCCGAGGCGATCTCCTCCCGAATCCCGGTCGACATCGCCCCCGGCTACGTGCGCCCCCTGGGCAGCGGCGTGGTCGGCGAGGTGGCGCAGACCGGCGTGCCAATCACCATCCCCGACATCGCGACCTGGCCGGGGTACGTGCCGGTGGCCCGCGACATCCGCTGCGAGATCTGCCTGCCGATCTTCCACGGCGGCGAGGTGGTGGCGATTCTCAACGTCGAGGATCGACGGGCGCGCGTGGTCGAGCGCGAGCTGCCGCTGCTCGAAGCGATCGCCCGCCAGATCGGCGGTGCGATCGCCTCGGCGCGGCTGCACGAGGAGGTCGCGAGGCGGGCCGAGCAGTTCGAGCTGCTGGCGGATCTGTCGCGCCTGGCGCTCGAGGCCGAGGATCTCGATACGGTGCTGCAGACCATCGCCGGCCGGCTGCGCGACCGGTTCGACCTGCTGGTGGCGAGCTTCTATTTCGTCGATTCACACCGGCCGCGGCTGGAGCTCAAGGCGCTCGCCACCCGCTATCCGCCCCCGGACACTCCGCTGACCCAGCTTTCGGCGGCTCGCGGCATCGTGGGCCGGGCGCTGCATCTGCGGCGGGCGCAGCTGGTCCTCGACGTGCGCAACGACCCCGACTACGTACCGCTCTTCCCGACCGTGACCTCCGAACTGGCGATCCCGATCCATTTCCGCGGTCGCTCGCTCGGCGTGTTCAACTTCGAGCACGACCGGCCGCAGGTGTTCACCCGCGAAGCGGTGGCGCTGCTGCAGACGCTTTCCGATCAGCTCGCGGGGCTGGTGCACCTGGCTGTGCTCAACCGGAAGCTGCAGGAGACGACAGACGATCTCGAGCAGACCAATCGTCGGCTGCAGGAGATGAACCGCTCGCTCGAGGAGCTGTCGATCGTCGACGCCCTGACGGGCCTGTCGAATCGTCGCCAGTTCGACCGCGCGCTCGACCTGGAATGGCGGCGGGCGATCCGGGCGGAGGTGCCGCTATCGCTGCTGCTGTTCGACATCGACTTCTTCAAGCGGTACAACGATTCGCAGGGCCATCTGCGGGGCGATGCGACGCTGGTCGAGGTCGCCCAGACCCTGCAGGGGGCCTGCACGCGGGCAGGCGACGTGGTCGCCCGCTATGGCGGTGAGGAGTTCGCGGCGCTGCTGCCCGACACCGCGGCTGCAGCGGCCCTGGAACTGGCCGAGCAGGCACGGGCACGGGTGGAGGCCCGGGGCATCGTCCACCCGGCCTCGGACTGCGCGCGGGTGGTCACCGTGAGCGTCGGGGTGGCGACCACCGTCCCCGACCCGTGGCGCCTGCCGTCGAGCCTGCTCGAGCGGTGCGACCGTGCCCTCTACGCGGCCAAGGCGGGGGCCCGCAACTGCACCCGAGTGGCGGGCTGAGGCGCCGGCAGGCATCGTCACCGAGTCGTGACCGGCTCGTCGCCCGGTGCCGGAGGGGCGCGATAGAGTCTGCCCACCATCCAACGCCTCCTTTCGCGTCCACAGATCCGCCCCATCCCGACCCCAGGAGTCTCCATGCGCCGCCTGCTTGTCGGCATCGCCCTCAGCGTCCTCAGCGTGCTCGTCGCCCCGGCCGCCTTCGCGGCCACCAGCCCGTTCCGTCCGACCGACCCGGCCGACCCGGCGATGGCCGGCCTGGACCCGGCAGCGCGGATGATCGCGCCGCACAACCCGACCGTCGTCGAACTCGACGTCGCCGCCTTCGAGGCCCTGGTCGCCAGCGCGCCCGCCGAGGCGCTCGCGCCGCGCGGTGTCGAGGGCGTCGAACTGGTCCTGCCCACGGCCGACGGCGAGTGGCGCACCCTGCGGCTGATCGACTCTCCGATCCTGGAGG
>CAZUAT010000024.1:0-39447 GCA_964618415.1 uncultured Thermoanaerobaculia bacterium
CCCACGCGCCCGGCGAGGGGCCGCTGGCGCGCGACGACGCGGAGAACTTCCATGGCTGAGACGCTCCGGCCCCGCGAAACGCCACTCGATCCGCCGGCCGACGATCCGTTCGGGCCGCGCGCCGCCTGGTCGTCCGGCGCCCGGCTCGACACCGGCGTCGAGCCCGACCGGATCGTCGACACCCACTGCTGCTTCTGCGGCCAGCAGTGCGGCATCCGCCTGGAGGTCAAGGACGAGCAGGTGATCGGCTTCCAGCCGCGGTACGACTTCCCGTTCAACCGCGGCATGCTCTGCCCGAAGGGGATCAAGCGCTACCTGCAGGGAGCTCATCCCGACCGGCTGCTCTCCGCCCTCGAACGCGACGAGACGGCGCCCGGCGGCTTCCGTCCCCTGGCCTACGAGCGGGCGATCGCGCAGGCAGGCGCCGAGATCCGTCGGATTCAGGAGAGCTTCGGCCGCGACGCGATGGCGGTCCTCTCCGGCGCCAGCCTGACCACCGAGAAGGCCTACCTGATGGGCAAGTTCGCCCACCTGGCGCTGGCGACCTCGAACATCGATTACAACGGCCGGCTCTGCATGGTGTCCGCGGGGGCGGGCAACACGAAGGCGTTCGGAATCGACCGGGCCGCCAATCCGTGGAGCGACATTCTCGGCGCCGAGGTGGTCTGGATTTCGGGCGCCAACGTGGCCGAATGCGCGCCGATCACCACCGACTACGTCTGGCAGGCCCGCGAGCACGGCGCGCGGGTGATCGTCGTCGACCCGCGCCTGACTCCGATCGCCCGCACCTGCGACCTATTCCTGCCGATCCGGCCGGGCACGGACGTCGCGCTGTTCAACGGCATCCTGCATCTGATGATCGAGAACGGCTGGGTCGACCGCGATTTCATCGCCCGCTCGACGGTCGGCTTCGAGGAGGTCGAGCGGGCGGTGGCCGAGTGGACGCCGGCCCGCACCGCCCGCACGACCGGCATCGCGGAGGCGGCGATCCGCCGCGCCGCCGAGTGGTGGGGCACCGCGCGGACCAGCTTCCTGATGCATGCGCGCGGGATCGAGCACTCCAGCCACGGCGTCCAGAACGTGCTCGGAGCGATCAATATCGTTCTCGCCTCGGGCCGCATCGGACGCGAGTTCTGCGGCTACGCCACCATCACCGGACAGGGCAACGGGCAGGGTGGACGCGAGCACGGGCAGAAGTGCGACCAGCTGCCGGGCGGCCGCAAGCTCGCCGACCCGGAAGCGCGCGCCTACGTAGCCGGCGTCTGGGGCGTTGCGCCCGAGGAGTTGCCGCAGCCGGGCGTCGATGCGTACGAGATCTTCCGCCGTATCGAGCGCGGCGAGATTCGCGGGCTGCTCTCGATCTGCTTCAACCCCGTCGTCTCGCTGCCCGACAGCGACTACGTGCGGGAGATGCTCGGGCGGCTCGAGTTTTTCGTCGCCATCGACTTCTTCCTCAGCGAGACGGCCCGCCACGCCGACCTGGTGCTGCCGGGCTCGCTCCACGAGGAGGACGAGGGGACGGTCACCACTGCCGAGGGACGGGTGATCAAGATCAACAAGGCGGTGGAATGCCCCGGTGAAGCCCGTCAGGACTGGCGCATCATCCAGGACCTGGCCCAGGCCATCGGGCGCGGACACGGTTTCACGTTCGAGGGCCCCCGCGAGATCTTCGAGGAGCTGCGTGTCGCCTCCAAAGGGGGCGTTGCGGACTACTCGGGCATCAGCTGGGAGAAGGTCGAGCGCCAGCAGGGCGTCTTCTGGCCCTGCCCGTCCGAGGACCACCCCGGCACTGCCCGGCTGTTCGAGCCCGGCTCGTGGAATGTCGTCGCGCACGGGGCCGGCCCGTTCTATTTCCCGGACGGCAAGGCGCGCTTCAACGTGGCGACCTACACGCCGCCGACCGAGGTGCCGGATGCCGACTACCCGCTGATCCTCACCTCCGGGCGTCTGATCAGCCAGTTCCTCTCCGGCACCCAGACCCGCCGCATCGGGCCGCTGCTCGACATGGACCCGGAACCGTTCATCGAGCTGCATCCGCACCTGGCCGAGGAGCTCGGGATTCCCGACGGGGCGTGGGCGACGGCCGAGACGCGCCGCGGGACGCTCACGCTGCGGGCCCGCGTCGTCACCACGATCCGCCCCGACACCATCTTCGTTCCGTACCACTGGCCCGGCCGGCGCAGCGTCAACCGGCTGACCATCGCGGCCCAGGACCCGATCTCGAAGATCCCCGAGTTCAAGGCCTGCGCGGTGCGGCTCCGAGCGGCGACCGCCGAGGAGGCGCGCCACGCGGCGGCGGTCGCTTCGCCCTCGCGACGGCCGATCCTCTCCACGGTCGGCAACTGAGCGGCGGACGAGGGGAGGCACGATGCCCGTACCGGCTGACCACCAGTTCTACATCGACCCGGCCCGCTGCATCGGCTGCAACGCCTGCGTCCAGGCCTGCTCGGAGTGCGACACCCACAAGGGAGTGTCGATGATTCAGCTCGACTTCGTCGACCGCGCGCAGTCCACCCAGACGGTACCGGTCGTCTGCATGCACTGCGATCAGCCCACCTGCGCCGAGGTCTGTCCGGCGGATGCCATCAAGCGCACCGAGGACGGGGTCGTGCAGACGGCCCGCAAGCCGCGCTGCATCGCCTGCAACAACTGCGTCCTCGCCTGCCCGTTCGGCGTCCCCAAGATGCACGATCAGGCCAACCTGATGATGAAGTGCGACATGTGCTACGACCGAACGTCGCAGGGCCTCAAACCGATGTGTGCGTCGGTCTGTCCGAGTCAGGCGCTCTGGTTCGGCACCCGTGAGGAGCTCGAGGCCCTGCGGCCCGCATCGCGGCCGATCGACGAGTTCCGGTTCGGCGGCCAGGTGATCTCGACCCGGGTTCGGATGCTGGTCCCGCGCTCGTTCGAGGGCGACCGGCTCGCCGTCACCGCTCCGTTCGAGGCCGGGCCGGACGCTCCCGGTGCCGATCCCGCACTTTTCGACCCGCTGCTGGCCAACCTCTACCGGGAGACCGAGACGTGACCGTGCGCGACCCCGACGAGTTGACGATCCCTCCGGACGGCCGCCCGCTCTCCGATCAGCCGCGCTGGCGCCGCGACTTCCCCATCGACGTTCCGCAGGATCAGTACGTCGCCCGCCGTGAGTTCACGAAATTCCTCGCTCTGACGAGCTTCGCCTTCGTCGTCGGGCAGGCCTGGATCGTCGCGCGCGGCCTGTTCGGCCGCCGACCGGCCACTCCAGCGGCCCGGGTGGCCCGGCTCGGCGATCTGCCGATCGGCGGCTACCTGCCGTTCCACTATCCCGATCCGCACGCCCCGTGCCTGCTCGTGCGCCTCGGCGAGCGCGAAGTCGTCGCCTTCGACCAGCGCTGCACGCATCTTTCCTGCCCGGTCGTACCGCAGGTCGAGCGCGGCCGCTTCCACTGTCCGTGCCACGAAGGAAACTTCGATCTCGCCACCGGCAGGCCGCTGTCCGGACCGCCGCGGCGGCCGCTGCCGCGCATCGAACTCGAGCTGCGCGGCGACGAGATCTGGGCGGTCGGCGTCACGGAGCGCACCTCGTGAGCCGTCGCCCGTTCTCCCGTCCGCAGCGGCTGCTGATCCTGTCGGGGATCGTGTCGATCGTCGTCCTGATCGTCACCCTGCAACTCTGGCTGCTGACGGCCACCATGAACGCTCACCTCGGCGGGGACGACACGATCGTCGTTCCGGCCGCCGCCGCCAGCCTCGGCTGCTTCGTGCTCGTCCTCGGTCTGCTGCGCTACGTCTACCGGCTGGAGCGCTGAGCGCTCCGACTGGCCGGCCCCGACTCGCCTGCATGCCGTCCGCCGCCACCGCTCCGCTGTCCGCGCGCCCGGCCATGCGATGGGCCAGCGCCGTCGCCGACCTGTTCCCCGGCTACTTCGCCCTCGTCATGGCGACGGGGATCGTTTCGATCGCCAGCCATCTGCTCGGCTTTCCCCGCTTCGCCTGGGCGCTGCTGCTGGTCAACCTGCCGGCCTACACGGTGCTGCTCGGCATGACGGCGATCCGGTGCGTCCGGTTTCCCGGCCGCATCGCCGCCGACCTCGCCGACCATGCGCGCGGCTCCGGCCACTTCACGATCGTCGCCGGGACCTGTGTGCTCGGCAGCCAGTGCCTGCTGATCGCCGGCTGGCGGGACGTTGCGGCAGCGCTGCTGGCCGTCGGGATCATGCTCTGGGCCCTGGTGATGTACTCCTTCTTCACTGCGGTGATCGTGCGACGCACCAAGCCGACGCTCGAACAGGGGATCAACGGCGCCTGGTTGATCGCCACCGTCGCCACGCAGTCTGTCGCGGTGCTGGCGATCTCGCTCGCCGATCCGTTCGGCTGGGCGCCCGAGGCGGTTGCCTTCGGCGCGCTGATCTTCTTCCTGGTCGGCTGCATGCTCTACCTGGCGATCATCACGCTGATCTTCTACCGCTTCACTTTTCTGCCACTCGAGAGCGCCACCCTGACTCCTCCCTACTGGATCAGCATGGGGGCGGTTGCGATCACTACCCTCGCCGGTTCGACGCTGCTGCTCGCCCGCGACCGTTCGCCGCTGCTCGCCGAACTGACGCCCTTTCTCAAAGGATTCACGCTCTTCTTCTGGGCAGCCGGCACCTGGTGGATTCCGCTGCTGCTGCTGCTCGGCGCCTGGCGGCATCTGGTGCGCCGCCATCCGATCGCCTACGACCCGCAGTTCTGGGGAATGGTGTTCCCGCTCGGCATGTACGCTGCGGCCACGTTCCGCCTCTCGCGGGCATTGCCCTTCGAACCGCTCGAACTGATCGCCCGTGGGGTGTGGCCGCTCGCCGTGCTCGCCTGGGCGATGACGGCGGCCGGGCTGGTGCGACGCCTCGCGAGCCGGCCCGGCCGCGCCTGAACTCGCTGGAGCTTTCTACAATTCTCGGGGGTCACCGGGTCAGACCCGGTCCTCGAGCCCCTTCTCTCCTTCCTGCTCGGCGCAATGCGCGCAGCAGTAGATGACGCCGTCCGCCTCGGCTCCGTGCCCGATCACCCGGCAGCCGCAGTGGCGACAGACCGGGGCGAGCAGATGGATCGCGCATTCGAACGAGTCGAACGTGAAGCGGTTGCCGGACGTGCCCGGACCGGCGGCGACGATGACCTCGAACGCCTTGTCGTAGACGTTGCCGCAGACGCTGCAGGGCTTCATGTCGGCCACCTCAGAACGTCCAGCGCACGCCCAGGTGGGCACCGATACCGTCGAGGTCGAGGTCGGCGCGATCCTCCACCTCGATGTCGTCGATGTCGTCGAGGTCCTCCGGGTCCAACCGGACCTGCGCGGTTGCCTTGCGCCAGTGCCCTTCGACGAAGAGCTCGGGGCCGCGGCCGTCACCGATCGTCGCTCCCAGGGCCGCGAAGTAGCCGAGTTCGTCGTCGATCTCACCGAAGTCGCTGTCGAGCAGGAAGTAGCTGCCGCCCGCGGCCAGATGGGGGCGGAAGATGCCGCGCGGCGCGAAGGTGAAGCGCAGGCCCGCCTCGAGCGGAGCCACCTGAATGCCCCGCCGCTGGAAGACCGGGTCGTCGCTGTCGAAGATATTCGCGAGCGGATCGTCCGTCAGCTCTTCGTAGTAGGACGCGCGCAGTTCCAGCGCCAGCGACGGATTGAACGGCATGCCCAGGATCAACCCGCCGCCGGCGGTGTCCCCGGCCACGTCGGTGTCCCAGTAACTGCCCATCAGCGTGAAGTCGGCAGCAGCCGACGGCGCAGCGATGAGCGCGAGTGCGAGCAGCAGTGCAGGCACTCCCATCGCCTGACGCACTGCGGTCTGACTGGATGAACGCATCGATACCTCCCTCGGGTCGGATGTTCACGGCGCCGCGCCTGCGACGCCGACTTTCACCATCCGACTGCGCAAGGAGGATGCCAACCGTGAACAGCGGACAGCGCGCCGCCCACCCGCGCCGCTCCGCCGCTCGCGCGAGTGCGCCGATGTCGTGGCTTCGCCGACGGTGGCATTCGACATGCACCTGCTGTCGGGGGCACGGACCGGCGGTCGTTGTCGGTGTTCGACCGACGCGACGCCAGGGAGGCAGCATGAACCTCGAGATCCTCGCGGGCAAATGGAAGCAGTTCAAAGGCGAGTCGCGCCGTCTGCTCGGAATCCTGTTCGACGATCATCGAACCGAAGCGGCTGGCGCCGTGGACGAGATTGTCGGGCGGCGTCAGGAACTCGATGGTCTGCTCAGCGAAGTCGAGCCGGCAGGAGATGAGCTTCTCGAGCGACTGGCCGACGATGACGTGCGGCGCTCCGGCGATCTGAGCGACCGGGGCGAGGCCGGGACGCGACCGTCCTGAACCGAGCCGCCGTCGGCCCGGCATTCAGGGCTGCGAGCGACTCCAGTCCCGGGCGTCACCGGGCTCGAAGCTGTCCGCGAAGACGAGGTTCGACCGCACGCGCAGGATGGCCATGGCCGATTCGTCATCGGCATCGAGGGCGTAGCCGACCGCAACGGGCTTGCCGCCCGCCAGAGCGATGGCGTGAGCGCGATCGCTGCCGTTGCTCGTGCGATCGAATTCGTAGCGGGCGAGGCCGTCGGCATGGAACGTCGCGTCGAGCTGTCCGGTGTCGTCGAGACGCGCGAGAAGAAAGCCGCTCCGCTGCGGTCCGTTGGCATTGATCGATCCGGCGATCACCAGCCGGCCGTCGCCCTGCGGCATCGCGTCGGACAGCTCGACGCCCTCCTCGAGCGAGATGAACGCTCCGCCGCCGACGCCCCAGGTCGGATCGTCAGCACCGTTGGCGCGGCGACGGTCGACATAACCGGCGCTTCCTCCCGCGATCGTGACGTTCGTCACCAGATACGTTTCGTCGGTCGCCGGGTCGACCACCATCGCGGCCGTCTCGTGAACGCCGATCCCCGGCTCGAGGTCAAGGAAGCCGAAGCTCCCGAACGTAGAGTCCAGCCCGCCCATCCAGTTCAGGCGCGCGACGTGCGGCTGCTGGTCGGCCCCGAACGCGAGCAGCACCCGCCCGTCGGCAGTGGCGGCGACGGAGGTCACCAGGTCGTTGGTGGTGCCGCCGTCGGAGATCGGCGCCCAGCCGTCGAACGAAAAGGTCGTGTCCAGCGTGCCGTCGGGGAGCAGGCGGACGGCGAACGGATTGTAGTGCGTCGTGTTGGAGGGGCAGCGCAGGCACGACCCCGCCAGGACGATCTTGCCGTCCCGTTGCCGGATCGCATCGACGAAGATCGCCGTGCCGTTCGCCCATGGCGAGGGGACCCAGAGGAACCCGGAATCCCCGAACGACGGATCGGGATCCCCGGCCGGGGTCAACTTCGCCAGTGCCGGCAGCTGCATGTCGCCGTCGTAAGTCGTGCCGACCAGCAGCAGCGAGCCGTCGGGGTCCGCGAAGATGCCGTGCAGCCGATCGGCGCCGTTCTCGACGAGGTCGAATGCGATCCGCCGCCGCCCGTTCTCGCCCCAGCCGGAGTCGAGCAGGCCGCTGCGCGTGAATTTGGCCAGCGCCCAGTCGAAGCCGACGCCGTCGTCGTCCTCCCAGATGAGGGTACCGCCGATGACGACACTGCCGTCGGGCAGCGGCGCGACCTCCGAGGCTTCCGCGTAGGTCGTCGTGCCGGCGGTCCAGACGACGACCGCCTTGCCGTCGCCGGAGAAGGTCAGGTCGAGGTCGCCGTCGGCGGCCACCGCGGCTCCAGCCGTGAACAGGACGATCCCTGCGAGCACAACCGATGCGAGGCGTGAGCGAAGGTGCGAGATCGGCATCACGACACAGAACGCGGCAAGCGCGCCAGGGGTGACACGCCCGCTTCCGGACGGCAACTCCTCAACCGCGGCCGGCGCTTTCGAGCCGCTCGCACTGACCCGGGTCGAGTTGGAGATGCATGGCCCCGAGCAGCTCCTCGACCTGCTCCACGCTGGTGGCGCTGGCGATCGGCGCCGCCACGCCCGGCTGAGCGGCGAGCCAGGCGAGCGCCACCTGGGCCGGAGTTCCATTCACCTCGCCGGCGATCGTGTCGAGGGCAGCCAGCACGGCGAGCCCGCGCCCGTCCAGGTACTTGCCCGCGCCGGCGCCACGCGCCCGACCGGACAGGTCTTCCGCGCTCCGATACTTGCCGGTCAGGAAGCCGGAGGCGAGCCCGTAGTACGGCACGGCGGCAACGCCGCGATCCACGCAGAGCTGCTGCAGCGGCCCCTCGAAGGCGTCCCGCTCGAGCAGGTTGTAGTGCGGCTGCAGCACGGTGTAGCTCGCCAGCCCGCGCTGCGCGCTCAGGTCGAGCGCCTCGCGCAGGCGTGGCGCCGTGTGGTTGGACGCCCCCAGCGCCCGCACCTTGCCCGCCCGCACCAGCCGGTCGAATGCCTCCAGCACGTCCTCGAGCGGCACCGAGGGGTCGTCGTAGTGGGCGAAGTAGAGGTCCACGACATCGACACGCAGGCGGCGCAGCGAGCCCTCGATCGCCGCGGCGATCCGCTCCGGCGCCAGGCCTCGCGAACCGCCCATCGGGCCGCCGACCTTGGTGGCGATCAGCACGTCGTCGCGCCGCCGGCGGGCAGCGAGCCAATCACCGATCAGCGTCTCGGACTCTCCCCCCTGATTGCCCGCCGCCCAATGCGAGTAGCTGTCGGCCGTGTCGATCATCCGGCCGCCTCCGGCGACGAACGCGTCGAGCACCGCGAACGAAGCGGAGCGATCGGCGGTCCACCCGAACACGTTGCCGCCGAGGATCAGTGGCGGCGTCGACAGGCCACTCGCTCCGAGTTGACGATCCTGCATGGCGATCCCCCTCCGCAGTCGATCGTACCGCGCCGGCTCCGCCCGCCGGCAGCGCCGGCACCGTTCGCGTTACGCTCAGCGGACTGGAGGAACTGTCCGATGAATCGACTGACCCGATCGTTGATCCTGGGCGTGGCCGGACTGCTGCTCTCTCAGCTCGAAGCCGGCGCCGCCGTCCGCAAGTTCCGCAACGCCAGACTGGACTGGATTCCCACCACGCAGCTGTCCGAGCTGTCCTGGGTCAACCTGGCCGGTCTGGGCGCCCGGACGATCGAACTGCGGCCGTTCACCGACGAGCGCAACCGCACCGATCGCATCGGCGAGTATCGGACCGACCAGCCCGATGTCTGGCCGATTTCCAGCGACACCGACGTGGCGGCGTGGGTCACCGCGGGCGTGCGCGCCACGCTCGAGCGGGTCGGCCTGCGGCTGGTCGACCGCGACGGCGACATCGTGCTCCACGGCGCAGTCCGGCACTTCCTGGTCACCGAGCGCGGCACCTACGAGGGTGAGGTCTCGCTCTACCTGGTGGCCGAGCCGGGCCGTGGCGCCGGGGCCGGGGAGCAGGCCTCAGCGGGCGGCCGGCCGTTCTGGTCCGGCCTGGTCCTCGGAACCCATACCGGCAGCGGTCGCTTCGACCGCGACCGGGGCTGGTCGGAGACGCTCTCCAACACCGTCTTCGACGCCGTGGTGCGCCTGCTGCGGGACAGCGAGTTCACGATCGCGCTGAGCGAACCCGCGGATATCGACTGCGAGGAGTGACCGACGGCGCCGGCGCGCCGGGGGGCGTCGAGATTCCACGGCGGTCTCCCGTCGCCCGCACTAGGATCGCGGCACAACCCGCTGCCGGCTGCCCGTACTGCCCGGGGAGGAACTCGATGCCGACCGTCTCCCGCCTCGCGTCTCCGCTGCTCGTCCTGTCCGCGCTGGCCGCCATCTCCGGCCTGTCGACCGCACCCGCCCGGGCCGGCGGCGTCACGCTGTTCACCGACGGCTTCGAGTCGGGCACTCCGTGGCGCTGGTCCCGCCTGCCGGGCGGAGTCGATCCGCGGGCGATCTGTTCGCCGCCCATCGCTCCGGTCGACATGACCGGTGCAACGACGGTCGGCACCGGCACGCCGGGCAGCTGCACCCAGGCGGCACTCGATGCCGCCCTGGCCAGCAACAACGGACGGATCCGCTTCTCGTGCGGCAGTGCGCCGCACACGATCGTCGTCACGTCCGAGAAGGTGATCGACGCCGACCTGACGATCGACGGCGGCGGCCGGATCACGCTCTCCGGGGGCGGCACGACGCGCATCCTCGGCATCCGACCGCCGTTCGGAACCACCCCGCTGCCGGTCGTCACCCTCCAGAACCTGACGTTCCTCAGCGGCTCGACCGCGGCGCTGCCGGGGAACACCACGGCAAATGGCGGCGGCGCCATCTACAAGGCCTCCGGCGCCCACCTGCGGATCCTGGACAGCACTTTCCGCAGCAACCGCGGCCCCGCGAGCGGGCAGGACGTCGCCGGTGGCGCGCTCTACGCGTTCGGCTCCGGCAACGTCCAGATCGTGCGCAGCCGTTTCCTCGACAACCGCTGCTCGTCCGGAGGCGCGATCGGCGCCCTGGCCACCAGCGACCAGACGCTGGCGATCTACAACAGTCTGCTCGACAACAACTCCGCCACCGGCAGCGGCGGCAATCCGGGCAACGGCGGCAACGGCGGCGCGATCTACATGGACGGCAACAATCAGTCGGTCACTCTCTGCGGGTCGATGCTCGCAGTCAACAAGGCCAACGCCCGAGGGGCCGGCCTGTTCCGAGTCTCGAACAACGGCGTTGGCACGATGACGATCGACCGCACCACCGTCCTGGGCAATTCCAGTCCGGCCGGGCCCGCCTCCCAGGCCGGCGGGCTCTACCTGCAGGGCCTGCAGACGACGATCACCGGCTCGACGATCGCCCGGAACGTCGCCAGCAGTCAGGGCGGCCTGTTCGTGTGGACCAACCCCGGCAGTCAGACGCTGGCGATGGCCAACTCGACGGTAGCGTTCAACACGGCGCGCACTTCGCTGGGCGCCGGCATGTCGGTGGCGAGCGGGGTGACCGGCTCGCTCCACCACGTCACGATCGCCGGCAACCACAACACCGGGGCCACCTCCTTCGCCAGCGCGCTGTCGGGAGGCAACGGCCTGTCGCTGTCCAACAGCCTGGTGGTCGACAACTCCAAGGTGTTCGTGTGGGAGAACACGAGCTGCAACCTCACGCACGTCGGCGGCGGGACCTACCAGTGGCCGCAGCAGAACGCCGGCGGCCAGAACGAGCTGGCCTGCTCGAACGGGACGACCTTCCTCGACGCGGACATCGGCACCCTCGGCTGGAGTGGCGGCCCGACGCCGACGATCGAGCCGCGCAACCCGGCTCTCGCCGGCGGCGCGTCGACCGGCTGTCCGGCCTCGGATCAGCGCGGCAACCCCCGCGGCAGCCCCTGCACCCCCGGTGCGGTCGAGATGCCGTAGCGGAAATGGCCTCTGACCGAATTTTTTCGAACTTTCAGTAGTAGGCGCGCAGGGTCAGGGGGCGGTCGGTGCCGTCGGCGAGGGTGAGGCGGACGACGGTGCCGTCGGCGGCGTGCGTCCAGCGCGCCACCGTCTTCCACCAGTCGGGACCGATCGATTCCCCGTCGAGGGCGCGGACACGGTCGCCCTCCTTCCACCCCGCAGCCTCGGCCGGGCTGCCCGGAGCGACGAACGCCACGCGCAGCTCGTCGCCGTCGGGCTCGAACCCCAGCCCGGTGCGGTCGCGCGGGAGCGGCGCGTCGAACCCGTCGCCCGGCTCGAGCCACAGCAGGTCGTGCCCGTAGTCGAACAGGACCCGGAACCGGCTGAGGATCCCGGCGCCGAGGTTGCCGGCCTGCAGGGTCGTATCGAAAGCACCGCGCACGTCGTCCTGATGGAAGGTGACCGGCACGTGGCGCAGCTCGTAACCCGCGATGCCCACCGATGCGAGCGTGCCGGTCGCCGAGGTCGTGCTGCCCCCCACTCCGCCCCCCTTCGAGGCGGAAAGCGGCCGGCCATCGAGGAAGCCGCGCTCCCGCGCGTAGTGTCCGAAGACCGTCAGCGCGCCGCCCTGACCGGTATCGAGCCCGACCACCACCGGCTCGCCGCCCTCCATCGAGATGCGCAGACTCTTGTGACCGTCCTCGGCCGGGATCAGTTCGGTCGAGCGCCCCGGGCCGTCGTAGCGGAAGGTCGCCGGATCGTGGAACCGGATGCGCGCTCGCGGGTAGTCGACATCGACGACCACGGCGTGGAACAGCTCCTTGCCGAGAATGACCGGCATCGGTCGGCCGATCCGCCGCTCGATATCGGACAGATCCAGGACCGCCCCGTTGACCGGTCCGATCTCGAGGCCACCGAGGGTCAGCGAGACCCCCTCGACCAGCCCGGCCTCGGCGACGCCGCCGGTGCCGCGCGCCGCCATCGAGCCGCGGGCGGTGAGGCCGATCCGCTCGGCGAAGCTGCGGTCGAGCACCGTCATCCCGGCGCCCGAGTCGAGCAGGATGTCGGTCTCCTGGCCCTGCACCTGCCCACGCACGTAGATCCAGCGTTCGCGGAACAGCTCGATCGGAAGCCAGTCGGTCACCGCGGCGCCGCCAGCGAGCCGTGCCAGGCGCACGCCGTCGGCCGGCCGCGCGAACAGCGCGTCGGCCAGGCCGGAGTTCACCGCCACCGACTCCCACTGGACGATCTGATGCTCGGCCTCGTGCTCGCCGAACGCCTCCTGGCGGTGCGCGAACTTCCAGCCGGCGACGGCGCGCAGATCGGTGGCGCGGGTCCAGGTCTCGCGCCCGTCGGCAGCCGTGCGCGACCACTCGGAAGCGCCGGTGACCGGGTCGACGAGGAGTTCGTAGCGGTCGCCGCCGGGGTAGTCGAAGCGCAGGATCTGTCCGGTGACGCCCTCGCGCGTCAGTTCTCCGCCGAGCCCGATCTCCACCCCCTCCCGGCGCAGATGGCGGCCGAAGGTGCGCGCTTGCTCGCGCTGCAGGCGGGCGGCCTTGTCGAGTCCGAGCGGCTCGATCTGGCCGCTGGTGTTGCGTTCCCAGCCGCTCTCCCCGACGAGCGCCTCGGCGCCCCGAAAGACACCGAGGTCGTACTCCGTGAGCGCCGAACCGTCGCGTCGCGCCCGCACGGTGATCGTGCCGGCGAGGCCCGCTACCTCCAGGCGACCGTGCAGCGACAGGTCGTCGATCGCCGCGAGCGCCGCCCAGCCGCCCATCCACTGGACGTGTCGCTCGAGCAGCTGGTCGGCTGAGAGGGAAGTCTCCTCTGCGCCGGCCCGCGTTGCCGCCACCGCCGTCAGGGCGAGTCCGAAAGCGATTACGGTGAGCCGCTCGATCCTGCTCGACATGGTCGATCTCCTCGTCGAATGTCCGCGGGGGTTCCGGCGCCGGGTCAGCGAGTGCCCCATATTGACCGAACCCGCGCGGAGCGTACAGCGGAGTCTCGATCGGCCCCGCGCTGTCGACTACGTCGAGGCCGGGACGCAGGTTTCGCGACCTCGAACCGCCGCCCCTCGGCCTCCCTGAAGCCGGCGGGGCGTGAAGCCGATTCACCCGGGCCGCTGCCGCAATCGTTCCAGCCGCCGTTCTGGGCCCGCCACCGGCTTGCGCACCGGCGCCTTCGGCACGACCGAGGTCTCGAGGATCCGGGTGCGGGTGGCCGTATCGCCGGCGCGCTGGAACCGCCGCGCCGTGTCCACCCGCACCCGCCGCGCTGCGTCCGCCTGCCCGGTCGCCTCCAGACCGCGCACGTAGAGCAGCGCCAGGTCGGGGTCGACTCGGGTCACGACTGTCTCGCCGTCCGCCGCGTCGTCCTCGAGGCGCTCGGCGATCGCCAGCGCGCGATCGAGCTGGAAGAGCGCCGTTGCCGGCTCGTGGACGCTGCCCCAGGCGAGCTTGCCGGCAGCAGCCAGCGAGCCGTAGATCTGACCGAGTGCACGGTGATAGTCGAGCACTTCGTCCAGGCGGCCCTCGACGTACAGGCGACCCTTCTCCCGGAACACGCTGCCGGCTGGATCGGCGTGGGTGCGCGCGAGTGTCTCGAGAGCCGGCAGGTCGTCGCGCTCGACGTAAACCGCAGCGAGACGCCGCAGCGCCAGCGGATCGGGCCGTTCGGACAGCTCCAGGGCAGCGCGGTAGCAGGACACCGCAACCCCCGATTCGCGGCGCTCGCGATAGCGGTCTCCGACGCTGCGCATGGCGGCCCGCAGGGCGTCGGCGCGCGAGAGACCGCGTTCACGCGACCAGGTTTCGCTGGTGCGACTCCACCAGCGAAACGGCTCGGCGTAACTGCCGGGCGTGGTGTAGAGCCGAATCAACTCGTCCACCCCCGCCCCGATCGCCGGGTCGCTCGCGAAGGGACGCAGCCGGGCCAGCTCGGTCGATTCCAGTACCTCGCGCGGCATGCGATTCATCCGGGCGAGGCTCGCGGCGATCGCGGCCAGCAGCTCGGGTTTGTCACCAGCGCGCCAGCCGGACTCGAGAGCGGTGAGTGCCAGGTCGGCGCCGCGCGTGGCCTGCTGCGCCTCCACCAGCCGCCAAAGGTAGCCGAGCAGGCGCTCCGGGGCCGTTGCAGCAGCAGCGAGATAGCTGCGCTGGAGTTCGGCGTGCACGTCGTCGAGCCGGGGTTCGGCGAGCACGGCCTCCTCCCGCGCCAGGCGAGCGCGATCGGCGTCTCCGGTCTCGTCGAGGAAGTCGGCCCATTGGCGCAGGTAGTACGCCCGCCGTGCTCCGCCGGAATGCTGCCGATCAGCAGCGCGCGCGAACGCCTCACCGGCAGCGGCCGGATCGCCGAGGTCCCGCAGCGCCCGCCCGAGGTTGTACCAGGCGGCAGCCGCGTGCGGACGGACGCTGAGCACCTTGCGATAGCCGGCCGCGGCGCGCGCGAGGAGCTGATGGGCCTCCGGCGGCGCGACCTGCTGCGCCGCCAGCTGCCACTCCACGGCCTGCGCGAACAGCTCCCGCGCTGCCTCGGTCTCAGGCGTCGGTGACGGAACGCTCGCAGGTGGCCGCGCTGTCGGCGCCTGATACGCCGGCGGAGTCGCGGTCTGGGCGCCGAGCGGGAAGAGACCCGCCGCCGGAGCGAGGAGCAGCAGCGCCACGACGAGCCGTGCGCCGCGCATCAGAGCTCTCCCTCGTCGTCGAGACGGGTGACGATCTGGCTTTCGATCTCGAGCGGGCGCGGCTTGTAGACGCGCATGTAGACGCTCGGTTCGGAGCAGTCGCTCGAGGCGAACAGCTGGACCAGCCCCGGGTGCCAGGCGAAAGGCAGCGCGCCGTCCGGCGGCGGATCGACCCGCACGCCGCCGCAGTCGATCGCCGTGATGAGCAGCTGTGTGCGGCCGTTCACCGACCCGCCAGGATGTGCCACCATCTGTGGTCGATCCTCCCGCCACCGCACCACCAGCTCCGACTCCGGCTGCGCCTTGAGGCCGGCGACCGGCAGGAACAGCTTCTGGCCGGCGAAGTCGGGCGCCAGCTCGTGCGCCAGCGCGATCTCGGCGAGGAAGCTCCGCTGCAGGCCCGCCGTCGCTTCCGGGTCGTCGAGCACGGTGCGCGTTTGCGCGATCACCCGCTCGAGGAATCGCTCGACCGACATCTCGAAGGCGGACAGGTCGCAGACGGCGCTGAACTCGAGCTCTTCCGAGTGCCAGGCTTTCCGGTCGCCGACCCCCGCCTCGAAGAGCGCGAACACCTCGGGCGGTTCGCAGGCCCCGACGCTGCGGTCGGCCAGCGTCAGGCGCAGACGCGGCCCCTGCGGGTCGGACGCGCCGACGCTCGGCAGCCAGTCGAGGAACAGGAAACGCTCGTGCATCAGCTCGGCGATGCCGGCTTCCGCCTTCGCCCGCACGTCGCTGCGGTTGAGGTGGGGCAGATCGAGTGTCGAGCCGGGGGCGATCGTCAGTTCAACGATCACCCGCCGCTGCGCAGAGACGCTCGTGGCGCCGGCGATCAGCAGAATCGCCGCCAGCCAGATCCACGCCCTCGATCGGTCGGCCCGGCCGCAGGCGGGCCGGCTCGACGAACAGCAGTTCCAGGTCATCTTCGGTCTCCTTCCCGGGCGGCACGCCGATCGAAGCCAGCTCCACCGGTTTGCCGTTCTCGAGCAGTTCGAAACAGATCGGCGCGCCCCGACGTCGCCGCGGCCCGTCCACGAAGCCGGCATCGTGCTCCGGCGTCCAGCGCTCGAGCCAGGTCGGGCGCTGAGCTTCGGGCACTCCCCGCTTCTCGAGGTAACGCTCGGCATCGAGGCGCAGCACCGTTCCGGCACGCGCGAGAGCCAGCGCGCGCACACGAGGACCCGCCCCGAGCGTCATTCCCTGCTGCGAGAGTGCGTCGCTCGTCCAGTCCGGCTCGCCGGCGTCCTCGCCCTGCCAGACTCGCAGCGTGAACCGCTTCGCGGCCTCGCCGCCGCGCAAGTGCGCCGTCAGCAGCGTACCGGGCAGGACACGAACGGTCGTCGGCCGCTGGGTCGCCGCGAAGGCTGCGCCGCCGAGAGCCACCAGCGCGACCAGTCCGCCGACGACGGTGGTCCGGACCTCGCGCAGCCGCGCCCGCACCCACTCGCGCGCCTCGTCCCCGGCGAGCCAGTGCAGCCAGGCCAGCAGTCCGCCGCTCAGCGTGGCCAACGAAAGGCCGCCGCCGAGCAGCCATCCGGGCGCGAGGCGGGGGCGCGCGTAGGCGTGCAGTCCGACCGCCACTGCCGCGAGGGCGACCGTCGTCAGCGTCGCGTTGAGCCAGCCGCGCCTGCCCAGCGGCGGCGGCGCGTTGCCGCCCGGCCGACGGTTGCGCTCGATCGGAAACAGCACCCCGCTGTCGGCGCGCAGGTAGAGCACCGGCACGCCCCAGTCGCGCTCGCCGGCTCCGCCTTCGTTGAAGATGGCGATTCGCCCTGCCGACACCGCATCGTCGATCGACCGGCCGTGCGCCAGCGCCTCGTAGAAGCGCGTGCTGAAGGCGACCGCGCTGCGGTCGAACAGCGTCGCCTGCATGGCCACGGCGGCCGGCAGTCCCCCGCGCACCAGCGCCGGCGCGATGCCGGTCCACGGGTTGAACCGGTCGCGGCGCGCGCCTTCGCAGGCGCCGAGCACCGCCAGCCGCACTCCGCGGCCGTGCAGGTTGACGACCACGGTCTCGGCCGGAACCTCGACCGCCTTGCCGTCGGCATCGCAGAGCACCAGGAATCCCTTCCCGGCCACCGTCCCGATCCGGTCCTCGATGGCGGCCTGGAAGCGACCATGTCCGGCGAAGTGAAACACCTGCCCGCCGTCGAGCAGGGCGCGCTCCAGGCCCGCCAGGGTCGGCGGCTCGACGACGTCGAGGGCGATCTCGCGCCGACTGTCGAGGGCGGCGCGCAGGCCGCGCTGCTCGCCCTCCAGATCGAGCGGCGCCCAGCGCGGATCGCGCGGCGAAGCAAAGAGGGCGACCACCCGCAGGCGCCGGCCGTCCGCCGGATCGAGTTTCGGAATCGGCTCGCTCAGCAGTTCGTAGCGGACGATCGACAGCCGCGGCGACAGGGCCAGAAAGCCGGTCGCATCCGGAGTACTCCCCGCATCCGCCGCCGGCTCCGGTTCCGCCGCCGTGCCGCCACCAGGCGGCAACCAGGCGTACTCCCACGGCAGATCGGCGAAGCCCCAGGTGTCGAGCTTCAGCCGCAGGCGCAACCGCTCGCGCGGTTGGAGCGCCGCGAGACTTCGGTCGAAGTAACGCCGCGCTCCCTCCGGCAGCAACAGGTCGCCGAGCGCGCGCCCGAGCGCCACCATCCCGGCCAGATCGAGTTCGCGCCGTTCCAGGCGGCCACAGTCGCGGCGCAGGTCGGTGCCGATCTGGACCCGCTCGGCCTCTGCGGCACGCTGCTCTCCGGCCGGCGAGGCGACCACGCGGACGCGCAGCGACTCGCTGCCGTCGGGCTCGCGCTGCGGCTCGAAAAGCTCGATGTCGAAGTTGCGCCACTCCGATTCGGGCTCACCCATCGGCGCCCTCCCGATCTGCCCGCTCCGGGTTCACGGCGCCAGTTCGATCGCCAGCGCGTGCTCACCCGGCGGGAGCAGGGTCAGGCGATAGCCGAACTCCACCGGGTCGAATGCCGCGAGGAGCTGATCGGTCGACGCCGTGCGATTGGTGGCCAGGATCTCGATCTCCCGCCCGTCGCGAGCTGCCTCTTCGACGATCCAGGTCAGCGTCGGCAGATCTGGATTGCCATCCTTGCCATCCGCGGAGATCAGGTAGCGGTCCGCGGTGACGCGGCGAAAGAAAGTGCGGGTCGCGTTGCGGTCACTGCCGTGGTGCGCGACTTTGAGCACGTCGACGTGGCAGCTCCCGGCGGCGTCCAGCCGACCGGCAGCCTCCAGCCCCTTCAGCAGATGGTCGCTGCGCCCGTCACCGGTCAGCAGCAGGCTGCGGCCGTCCGCCTCGGCAAGCACCATGATGCTGCTCAGGTTCGGGATCGACCGATCGGAGTTGGCGAGCGCCTGCGGATCGCCCCCGGCGACCGCGTCCTCGTGGTCCGCCAGCCACTCCTCCCATTCCTCGCGCAGCCGGTCGAGGTTTGCCCGGGTCGGACCGACCACCGTCAAGGAGAGATTCCCCAAGACCACCGGGGCGGCCAGATCGTCGACGCAGATCAGATCGGACGGCATGCCCGGGTTGACCGGCAGGCCGAGAGCGTGGGCGGCCAGACGCAGCGCGTTGCCCTCCGCGACTCCCTGCGTCGCCTCGGCCGCCAGCACCGATGCGGCGGCCCGGGTCGCCGCGCGCAGGCGCGGCTCGAGTGTGGCTCCGGGATCGAGCGTCCCGGCAAACGAGTTGTGCCACAGCCGGTCGACGGCGATCAGTCGCGAACTGCCGGTCGGATCGGCCGCGTCGTCGGCGCGCAGGCGCGCCAGCAGGTCGAGCAGGCCGACGACATGGTCCTTGTCGACATGGCTGAGCATCACCAGGTCGAGCGCGTGCCCCGCCGCGGCAATCCCGGCGAGCTCCGGCTCCAGGTGATCGTCGAAGGTGTCCGGGGGGCCCCCGTCGACGAGCAGGAAACGCGGCGCCGACGCTTCGCCGTACTCGAGCACGAGACAGTCGCCGAAGCGGGCCTGCAGCATGCGGACGCGGAACATCGTCGGCTCCCCTCAGAACGGCGCCAGCGCGCCACCCAGCTCTCCGACCACCACCAGGGCGTAGTCCTGATCGGGCTTGAGCAGATTGCGGGCGGAGATCTGGATCAGATAGTCACCCGGCAGCGGCGGCGTGATGCGCACCGACTGCACGTTGTTGTCCGGATCGGGCGACTGGATGGCCAGCGGCAGATCCGCGTTCGCCACCCACTTCTGCTGCGACTGCAGATGCTGGACCATGAGGACCAGGCTGTTCTGCAGGCCGCGGTCGGGAGCGTCGGTCCAGACCAGGCAGATGCGCAGCTCGGCACCGCCGGTGACCGGCACCTGGAACCGGAAGCGCTGACCGCTGCGCGAAAACTGCCCTGCCGGATCCTGCCAGGTGTCGAGGAACTCGAGACGCTGCGCCGGCGCCGCCGCGTGAGGCAAGGTCGTCGGCAGGTGCACGCAGCCGAACCCCTGATGAAAGTTCGGGGCGAGCGCGTGGTCGGCCAGCGCGTCGGGGGCCGACAGCTGTCGCGTGCCGTTGATCAGCGTCGCCTTGAGCAGCGCGGCGCTCGGATCGTGTCCGCGCCGGGCCACGAAGTACTCGCGCACCAGGGCCGCGCAGCCGGCCACCAGCGGCGCCGCCATGCTCGTGCCGCCGAGGAAGGCGTAGGCCGGGTTGGCGGCGAACGGCCCCCAGAAGTTGCGCAGTGGAGCGCGGGACGACCGGGCGGAAACGATGTCGGTGCCGGGCGCCACCACGTCCGGCTTGATGCGGCGGTCGTCACACGGGCCGCGACTCGAGAAGGCGGCGATTGCCTCCGGATTGCCCGACACCGTCTCGCTGGCGATCGGCGGCGCCGGGAAGTCGCCCGGCCAGGCGACGCCGTAGGTCAGGCCGGCGAGGCCCTCCCCGGGCCCAGCTCGGCGGCTGCGGCTCGCCCCGACGACGAGGGCGTTCTTGGCCGATGCCGGGGAACCGATCGACAGCCAGTCGACGAAGCCGGGCTGCGACCGCTGCGGGGCGGCGGCCGTCCCCTCGTTGCCCGCCGAGATCACGATGAGCATGTCGCGGCGGCGCGCCACGAACTCGTCGACCTCGATCGAGTTGAGGGTGTACATCGACTGGGTCGCCGCTCCCCAGCTGTTGTTGTGGATCCGCGCCCCGGCCTGCCAGGCCTCTTCGAACAGATCCACGAGATCGAACGGCAGGCCGCCGAGGCCGCCCTGCGCATCGAGCAGCGACTGGAAGAACAGCTTTGCCTTCGGCGCCGTCCCGCGAATCCGGCCGCCCGAGGCCGCACCGTCGCCCAGCACCGAACCGGCCACGTGCGTGCCGTGGCCGTGCGGGTCACTGGCGTCGCCCGGCCGGCCCAGCGCCACGACACCGACCACCCGGCCGGCGAAGTCGGCGTGCGATTCGTCGAAGCCGGTGTCGGCAACGCCGACGACCTGCCCGTCTCCGGTCAGATCGAGAGCGGGTCCTCCCGCGAGTGGCGGGTCGATTCCGAGCAGCTCGCGCGCCACGTCGTTGTGCAGCTGCGGCGCCACGTACTCCTCGATCCGCTCCACGTCGGGCAGCATCGCCAGCTCGTCGAGCTCGGGTGCGTCGGCGAAGGCGAGGATGCGGATCTTGCGCCCCCGCGATCCGGCAACCTGCAGGTGGTGGCCGGCGAGCCAGGCCAGGACCTCGTCGGGCGGCGCGTCGGGCTGCAGCCGGATGTCGAACGGCCTCGCGACGCGCTGCCCGCCCGGTACCGGATCGGCCTGCGGCCGCAGCAGCACGCCGGTGTCCTCGCGAGAGTAGAAGCGGACCCCCAGCACGAACGGCAGGGCCCGGACGGCCGCTGCCTGCGGCAGTGTGAGCAGCGCCTTGTAGCTGTCGTGGGGGACGTACTCGAGCAGCGTCACGCCGGCGGCCCGCAGCTCGGTCCGCCACGTCTCGAGCAGGGGGCCGCCCAGCTGGACCAGGTAGTAGCCGGGCCGGTCGCCGGGCGGCACGTCGCCGGCCATGGCGGCGGGCGGCGGCAGACCGCGCTCCACCTTGCCCCGGCTGCGCAGGCCGGGCGCCACCTCGAAATCCCGTCCGGGCGTTTCGGCGGGGCGCAGCGGACCGAGCTCCTGCACGACCAGCCCTTCGTCGCGCAGCGCCGCCAGCTCGGCCTCGTCGATCTCGCCCATGACGTAGCTGTCGGTGCGCTCGGCGTTGCGCAGCCGCGCGCTCGCCTGCGCCTCCTCGCTCTCGTGCATGAAATAGGCGACAACTCGCTTCATGGCCATGGCGGACTCCGATCGAACGGGTGCAAGTCAGCAGTCCCCGCGCAGCTCGGCGAGCCGGCGCACGACGTCGTCGGGCAGGGCGCGCGATGCCGGCTCGGTCAGCCCGATCGACTCGAGGTAACGATCGAGGTCCGGCTGGCAGGCGAGCCAGCGCAGGAGGTTCTCCGGGCGATAGCGGGTGCGCAGGTCGGGAAACCGCAGCTTGCCTGCGCCGGTCCGCTCCCCCGGATCGGCCTGCAGCCGCTGGATCACCGACTTCGAGAGCGTCAGCCGCGCGGAGTCGGGCCAGCCGCCCAGGCTGCGGCGCCCGCGCCCGTAGCGAAACCGGACGCCGTCGAGCACGCGGTAGAGCAGCGACTCGCTGCGATAGAGCCGGTCCTGCGGATAGCTGCGGTAGGCGGCCGCGAACTCGCGGTCGACCGCCAGTCCCTGCGCCTCGGCCTCGGCGAGGATCCAGTGGAACGCGAGGTTGGCCAGGCCGTCGTCGAGGTAGCCGCCGCCGACGTTGGAGTGCACGCCGGCGAACCAGCGCTGCTCGAGCGTCTGATGCGGGGCGTTGCCGATCCAGATCTCGGGCCGGAAGTCGTAGCGCGCCTCGTCGATCGCCAGCGCCTGGCGCGCGTGCCGGACGCAGACGGCAGGCCGCGGCCCGACGTGAAAGCTGCGCGAGGCGACCGCGGTGCCGGGGCCGGCATCGCGGAAGCGCGACCCGAGCGCCATGACGGTGTCCCAGACGCCGAGAAAGGTGATCTCGACCGGCCGGAACGGGCCGAGCGGTCCTCGCGGCACCGGCTCGGCGGCGCGATCGGCGTCGATGGCGCGCCGCACCTCGGCGGCGCTGCGCCGGCCGTGAGATGCGAGGTACTCGCGAAAGAAGCGTGGCAGGTAGTAGACGTCGCGCCTCTCCGGCAGCCCTCCGGCCCAGTCGAGGAAGCGCGTCACGGCGCGCGCCGTGGCTGCCCCGCGGCTGAAACCGAACAGGAAGACCGGATCGCCGGGCTCGTGGTTGTTGGCGAGGAAGGTGAGCACCTCTTCGACATTCGATTCGAACCCGGCGCCGAATCCGCCGCCGAGCAGGCGGTCGGAGGCGCCCAGCATCCGGTTCGACAGCCCCGGATAGCGCGACAGCGAGCCGACTCCGGCGTGGTACCAGACGACCTGATCGAGTCCACCGCTCGAGTCCCGCGGGACGACCGAGCGACAGAGCTTCAGCACGTTCGACGGCTTGAGCACGTGGTGGCCGTCGTCGCGCTGCTTGCGCACGTAAGTGCTGCCCCAGGTCCCGTCGAGACAGAGAATCCAGCGGCGCTTGGCCATGGTCGGCGCGTCCTCCGCGGAAGCAGCGGAACCCGGACCGGCGGCGAGAAGAGCTGTCGATGCAACCGCCAGCGCCCGGAGGAGCGAGGCGGAGAGCGATCCGGTGGCGCGGCGGGGCATCGGTCAGGGTCCTCCCGTCGGGAGAGTTCCTGCTCCGGTTACCGCGCCGGCGGCGAAAAGCGGCCAGCCGGAGGGCCCGGGCGAGACCGCCCGCTGCGCCAGGTTCAGTGTGGGGAGGGCGGCGGTCGGCGACCGGCCGCCGCCGGGTCAGCCGTCGGCGGCGAGCAGTCCGACGGCGGCGTCGACCACCGGAGTCAGGCCGGTGCCGCCGGCCCGGTGGTGGGCGACGATCTGCCGCCGCATCCGCGGATCCCAGAACCGCTTCAGGTGGGCGGCGACGCCGCGCGCCGCCTCCTCCTGATCGGCCTGGGTCACGAAGAAGCTGCCGATGTCGTTGGCCATCGCCACCAGCCGTTCGATCCGCATCGGGCTCAGACCGGGGCTGCGTGGCGCTCGGCGAGCAGATCCTGCTGCCGGCGACTGAACGCCTGGTGGCGCTTCTGCCACTCGGACGGTTCGTTCACCCGGGTGACCTCCACCGCGGTGACCTTGTATTCCGGGCAGTTGGTTGCCCAGTCGGAGTTCTCGGTGGTGACGACGTTGGCCCCGGTCTCGGGGAAATGGAACGTGGTGTACACCACGCCCGGACGGACGCGGTCGGTGACCTCCACCGGCAGCACGATCTCGCCGGACCGGCTGGCCAGCCCGGCCAGGTCGCCGGTCGAGATCCCGCGCAGTTCGGCGTCGCTGGGGTGCATCTCGAGGACGTCGGCGCTCGCCCAGGCCACGTTGCCGGTGCGACGGGTCTGCGCGCCGACGTTGTACTGCGTCAGCTTGCGCCCGGTGGTCAGCAGCAGCGGGTAGCGGCGGGTGGACCGCTCGCTGGTCGGCACGAACTCGGTGACGAAGAACCGGCCCTTGCCGCGCACGAACTCGCCGATGTGCATCGTCGGCGTCCCCTCCGGGGCATGATCGTTGCACGGCCACTGAATGCTGCCGAGCCGGTCCAGCTTCTCGTAGCTGATGCCGGTGAATGTCGGCGTCAGCCGCGCGATCTCGTCCATGATCTGCGACGGGTGGTCGTAGTGCATCGGGTAGCCGAGCGCCGCCGACAGCCTGGCCGTGATCTCCCAGTCGGCCAGGCCGGCGAGCGGCTCGACCACCTTGCGCACCCGCGAGACCCGGCGCTCGGCGTTGGTGAAGGTGCCGTCCTTTTCGAGGAAGGTCGAGCCGGGCAAGAACACGTGGGCGTACTTGGCGGTCTCGTTGAGGAACAGATCCTGGACGACGACGCACTTCATCGCCGCCAGCGCCGCGGTGACGTGCTGCGTGTCGGGGTCGGACTGCGCCGGGTCTTCGCCCTGGATGTAGAGGCCGACGAAGCTGCCGTCGAGCGCCGCCTCGAACATGTTGGGGATGCGCAGCCCCGGCTCGTCGAGCAGCGGCACTCCCCAGGCGGCCTCGAACGAGCCGCGCACGGCCGGATCCGAGACGTGCCGGTAGGCGCTGAATTCGTGCGGGAACGAACCCATGTCGCACGAACCCTGAACGTTGTTCTGACCGCGCAGCGGGTTGACGCCGACCCCCTCGCGACCGATGTTGCCGGTGGCCATCGCCAGGTTGGCGATCGCCATGACCATGGTCGAGCCCTGGCTGTGTTCGGTCACGCCGAGGCCGTAGTAGATCGCCGCGTTGGGCGCCCGCGCGTAGAGCCGGGCCGCGCCACGCACGACCGCGGGGTCGACTCCCGTGAGTTCCGCAGTCGCCTCGGGAGAGTTTCGCGGCTCGGCGACGAACGCCTCCCAGCTCGCGAACGCCTCCGGCTCGCAGCGGGCGGCGACGTAGTCGCGATCCACCAGGCCCTCGGTGACGATCACGTGCGCCAGCGCGTTGAACACCGCAACGTTGGTGCCTGGCCGGACTGGCAGGTGGAAGGCGGCTTCGATGTGCGGTGAGCGCACCAGCCCGATGGCGCGAGGATCGACGACGATCAGCTGCGCGCCCTCGCGCAGGCGCTGCTTGAGGCGCGAAGCGAACACCGGGTGGCCATCGGTCGGATTGGCGCCCACGACCATGATCACGTCGGCCTTCTCCACCGAGTCGAACGCCTGAGTGCCGGCCGACTCACCGATCGTGCTCTTGAGACCGTAGCCGGTGGGCGAGTGGCAGACCCGGGCGCAGGTGTCGACGTTGTTGTTGCCGAAGGCGGCGCGAACCATCTTCTGCACCAGGAACGTCTCCTCGTTCGTGCACCGGGAGGACGTGATGCCGCCGATGGCATCGCGGCCGTACTCCTGCTGCAGGCGCCGGAACTCGGAAGCCGCGTGCTGGATCGCCTCGTCCCAGCTGACGACCTGCCACGGGTCGTCGATCGAGGCGCGGATCATCGGCGTCGTGATGCGGTCAGCGTGGGTGGTGTACCCCCAGGCGAACCGTCCCTTCACGCAGGCATGGCCGTGGTTGGCCTGGCCGTCGCGGGCCGGCACCATGCGCACCACCTCGGCGCCGCGCACCTCGGCATCGAACGAGCAGCCGACGCCGCAGTAGGCGCAGGTCGTGTTGACGACGCGCTCGGGGCGGCCGATCTCGAGCACCGACTTCTCGACCAGCGCGCCGGTCGGACAGGCCTCGACGCAGGCGCCGCACGAAACGCATTCGGAGTCCAGGAAGCTCTCGTTCTGGCTGGCGGCGACCTTGGAGGCGAACCCGCGCCCCTGGATGGTGAGCGCCAGCGTCCCCTGCACCTCGTCACAGGCCCGCACGCAGCGCGAGCAGACGATGCACGAGGCGGGGTCGAACTGGAAGTACGGGTTGCTCGCGTCGGTCGCGAGCCGGCCGTGAGTCGCGCCGCCGATGGCATACCGGCTCGCCGTCACGCCGAGATCGCGCGCCACGTCCCCGAGGTCGCAGCCGGAGCCGGCCGCGCAGCCGGCACACTGCTCGGAATGGTCGGAGAGGTAGAGCTCGACCACGTTGCGCCGCAGATCTTCGAGCTTCGGCGACTCGGTGCGCACGACCAGCCCTTCGGCGACCAGCGTCGTGCAGGAGGCCGGATAGCCTCGGCGTCCCTCGATCTCCACCAGACAGAGCCGGCAGGAGCCGAAGGACTTCAGGGTGTCGGTGGCGCACAGCTTCGGCACCTGCCGCCCGGCCAGCGCGGCGGCGCGCATCAGCGAGGTGCCCTCGGGCACGGTGATCCGCCTGCCGTCGATCTCCAGCGTGACCGACTGCGGTTCGGTGCCGCGCGTCACCGGCGCGGGAGGGGTTCCGAGGTCGTGATGACGCATCGATTGCATGGCGCTTACCTCGCTTCCTGGCCGCCGGCGCGCGGAAGGAAACCTGCACCGCCGGCAGATCGGAAATCCTCCGGGAAATGACGCAGCGCGCTGCGCACCGGGTACGGCGTCAGGCCCCCCAGTCCGCAGAGCGAGCCGTGCAGGAGCGTGTCGCACAGCTCGTCGATCACCTGCAGGCTGCGCTCGCGATCGATCCCGGCGATCACACGGTCGAACAGCTCGACGCCGCGCGTCGACCCGATCCGGCAAGGCGTGCACTTGCCGCACGACTCGATGGCGCAGAACTCCATCGCCCAGCGGGCCATCTCGTCCATCCGCACCGTGTCGTCGAACGCCACGATGCCGCCATGGCCGAGCAGGGCCTCGATGGCCGCGAACGCCTCGTAGTCGAGCGGCGTGTCGAACTGCGACTCGGGCAGCCAGGCTCCCAGCGGCCCGCCGACCTGGACGGCCCGGATCGGGCGCCCGCTCGCGCTGCCGCCACCGTAGACCTCGAGCACCTCGCGCAGGGTGATCCCGAACGCCCGTTCGATCAGCCCGCCACGCCGGATGTTGCCGCCCAGCTGGATCGTCAGCGTGCCGCGCGAGCGGCCGCTGCCCAGATCGCGGTAGGCGGCCGCGCCGTGCCGCAGGATGGCCGGCACGGTCGCCAGCGTGATCACGTTGTTGACCACCGTCGGACGGCGGAACAGGCCTTCGATGGCCGGCAGCGGCGGTCGCGGGCGCACTTCGCCGCGCTTGCCCTCGAGACTCTCGAGCATCGAGGTCTCTTCGCCACAGATGTAGGCACCCGCACCGATGCGCAACTCGAGGTCGAACGTGCGCCCGCTGCCGAGCAGGTCGCGCCCCAGCAGGCCGGCTCCGTAGGCAGCGTCGAGGGCGGCCTGCAGCGTCCGGCGCGCGTGCGGGTACTCGGCGCGCAGGTAGATGTAGCCCTGCGTGGCGCCGACCGCCAGGCCGGCGATCGCCATCCCCTCGAGGAGCACGAACGGATCGCCCTCCATCAGCATCCGGTCGGCGAAGGTGCCGGAGTCGCCTTCGTCGGCGTTGCAGGTGACGTACTTGCGGTCGGCCACGGCGTCGTGCACCGTCTTCCACTTGATGCCGGTCGGGAAGGCCGCGCCGCCGCGTCCGCGCAGGCCGGACTCGGTGATCTCGGCGACGATCGCCGCGCCGTCCATCGACAGCGCGCGTCGCAGCCCTTCGCCGCCGCCGTGGGCGCGGAAGTCGTCGAGGCTGGTCGGGTCGATCGCCCCGACCCGCTCGAAGGTGACGCGCTGCTGGCTGGCGAACCAGGGGATCGCGGCCACCGGGCCGCGCCGCAGCGGGTGCGACCCGCCGTCGAGCATCCCGGCGGCCAGCAGCGCCGGCACGTCCTGCGCATCGACCGGCCCGTAGGCCACCGATCCGGCCCCGGTCTCGACCTCGACCAGCGGCTCGAGCCAGCAGATGCCTCGACTGCCGGTGCGGACGAGTTCGATCTCGTGCCCGGCGGCCTGCGCCCCGGCGACCAGCGCGGCCGCGGTCTCGTCGGCCCCCAGCGAGAGCGCGGCGGCGTCGCGCGGGACCCGCACCACCCGCTTCACGAGTCGGCCTCCAGCCTCGCCAGCAACGCGTCGAACCGCTCGGCGGTGACGCGGCCGTGCAGATCGTCGTCGACCAGGAGCGACGGGGCCGTGGCGCAGTTGCCCAGGCAGTACACCGGCTCGAGCGTGTAGGCGCCGTCCGGAGTGGTCTGGTGGAAGTCGATGCCGAGGCGGGCCTTGACGTGCGCCTCGAGCGCCCGCTGCCCGCGGGCCTGGCAGGCCTCGGCCCGGCAGAGCCGCACGACCCGGCGCCCGCGCGGCTCGCTCCGGAACCAGTGGTAGAAGCTGATCACGCCGTGGACTTCGGCGCGCGACAGATTGAGACCCTCGGCGATCACCGGCACCGCCGCGGGCGGCACGCACCCGAGTTCGTCCTGCACCGCGTGCAGCACCGGCAGCAGCGGCCCGGCCGTCCCGGCCAGCCGCGCGACGATCCGCTCGACCGCCTCGCGCACCGGATCCGGCACCTCGGTCGGCTCCCTCTCGGCCATGGTGTCCCGCATTGTAGCCCCCACCCGCCGACGCCGCCATCGCACCCTGCCCCGGGCCGTTTCCGACCGTGCAGTATCCTCGCCGGCCGATGCGGGCAGCGCCGGGAGAGGCGGGATCGAGCGGGCAGAGATGAGCCGGAGAACCTGGCCCACCGCGCTGCGGTCGCTGCGCCACCGCAACTATCGGCTTTTCTTTGCCGGGCAGCTGATCTCGTTGAGCGGCACCTGGATGCAGTCGGTCGCGCAGTCGTGGCTCGCCTACCGGCTCACCGGGTCGGCGGCGATGCTCGGCATCGTCGGCTTCTCGACCCAGATCCCCGCCCTGCTCTTCTCACCGGCCGGCGGCGTGGTGGCGGATCGGTTCGCCCGCCGCCGCCTGCTGCTCAGCACGCAGGTCTCGTCGATGCTGCTCGCCTTCACCCTGGCGACACTGACCTTGAGCGGCCGGATCACGATTCACTGGATCCTCGCCCTGGCGGCCCTCTCGGGCATCGTCAACGCCTTCGACATCCCGGCCCGACAGGCGTTCGCGGTCGACCTGGTCGGGCGCGCCGACCTGGTCAACGCCATCGCGCTCAACTCGTCGATCTTCAACGGCGCCCGCGTCGTCGGCCCGGCCGTGGCCGGCCTGCTGGTGGCGCGCATCGGCGAAGGCTGGTGCTTCCTGGTCAACGGCGTGAGCTACTTCGCGGTGCTCGCCAGCCTGCTGGCGATGCAGCTGCCACCGTTCGTTCGCCACGCGGCGGTGGGTTCGGGCCTCGCCAGCCTGCGCGAAGGGTTCGAGTACGTCGCCCGCAACCGCCCGGTCCGCGCCCTGCTGCTGCTGCTCGGCCTGGTCAGCCTGACCGGCATGCCGTACGCGGTCCTGATGCCGGTCTTCGCGCAGGAGATCCTCGGCGGCGGAGCGCGCGAGCTCGGCATCTTGATGGGCTTCTCGGGCGCCGGCGCGCTGCTCGGCGCCATCGCCCTCGCCGCGCGGACGTCGCTGCGCGGCCTCGGCAGCTTCGTCGCCATCTCGGCCGGCGGCCTCGGCCTCTCCCTCGCCCTGTTCGGTCAGTCGCGCCTGTTCTGGCTTTCCGCCGTGCTGCTCATCCCGGTCGGCTTCTGCACGATGAGCGAGATGGCGAGCTCCAACACGCTGATCCAGTCGATGATTCCGGACGCCATGCGCGGCCGCGTGATGTCGGTCTACGCGATGATGTTCATGGGCATGGCGCCGTTCGGGGCGCTGCTCGCCGGGCTGCTGGCGGCGCGCATCGGCGCCCCCGCCACGGTGGCCGGCGGCGGCGCCGTCTGCCTGCTCGGCGCGCTGCTGTTCGCGCGTCGTCTCCCCGCCTTGCGCAGTGAGGCGCGCGAGATGATCCTCGCCCTCCAGATGACCGCCGGCGACCCGCCCGAAGAGCCGTCCTGACTGCGCGCCTGCGGCGTCGCGCCGCTGCGACACGCTGACAAATCGCTCTCCAGTCGATACCCTTCGCTGGATGCGCCGCGACTCCCTGCTCCGCACCCGCGCCCGGCGCACAGGCACGTCGACCGTGGCAGTGCCCGTCGCGGCGACGGTGGCGCCAGACACGGCGCCCGAAATGGCCGCGGAGGCCGCTGCCGCCGCGCCGCCGTCGGCGCTCGCCAACTGGATCCGCGACCACCTCCCCGCCGACTGGCTGCGCGATCGCCCGTTCATCCTCGAGAACTGGCAATGGCTCGGCCTGCTCGCGCTGGCCGTGCTGGGCATCGTCGTCGACCGGGTGGTCAGCTTCGTGGTGCGCAGCGCCATCGACCGGCTGCTGCGCCGCCACGGCGGCCGCCTCGAGCCGGATCTGCTGCGCAAGGGCGTGCGGCCGCTCGGCTTCCTCGCCATGGCGGTGCTCTGGTGGCTCGGTTCGCCGCTGCTCGGTCTGGCCGGCCGGGCACACGAGATCATCCAGTTCGCGGTGACGCTGGTACTCGCCTCCGGCGTCGTCTGGAGCCTCTACCGGCTGGTCGATATCGGCGGTGCCTTCGCGGAGGCGCGGGCGGCGCAGTCCGAGTCGCGCTTCGACGACCTGGTCGTCGCCATGCTCCGCAAGGCGATCAAGGTCTTCGTCGTCGCTTTCGGCCTCGTCTTCGTCGCCGACAACATGGACATCGACATCTCGTCGATGCTGGCCGGCCTCGGTATCGGGGGCCTGGCGATCGCGCTGGCCGCCAAGGAGACCGTCTCCAATCTGTTCGGGTCGTTCACCGTGCTGGTGGATCGTCCGTTCGCGGTCGGCGACTGGGTGGTGATCGACGGCACCGAGGGGACGGTCGAGCAGATCGGCTTCCGGAGCACCCGCATCCGCACCTTCTACGATTCCCAGATCACGCTGCCCAACGCCCGGCTGCTGACCGCCGTGGTCGACAACTACGGGCGGCGCACCTTTCGGCGCTGGCGCACGCTCCTGACGCTCGCCTACGAGACGCCGCCCGACCAGGTCGAGGCGTTCTGCGAGGGGATCCGGGAACTCGTGCGCACCCACCCGATGACCCGCAAGGACTACTTCCACGTCTACGCCAACGGGTTCGCGGCGGCGGGCGTGGAAGTGCTGATCTATGTCTTCCACAAGGTGCCCGACTGGGGCGCCGAGCTGCGTGAGCGCCATCGCCTGCTGGTGGACATCCTCCGCCTCGCCCGCCAGCTGGGCATCTCGGTCGCCTACCCGACCCAGTTCGTCTACCACGCCCCGCGCGGGGACCAGCCTCCGGGCCTGTTGCCGCCGGACCCGGACGAGCCCGGTTCGGCCTCCACCTGACAGAGCGACCGCCGGCTCCCCGCCCGGCTTCCGCTATCGTCGGGCGGATGCGCGCCTGCTCGCACCTGGTGATCGCCAGCACGGACGTGCCGCGGATCGCGGCCTGCTTCCGGGAGCTGTTCGGAATCGAGCCCCACTACGAGAACGAACTGTTCGTCGACTTCGTGCTGCCCTCGCGCTTCCGCGTCGCCTTCTTCGAGCCGGTCGGCACGGCCGCCCGTCAGTTCCGCGCCGAGGCCGACCGCGACGCCCTCGCGATCGGCGTCACGGTGACCGACGTCGATGTCGTCCACGCGCGCGCGCTGACCCTCGCCGAGCGCTTCCCGCTCACCCTCAGCGGTCCGCCGAAGGACCATCCCTGGGGCGAGCGCAGCTTTCTGCTCACCGACCCGGACGGCAACCGATGGGAGATCGCTCAGGCGCCCGCCGACGACGGCATGTTGCGCAACCTCGCCTGATCGCCCTCGCCGGGTCGCTTCGCGCGGGCCCGCACTGCAAGTCACGCCGACTCAGCATCTTGTATGCTGCGGCGACGTGAGTTCGACACCCGCCTCCGCCGCCTACACCCTGCGACACCCGGTCCGGATCGTCACTGCCGCCTCCCTGTTCGACGGCCACGACGCCGCCATCAACGTCATGCGCCGCCTGATGCAGCTGGGCGGCGCCGAGGTCATCCACCTCGGGCACAACCGCTCGGTCGGCGAGATCGTGCGCTGCGCGATCCAGGAGGACGTCCAGGGGATCGCCGTGACCTCCTACCAGGGCGGCCACGTCGAGTTCTTCAAGTACATGCTCGAGCTGCTGCGCCAGGCCGGAGCGGCCGACATCAAGGTGTTCGGCGGCGGCGGCGGCACCATCCTGCCGGCCGAGATCGACGAGCTGCACGCGGCCGGGGTCGAGCGGATCTACTCGCCGGACGACGGCCGCGCGATGGGCCTGCAGGGCATGATCGACGACCTGCTCACCCGCTGCGACTTCGAGAAGCGGGCGGCTGCGATCGACCCGCTGCTCGAACGCCTCGCCGACCGGGATCCGGCCGCCATCGCCGGGCTGATCACCGTGGCCGAGAACTATCCCGAGTCGCGGGAGCGCCTTGCTTCCGAGCTCGCCCGGCGCCGCAAGGACGCGCCGACCCCTCCCGTCCTGGGCATCACCGGCACCGGGGGAGCCGGCAAGTCGAGCGTGATCGACGAGTTCGTGCGCCGCTACCTGACCGGCGCCCCGGAGGCGACGGTGGCGCTGATCTCGGTCGACCCGTCCAAGCGGCGATCCGGCGGCGCCCTCTTGGGCGACCGCATCCGGATGAACTCGATCGACGACCCGCGCGTCTACATGCGTTCGCTGGCTACGCGGCAGGCCAACCTGGCGCTGTCGGCGCAGGTGGGCATCGCGATCGACGTCTGCAAGACCGCCGGCTTCGATCTGGTCATCGTCGAGACGTCCGGCATCGGTCAGTCCGACACGTCGATCACCGAGTACTCGGATGTCGCCCTCTACGTGATGACGGCCGAGTACGGCGCCGCGACGCAGCTCGAGAAGATCGACATGCTCGACTTCGCCGACCTGGTGGCGATCAACAAGTTCGACAAGCGCGGATCGCTCGACGCGCTGCGCGACGTGCGCAAGCAGTGGCGCCGCAACCACAACGCCTTTTCGCTGGCCGACGACGAGATTCCGGTCGTCGGCACCATCGCCTCCCAGTTCGACGACGCCGGCATGAACCGCCTCTTCGTTTCGCTGATGGAGCGGCTGCGTGCCCGGTCGACCTCGCCGCGCCTGGCGGCCCGGCCGTCGAGCGGCGCGGCCGAGGGGGCCGCCGGCCACCGCGTGGACCCGGTCGGGATCGGCCACGGGCCGGTGATCCCGGGCGACCGGGTGCGGTATCTCGCCGAGATCGCCGAGACCTGCGAGGCGGCCGACCGCGAGGTCGCCGAGCAGGCCGCCATCGCCCGCCGCGTGTGGCGCCTGCGCGGTGCCATCGAAGCGCTCACGGCGAGCTCCGGCCGCATCCGCCTCGACATCGTCGAACCGGCCGGCAGCGGCGCGCCCGACGACGAGGTGCGCGTCACCGAGCGGGTCGAATCCGACCACCAGCTCGTCGCCCGGCTCGAACAGCTGTGCGCCGAGGAGGAGGCGCGGCTCGATCCGGAGAACCGGCGGTTGCTCGAGGAGTGGCCGGCGACCCGCCGTCGCTACGCTGCCGCCAAGTACCGCTACGAGGTGCGCGGGCGCGCGATCGAGCTCGACCTCGCCACCGAGACGCTCTCGCATCTGCGGGTGCCCAAGGTCGCGCTGCCGAAGTACGAGGACTGGGGCGACCTGCTGACCTGGCTGCTGCGGGAGGGGCCGCCCGGCCAGTTCCCGTTCACCGCCGGCGTCTTCCCGCTCAAGCGCGACGGCGAGGATCCCGCCCGCATGTTCGCCGGCGAGGGTGGACCGGAGCGGACCAACCGCCGCTTCCACTACGTCTCGCGCGGCCTGCCGGCCAAGCGGCTGTCGACCGCATTCGATTCGGTCACCCTCTACGGCGAGGATCCCGATCTGCGGCCGGACATCTACGGCAAGGTCGGCAACTCCGGTGTCTCGGTGGCCAGCGTCGACGACGCCAAGAAGCTCTACTCGGGTTTCGACCTGGCCGACCCGTCGACTTCGGTCTCGATGACCATCAACGGCCCAGCGCCGATGCTGCTCGGCTTCTTCCTCAATGCGGCGATCGACCAGGGGTGCGAGAAGTGGATCCGCAGCGCCGGCGAGGTCGAGGAGGTCGAACGGCGCATCGACGCGCTCTATGCCAGCCGCGGGCTGCCGCGTCCGCGCTACCAGGGCGACCTGCCCGAGGGCCACGACGGACTCGGGCTGATGCTGCTCGGCGTATCCGGCGACGAGGTGCTGCCGCGCGAAACGTACGAGCGCATCCGCGCCGACACCCTCGCTGCGGTGCGCGGCACCGTGCAGGCCGACATCCTCAAGGAAGACCAGGCGCAGAACACCTGCATCTTTTCGACCGAGTTCGCGCTGCGCCTGATGGGCGACGTGCAGGCCTGGTTCATCGACCACAACGTCCGCAACTTCTACTCCGTCTCGATCTCGGGCTACCACATCGCCGAGGCGGGAGCGAATCCGATCTCGCAGCTGGCCTTCACGCTCGCCAACGGCTTCACCTACGTCGAGTACTACCTGTCGCGCGGCATGAGGGTCGACGACTTCGCGCCCAACCTGTCGTTCTTCTTCTCCAACGGCATGGACCCGGAGTACACGGTCATAGGCCGGGTGGCGCGACGCATCTGGGCGCGCACGATGCGCGACAAGTACGGAGCCAACGAGCGCTCTCAGAAGCTCAAGTACCACATCCAGACTTCGGGCCGCTCACTGCACGCGCAGGAGATCGCCTTCAACGACATCCGCACCACCCTGCAGGCGCTGCTCGCCCTGATGGACAACTGCAACTCCCTGCACACCAACGCCTACGACGAGGCGATCACCACGCCCACCGAGGAGAGCGTGCGGCGGGCGCTCGCCATCCAGCTGGTGATCACCAAGGAGTTCGGCCTCGCGAAGAACGAGAACCCGACCCAGGGCTCGTTCATCGTCGAGGAGCTGACCGATCTGGTCGAGCAGGCGGTGCTCGCCGAGTTCCGATCGATCTCCGAGCGCGGCGGCGTGCTCGGCGCCATGGAGCGGATGTACCAGCGCTCGAAGATCCAGGAAGAGTCGCTCTACTACGAGACGAAGAAGCACGACGGCAGCCTGCCGCTGATCGGTGTCAACACGTTCCTCGATCCGGCCGGCTCGCCGACCGTGACGCCGCCCGAGGTCATCCGCTCGACCGAGGAAGAGAAGCGTTACGCGATCGCCGCGCGCGACGCCTTCCGCGCCCGCAACGTCGAGGTCGCTCCCGCGGCGCTCGAGCGCGTGCAGCGCGCCGCCCTGTCGGGCGACAACGTTTTCGGCGCCCTGATGGACGCTTGCCGCACCTGCACCCTCGGCCAGATCTCCGCCGCCCTCTACCAGGTCGGCGGCCGCTACCGCCGCAACATGTAGCCGCCCCGGGGGTGGCTGGCGACGATCTGCAATATGTTTCTCCCGATATGATGCGCGGTGAACCGCGGTTCATCTCGTGCACCGGGAGGATGTCTGCATGCGAATCTCGTCGATGGCTCTCCGCGAAACGCGCCTGACCGCCGCCCTCGTACTGCTGATCGTCGCAGCGGCGCAGGCCGGACCTGCCGACATTCCCGAAGCGGCTGAGACTCCGAAGGCGGAAGTGGTCGTCAGCGGCGCGGGGATCCAAGGACGGACTTTCGCGGCCGCCGACCTTGCCGCGCTGCCGCGGGTGACCGTGCAGGCGGACGATCACGGCGTCACCAGCGAGTTCGAGGGCGTGGCGCTTTCGACCCTGCTCACCGAGGCGGGCGCACCGCTCGGCGCGCAGCTGCGCGGCGAGAAGCTCACGCTCGTGCTGGCGGTCGACGCGGCTGACGGCTACCGCGCCCTCTACGCGCTGCCCGAACTCGACCCGGCCTGGAACGACCGCATGGTGCTGCTCGCGGACCGACGGGACGGCAAGCCGCTGGGCGAATTCGAGGGCCCGCTGCGGATCGTCGCGGTGGGCGAGAAGAAGCAGGGGCGCTGGGTCCGCCAGGTCACGGCGCTCACCCTGATCGCCCTGCCGTCCGATCGCCCACGCGTCCGGCCGGCCGGGCACGGGCACGAGTAGCACGCTGCCCGGCAGTCGGCGCCCTCAGAGGGTCGCGATCGGCCGGCAGGCCTGGGCCTTGAAGATCAGGTGGACGGCGCTGCCGGGCGCCAGTTCGAGTTCGCGACAGGCCCGCTGACTGACGACGACGGCGAGCGCGGGCCCGGTCGCGGCACTGGCGCTGCCGACCCGCGCGGTGACGACCGCCGCGGTATGCGGGTCACTCGCCGGCGGTCGGTGAATCTCGTGCACACTCGCCGCGACGACGTTCTGGGCCGACAGGCGCCCCGCCCCTCCCTCGCCCTCGCCAACACCGCGCGCGAGCAGGATCTCGGAGCCGCGCAGCTCGAACGCCACCCGCTGGCCGACCGCGAGCGCGCCGTCATCGGCCACCTGCACGGTGAATCCCGGACCGACCTCGACTGCGGCGAGCGAGTCGCCGACCGCCGTCACTGTTCCGGACAGGACGTTGACGACACCTTCTCCGCTCTCGCCGGGTGGCAGCAGCTGGCCCCCGAAGAGCGCGTCCGGATCGCCGCGTGCGGTCAGGCGTCCTGCTCCCAGCACGGACACCTCGGTGGCCAGCAGCGACATCTCCGCCGGATCGTGGGAGACGTGCAGCGTGGGGATGCCGAACTCGCGACGCACGCGCAGCAGGTAGCCGAGCACTCGGCGACGCAGCGCCAGGTCGAGGCCGGCCAGCGGTTCGTCGAGCAGCAGCAGTTCCGGCGCCGAGCAGAGGGCGCGGGCCAGCGCCACCCGCTGCCGCTCCCCGCCCGAGAGCTGGCGGACGTCCCGTCGCGCGAGCGGCCCGAGTTCGAGGACCTCGAGCACCCGCTCGGGGGCGATCCGTCGCGGCGAATTGCGAGCCCGGCGACCGGCGAGACGAAGATTGCCGAGCACGTCGAGGTGCGGAAACAGCTGCGCGCCCTGGGGTACATAGCCGACCCCGCGGCGTTCGGGGGGCAGGTCGATCCGGCGACCCCGGCTGCTGGTGTCGAGCCAGACTCGACCGGCGACTTCGATGCGCCCCCGCGCGTCACGCCGCAGCCCGGCCAGGGCCTCGAGCACCGTCGTCTTGCCGGCGCCCGACGGGCCGAACAGGCCGAGCGCCGGTCGGTCGGTTTCCCAGCGCAGTTCGACGTCGAACCGCTCGCACGGCACGACGAGGTCGAGCCGCAGCCCGCCGGTCGACTGCACGCTCACCCCGCCTCTCCGCGTGCTGGCCTGCCTCGGCCACGGCGCAGCAGCGCTTCCGTGGTCCACAGCGCCAGGAACGCAATGGCGACGGTGATGGCGACCAGCACCATCGCGTCGTCCTCGCGGCCCGCCTGCATATCGCTGAAGATCGCCAGGGCGAGGGTCTGGGTGCGACCCGGAATGTTGCCGGCCACCAGAATCGTGGCGCCGAACTCGCCCAGTGCGCGGGCGAAGCCGAGTACCGCCGCGGCGAGCAGACCGCGCCGTGCGAGCGGCAGCGTGACGGCGAGGAACGTCTCGAGTGGCCCGAGACCTAGCGTACGCGCTACGCCCTCGAGCTGCGGGTCCACCTCCTCGAACGCGACACGCGCGGTACGCACGACCAAGGGCAGCGACATCACCGCCGACGCCAGCACCGCTCCCTTCCAGGTAAACAGCAAGTCGAGGTCGAACCCAAGACGCGCTTCGCCGAACGGGCCATCGCGGGCGAGCAGCCGAAGGAGCAAGAACCCGACCGCCGTCGGCGGCAGGACGAGAGGCAGGGCGGTCAGCGTCTCGATCAGTGCCTTGCCGGGAACCGCCCGCCGCGCCAGCACCCAGCCGAGGGCGATGCCAGGCGGCAGCACGATCAGGGTGGCGACGAGCGCCACCTTTGCGGTGAGCACCAGCGCAGCGAGAGTGGCCGCGCTCACGCCGCGGGAGCGAGCGCGGCCTGCACCACGAAGCCGTGTCGCGCAAAGACCTTCGCCGCCTCCGGTCCAGCGAGCCAGGCGACCACCGCGCGCGCCCGTTCCAGGTGCGGCCGAGCGGTCAGTGCCGCGAGCGCGTACCGGATACTCGGTCCCTCGGCCTCGGGCACCGTGAGTGCCACTCGCACTCGGTCGGAGGTCGCGGCATCGGTGCTGTAGACGATGCCCGCATCGACCGCACCCGTGGCGACTGCCGCCAGCGCTGCCCGCACGTCGAGAGCCGGCACGACCCGTCCCGAAACAGCCGGCCACTGGCCGCGTGCTTCGAGCCAGGCCTTGGCGTAACGCCCCGCCGGAACGGCGTCCGGGTCGGCGAGCGCCAGGCGGCGCACGCCGGGCCCGGCGAGCGCGGCGGCCGAGTCGACTGCCACCTCGCTGTCGCTCGGAACGATGACCACCAGCCGATTGGAAAGCGGCGAGCAGCGCGACGGCGCATCGACCAGGCCGGCCGCAGCGACGTGATCCATCCAGGCCTCATCGGCCGAGAAGAAGAGGTCGGCCTTGCCGGCCGCGACGATCTGCTGGGCCAGCGTGCTGGAGCCGGCGAGGTTCAGCAACAGGCGCACGCCGGTGGCTTGCTCCACGGCCGGAGCGAGTTCCTGCAGCACGTCGCGCAGGCTCGCCGCTGCGTACAGCTGCAGCTCGACCGGCTCCGCGGCCTGTCGCGGCGAATCGGCGACTCCAGACGACACGCACAGGAAGGCAAGAAGAGCGAGAATGGGGTGCCGTGAGGCCATCTGAACTCCTCCGATCAGAGTTGGACCGCTGCGCGGCCTGCGCCATTCTATCCTTGCGAACATATTGGCCTGTGGCGGGCGGATTGACGTGAAGGCGGCGCACGACGCGACCTGGTCGGCCCGGCCGCGTTGGCGGATCCAGCGCGGTGAGGAGATTGCACTGGGTCCCGGCAAGGCCGATCTGCTCGAAGCGATCGAACAGGCGGGCTCGATCTCGGCCGCAGCGCGTGATCTGGGCATGTCGTACCGGCGTGCCTGGCTGCTGGTCGAGGCGATGAACGCGATGTTTCGCGAGCCGCTGGTCGCCACTACGAGCTGGCGCCGGGGCGGGGCCCGTCTGACCGAGGCCGGACGCGACGTGTTGGCGCTCTATCGCCGGATCGAGCGCACGAGCGCCGAAGCCACCCACGGCGACCTCACGGCGCTGCTGCGACGCTTGAAGAGCTGACTTACGACGGACTCTCCTCTTCCTTCCGGCTCCGCGGCCCGGCGAAGCTGGCCAGGCGCGCGATGATCAGGGCGACGTAGAGGACGCCGGCGATCTGCTCGAGCGAGGTGGCCGCCCGGGCGCCGCTCGAGACCGGCACGATGTCGCCGTAGCCGGTCGTCGACAGGGTGGTGACGCTGAAGTAGAACAGGTCGTACCAGCCGGGCGCGCTGATGATCGTCACGCGAGCGAACTGGAACGAGCCCGGATTGAAGTACTCGATCGACCAGAAGGTCGCCGTCCACGCCAGGGCGAGCAGGAGAAACGCCACCGCCGCCGAGTAGAGCTCGTCGACGGTCGCCCGGCTGTCGCGCAGGATGTAGCGCACCTGGAGCAGCGCCGCGATGTAGTAGAAGCCGGCCTGCGCCAGCGCGGAGACGATTCCCGCCGGCGCCATGGGCTCGAACCAGTGCAGCGCCTGGGTAACCAGTGCCACCCCGCCGAGCGCCAGCGCGAGCCGCTGCCCTGACCGGTCGACGTGGACGCGATGCAGCGACACGAGCACGCCGCCGACCACCAGCAGGTTGTAGAGCCAGCGGCCGGCGTACGACCCCTCGATCAGCGGGTAGGTCCCGAGCAGCACCACCAGCAGGACCAGCAACGGCACATGCGGCCGCCGCAGCCAGAAGAGCGACATGCGGCGTACATTACAGGAGGCGCCGGCAGACGGCTCGCGGGGACTGGCGCTGCGCGGCGCCGCTGATCGGGAAGCACACGCGCGTTGGTAGGGTGTTCGCGGCCACAATTGCCGGGCCGCATCGAGGAGGTGCTTCACATGACTGCACTGCGACGGACGTTGCCGATTGCGCTGATCGCCGCACTCGCGGTGCAGATCGGGCACGAGGCGGTGCATGCGGTGACGGCCTGGCTGGTCGGCG
>CAZUAT010000025.1:0-38919 GCA_964618415.1 uncultured Thermoanaerobaculia bacterium
AACCCGCGGCGATCCACACCGTGAGCCCGCGGCCAAGGCGGTTTCTCGTCGACATCCCGTCCTCCTCCTGCGGTGGCAAGCGTGAGGCGGCGACCCTATCCCGACAGGGGCCGGCGCTCCTAGCGGGCCACCCCGTGGGCCGCCAGCGCCGCGGCGAGCCGCGGCAGCAGGGGCAGGTCCGCAGCGGGCCAGCGCAGGGCAGACAGTTCGGAGGCCGCAAACCAGCCCGTAGCGTCGTGCTCGTTCGAGCGCAGCGGACTACCGTCGTGGCGCGCCAGCCAGACGTCGAGCACGATGCGGCGCCCGGTTCCGGCGGACTCGCCGCGGCCGAGGTAGGCCGTCAACTCGATCTCGACGCCCAGCTCCTCGCGCAGCTCGCGTCGCAGCGCCCGCTCCGGCGTCTCGCCGCGCTCGACCTTGCCACCCGGAAACTCCCAGCACCCCGGCATCGACATCGACGGCCCGCGCCGCGCCAGGAAAACACGGCCGCGCTCGACGATCGCGGCTCCCACGACGTGCAGCGCTTCGCCGTCGACCGGACCCGCTCCGGGAACCGAGGGCTCCTCCTCAGGCACCGGTGCTCGCCGACCCGGCTGGCCTCCAGGGCACGCCCGGTTCGAGCTCGACCACCTGCGTCGTCGCAGCGAGCGCCGCCAGCTCCGCGCGCAGTGCCTCCGGAGTTCCGGTGAGCAGCGGGAACGTTCCCCAGTGGATCGGCACGACCTGGGGCACGCCGAGGTAGCGACAGGCGCGCGCCGCCTGCGGCGGGTCCATCGTGAAGTGATCGCCGATCGGCAGAAACGCCAGCTGCGGCCGGTAGAGCTCGCCGATCAGCGCCATGTCGGAGTACAGCGCGGTGTCGCCGGCGTGGTAGAAGGTGAATCCGTCCGGCAGCCGCACGACGTAGCCCGCCGCCAGCCCGCCGTAGACCGAGCGCCCCTCGTGCAGGAACCCACTCGAGTGGTCCGCCCGCACCTGAGTGACCGCGCATCCGACCGCCGTCTGCGTCCCGCCCAGGTTCATGCCCGACAGGCGCTCGACCCCCTGCGTGGCGAACCATTCGCACAGGTCGTAGCTGGCGATCACCAGCGCCCCGTGCCGCTTGGCCAGCGGCACCACGTCGGCCATGTGATCCCCGTGCGCGTGACTGACCAGAATCAGATCGAGGCGATCGAACTCGGCGCCGCCTGGCGGACAGACCGGGTTCCCGCTCAGGAACGGATCGATCAGCACTACTTCGCCGGACGGCAGATCGCAGCGCACGGCCGCGTGGCCGAGCCAGGTGAACGTGGGGCCGTGGTTCGTCTCTCGACTGGTCATGGCGCCTCCTCTCGAGCCTCGATCCTAACCGCCGGCCGCGATCAGAGACGCCCCGCACGATCCGATGCTCGACCTAGAATGCGCCGCGGGGGGACGACATGATCAATCTGACGCAGCTGATCCTGCTGGTGCACATCCTCGCTGCCATCTGGCTGGCCGCCGGTGCCTTCGCCGGAGCGGTCGCGCGGGCGTCGGCTCGGCGCGCCACCGACCTGCCGAGTCGCGTGGCCGCTCTGCGCATCGGCTGGCGACTCGCTTCGATCTTCTCGGTACCGGGCGCGGTGGTGGCCGGCCTGACCGGCCTGTCGGTCGTCACTCCGCTCGGCTACGGCTTCTCGGGCACGCGCGTCGGCTGGATCCACGCCTCGATCACGCTGTGGGCGATCCTGCTCGGCATCCAGCTCTTCTACCTGACGCCGCGCCTCAAGCGTACGCTGGCAGCTGCGGAGGCCTCGCTCCAGGCGGGAGCGCCGAACGAGCAGCTCGGGCGCCTGACCGCCTCGAAGACTCCCGGCATTGTCGCCGACATCGTGGCGCTCGGCATCGTCGTCCTGGTGGCGCTGATGGTGCTGCGCCCGTTCTGAGGCGACAGCTACGGCGCGAAGCTCTCGGCGCGCCAGCCGGCAAGCCCCGGCGCCCGGTCCATCAACTCCGCGGCGGTTGCCGCTCGTCCCCGCCGCGCCACGTCGCGCAGCCAGCGTCGGACACCGGCGCTCCCCTTCTCGACCCACAGCAGATCAGCGCCGCGCAGGAACTGCGCCTGGTACCAGAGCTCCTCCTCGAGCGGCAGGCCGGCGCGGTAGTCCTCGAGGCGCCGGCTGCGCAGTCCCCCGTGGGTGAGCGCGATGCGATCGAACAGGTCGGCGATCGCCGGCATCTGGCCCGCATCGGTCGCCTCCCAGGTGAGGCGCGCCGCCAGCTGCCCGAGCACGCCCTCGACCCACGGCTCGCCGCCCCGCGCCCCGATCCGACGCAGCCAGGCGGTGGCCAGCTCGGCCTGCAGCACGGCGTCGGCCACGAGAAGGCTCGCCGCCTCGTCGGCGGTGCCGCGGAACGGATCGCCCGACATCCGCGGCAGGTAGCCGCCGGTGAGGTCGCGCATCCGCGCCACGGTCGCCGGGTCCCCTTCGGAGGCGACGGCGAACTCCAGATCTCCGGCGGGGGCCGGCAGGCCCCACTGCCGCTCATACCCCGCTGCCTGCCAGTGTTCGGCATCGAGCACCCGCAGGCGCGGAGTCTGCTCGGCGTCCGCCAGCGGGCGCAGCGCTTCGGCGATCCGGTCCAGCCGCTGCTGCAGGTGCGCCGCCCGGTCGAGCGAGCCGGGGACGTACCGAACTTCACACAAGCGCCCGGGCAACAGGAGCAGATCCGGGTTGCGCCGCATCGGATCGGCCTCGAGTTCGACCGGCGCCGGAGGCGGCGTGCCGGGCGCCGGCAGCGCCTGGCGTCCCGCGTTCGCGCAGCCGCTCAGCAGCCCGGCCGCGACCAGGCCCGCAACCAGCCCGACGACGATCTGTCCGGCGCGTTCTGTCTGGCTCATGCCGCGAGTCTAGCCCGCGGAGGCGGTATCGTTCGCCGACCCGATGTCTGCCCGTGCCCGCGCCGCCCGTCGCCCCCCCGTACCGCCGCGCGCCGAGATCGCCACCTGGAAGGTCGCTGCGGCCATCGGCCTGCTCGCTTTCGCCCTGCGACTGCTCTTCGTGCTGGCTACCGACGACCGCAGCTGGCCGTACTCGCTCCACTACAAGGGCGACGCCTGGGTCTGGATCACTTGGGCCCAGTCGCTGCTCGCCGAGCGTCCGTTCGAGCTCGGCCTGCCGATGCGCCCGCCCGGCGTCGGCTATCTGGTCGCCGCCCTCTGGGACGGCTCGGTTCCCGGCCTGGCGACGCTGCGGATCTTCTTCTGTGCCCTCGGCGCAGCCGTCCCCGCCCTGCTGACGGCGGCCGCGCGGCCCGCCTTCGGCCTGCGCGTCGCGACGACCGCCGGCCTGCTCGCCGCCGGCGCCAACGGCCTGCTCCAGCTGTCCGCCTCGGTGGCTGGCGAAACGCCCTACCTCGTGCTGGTGCTGCTCGCCTGGCTCGCCTTCGACTCCGTGCGGCGCGGCGCCGGCCCGACCACCTGGGCCGCCTTCGGAGCCATCAGCGCCGTGGCCTGCCTGATCCGCGTCGAGCACCTGCTCCTGTTCGGTCTGCTGACGGTGCTCGCCCTCCTCGACACACGCGGCCGGCCGGCTCGCGCCCGCCGGATTGGAGTTCTCGCCCTGGCGGGTGGGTTCGCGCTGGCGCTGGTGCCATGGCATGTCCACGCGTGGCGGGCGGTGCGCAGCTTCAATGCCACCGAGCCGGTCGTCCAGCGCGCCGCAGCGCCGCTCGCCTGGAGCGACGAGGCCGAGCGGGTGGCCGCCGCCTGGCCGGGATTCGCACGTCCGCTGGTGCGCGACTTCGTGGACGCGACACTGGCCTGGCGAGGCAGCACGCGCGTGGAAGCTGCGGATCTCGACCTGCTCGACGCCGCCTTCGGCGCCCGACCCGAGGCGCTGCCAGGCCGCCCGTTCGTCGCTCTGTACGGCCCGCTCAACTTCGCCCTCGCCCACCACCCCGAGGCGGGCGTGGATTTCAGCCGGCAGGCGCTCTCGGACCCACCGCCGCTCGCGTCAGACGCCGCCGGCGCTGACGCGTGGCCGCCGGCGCGCGTCGCGACGATGCCACCGCCCGACCTCTCGTTCGCCTATCCGCCGCACAACCGGTTGTTCGTCGACGGCTACCGGATCGGCCTCGGCTGGATCGCCGACCATCCCGGGGCCGAGCTGCGCCGCGCCGCCGGCAAGCTCGGCCGCTTCACGCGCGGCACGACGCTCGGCCTGACCGGCTGGAACCTGCCGCTCGGCGCCTCGGGGATCCGCCATCCGGTCGATCTCACCCTGGCGGAGCTCGGACCGCTGGCGATCGCCTGGACGACGCTGCTGCTGGCCGGCGCCCTCGCCGGCGCCGTCGCGGCGCGCGACAAGCGTCGCGACCTGCTCGCCTGGCTGCTCTGGCCGGCGACGCAGCTGATCGTCACCGTCGCCTTTTTCGGCTACGGGCGCCTGGGCGCGATGGCGATCCCGGTGCTCTGCCTGCTGCTCGCCCTCGCCATCGATCGCGTCCTGCTCGACCGCCTGGCGCGCAACCGTCCGACGCTGCGCATGTCACGGCTCGCCCTGGCCGCCGCGGCGCTGCTGCTCACCCTCGAAGGCGCGCGCTGGGCGAGCGACCCGGTGCTCACCATCGACAACCGCCCGATCCTCGCCGGCGACCCGTTCCCCGCCGACGACCACACCGCGCACCGCATCGACGCCCGCTATCGCACCGGCTCCTGATCCCACCGCGACGTGTCGCCGCTCTCGAAGCCGTCGTAGAACAGGAACGGGCGCATCGCCCACAGCTCGGACCCCGTGCCGTCGTCGCCGGCGAAGTACACGAGCGGGTCGGCACCGGCGAGCTCTGCGAGGCTGAAGAAGGGATGGCCGTCGGTGCCCTGGATCGATGCGTAGGGCCCGGGGGCAATCTCGCCCACCGCGAATGTCCCCGCCCTCGTGCCGTCGGTGATCCAGATTTCGCGGCCCGTCTCCAGCCGGCGCGCCGAGAAGTAGACAACGTCGCCGATCCTCGTCAGGTGACTGGGATTCGACGAACCCGGGCCGGGCTCGATGTCGAGAAGGCGCACCGTCCCCTGGGTAGTTCCGTCACTCGCCCACAGCTCGCAGCCCGCAACCGGCTCACAGGCCTGGAAGAGGACTCGATCCGCGACAGCGACGCCGACCGTCGCCCGTGAGTTCGACGGCCCACTCCAGATGTCGCGCAGCAGGCGGGTGCCGGTCGGCGAGCCGTCGCTCACCCAGATCTCCCGCCCCACTCCGGGATCCTTGATCTCGCCCGCAGCAAACACCAGCCTCTCGCCGACGACGCCCAGCGCGCGCGCCTGGTAGAGCTCGAGCCCCGACCGCACGAGCGCCGGTGGCGCCCCGAACCCGGGCGAGAACCAGAGATCGTCGCCCGAGGAGCCCTCCTGCAGATTCCGGCGCCAGTAGAAGAAACGCTCCGTGGCGACGTCGAGAGGCCACAGCAGCGACACCCGCATCTGCTGCGGCTGGCTGACGACGGCGAACGGCCCCGTCGTCGCGAGCGTCCCGCCCGAGCGCCAGACGCTCTCGACTCCCGCAGCGTCGACGGCGGTGAACCAGACCTCCTCGCCGGCCCGCACGATGGCCTCCGGCCACCCCGACTCCGCACCCGGCACGAGATCGAGAAACAGGCCCGTGCCGGCAGGCGTGCCGTCCGTCGCCCACAGTTCCGATCCATGCAGTTCGTCCCACTCGGCGAACAGCGCGACCGGCCCGACGGCGGGTGGCGCGTGCCCGAGCGGACAGAAATGGTGGGAACCGCACGGGTAGGTGACGGACTCGAGCGGCTGCATCTCCTCGCCGAGGCTGGACCAGATCACAGTGTCCTCGCCGACCTCGGAGCCTCCGATCACCCGGCCGCTCTCGAGCCCGGAGAAGTCGCTGCGACTGGTATAGGCGGGAAGGGTGCCGTCGAGCCAGTGGGTGCCGGCCGCTGTGCCGTCGGAGCGTGCAGGCCGGCGCCCGTCGACGTCATCCGGCGGCCAGGCGTCGAGGTACAGCAGGTCGCCGGCGAGCGTGAAATTCGACGGTGCAGCCGGCGAGCTCGAACCGCCGAACGTCGCAATCTCCAAAGTCCCGGGGGCGCTGCCGTCGGTCCGCCAGAGATCGCCGTTCACGTCGACCAGCGCGACGCCGTCCCGTTCGCCGAGAAACGCCAGCCTGGACCTCTCGGAGCCCGGCGTGAGGTCCGCCACCAACCCGGTTCCGGCGGCAGTGCCGTCGGTGATCCAGAGCTCGATGCCGTGCGTGCCGTCGTCCAGAGTCATGAGCAGCCGCCCGTCGAGCGCCGCCGTCGTCACCCACTGCTCGGGATCGACGGATCCGACGGGACCGGGGCGCACATCCGCCACCAGATGCGGGCCGGCCGCCGTGCCGTCCGTGACCCAGGGCTCCGTGCCGTGCACGCCATCGTCGAAGAAGAACAGCCAGGAGTCCTGCCCGAGAGGCGCGAAACTGATCCACTGATACTCGGCGTTCGGCAGCACCCCTGCCGCCATGGTACCCGCCGCCGTACCGTTGCTCACCCACAGCTCGAGCGACCCGCTCTGCACGCTGTTCGCGAACAGGACACGGTCGCCTTGTACGGCCGGAGCTGGAACCTCCCAGTACGGATAGTCCTCCGAGACCCAGATGCGCACGGTACCCGAGGAGGTACCGTCGGTGCGCCAGAACTCCAGCGGCCCGCCCGGTTCATACACCGTGAACGCACCGCCCCAGGGCGCCGCGACGAGCTCGAGCGGCAGCACGGAGCCGCTGTCGTGTGAAAAATTGGTGAGCGGAAACGTACCGGCCACCGTGCCGTCCGTGCGCCAGAGCTCCGGACCGGAGACGCCGTCGTCGGCGGTGAACAGGAAGAGCGAGCCCCACACCACCCCGCCTCCGATCGTGCTCCCGTCGGGGCCGGGTCGCAGGTCCAGCACGAGAGCGGTGCCCTCCCGCGTGCCGTCGGTGCGCCACAGCTCTGCCCCTGTGTCGGGCTGGCTGCGCACGAAATAGCTCCACGGGCTGCCGACGGCGCGCCAGCTCGACCAGCCGAGCCCGCTTTCCCCGCCGGGGCTGTCGAGCAGCGCGAACGTTCCCGCGGCCGTCCCATCGGTGCGCCACAGGTTGGTCCCGTCCAACTGCGTCACGCCCGCGAAGAACGTCACGCCGTCGGCAGCTCCGTAGATTTCGCCTGTGCCCGCCTCGCTCTCGCCGAGGTCGGCGACCGCTGCGACCGACCCGCCGGCCGGATCGACGGTGAAGACCCGGCAGCCACCACCAACCTGATCGCCGAACACCACCTCGGGACGAACTGCAACGTGGGCAGCATCCAGGTGACCGCACAGTCCACCCCAGCGCTCGGTCCAGCCCCCGACGTTCAGATCGGCCACGCGCTCGAACAGTCCCGCGTTCGCCGACGCCGCCAACGCCCCCGACAGAACGGCGCAGAACAAGCTGCGACTCTTCGCGGTCATGACGTCTCCCCTCCTGCGGCGCAGTGCTACGGAACGTCCCACCGCGACGTGTCGCCGCTCTCGAAGCCGTCGACGAACAGCACGAGCGAATAGGCCCAAAGCTCGGCGCCCGTGCCGTCGTCGCCGGCGAAGTAGACGTTGCCGCCGGCGCGAATGAATCGCGGGGTGGCGGGGTCGAACGAGTTGCCCAGTTCGTTCTCGTGCCGAGAGAGCGAGGAGGACTCGCCAACCGTGACTTCGGCGAGCATCCCCGTCCCCTCGACCGTGCCGTCGGTCGCCCAGGCCTCGCAGCCGGTCGCCACCTGGCAGGCAGCAAACCAGATCCGGTTGTCGATCCGGGTCAGGCCGAACGGCGCCGACGAGCGCGGGCCGGGCTGCAAGTCGAGGAAGCGCTCGGTGCCTTCGGCCGTGCCGTCGCTCACCCACAGTTCGCAGCCGGCCTCGGCGTCGCAGGCGCGGAAGAAGAGACGGCCGCCCAGCTCGACGCCCGGCACGAGGCCCGAATCCGCCGGACCGGCCCAGATATCGCGCAGGAGGTAGGTGCCAGCCGGTGTGCCGTCGCTCACCCAGAGCTCGACACCGGCCCCGGTCGCCTCGTACTCGGAGGCCGAGAACAGCAGTCGGTCGCCCACTCTGCCGATCGGCGCTTCCAGATCGATTCCGGTGAGCACGAGGACAGGCGTCGCCTGCTGGCCGGAGACGAACCAGAACGTCGGTCCGTCATCGTCGAACTCGGTGAAGTAGAACGATCCCACCTCGGCGTCCGCCGGCCAGACGACCCCCGCCCGGCGCCCCGGCTCGCCGGACAGAGCGGCAAGGCGCGCCGTCCCGGCCGCCGTGCCGTCCGTCGTCCAGAGATGTTCGACGTCCTCTTCGTCAACCGCAGTGAACCAGACCGCCTCCCCGGCCGCCTGCACATGCTCGGGACGCGCCGAGGCGGTGCCCTCCAGCACGTCCGCCAACAGGTGCGTGCCGGCAACGGTGCCATCCGTCACCCACGGCTCGTTGCCTGCCGAGGCGCTCCACTTGTTGAACACAGCCCCGTGCGCAGCGGCGGGCGGCAGATATCCCAGGCCGCAGAAGTGGTGCCCGCAGGGGAAGGAGACGGCGGTGAGCGGCAGCACGCTCGCTCCTGCGCTCGACCAGAGAACAGTCTTCTCGGCCCCGTAGACCACTCCGGTCGCACCGATCACAGTGCCGTCGGCCAGGGATGTAAAGGCCTCTGCGATCGCGGCACCGCTCTCGCCGCTCAGGAAGTAGGTTCCCGACGCGGTCCCGTCGCTGCGCGCGGCTGCGCGGAGGAACGCACCCTCCCACGCATTGAAGTAGAGCAGGTCGCCCGCCGCGGTCAGAGCTTCGGGCTCGGACGGCCACTGCGGGAAGCGCAGATCCGCGAGCGGCATCGTTCCGGCCTCCGTGCCGTCCGTCCGCCACAACGCCTCATCGAAGAGCAGGAGTTCGCGACCGTCCCGTTCGCCGAGCGTCCGGATCGACGAGTGGTCCGGCCCGGGCGTCAGGTCCCGCACCAGCGTCGTGGCCGCGGCCGTGCCGTCGGTCACCCACAGCTCCTGGCCGTACGTGTCGTGCACCAGGAGCATCAGCAGGCGGTCGCCCAGCGGCACCGGCGGAGACTCGTAGTAGTTGTAGTCCATCGAACTGGCCGGACCGGGGCGCACGTCGACCAGAAAGTGAGTGCCTTCTGCCGTACCGTCGGTGATCCACGGTTCCACGCCGTGGGCCCAGTCGTAGTAGAAGAAGAGCCACGAGTCGCCGATCGGCGTCGGGAATTGAACATAGGTACTGCCACCATTGGGCAGCGTGACGACCGGTAAGGTGCCTGCGGGTGTCCCATCGGTGACCCACAGCGCGACGAGGCCGTTCCCTTCCCGGGTTCCCAGCAGCGCGCGCGTGCCGTTGGCCACCAGGAAGTCGACGAACCCCCCGCCGTCCGGGTGGGTCCAGATCGGTGCGGTGCCGGCCTCGCTGCCGTCGCTGCGCCAGAGCTGCAGGCTGGGGCCCGTACTCGTCGCCGCGAACACCACGGCATCCGGCAGCGCGGCGTAGAAGATGGCGTCGTTCCAGGGATCCAGCTCGGGCGTGATCGGGACGGTCCCGCCGCTCGAGCCGTCGGTACGCCAGACGCGAACACTCTCCCCGAGGGAGACAGTGAAGAGCAAGAGGTCCTCCCAGGCGACCCAGCCGCCGATCGAAGACGACTCCGGACCGGGCTGAATGTCCCGAACCATCGCCGTCCCGGCCGGCGTGCCGTCGGTGCGCCAGAGCTCGCCGCCTGTTTCCGGCGTCCAGGCCACGAAGTAGCTCCACGGCACCGCGGCGACGAAACTGCCCACCGACCCCGGCCCGGACCCGGGGCCCGGGTACGGATCGAGCAGCAGCCGCGTCCCGGCTGTGGTGCCGTCGGTGGACCAGAGGGCTTTCTTCTCCGCCGCGGTCACGCCGATGAAGTACGTCATCCCGCCAGCGGTCCCGAGGTAGTGATCGACAGCCGCCCCCACTTCGCCGAGGCTCGCGGCTCGGTTCACGCTGCCGGCTGCGAGGTCGACGGTGAAGATGTCGCACCGGTCGCCGAGGGTGTCCGCGAAGACGACGCCACCAAACTCATCGGGAGTCTCCCAGGTCCAGCGATCGCAGAGACCTCCCCGGGCCACCTCCCAGGCACCCGGATTGAGGTCCGCCACCAGCTGCGGCTCCTGCGCCGCTGCCGGCGAAGCGAGGGTGTACAGAAGCGTCGACAGTCCGGCAGCGGACAGGACGAGGGCCGGAATCGAGAGGAGCGACGTGGCCACGGCAGCGGCGGATCGAGACACTCGGCGGACTGGAAGCATGGGAGACCTCTCTATGGAGGGCGCAGGTCGACTGCCAGAGTGAGCCACCCCAAGGTAGCACAACCACGGCCGGGTGGGGGTCCCGCCGGGAGAGCGGGGCCGGGCGATAGACTCCGCCCAGTGAACGGCTATCGCATCGCCGCCCACGGGGGACCGGAAGTCCTGCAATGGCAGGAGTTGCCGACGCCTGAGCCGGGGCCCGGGGAGGTCCGGGTGCGGGTGCGCGCCTGCGGCGTCAACCACCTCGACCTCTGGGTGCGCAACGGCGTGCCGGGGCACCGGTTCCCGCTGCCGCTCGTCCCGGGCAGCGAGGTGGCCGGCAACGTCGACGCCGCCGGGCCGGGCGCCGGTGACCTCGAGCCTGGAACGCCGGTCCTCGTCGGGCCTGGCGTCTCGTGCGGGCGCTGTGCCGCCTGCCGGGCCGGGCGCGATCATCTCTGTCCCGACTACGGCCTGCTCGGTGAACACCGCGACGGCGGCTACGCCGAGTTCGTGACCGTACCGCGGCGCAACCTGTTTCCCATTCCGCGCGGCCTCTCGTACGCCGAGGCCGCCGCCGTGCCGCTGGTCTTCCTGACCGCCTGGCACATGCTGGCCGATCGCGCCGCACTCGCCCCGCACGAGGACGTCCTGCTGCACGCCGCCGGTTCGGGCGTGACGACCGCCGGCATCCAGATCGCGAAGCTGCTCGCCGCGCGACGGATCGTCGTCACCTCGACCTCGGACGACAAGCTCGAGCGGGCACGCTCGCTCGGCGCCACCCACGCCCTGCGCAGCGATCAGGACGATTTCGCCCGCGCGGTCCGCGTGCTGACCGACGGCCGCGGCGTCGACGTCGTCTTCGACCATGTCGGCGGCGAGTTGCTCGAGCGCAGCTTCCGCTGCCTGGCGCGCGGCGGGCGCATCGTCACCTGCGGCGCAACGGCCGGCGCCGAAGCGGCGATCCCCCTGCGCGCCGTCTTCTTCAAGCAGCTGTCGATCCTCGGTTCGACCATGGGGACCCTGGCCGAGCTCGAGCGCCTGCTGCCCTGGTTCGAGAGCGGCGAGCTGGCGCCGGTGGTCGCCGACGTCCTGCCGCTCGCGCGCGCCGCCGTCGCCCACGATCGCCTGACCGCGCGCGGCGTATTCGGCAAGCTGGTGCTGGATGTAGACCGCGCCGGAGAAATCCCGCACCCGCGCTGATCCGGCGGCGCATCGACTCTTCCCATCTCACCCGACACCCTGTATCCATCCGGAGGAATGCACGTGCAAGTCCAGAACGTAGCCGTACTCGGCGCCGGCACCATGGGCCGCGGCATCGCCCACGTCGCCGCGCTCGCCGGATTCGAAACCGAGCTCTACGACGTCGACGGCAAGAGCCTGGCGCGCGCCGAGGAGGCGATTCATCGCAATCTCGACAAGGGCGTCGCGCTCGGCAAGCTCGAGGCCGCGGCTGCCGAAGCAGCCAAGGCCCGCCTGGTGCTCGACGACGACCTGGCGACCGCGGTCGAGGACGCCGACCTGGTCATCGAGGCGGCACCGGAGTCGATGAGCCTCAAGATCGACCTGTTCCGCGAAGTGGCTCACTTCGCGCCGGCCGACGCGATCTTCGCCTCCAATACCTCGTCGCTGTCGGTCACCGAGATGGCCACCGCTTCGGGCCGCGCCGACCGTTTCGTCGGCCTGCACTTCTTCAACCCGGTCCACCTGATGAAACTGCTCGAGATCGTGCGCGGCCACGAGACCTCGGACGAGACCGTGGAGCTCGCGCGTGAAGTCGGCGAGGCGATGGGTAAGACGTGCGTCGTGGTCGCTGACGTCCCCGGCTTCGCCACTTCGCGCATCAACGCGCTGATCGGCAACGAGGCGTTCCGGATGCTCGAGCAGGGGGTGGCCTCGGCGGCGGACATCGACACGGCGATCAAACTCGGCCTCAACCACCCGATGGGCCCGTTCGAGATGGCCGACCTGGTCGGTCTCGACGTGCGGCTGGCGATCCTCGACCACCTCCACGCCACGCTGGGCGAGACCTTCCGCCCCTCGAACCTGATGCGCCGCTACGTCCAGGCCGGCCGCCTCGGCCGCAAAGCCGGCAAAGGCGTCTACACCTACGACCCCGAGGGCCGCCGCATCGACTGAGCCCCCCCGTGGCGAGTTCGGGGAAAGCGGTGGCGAGCGGAGCGACGAGCTGCGCGCGGCGGGTGTCGAGCCGCGGGTCCGCTTGCCTGTGCACGTCTGGCGCGGCAGCCGTACCACCGGGCCTGCAACAGCGCCGGGGCCCTCAGCCGGCGAGGGCGACGAGGGCGGCGCGGTCAGGTTTGCCGCGGTCGGTGCGCGGCAGCTGGTCGAGCACGACCACACTGCGCGGCACCTTGTGCTCGGCCAGGCGGGCGCGACAGAAGGCGATCACCTGGTCGCGATCGATCTGACCGTCGGGTGACTCGACGACCGCGCGCAGGAGGGTCCGCGGCCCCTCGGGCCCGTCGACGCCCACCACTGCGACGTCCGACACACCCTCCATGGCGCGCAGCGCCGCCTCGACCTCGCGCGGCTGGACGTTGCGACCGCGCACGATCACCAGATCGTCAGCACGCCCGAGCAGGTGGATCTCGCCATCCGCGATCGTCGCCAGGTCGCCGGTCAGGTAGCGCCCGGCGCCGAGCTCCGGATGAGGCTCCGGCAGCCAGGTCACGGCCACCGCAGGTGAGCGCACCTCGAGACGGCCGCTGTCAGGATCGATCGCCACCGCGACTCCGTCGACCGGCATGCCGACCGAGCCGCGCTCGGCCGCGTCGCCGACTCGGTCGAAGCTGATGCCGCCGCACTCGGAGGCGCCGTAGAAGACCTGCACCGGCAGCCCGGCGACGGCGCGGAATCGCGCCGCCACCTCGGGCGCGAGGGGCGCCCCGGCGGCGATGACCCGGCGCAGCGACCCAGGCCAGGGGGGAGGAGAGCTCCTGCGGACCCAGGCGGAGACCCACGCCGGGACGGTGGGCAGGAAAGTCGCGTCGAGCGCTGTTGCGACCTCGTGCGGCGCAAACGGTGACGGCCGGTCGGCGATCAGCAGCGTCGACCCGCGCACCAGCGCCGGCAGCGCCAGGCTCGAAAACCCGTACGAGTGGGCCAGCGGCAGCGCCGCGACCAGCCGGTCGTCGCCGGTGATCTCCATCGTCGAGGCGAGCTGAGCCTCGTCGGCGAGCAGGGCGGCACCGGTGAACGCCACGCCCCGCGGCTCCCCCGTCGAGCCGGAGGTGAACTTGACGACCGCCCAGTCCGGCGCCGCGATCCGCGGGCGGGAAGGCCGCAGCGCTTCTACCTGCCAGCCGCCCGGCCCCGATGGCCAGACGTCCTCGGTGGAGAGCAGAGCGCGAACGCCGATGCGATCGAGCGCCGCGCGCCGGTCCGCCGTCGGCCGCGCGCTGTCACACAGCGCCACCGCCACGCCGCAGCGTCGCAGCGCCAGCAGGCCGAGCAGGAACGCCGGCCCGGTCGGCGCCGCGAGTCCGACGATCGGACTCTCCGAGCCGTCCGCCCCGCTCCCGATGCCGTCCGCGGAGAGTCGTCCGGCCAGCGCCCGGGCCGCGTCCTCCACCTCGGCGCGACTCCACTGCCGACTCGGCGACGCGACGATCGTCGCCCCGGCCTCCCGCGCCAGCAGGCGCGCGAACGCCTCGAGGATCGGGTCGAGCGGCGGGGAATCCGGAAGCAAAATGGACCTGTCCGGAGCGTCGTTTGGAGACATGGCGCGGGCGGGGCGCAGTATACTTTCGCGCCCCCGCGGCGCGGCCCAACCGCTTGGCTCCGGGGAGCGAACCGCGATGCCACGCCCCTGCGCGTTTCTCCCGTCTCATCGACGGCCTTCGGCCGCACCCTCGGAACGACCGTGACTTCGCAGTCGCATTACGACGCGGACGTCGTCGTCGCCGGCGGCGGACCGGCCGGCTCGGCGACGGCGGCCACCCTCGCCCGCCACGGCCACCGGGTCGTGGTCTTCGAACGCGACCGGTTTCCGCGCTTCCACATCGGCGAGTCGCTGCTCGCCGCGGCCAATCCGAGCTTCGACCGGCTCGGATTGCAGGAGAAGATCCGCGCCGCCGGCTTCACGCAGAAGTGGGGCGCGACCCTGATCACCCACCTCGGCGCGGAGGGCACGCCGGTGGACTTCGCCGAGTCGCGCGAGGTGCGCGCGCCGCAGACCTGGCAGGTTTGCCGCGAAAAGTTCGACCTGCTGCTGCTCGACCACGCCCGCGACTGCGGCGCCGACGTACGCCAGCAGCACCGGATCGAGACGGTCGATTTCGACCCCGGGGGCGTCACCGTGCAGGTGGTCGGACCGGAGGGAGAGACCTCGAGCGTGCGGACCCGCGCCATCGTCGACGCCACCGGGCGCGCCGGGCTGCTCGCCCGCCGGTTCCAGCTGCGCGTCAACGAGCCGCGCCTCGCCAACGTCGCCATCTACTCCCACTTCTCCGGCGTGCCGCGCCTGCCCGACCGCCGGCTCGGCGACATCCGCATCATCGGCCGTGAGGACGCCGGCTGGTTCTGGATGATTCCGATCGACGAGCGCCTGATGAGCGTCGGCGTCGTGCTGCCGATGGCGATCTACGCCCGTCTCGAGAAAGGTTCCCCGGAGGCGATGTTGCAGGCCGCCATCGCCGAGACGCCGTCGGTCGCCGCCCTGATGGCCGACTCGCACCGCGAGTGGCCGGTGCGCGTCGAAAAGGACTACTCGTACGGCGCCCGGGCGTACAGCGGAGACCGCTGGCTGCTCGCCGGTGACGCCGGCTCGTTTCTCGATCCGGTCTTCTCGAGCGGCGTATCGATCGCGCTCGAGAGCGGCATCGAAGCGGGCGAGGCGCTCCATACGGCCCTCGTCGCGGGCGATCTTTCGGCCCGCCGGTTCGCCGCGTTCGATCGCGTCCAGCGCCGCCGCTTCCGCGTCTTCCGGCGCTTCGTGACCGGGTTCTACACCCCCTGGTTCCGCGACATCTTCTTCCAGCCCGACGCCCCGCGCTCGATCTTTCGCGCCGTCATCACGGTGCTCGCCGGGCACTGGCGGATCACCTGGCGCACCCGCGTCTGGCTGGAGATGTTCTTTCTCATCGTCCTCGCTCAGCGCCTCCTCCGCTTCGCGACGCCGATCGTGCGCCGCGACGGCCTGGCGTTCCCCGGCCTCGACCTGCCGGAGCCCGGGTGATCCGCCGCGGCGCCGCCCGGCGCGCGAGCCGATGAGCGCGCCGGTCGCGATCACCGGCCTCGGCGCCGTCTCGGGCTTCGGATGGGGCGTGCCGGCCCTCTGGGACGGACTGCTCTCCGGCCGCACTGCGATCGGCAACTTCCGCCGCTTCGACCACACCGCCTACCGCACCCACGTGGCGGCCGAGGTTCCGGCGCTGCCGACACTCTCCGAACGCCGCGACCAGCGTCTGACCCTGGCCGACCGGTTCGCCCTCGCGGCCGCCGCCGAAGCGCTCGCGGGCGCCCGCCTGCCGGCGGCTCTCGGCCCGTCGGCAGGGCTGTTCTTCGGCAGCTCGACGGGCGGCATGCTGGAGGCCGAGGACTACTTCGCCGGCCTCGGGTCGGGTCGTCCGCGGGCCCGCATCGCCGCCCTGACGGCCCAGGGCACCCAGGGACCTGGCGACGCAGTGGCCCGGACGCACGGCATCACCGGACCGGTGATGAGCGTCGCTTCCGCATGCTCGTCAGCCACCCTCGCCCTCGGTTCGGCGCTCGAAGCGCTGCGCAGCGGCGAGGTCGACCTCGCCCTCGCGGGCGGGAGCGACTCGCTCTGCCGCCTCACGTTCGGCGGCTTCAACGCCCTGCGCGCCGTCGACGAGCGGCCCTGTCGACCGTTCCGGCTCGAGCGGCTCGGCATGTCGATCGGCGAGGGCGCCGCGGTGCTGGTGCTCGAATCGCGGGCGCACGCCGAGCGGCGCGGAGCCCGGGTGCTCGGCTGGCTGGCCGGCGCCGGCGCCTCGTGCGACGCGCACCACATGACGTCACCCGATCCCGGCGGCGAGGGAATCACCGACGCGGTGCGCGCGGCGTTGAACGATGCCGGCCTCGCTGCGAAGGAGATCGACTTCGTCAACCTGCACGGCACCGGCACGGTGGCCAACGACGCAGCCGAGGCGGCGATGCTCCGCCGGTTGTTCGGCGAGCGGGAACGGCCCCTGCCGGCCACCTCGTCGAAAGCCTGCGTCGGGCACTACCTCGGAGCGGCCGGCGCGGTCGAAGCGCTGATCACCCTGCTCTGCCTCGAGGCGGAGCTCGTCCATCCGACGCCCGGCGAGGGCCGTCTCGATCCCGCCCTCGAGGTCGACCTGGTGCTCGGCAGCCCGCGGCCGGTGCCGGGCTGCCGCCGCGCGCTGTCGACCAACCTCGCTTTCGGCGGCGCCAACGCCGCCTGCATCCTGCTCCATCGGGAGGCCGTCTGAGCCGCCCGAAGCTGCCACTCGCGGTCAGCGGCCTCGGCAACGTGGGCGCCTGGGGCGTCGGCAGCGAGGCGCTCGCGGCGCAGCTGCGCGACATCGATGTGGCGCCGACCGAGATCGATCGCGCTGGCGGGTTCCATCGCCCGCACGGCGCGCGGACCGCCTGGCTCGCCGCCGGGGTCGACCTGAGCGCCCTGCTGCCCGGCAATCAGGCGCGCCGGATGAGTCCGCCGGCCCGCCTGGCGCTCGCCGCGACGCGACTCGCCCTCGACGAAGCCGGCTTGCCGACCGGGCGCGACCCGCAGGCGCACGCCCGCACTGCAGTCGTCCTCGGCACCGCCTATGGCCCCGCTTCCGTTACCGAGCAGTTGCTGCGTCAGATCCTGCTGCACGGGCCGGAGACCGCGTCTCCGGCCGCCTTTGCCGAATCGGTCGCTTCGGCGTCGGCAGCGCAGATCGCTCTGGCGACCGGCGCGCGCGGGCCGAACCTCGCGATCACGCAGCGACAGGCCAGCGACCTGCTGGCGCTCGGCGAAGCCGCCCGGCTGCTCGCAACCGGCGCGGCCGCGCGGGTGATCGTGGTGATGGTCGACGAGCTGATCCCGCTCCTGCACGCGCTGCTCGACCGGTTCGGCATGCTGGCCCGCGCCGGGGCCGACGGCCGCGAGCGAGCGCGCCCGTTCGACCGCGAGCGGCGCGGCACGCTGGCCGCCGAGGGGGCCACGGCGCTGGTGCTGGAACCGGTCGAGGCGATTACCTCGCGCGGCCGTGCACCGTTGGCGCTGCTGGCCGGAGTCGTCCGCGGCTTCGATCCGAGCGCCCCCGCCTGGGGCTGGGGCGGCGACGCCACCGGCCTCGCCGCCACCCTGCGCCGCGGGCTGGAGCGACAGGACATCGCGCCGACCGACTGCGATCGGATCGTCTCCGGGGCGACCGGCTCGCCCGCCGGCGATCGCCTCGAGGCGGGTGTCCTGCGCTCCCTGTTCGGCGAGACGCCGCCGGCGGTCTGGGCGCCCAAGGGCGCGGTCGGCGAGGCCGGGGGGGGGCATCTCGCCGCCGCCGTGCTGGCCGCCGCCGGCCGGATCGCGGCGCCGACCCACGGCTTCGAGCAGCCCGATCCCGAGCTTGCCCTCGTCCCCGACCGCAGCGGCCAGCTGCCCGCCCCGCGCCGTCTGCTGGTCAGCTCGCTCGCCCCCGGCGGAGCCGCCGCCTGGGCAGTCCTGGACCGCCCGCGCTGATTGCGCGGGTGGGGCCACGCCGATACGGCGGCGGCCGATCGGTGAGACGATCGCGGCGATGAGCGCGACCGATCTGTTCCTCCACCTGACCCCGGAGCGGGTCCTCGACGCCGTCGAGGCGGCGGGCCTGGCGGTGCGGCCGCTCTGCTATCCGCTCAACTCGTTCGAGAACCGCGTCTACGAGGTCGAGCTGGCCGACCGGTCGCGGGTGGTGGCGAAGTTCTATCGCCCCGGGCGGTGGACCGCCTCCCAGATCCTCGAGGAGCACCGGTTCCTCGCCGAGGCGGCGACCGAGGAGATACCGGTCTGCGCGGCGCGCCCGTTTCCCGATGGCTCGACCCTGGCGACGATCGACGACGTGCACTACGCGCTGTTCGATCGGATGGGCGGCCGGGCGCCCGACGAGCTCGACGCCACCCTCGCGCGGCGCCTCGGCCAGCTGGTCGGTCGCCTGCACGTGGTCGGCGCGCGGCGCCCCGCAGTCGATCGCCTGCCGCTCACGAGCCGCGCCTACGCGCGCGACGACGTCGACTGGCTGGTGCGCGAGCGCCGCCTGCCCCGTCGCCTCGAACGGCGCTACGTGGAGGCGGCCACCGCGATCGCCGACGCGTGGGACCGGATGTCGGCCGGGGTGGCGACGCTGCGCGTCCACGGCGACCTGCACCTCGGCAACGTGCTCGAGCGCGGCGGTCAGCTGCGCCTGCTCGACTTCGACGACGCCATGATCGGCCCGGCGGTTCAGGACCTCTGGCTCGCGCTGCCCGGCCGTGACAGCGACACGGCGGCACGCATCGAGGACTTTCTCGACGGCTACGAGACGTTCCGCCGCTTCGAGCGCGCCGAGCTGCGGCTGATCGAGCCGCTGCGCGGCCTGCGGTTGATCCATTACGCGGCCTGGCTGGCGCGGCGCTGGCACGACCCGATCTTCCCGCGCGCCTGGCCGCACTTCGGCAGCGAGGAGGCGTGGGAACGCGAGACCGTCGACCTCGAAGAACAGGCCGCGGTGGTGGCGCGCGTCGAAAGCGGGCGCCCGGCCGTGCCGCGCGACGACGAGCCCCAGGAGGCCGACGGGGACGGGCCGACCAACGCCGAACTGTTCTGGGACTGGGAGGGCTGAACGGGCCTGGACCGGCTCCGGGCTGGCTCAGCCCGGCCCGAGCCGGCGCGAGCCGATCCGAGCTAGGATCCGCACCACGATGTCCGACTCAGGATCCGACGCCGAGGGGCTGCCCCCCGGCTGGAGGGGAGAACCGGCTGCCGTCTACGGTCTCGAGCAGCCGGTGGTCTGTCCGGCCTGCCGAGGCGAGATCGACCGTATCTTCGTCGTGCGCCTCTATCGGGCCCGGGTGAACTTCATGTCGTCGCTGCCCCGCAGCGGCTTCCTGCTCGCCTGCCCCGACTGCCGAGTCGTTCTGCCCGGCGAGCTCGGCGCCGTTCTCTAACGCCCCGCGCGTCAGCGCCGCGACGCGAGCACGAACCGGATCCGCAGCAGCGTGTCGGCCGCCACCGGCCGCCCGTCCCGCTGCGCCGGCGTGTAGGTGGCCGACAGCGCGGCGCGCCGCGCCGCCTCGTCGAATCCGAAGCCGACCTGCGGCGAGGTCGGCTCGACGCCGAGCACGCGCCCGTCAGCGCCGACGCGCACCCGCAGTTCGACCTCCCCTTCGATCCCGCGCTGCAGCGCAAACGGCGGATAGACCGGCCGGTCGTGGCCGATCAGCTGCGGCGGCGTCGACACGATCGTGACCTCCCCGCCGGCGGCACGCGCCGCGTCGGCCACCACCTCCGGTTCGAGGGGCTGGCCGGCGCCAGGTGGATCGGTCGGGCCGTCGGCACTGCCGGGCGCACGGCTGACCCGCTGGCCGGCCACGAGCCCGTCGGCAGTTGGAATCGCGCCCGCACTCGGGCCCGCCGCAGGCGCGGATCCGGACGCGGCCGGCGCCGTCCGCTCGGCCTCGGCCAGACGGGCCTCGAGCTCGTGGATGCGCGCCAGCAGCGCCTCGCGCGCATCGACTGACGGACCGGCCGCCTGCAGCGCCGCGTTGAGCCGCTCGACCTCCTCGCGCAGTGCCGCCATCTCGCTGCGCTCGTCCACGACGGGCGGCGCCCCGGTGGCCCCGACCTCCGGTGCGACGGGACGCCACCAGCGGAAAGCATCGGGGCCCGCCAGGCGCCCCACCGCGAGCCCGAGCAGAATCGCCGCCGTGGCCGCCAGTGCCACGTTGAGGTAGCGCCGCCGGCGCCGCGACTGCTCCGCGGCCGCTCGCCGCACCATCTTCTCGGCGTACAGCCGCCGGTCGGCGACGGCCACCACCTCGTCTCCCGACAGGCCGTCGTCCGGCGCCGTGGCGATGCCGTACGAGAAGCTGACACGGTGCGGCAGCTCGGAGCCGCCGGACGAGTCGACCCACTCGGCCTCGGCCAGAGCCCGCCGGGCCCGCTCGGCGAGGGCGCGCGCCTCGATCGGTCCGGTGTCGACGAGGACGACGACGAACTCGTCGCCGCCGTAGCGCACGATCCGGTCCTCGTCACGAAACGAGGTGCGCAACCGATGCGCCACCGCGCGCAGGACCGCGTCGCCGGCCAGGTGGCCGAAGCGATCGTTGATCTGCTTGAAGCCGTCCAGATCGACCAGCAGCAGCGAGACCCGGCCGGTCGCACTCACCATCTCCGACCAGCTGTCGCGGAACAGCTCGCGCAGGTAGCGGCGGTTGAGCAGGCCGGTCAGATCATCTGCCAGCGCCGGTTCGAGCGTTTCGAGCATCCCGTCGATTCTCCCACTGCCAAGGCGCCGCGCCCAGCCTCCAACGGCCCGCGGAAGCGTTTCCCGCTAGGATTGCGCGATGCTCCGAGCCACTTCTCCCAGCTCCCACAAGGCTTCCCGGTCCGCCCGCGTCCTTCTGCTCGTCCTCTACGCCGCCGGCGCACTCGGCTCGCCGATTTCGGCCGCGGACGAGCTGACCGTGGACACGATCATGGGGCGCGACTTCGTCGGCACGCCGCCCGAGGAGCCGGCCTGGTCGGACGACGGCCGCTCGATCGTCTATCGACGCCGCCGCCCCGGCAGCGCGATCGTCGACCGCTGGCGGATCGAACTGCCGAGCGGCAAGCCGCGCCTGGTCGAGCCGGACGAGCTGGCCCGCCTGGATGCGGAGCCGGGTGCCGTCGACTCGCGCGACCGCCGCCTCGAGGCGTTCATCCGCGACGGCGACGTGTACGTTTACGACCGACGCGCACGCAAGATTCATCAGGTCACCCGGACGGTCGAGGCCGAGAGCCAGCCGCTGCCGCTCGAGGGAGGCCGGCGCGTCAGCTGGCGCCGCGGCGACAGCTTCTACGTCCACGACCTGTCGACCGGCCAGACCGCGACGCTGGCCGAGCTGCGCCTGGCCGACGATCCGGAGACCGAGCGGCCGAGCGGCTTCCTCGCCGAGAGCGAGCAGCGTCTCTTCGCCGTGCTCGCCGAACGCCGGGCACGCCGGGAGCAGGAGCGCGACACCCGGCGCGAGCGCTGCGCCGCCGCGGCGAACTGCCCCCCCGAGCCGTGGTACCTCGGCGCCGGGCAGGCGGTGCTCGCCGCCGCAGTGACCCCGGACGGCGCGCGCCTCGCCGTCGTGCTCGGCCCACAGCGCGACCTGTCGGAGGAGCTCGAGCAGGGCGCCGACGGCGGCCGGGCCGACCGGATGCCGGTCTGGGTGACCGAGTCGAGCTATGTCGAAGTCGAAGCGGTGCGCCCCAAGGTCGGCACCGGAAGCCCGGAGACGCCGCGCCTGCTGGTACTCGATCTGGCCGCGCGGACGCGAGCCGAGGTCGACCTGAGCGGCCTGCCCGGCCTGCGCGAAGATCCCCTGGCCGAGTTGAGGCGCGCCGCGCAGCCCGCTCCCGGAGACGGGGACGCGCCGGCCGACGCCACGCTGCGCGACGGCGCCCGCGTCGTCTCGATCGAGAACCTGCTCTGGAACGACGACTCCACGCGCCTCGCAGTGCAGCTGTTCTCCTACGACAACAAGGACCGCTGGATCGCCGTCGTCGAGGCGGCAAGCGCCGCCCTCACGCCGCTGGTGCGCATCCACGATCCCGCCTGGGTCGGCTGGCGGTTCAACGACTTCGGCTGGATGCCGGGCGGCCGCACGCTCTGGTATCTGTCCGAGGAGAGCGGCTGGTCGCAGCTCTGGTTGCGGCCGCTCGACGGTCCGGCGCGCCAGTTGACCGTCGGTCCGTTCGAGATCGACGCGCCGCGGCTGACCCGCGACGGCCGGGCGTTCATCGTCGAGGCCAACCGCGACCAGCCGGGTGTGGTCGAGATCTGGCGCGTCGACGCAACGACCGGCGAGATGACGGCGCTCACCGCCCAGGGCGGGCTGACCTCGGCGGTCCTCTCGCCGGACGAGAAGCGGCTCCTGCTCACCGTGTCGACCGCCCTCGGCCCGCCCGAGCTGTACGTGCAGGAGGCGCGTCCCGGTGCGGTGGCTCGACGGCTGACCGAGACGGTGTCGGCCGAGTTCACGGCGGTCGACTGGGCGCGACCGGAGTTCGTCGCGGTACCCTCGCGGCACGGCGCCGGAAAAATCCACGGGCGGCTCTACAAGCCGGCCGACTGGACGCCCGATCGCCGCTGGCCGGCGGTGATGTTCGTGCACGGCGCCGGCTATCTGCAGAACGCCCACCGCGGCTGGTCGTCCTACTACCGTGAGTTCATGTTCCACACCCTGCTCACGCGGCGCGGCTACGTGGTGCTCGACCTGGACTACCGGGCCTCGGCCGGCTACGGCCGCGCCTGGCGCACTGCGATCTACCGTCAGATGGGCACTCCGGAGGTCGAGGATCTCGCCGACGGCGTGGCCTGGCTGATCGACACGCAGGCGGTCGACGCGGCGCGCGTCGGCGTCTACGGCGGCTCGTACGGCGGCTTCCTCACCTTCATGGCGATGTTCCGCCAGCCCGAGCTGTTTGCCGCCGGCGCTGCACTGCGCCCGGTGTCCGACTGGGCGCACTACAACCACGGCTACACGTCGAACATCCTCAACACCCCGGAGGTCGATCCAGAAGCCTACCGGCGCAGCTCGCCGATCGAGTTCGCCGAAGGTCTGCAGCGGCCACTGCTGATCTGCCACGGCATGGTCGACGACAACGTGGTCTTCCAGGACACCGTGCGTCTGGTGCAGCGGCTGATCGAACTGGGCAAGACCGAATGGTTCGAGACGGCGATCTACCCGGTCGAGCCGCACGGCTTCCGCGAGCCGAGTTCGTGGACCGACGAGTACAAGCGGATCCTGCGCCTGTTCGAGGAGGAGATCGGAGCCGCCTCGCCGGCCACCGCAGTCAGCGCAGCGGCTGCAGCCGGCCGTAGGTGATCGAGCGCCAGAGCCACTCGGCCGGCCCGAACCGGAACCGGTTCAGCCACCAGCTGCTCAGCAGGAGGTTGAGCCCCCAGACGGACACCGCCACGACCAGCTGGGTGGCGCGCGGGATGCGGCCGTAGAGGCCGAGCCCCCAGCTGTAGGCGATGGCGGTGAAGATGACCGACTGCAGGAGGTAGTTGGTCAGCGCCATGCGGCCGGCCGCCGCGAGCGGGCGCAGCCGCTCGGTCCAGTGCGGGCGGCGGGCCAGCAGCACCAGTCCGCACAGGTACCCGACGGCCAGCAGCAGCGCCGCCACCTGCATCAGCACCTGGCTCCAGACCACCGCCGGCGCGGTCTCCATCTGGCCGCCGTCGGCGCCGCCGAGCATCGCCGCCACCGCCAGCACCGCTCCCGCCCCGAGCCCGATCCCCGCCGCGCGACGCAGGAACGGCAGGTGCGCCTCCGGCTCGACGACGACGCCCGAACGCACGAACCAGGCGCCGAGCAGGAAGATCCCCAGCACGATCGGGAAGAAGAACGGCAGGAAGCTGAGCTGCATGCGGGCGTCGGCGGTGCGCTGCTGCTGGATCTCGGCGGCCGTGCCGGTTGCGTAGACGCTCTCGGCCCGCACCGCCCCGTCCCGCAGCTCGGCGACGAACGCCTCGTGCGAGGCGACGGCGTCGGCCGGCATCTGGCCGCTCGCCATCGCGGTGCCGCTCCAGACCCGCAGCACGCTGCCCGCCAGGAGCGGCACGAGGATCAGCGTCAGCCCCCACTTGGGCAGCCGCCGCACGGGAGTGCGCTGGAACGCCAGCAGGAGCAGGCCGACGACGCCGTAGGTCAACAGGATGTCGCCGTACCAGATCAGGAAGGCGTGCGCGGCCCCGAGCGCGATCAGCCCGACCATGCGGCGGACGAAGCGGCCGGCGAACCGTCCGCTGGAGCGCCGCCAGCGGTCGAACTGGATCGCGAACCCCATCCCGAACAGCAGCGAGAAGAGGACGTAGAACTTGCCCTGCACGAAGGCGGCGACGAGCCAGCCCGCCGCCCGGTCGAGGCCGACTGCCGTCTCGTCGCGGCCCAGGTAGAGCGCCTGCACCGGGCGCAGGAAGAACTCGGCGTTCATCAGCAGGATGCCGAGCAGGGCAAAGCCGCGCACCACGTCGAGCGCCACGAGCCGTTCGCCGATGCGCACCGGGGCCGGCGGACCCGAGACCTCGCCCGGAGGCGCAGCACCGGCGGTCGTCGTCGCCGCCTCGCTCATCGGGCAGCTCCGGCCGGTGCGCTCTCCGGTCGGCCAACGCTGAACTCGATGCGCACCTCGGCCTCGCTGGCGCCCGGCACCGCGAACCGCTTGACCAGCGGCGCCTCGACGCCGCGGTCGAACATCTGCTCGGCGTAGAGCGCCACCCGCTGGTTGAGCCGCGGCCAGCCGAGATCGCCGTAGGTATGGCCGGCCGCCCAGATCAGCAGGCGGGCCCCTTCGCCCGGCCCCGAGATCACCGTCGCCAGGGCGACGGACTCCCCGGCTGCGACGCTGGCAGCGAGCAGCGCTTCGATGGAATCGCTCACGGAGCGGCTAGCCTAGTCGGGGTGCCGACCCCCGGCAAGTCGCGCCGCGGGCGGCGCTGCGGCAGGTCAGCGCGGGCGCGGGCGACCCCGCCGGCGGTCGCGCTCGGCGAGGCGGGTGACGAACGCCGTGAAGTCGGCCGGCGGCGGGGCGGCAAAACGCATCGGCCGCCCGTCGGCCGGATGCTGGAAGTAGAGCTCGCCGGCGTGCAGCAGCTGGCGCGCGAAGCTGACCGTCGGAGCGCCCCGGACTCCCGGCGCCCGATAGACGCGATCGCCGACCACCGGATGACCGGCCGCGGCGAAGTGGATCCGAATCTGATGGGTGCGACCGGTCTCGAGCTGCACGCGCACCAGCGTCGCATCGCCCAGCCGTCGCTCGGTGCGCCAGTGGGTGATCGCCGGCTTGCCGGATTCGCCAGGTGCCGCCACCCAGCGCCGGCGGTGGGTGCCGTCGCCGACCAGCGGCTGGTCGAACGTGCCCGCCGCAGCGGGCAGCTCACCTTCGACGACCGCCAGGTAGACCCGCCCGAGCGACCGGTCCTCGAGTTGTCGCTGCAGTTCCGCCTGGCCGCGCCGGCTGGTCGCCAGCACGACCAGCCCGGAGGTCTCCTTGTCGAGCCGGTGCACGACCGCCAGCCAGGGCCGACGGCCGGCCGAGCGGGCCAGCGCCGAGCCGGTGCGCGAGAGCAGCGTGTCGACCTCGCGCTGCGGCGTCGGCTGGGTGAGCAGGCCGGCCGGCTTGAAGACCACGACGACGTCTTCGTCGGCGTGCAGCAGCTCGATCCTGGGCGCCTCGATCCGCTCGATCACCGGGCGCCCGGCGTCGAACACCACCCGCGCCGTCGGCGGCACGAAGGCGCCGGGGTCCTGGACGATTTCGCCGTCGACGGTCACCTGGCCGGCCTCGATGACCCGCTTGGCGCGGGTGAACGAGAGTTCCGGATGCTCGCTCTGCAGCCGGCGCCCGAGCCTCTCCGAAGGAGCGGCGACCCGCTGCGGCGGCGCGGAGCGCGGTGCCCGGCCGGTCGACCGGCTCACGCGCCGGGTTCCGGCCGCACGCGCTCGAAGATGCCGAGCTCGCGGTTCTTGCGGCAGTTGTCCCAGTCGAAGCGCAGGCCGTTCATCGCCACGTAGACACCGGGCGGCAGGACCTGTACGAACGACAGCGCGCTGCCCAGGTTGAACAGTCCGTCCGAGCTGCCGAAGGCGAACGGGACCATGGCGCCGGTCAGCACCACCGTCTTGGCGCTGCCGGCGAGGCCGGCCGCCAGGACCGCCGCCGTTTCCACCATGGTGTCGGTCCCGTGCGTGATGACGATCTGCGACTCGGCGGCACGCCGGCACTGGCTGACCAGCAGCTCGCGGTCGGCGTCGGTCATCTCGAGCGAGTCGACCATCATCGCCGTGCGGACGGCGACTTCGAGCCGGCAGCGGCCGAGCGCGAGCATCTGCGGCACGTGCGTGTCGTGGAAATCCAGCCGGCCGGTCAGCTCGTCGTACTCCTTGTCGAACGTGCCGCCGGTGGCGATGATCAGCATACTCATCGCTCGCCCTCTCCGCCGGTTCTGACCACCTCGATAGGACTGGCGCCGGGCACCGTGAACGGCGCCAGCGCCGCGATGAACTCGGCCGGCAGCGGCAGCGGTCGCAGCTGCTTGCGGTCGATCGCCACCAGGGTCACATCGCCGCACGCCGTGCGCGCGCGCGCCGCGTCGTCGCGCACCACTTCGAAGTCGAGGCGCAGCGACGTGCGCCCGACGCGCCCGACGCGGATCGCGACTTCGAGCGGATCGTCCAGGAACGCCGGCGCCAGGAATTCGAAGTGCAACGCCCGCCGCGGCAGCCAGAGGTCGAGCCGTTCGAACACCTTGCCGTACGGCATCCCGGCGGCGCGGAACAGCTCGGTCTCGGCGATCTCGAAGAAGCGCACATAGGCGCCGTAACAGATGATGCCCGCCGCGTCGACGTCGCTCCAGCGGACGTACTCGCGCACCCGGAACGGGAAGGCCGGATCGGTCTCGCTCACGGCGCCGATCCTACCGGCGCCCGCACCGCGCGGTGGCGGTCGATCCAGAACGCCCACGCCATCAGCAGCCAGCCGGCCAGCGCGGCGCCCCAGGGCGCCAGGGTGAGGAGGCTGTGCGGCCAGGCCGCCCGTTTGGCGGCCAGCGCCACTGCAAAATGGCCGGGAAACATCGCGCGATCCTCCGCCGGGTGCGGCGCCACCGGGGCGGCGGCGCGCGGCGCACGCGAGCCTATCGCCGCCGCCGCCTTTCCGTGCCCGGCCGCCGCCCGTTAGACTGCGCCGGCATCCGGGAGGAGCGGTCATGGGACTGATGGACAACATCCGCAAGCAGATCGGGTCGCAGTTTCTCGAGATCCTCGAGTGGCTCGACGACTCGAACGACACTCTCGTCTGGCGCTACCCGGTCTACAACCAGGAAATCAAGATGGGCGCCCAGCTCATCGTGCGCGAGAACCAGCTGGCGCTGTTCGTCAACGAGGGCAAGGCGGCCGATCTGTTCGGCCCCGGTACCTACACGATCTCGACGCAGAACATCCCGATCCTGACCACCCTGCGCGGCTGGAAGTACGGCTTCCAGAGCCCGTTCAAGGCCGAGGTCTACTTCTTCAACACCCGTCTGTTCACCGACTTCAAGTGGGGCACCGCCAACCCGGTGATGATGCGCGACGCCGAGTTCGGGATGATCCGCCTGCGCGCCTACGGCACCTATGCCATGCGGATCTCCGACGCGCGCAAGTTCTTCGAGACCGTGGTCGGCACACGGGGCCTGACGACGACCGACGAGATTACCGGCCAGCTGCGCTCGACGATCCTGTCGCGCCTGTCGGACGCCATCGCCGAGGCCAAGGTGGCGGCGCTCGACATCGCAGCCCACTACGACGAGCTGTCGACCACCGGGACGCGGTTGCTGGCGCCCGAGTTCGCCGGCTTCGGCCTCGAGCTGGCGCGCTTCTTCATCGAGAACGTCTCGCTGCCCGAGGAGGTCGAGAAGGCGATCGACCAGCGCTCCAAGCTCGGCGTGCTGGGCGACCGGATGCAGCAGTACACCCAGATGCAGGCCGCCGACGCGATCGGCAAGGCGGCCGAGAACCCCGGCGGCCTCGCCGGCGCAGGAGTCGGGGTCGGCGCCGGGGTCGCCATGGGGCAGATGATGGGCCAGGCGATGGCCGGCGCCGGGGCGCCGCCTGCTCCGGGTGGAGCCGCACCGCCGCCGCCGCCCGCCGCCCCGGCGCTGACGCCGCGCTGGTCGCTGGCGGTCGGCGGCCAGACCTACGGCCCGTATACCGACGCGCAGGTGCGCTCGATGCTCGCCGCCGGGCAGGTTGCCGCCGGCACGCCGGCCTGGCGTCCCGGAGCGACCGGCTGGGCGCCGGCGGAGAGCTATCCGGAACTCGGGGCCGGCGCCACGCCGCCCCCGCCGCCGCCGGCCGGCTGAGTCGCCGCGCCGAGATGACCGACCCCGCCATGGCGACCGCGCCGACGTCGCCGACGGGCCCGCAGGTGGCGGCGCGCAAGTTCCCCTGCCCGCAGTGCGGCGCCGACGTGGCGTGGAGCCCGCTCGCCGTGCGGCTGCGCTGCGCCTACTGCGGCCACGAGCAGGAGGTCGCCACCGCCGGCCCGGTCGTCGAGGAGCAGCCGCTCGCCGAGCAGCTGCGCGCCCCGGCCAGCGTCGGCTGGGGCATGGAGCGCAAGCGCTACCGGTGCGGCCGCTGCGGCGCGATCGACACGCTCGAGCCCGGCGTGCGGGCGACCGCCTGTGCGTTCTGCGGCACTCCGGGGGTCGTCGAGGCGCCCAACGACGTCGACGTGGTCCGCCCGCAGGGGGTGCTGCCGTTCCGGGTCTCGCGGCAGGAGGCGATCGGGCGCTTCCGCGGCTGGCTGAAATCGCTCTGGTTCCGCCCCGGCAATCTGGCCACTCGCGCCGAGGTCGAGAACCTCGTCGGGGTCTACGTCCCGTTCTGGACGTTCGACGCCGCCACCCGTTCGCGCTGGAGCGCTGAGTCGGGCCGCCGCCGCGGCAGCGGCCAGCAGGCGCGCATCGAGTGGCGGCGGGTCAGCGGCACGCTCGAACACCGGTTCGACGACCTGCCGGTGGCCGCCTCGCGCGGCATCGAACCGTCGCTGGCGCGGCAGCTCGAACCGTTCCCCACCGCCGAGCTGGTGCCGTACGACCCGGCCTATCTCGCCGGCTTTCGGGCCGAGGAGTACGGCGTCCCGCTCGACCGCGCCTGGGCCGCGGCGCGCGAGCGGATGAAGGCGACGCTGCACGCCGCCTGTCGCGCCGAAGTGCCGGGAGAGCTGTGTCGCAACCTGCAAATCCAAACCGAGTGGTCCGAGCTGACCTGCAAGTCGGGCCTGCTGCCGATCTGGATCTCGGCCTACCGCTACCACGGCCGCAGCTTTCACTACGCCGTCAACGGCGTGACCGGGCGGGCCACCGGCACCGCCCCCTGGTCGTGGGTCAAGATCGGCCTGGCGCTGCTCGCTGCCGCCGCACTGCTCGCGCTGCTGGCGCGCTGACTTAGAAGAGTCGGGCGCCGTCGGCGCGCAGGAAGCGCGCCGTATACAGCCCCGCGCGGTGCAGCAGCCCCGCCAAAGCGCAGCCCAGGACGCCGAAGCCGTAGCGCACCGAGCGGGCGAAGCCGATCGAGGAGGCCTCCGCGAAGTAGCGCGTCGGGCAGGAGATCTCGCCGATCCGGAAGCCGGCTGCGAGCGCCTGCACGAGCAGCTGATTGTCGAAGACGAAGTCGTCGGAGTTGGCGCCCAGCGGCAAACGCTCGAGGACCTCGCGCCGATATCCCCGGTAGCCGGTATGGAACTCCGACAGCTTCGAGCCGAGCAGCAGGTTGCCGACCAGCGTCAGGGCGCGATTGGAGACGTAGCGCCACCACGGCATGCCGCCCTGGCGGGCGCGGCCTCCCAGGATCCGCGAGGCCAGCACGATGTCGTAGTGACCGGAGGCGAGCATCGCCGCCATCGCGAGCAGCAGCCGCGGCGAGTACTGGTAGTCCGGGTGGAGCATGACGATCAGCTCCTCCTCCCCTGCCAGCGCGGTCCGGTAGCAGGTCTTCTGATTGCCGCCGTAGCCGCAGTTGGACGGATGGATGACCACTTCGAGTCCCAGCCGCCGCGCCAGCTCCGCCGTGCCGTCGCGAGAAGCGTCGTCGACCAGCACGACCCGGTCGACCTCCGGCGGAATCTCGGCCACCGTGCGCTCGAGCGTCGCCCCGGCGTTGTAGGCCGGCAGCACCACGCAGACTCGGAGCCCTCCGATCATCTCGCCCGCTCCTTCCTGCTCGACCGATCCGGCTCCCTACTTGCCGATCCAGGTCGGGCGCAGCAGCGGGCGGTCGACGGTGGTGACGTGTCGCAGGTCGACCGTGGCGCGCAGGCCCCAGTCGTGGTCGCCTTCGGCGTCGTGCAGCGTCTGCGTGACCTCCCACTGGCGGTCGCCCGACTTGACGATCCGCGTCCACTCGTGGCGCCGCGCTTCGGGGCCGTCGAGCAGCGCCGTATGCTCGGCGAAGAACGGCGCCAGCGCCGCCTCGAACCGCGCCGCGTCCCACGGATCGTCCGCCTCGGACGCCACCCGCTCGGCCGCCTCCTCCCAGTCGCGCAGCGACAGCGCGTGCACGAGCAGATGCATCTCCGAGCGCAGCCGCGCCGCCAGCGCGCGCGGGCTCTCGATCAGCTCGCGCACCCAGATCTGCTCGACGATCTGCTCGCGCTCCTCCTTGCGGCGGGTCATCAACTCGGGGTGGAGCATGCTTTCCCACTCCTCGAGCAGCGACGAGTCGGTCAGCGCGATGGTCGTGCGCAGCAGCGCGATGGCGTCCCAGACCGCCTCGGACTTGGCGAAGTCGGGGACGTTCTGCTCGAGCGTCCGGTAGAGCTGTGAGAGGTAGCGCAGCAGCACACCTTCGCTGCGCTGCAGGTTGTAGAGGCGGATGTAGTCGTCGAAACCGGCAAACGTCTCGATCATCTCGCGGCCGATCGACTTCGGGCGGATCTCTTCGCCGCCCACCCACGGGTGCAGCCGGCAGAAGCCGTCGAAGTGGCCGGCCAGCCAGTCGGCGAGCGGCTTGGGGTGCGTGACCTGTTCGAGGCGCTCCATCCGCTCCTCGTAGCCGATCCCCTCCGCCTTCATCTCGGCGACCAGCCGGCCCTTCTCGCGGTCGGCCTGCTGGCGCAGGATGACCGCCGGATCTTCGAGCACCGACTCGACGACCGTGAGCAGATCGCCGACGTAGGTCGGCGAGGTCGCCTCGAGCCGCGGCACCATCTCGACCAGGAACAGCGACAGGGCGTGGTGCAGCGAGAAATCGAACTGCAGGTCGCGCGAGACGACCACCCAGCGGTAGTCGCGCACCGTGTCCTTGCGCATCTCCAGGATGCCGGCCCGCCCGAGCGAGCGCACCAGCACCGCGGCGTGCGACAGGTGGCGCCGCTGCGCGCCCTCCTCCTCGTGACAGTTGGCGATCAGCTCGCGCAGCGACGCGAAGTTGCGCCGCGACGGATCGTCCAGGTCCTCGTCGCGCTGCAGCAGCTGCAACACCATGCCGTGCGTGATCCGGAACCGGGAGCGCAGCGTCTCGGGCGGTCGTTCGATCAGTCGCCGGAATGTCTCTTCACTCCACACCACCTCCCCCGGACGCGGCTTGAACGTGCCGCCCCCCTTCTTGCGCTTGCGCTCGGCGACGCGCTTCTCGATCACGTGGTCCGGCGCCTGCGCCACCACCAGGCCGCGGTCGTCGAACCCCTTGCGGCCGGCCCGCCCGGCGATCTGCTGGAAGTCGCGCACCGCCAGCAGGTGGACCTTCTGACCGTCGAACTTGGCGAGCTTGGTGAACAGCACGGTGCGGATCGGGATGTTCACCCCGACGCCCAGCGTGTCGGTGCCGCAGATCACCTTGAGCAGGCCCTGCTGGGAGAGCTGCTCGACCAGCAGGCGGTACTTCGGCAGCAGGCCGGCGTGGTGCAGGCCGACGCCGAAGGTGAGGTAGCGCCGGATCTCCTTGCCGTACGGCGTGTCGAAGCGGAACTCGCCGATCGCCTCGCGGATCGCCTCGCGCTCCTCGCGGCTGGTGAGCGACTGCGAGGTCAGCGCCTGCGCCAGCTCGGCGCACTCGCGCTGCGTGAAGTTCACCACGTAGACCGGCGCCAGCCGACGGGCGAGCAACTGGTCGATCGTCTCGTGCAGCGGCGTCTCGCGCCACTCGTAGTCGAGCGGCACCGGGCGGCTGGCCGAGGTCACCAGCGAGACCGAGCGGCCGGTGCGCGTCTCGAGCCGCCGGGCGATGCCGGTCATGTCGCCCAGAGTGGCGGACATCAGCAGGAACCGGGCCGCCGGCAGTTCGATCAGCGGGATCTGCCAGGCCCAGCCGCGCTCGGCATCGGAGTAGTAATGGAACTCGTCCATCACCACCTCCGGCGCGTCGATCGTGGTGCCTCCGCGCAGCGCCATGTTCGCCAGCACCTCGGCGGTGCAGCAGAGCACCGGGGCCTGCGGGTTGATCGAGGCGTCGCCGGTCAGCATTCCCACCCGCTCGGCCCCCAGCTCGTCGCACAGGGAGAAGAACTTCTCCGAGGCGAGCGCTTTGATCGGACTGGTGTAGTACGAGGTCCGTCCCTCCGCCAGCGCCTTGAAGTGCAGCCCCAGGGCGACCAGCGACTTGCCCGAGCCGGTCGGCGTGTTGAGCACCACGTGGCGACCCGACCAGATCTCGAGCAGCGCCTCCTCCTGGGCCGGATAGAGCTCGTAGCCCGCCCCGGCGCACCAGTCGAGGAAGCGGGTGAACAGCTCGTCGGGGGCCACCGCGGTCGCGGGGACGAAGCTCGACAGCGGTGCATGGCGCAGCTCGGACATCGGCGCATTCTCTCCCACGCGCCACGGACCGGGCAGCCCGCATAGAATGGCCCCCTCATGCATCCGCATCGACACCGTGCGCTCGCCGTTCTGCTGGCGTGCGCGGCGGCGCTGCCCCTGCCCGTCGCGGCGCTCGAGATCCGGCTCGCGAGCCCTGCGGCGCCGGCCGCGAGCGCCAGCGCACTCGACACGACCGCGCACCAGACCGTGAGATTGCTGATCGAGCCGTTCGCCGAGCGCCGCGCTGGCGATCCGGCGACCCTCGGCCAGCTCGAGCGCGACGGCAAGCCGCCCGAACCGGTCACGACCTCCGACGAGGTCGCGGCCTGGGTGACCGACCGAGTCTTTGCCACCCTCGAGGCGGCCGGCCTGCCCGCCGTCGACGCGCGGCAGCTCGCCCGCTGGGGGGCAAAGATCGTCGACCCGGAGCGGCCGGTGCTCGCCGTGCGCGGCGAACTGCTGGAGCTGTCGGTCGTCGAAACGCGCACGCTCGACGCCGCCGTCCGCCTCGGCGTCACCATCGAGGGCGCCGACGGCAAGCGGCTGTGGACCGGCTCGGCGACCGGCCACGCCGGCCGCAGCGCGCGGTCGTACAAGCCCGAGGAGCACGCTCTCACCCTCTCCGACGCGCTCGACGAGGCGATCGGCCAGCTGCTGCGGTCGACGAGCTTCGTCGACGCGCTGCGCGGCGCCGCGCCGACGCCCTGAGGCACGCACCCGAGTCGCCATGCCGACCCCGTCGCCCTTCCATGCGCGCACGCTGCCGCTCTGCCGCAGCTGGAAGTTCAAGGACTGGGCGGGGGTGGTGGCGGTCTGCAGTTACGACACCAGCCACGAGCGCGAGTACTTCGCGTTCCGCGAGACGACCGGCCTGCTCGACGTCTCGCCGCTCTACAAGTACGACCTGCGCGGGCGCGATGCGGCCGCCGTGCTGTCGCGGATGACCACGCGCGACATCGGCCGCCTGGCTCCCGGCCGGGTGGCGTACGCCTGCTGGTGCGACGACGCCGGCAAGCTGGTCGACGACGGCACGGTGGCGCGCCTGGAGGATCAGCACTACCGCCTCACCGCCGCCGAACCGACCCTCGCCCGGCTGCTCGCCTGCGCAGCCGGCTTCGCGGTCGAGATCGAGGACACGACCGCCCGGCTCGCCGCGCTCGCCGTGCAGGGGCCGACCTCGCGCAGCGTCCTCGCCGCGGCGAGCGACGCCGACCTGGACGGCCTGCGCTACTTCGGCGTCACCCGGAGCCGCATCGCCGGGCTCGACGTCTGGATCTCGCGCACCGGCTACACCGGCGATCTCGGCTACGAGGTCTGGGTGGAGCGCGACGGGGCGCCGCAGCTGTGGGACGCCGTCCTCGCCGCCGGGCGTCCGTTCGGTGCCGAGCCGGCGGGCCTCGACGCCCTCGACATGGTGCGCATCGAGGCCGGCTTCGTGCTGCTCGGCGTCGACTACCAGAGCGCTCCGCGCACGGTGCTCGAGTCGCGCCAGTCGACGCCGTTCGAGGTCGGGCTCGGGCGGCTGGTCGAGCTCGACCGCGGTCCGTTCGTCGGGCGGGCGGCCCTCGCCGCCGAACGGCAACGCGGTCCCGCCTGGCAGCTGGTCGGCCTCGAGGTCGGCTGGGACGAGCTCGAGGCGCTCTACGACGCCTACGGCCTGCCCCCTTCGCTGCCGGCGCACGCCAGTCGCGATCCGCTGCCCGTCTGGTCGGAGGGGCGCCAGGTCGGCCAGGCGACCAGCCACACCTGGTCGCCGCTGCTCAAGAAGTCGATCGCGCTGGCCTCCGTGCGCAGCCCGTTCGCTGCGCCCGGCACGCGGCTCGAGCTCGAGCACACGGTCGAGTTCGAACGCCGGCGGGTCGGCGCCACGGTCGTGCCGCTGCCGTTCTTCGATCCGCCGCGGAGGCGCCGGCCGTGACCGCGCAGCGCTACGACGCGGTTGTCGTCGGCGCCGGCCACAACGGCCTGGTCTGCGCCGCCTACCTGGCGCGGGCCGGGCGGCGCGTGCTGGTCGTCGAGCGGCGTCACAAGATCGGCGGCGCCACCACCACCGAGGAGATCTACCCCGGCTTCCGCTACTCGTGCTGCTCGTACGTGGTCAGCCTGCTGCGCCCGTGGATCATCCGTGACCTCGACCTGCCCCGCTTCGGCTACGAGATCCTGCCGCTCGACACCACCTTCACGCCGTTCCCCGACGGCCGCTACCTGCTGCGCGACGGCGATCCGGAGCGGACGCGCCGGGCGATCGCCGCCTTCTCGCCGCGCGACGCCGAGGTCTACCGCCGCTTCGGGCAGGAGATGGCCGAACTCGGCCGCCTGGTGCGCCCGCTCATCGACGGGCCGGCGCCCGACCCGACCTCGCGCCGGCCGGCCGAGCTGCTGCGCCTCGGCCGCCTGGGCCGCGAGCTGGCCGCCCACGGTCCGGAGCGCCTGCTGGCCAACTTCAAGATGCTCACCGCCAGCGCGGTCGACTTCCTCTCCGAGTGGTTCGAGTGCGAGCAGCTGATCGCCCCGATGTCGGTCTCGGGCATCATCGGCACCTTCCTCGGCGTGCGCTCACCCGGCACGGCGTACGTGCTGCTGCATCACTACATGGGCGAGATCGACGGCTCGTACCGCGCCTGGGGACTGCCCAAGGGCGGTACCGGAGCCATCGCGGACGCCATTGCCGCGTCGGCGCGCGCGGCCGGGGCCGAGATCCGCACCGAGGCGCCGGTCGAACGGATCCTCATGCGGCGCGGCAAGGCGTGCGGCGTGGTGCTCGAAGGGGGCGAAGAGATCGCCGCGCGCGTCGTCGTCTCCGGCGTCGATCCGCACCGGACCTTCCTCGGCCTGGTCGGCGAGGGCGAGCTCGATCCGGAGTTCGTGCGCCAGATCCGCCGCTTCAAGCTGCGCGGCTCGTCGGGCAAGGTCAACCTGGCGCTCGATTCGCTGCCCGAGTTCCGCTGCCTGCCGGGAGTCGGTCCGCACCTGCGCGGCGACATCACCATCGCGCCGTCGATCGACTACCTCGAGCGCGCCTACGACGACGCCAAGTACGGCGAGTTCTCGCGCCGCCCGTTCATGGACATCGTGATCCCGTCGCTCACCGATCCGACGGTCGCCCCGCCGGGCCAGCACACGATGTCGATCTTCGTGCAGTACGCGCCGTACAACCTCAAGTCCGGCGCCGCCGACTGGCCGAATCAGCGCGAGGCGTTCGGCGACTCGGTGATCGGCACGCTCGCCGAGTACATGCCCGACCTGCCGTCGCGCATCCTCCACCGCCAGGTGCTCACGCCCTGGGACCTGGAGCAGATCTACGGCCTGACCGAGGGCAACATCTTCCACGGCGAACTGTCGCTCGAGCAGCTCGCCTTCCTGCGCCCGGCCGCCGGCTGGAGCCGCTACCGGACGCCGGTCGACAATCTCTGGATGTGCGCCTCGGGCACCCACCCGGGCGGCGGCATCATGGGCGCCCCGGGCGCGCTGTGTGCCCGCACGCTGCTGACCGGCCGGAAGGTCTGACGATGGCGGCGAGCGAGACGACGCGCTGGGACGCGGTGGTGATCGGCGGCGGCCCCAACGGCCTCGCCGCGGCAGCCCGGATGGCGAGCGCCGGTCAGCGCGTCGTTCTGCTCGAGGCGCGCCCGCTGCTCGGCGGCCTGGCGGCGCCGATCGAGTTCCACCCGGGCTGCGTCGCGCCGGGCCTGCTGCCCGACGACGGCCTGGTCTCCGACTTCGCGGTCGCCGCGCTCGGCCTCGCCCGCCACGGCCTCGCCTTCCGGCCGGCACCGCCGGTCCGCCTCGCCGGCGGAGACAGCCCGCCGATCCGGCTCGGGCCCGACACGGCGAGCACGGTGCGGGCCGTCGCGGCCCACTCCTCGCGCGATGCCGCCGCCTGGCCGGCCTATCGCAGCTTCCTCGACCGCCTGCGCGGCTGGCGACGGGCGATCTATCGCCGGCCCCCGCCCTCGCTCGCGCCGGCGACGCTCGGCGAGCGGGGCGAAGCGCTGCTCTTCGGCCTCGCCATGCTGCGGCTGGGACGCCGCGACGCGGTGGAGCTCGCCCGCGCCGCGCCGATGTGCGTCGCCGACCTGCTGCTCGAGCGGTTCGAGACGCCGGGGCTGGTCGAGGGGCTGGCGGCCCCGGCGGTGCTCGGCACCTGGGCCGGCCCCTGGTCGGCCGGCACGGCGACCAATCTGCTGCTGGCCGAGACGGCCTGGCCGCGCCGCCTGGTCGGCGGCGCGCCGGCGCTCGTCCGCTCGCTCACCGCAGCGGCGCGCGCGGCCGGTGCCGAGCTGCGCTGCGAGGCCGAGGTCGCCCGCATCCTCGTCGACGGCGATCGGGTGGCGGCGGTCGAGCTGGCCGATGGCGAGCGCCTCGCGACACGCTGCGTCGTGGCGACCTGCGACCCGAAGCGGGCGATGCTCGAGCTGCTCGAGCCGGGCGCGCTGCCGCTCGCTGCGCAGGACGAGTTCCGTCGCATCCGGGCCCGCGGCACCGCGGCGATCGTCCTGCTGGCGGTGGAGTCGACCGCCGCCACGGCGCTGTTCGAAGCAGGTGGCGGTGAGGTGCCGGAGATCCGGCTCGGCAACGGCCACGTCGATCGCCTCGAGCAGGCGTTCGACGCCGTCAAGTACCGCCAGCTGTCGCCGTCGCTCCAGCTCGACGTCCGCCGAGCCGACCGCGATCCATCCATGCTCGAGGGCCTCGAGATCGTGTCGGTGCTCGCCGGCTGGACGCCGCACGATCTCGCCGGCGGCTGGGATGCGGCGCGGCGCGACGAGCTCGGCGACCGCGTGCTCGCCCGCCTCGACGCGCTCGCCCCGGGCTTTGCGGCCGCCGTCGTCGCCCGCCGCGTGATCGAACCGGCGAGCCTGGAGCGCGACTGGCGGCTCACCGGCGGCGCGCTGCACCACGTCGAGCCGGCGCTCGACCAGCTGTTCGTGATGCGGCCGACGCCGACCAGCGCCCGTTACCAGACAGCCATCGGCGGTCTCGTGCTGGCCGGCAGCGGCTGCCATGCCGGCGGCGGGCTGACCTGCGACGCCGGCCTGTTGGGGGCGGCGGCCGCCCTGCGCGCGCTGCGGAGAACCCGATGACGAGCGGCGGGCCGCGTGACGAGCTGCAGTTCCTGTCGATCTTTCACTGGGCGATGGCGTTCCTGACCGTGATGGCAGCTCTGGCGCCGCTCACCTGGCTGGTCGTCGATCGCGAGATGCGCCCGGCCGATCCGGAGCTGATCCGCACCGCCGGCGCCGCGGCCACCGACACGACGCTGCTCGTCGCCGCCGGCGCTCTGCTCGCGATCGGCATCGCGATCGCCGTCGTGGTGGCCCGGGGCGCCGTCCACCTGGCGCGCGCCGAGCGCTGGCGCAGCTGCGTGATCGCCTCGAGCGTGCTCTGCCTGTTCTTCCCGCTGGGCACCCTGCTCGGCGGCTGGACGCTCGGCCGCCTGTTCGATCCGCAGGTGCGGGCGACGTTCGTCGAGCGGCGTCAGCCCGCCGGCTGAGCGTCGCGCCCGGCTAGAGGTAGCCGAGCGCCTCCAGCCGCACTCGCTCGGCGGCCTCGAGTTCGCGCGGCGGTTCCGGCCCCGCTCCGCGGTCGGTCTGTTCGAGTTGCTGGCGCAGCGACTCGTGGAGGGTCCGCAGCGACTCGCTGCAGGCCACGGCGACGCGGTCCGGCGGCGTCCCCTCCTGGCACTGCTCGCCCGCCGGCCAACGGACCCGTCGACCCGGTCCGCCGTCGAAGCCGTGGATCGTCTTGCCCAGCCGCATCGAGGCCGGCAGCGGATGGACCCAATGCTCGTTCTCCTCGAACAGTACGCCGGCGCGGGCGCTCGACGTGCCGGCGAGGGGCAGGCTGATGGCCGAGCTGGCGGGGACTTCGAGCCCCGCGGCGCGCAGGAAGGTGGGAAACAGGTCGATCAGGCTGACCGGTGTCGACACCCGGGCCGCCTCGCGCTGGCGCGGATACTTGACGATCAGCGGAATGTCGACCAGCTCGGGGTCGAGCCTCGCGGCATGGGAGAAGAACCCGCCCTCGCCGAGCAGCTCTCCATGGTCGGCGGCGATGACGACGAGCGCGTCGTCGAGCCGCCCGGCGCGCTCGAGCGCGTCGAGCAGCTCGCCGACCTGACGGTCGACCTCGTGCACCTCCGCCGCATAGGCCAGCCGCAGCGCCGCGAGCCCCTCCG
>CAZUAT010000026.1:0-38571 GCA_964618415.1 uncultured Thermoanaerobaculia bacterium
GCCGCACCTCGGCACGCCGCCGGCCTCGGCCTCCGAGGCCGGCGCGTCGACCCGCCTGACCGCCAGCGCGCCGCGCTGGGGGCTCGTCGGCCGACCCCTCGAACTGCGGCTGCGCCAGTCGGGTGCGCTGGCGGGGCGGCGCATCGACGTTCAGCTCTTCGTGGACGAGAGCCGCGTCGACACCGTCCGCGCGACGGGAGACGAGACGGTGGTCGCGATCGACACTGCCGCGCTCGCGCCCGGCCGTCGGGAGATCCGATTCAAGTCGGGCTCTGAGCGCGGCGCGCTGGAGATCTACCTGCTGCCGGCCGCGACTCCCTGGGTCGCCGCCGCCGTCGCGGCTGCGGCAGTGGCGCTCGCTGCCCTGCTCCGGCGCCGCGGCAGGTCCCCGAAGGGGCGAACGGTGGGCTGAGCTTGGGAGGCGAGGGCGGCTCGGCTCAGCGGCGCGCGAGCAGGCCGCGCCACCAGCCGGGCGAAGCGGCGCCAGCGCCGAAGCTCGACGCCGCCTGCGGCAGCAGCGCCAGGGCGCCCGAACGGAAGTGGAGCACGAGGCGGTCCATGCGCGCCGCCCGCTGCTCGATCGGAACGGTACCGAACAGTTCGCGCAGACTCGTCTCGCCGTCGATCCGGCGGTCGAACGCCTGCCACTCGCCGGAACCGCCGGCACCGGCCTCGTGGCCCGGCTCGCGAACCCAGACCGGGTAGGCGCGTTCGATGGCGTCGAACGGCAACGACAGGTGGTGCTGAAACAGGGCCGCCCGCTCTTCGGTCACCTGCTCGAGCAGCAGGTCAGCCAGCTGCAGCTCGATCGAAGCGCCCTCGGTCGCCTCGTGCACCTCGGCGATGTCGAGCGCGCCGGCCGCGGTGAGCCGGTACGCCGCCTCGAGGAACCGATACCAGGAGCCGCGCACCTCGTTGTAGAGCTCGACCAGCGACCGCTCGCCGTCCACCTGCTCGAAGATCCGCCGCTCGAGCGGCGTCAGCTTCCCGGGTGGCCGGCCGCTGCGGCGCAGCGCGATGTTGTCGTGCACGAACAGGCGGCGGATCCGCCCGTGCTCGTCGGCGCGCCGACTCCCCTCCAACGCCAACCGCGTCGCATCGAGCGGCACCGGCAGGACCTGGTTGTCGGGCAGCATCTCGTTGGTGAAGTAGAAGATGCCGGTCCGCCAGAGAAAAAGCTCGCAGACCTGATCCTCGACGTGCATCTGGAGAGTCTCGGCGACCAGCTCGCCGGGCACCAGGCTGAGCTGGATGAGCGCGTCGCCTAGCAGGAGGCCCTTGCTCTGGCAGATCTGCAGCGCGCGCACCAGGCCACGCTCGTCGATCACCCCCTGCGCGAGCAGGTACTGGCCGTAGAACTCCGCCGGGTCGGTCGAGAGGCTGGCCACCACTTGTCCGTCGCGGAAGTAGACGCGCTTCTCGGCACCGCTGCGCCGCACGACGAGCGAACCGGAACGGCGGTCGTTGTGGGCCCAGGCAAGCAGATCCGCGATCGGAAACGAAGCGAGGCGGCCGGAGAACTCCATCGTCGACTTGGTATGTTATCCGCTCACCGGGGCGGCGCGGTCGCCGCGCCCGCCAATACAGAGTCGGACCTCGATATGCCCGCGCCCCGCGCCGCCCTGAAGTCTGTCGCCCTGGCCCTGCCGTTTCTCATTCTGCTGGTCCCCCTGCCTGCGCTGGCAGCCGCGCCCCCGTGCCGGCCCTGCGCCGGGCTCTCGGTGGAGCAGCCGTTCGCCCTCGACGCGGCGCTTGCCGAAGCGCCGGCACTGGCCGACGGCGCCCGCTTCTACGCCACCTGGGACCAGGTGCTGCTCGAACCGGCATCGCCGGCACCTGCCCACGCGCTGGCGGCGCGCGGCGCCACCCCGTGGGTCCGTCTGATCTTCTCGACCCCGGCGCCCCTGCTCGAGCACGCGGATGCGCTGCAGCTCGAGCTCGACGCCGCTGCCGCCTTTGCCGAATCGCGCATCCCGCGCGCCCACTTCCAGATCGTCTGGCGGCCTGGCGGCGAGATGCCGAACACGGCCACGGAGCTGCCGCCGACAGACCTGGCGTTCCTGGTCAAGCGGGCTGCGGTGGCTCTGTCCGGTGTCGACCCGGACGCACGGATCCTCGTCGGGCCGCTGTCTGCGGACACGAGCTGGCTCGCCCGCTTCTTCAGCCAGGAGGTCGCCGCCTACCTCGACGGCGCGGTCTTCCGGTATGGCAGCGCCGGCCTTCCCGAGGCGGTGCGGGCGGTGCACTCGCTGGCGCCGGGCACCGCTCTCGTCCTGGACCATCAGCCGCTCCCCGATCCCGCCCGCGCGATCCTGGCGGCAGCGGCGCGCGGGGCGGCGAACGGGTTCGCCGTGGTCCTGTTCGAGAGTTCGACGTCTCCGACAGCGGCGGACCTCGAGCCGTTCGTCCTGCTCGCCAATGAGTTCCAGGGCGACCTGTCGCTCGATCCGGGGACAGCGCCGACGGGGCGAGGCGAGGGGGGCCGCGGCGAGTCCTGGAGCTTCGTGCGCGGCGAAGATTTGTCGCTGCGTGTCATCGCGGAGGTGCCGCCCGGCGCCACCAGCTGGGAACTCACGTTCCCCGACTCGCAACTGCGCTCGCCGCAGCGCGTGCTTCCGGACGGCGACGCAGAGACCCTCGTCTCGTCGCGGCAGGCGGCCTCGCTGGAGGTCCGGATCGAGGCGCCCACAGCGGTCGAGCTGCTGCGCCTCGAGCGCGTCGGCGTCGAGGAACTCGAGGGGCTGGCCGAGGAGGTCACGATCACCGGCGAGCGGCAGGTCGAAGTCGCCGAGATCCTGCGCCGTCTGCAGGCGGTCGAGGACGCGCAGAACCGCCGGCTCCGGCACTGGCAGGCGATCAACTCGACGACTCTGCGCTTCCAGGCAGCGTCCGGCGTCCAGGCGGTCGAGGCGACCTTCGAGGGCGAAATCTTCCTGCGTCCGGGTCAGCCGTTCGACTGGGCCTGGCAGCAGTTCTACCTCAACGGAGTGCGCTGGCGCGGCGACCGGATCCCGGAGCTGCCGCTCGTGCAGCCCGAGAAGGCGGCCGCGCTGCCGCTCGAGATTCTCCTCACGCGCGACTATCGGTACGAGCTCCAGGGCACGGCGCGCCTCGACGGGCGGGACTGCTGGGTGATCGACTTCGCGCCGGCAACGCCTGTGGACGGACGCACCCTCTTCCGGGGCACGGTGTGGGTCGATCGCGCCACCCACACCCGCGTCCGTACGCGCGCCGTTCAGCTCGGGCTGGCCGGTGACGTGCTCTCCAACGAGGAGACGATCGACTACTCCGTTGTCGACGAGCAGGGCACCCCGACGCCCCGCGACACACCGGGCGCCTTCGTGCTGCCGCTGCGCACCACCGGGCAGCAGATCCTCTCGATCGTCAACGCGACCACCGTCGTCGAGCGCCAAGTCGTGCTTTCGCAGGTCCGGATCAACGGCCCCGAGTTCGACTCGCGGCGCGAGGCGGTGCTCGCCTCGGACGCCACGATGGTGCGGGACACCGACGCCGGCCTGCGCTACCTGTCCAAGGACGGCGCTGCGCCGGGCGAGCGGATCGTGCAGGAGGGGTTCGACACCAACCGGCTCTTCCTGCTCGGCGGCGTCTTCTACGATGATTCCCTCGACTATCCGCTGCCGCTGGCGGGAGTGAACTGGTTCGACCTCGACCTGTTCGGCCGCGGCGGTCAGCTCAACGCCTTCTTCGCCGGCGTGCTCGGCACGGTCAGCTACGCCGAGCCGCGCTTTCTCGACACGCGGATGGATCTCGGCGGCGACCTTTTCGTGCTCGGCGTTGCGACCGCCGACCAGCTCTGGCGCGGCGAGGTCGAGGCGATCGACGAGGAGGTCGAGATCCGGCCGGCCAGCGCCGCCGTCAACGCCGGGCTGCCGCTCGGCTCGTTCACCAAGCTGTCGGCGACCGCACGGCTGAGCTACTCCGATTACGGGCGCACCGACGACACGGCTCCGGAGTTCGTCCTGCCGGAGGATCACACCACGACGACGTTCGGCCTCGGTCTGCAGTTTGCCCGCTCGGGCTACCGCCTCAACCTGCGTGGGGCGTGGAGCCAGCGGTCGACCTGGGACTTCTGGGGTCTGCCCGACAGCTCGACCTGGGATCCCGCTCACCGCGATTACGCCACCTGGGAGCTGGCGGCGAGCAAGAGCTGGTACCTGTCCGGGTTCCGCAAGTTCGGCCTCGAACTGAACTGGAGCGACGGCGAGGACCTGGACCGGTTCTCCAAGTTTCAGTTCGGCTTCTTCGGCGGCAACCGCGTGCACGGCTACCAGATCGGCAAGGTCCGCGCTGAAAGCGCGGTCGCGGCGCACGTGACCTACGGCTTCGAGCTGGGCAATCTCCTGCGGCTCGAAGCGGTCGGCGACGCGGCATGGGCGACCGATGCCGAGAGCGGTCTCGACCGCGAGCTGCTGGCCGGTGTCGGCGTGCAGGGCACCTTCATGGGACCGTGGGACACCCTGGTGGCGATCGATATCGGAGCGCCGGTCGAAGGGCCGGACGACGGTGTGGTCGTCTACCTGGTCTTCCTCAAGCTGTTCGACTGACCGGCGCCGGCGACGGCCGCATGCGCGACACCGACGACCCGACCCGCTCCGAGCCGGCCCCCGAGCCGGACGAGCGGATGAGCGCTCACGGCGATGCCGATGCCGGCGACGGGGTCGTTGACGAGGGCGTAGTCCGGTTCGAATTCACCGACGTGCTCGACCTGCACGGTTTTCAGCCGCGCGATCTGCCGGCGATTCTCGACGATTACCTCGATGCGGCCTGGGAGGCGGGCTGGACGGCGCTGCGCATCGTGCACGGCCGCGGCATCGGCGTGCAGCGCGAGCGCGTGCGGGCGCGCCTGGCCCGCGATCCGCGCGTGGCGGGATGGTCCGACGCTCCGGGCGGCGCCGGCGGCTGGGGCGCGACCATCGTGACGCTCAAGCCGCGATGACCGCGGGGCCGTCGGCGCGCCGCTGGGGCCGGCTGCTCGCCCGGCGTCTGCGCGGTCCGCGCGCCGACCTGGTGTGGGAGCCCGAGCTGCGCATCGTCGTGCCGGGGCGACTGCACGACTCCCGCCGCGCCGACCGGATTCTGGAATTCCTGGCCCGCGAGCGGTTGATCGACCGCCGCCGCATCCATGCCGCTCCGGAACCGCCGCTCGACGATCTGCGGCGTGTGCACCCGGTCGAGTACCTCGAGTCGCTCGAGCGCGCGGGCGGCACCGAGTCGGCGTTCGGCGAACGGTTCGACGACCCGCTCGAACGCGCCCTCGTCGCGGCCCAGCGCCGCGCCACCGGCGCGACCACGCGGGCCGCCCAGCTGGCGCTCGCCAGCGGCGGTGTGGCGCTGCACCTGGGCGGCGGCTTTCACCACGCCCGCGCCGACCGCGCCGCCGGCTTCTGCCTGTTCAACGACGTCGCGGTGGCGATCCGCCGCCTGCGCGCCGATGGCTTTGCGGCGCCGGTGCTGGTGATCGACCTCGACCTGCACGACGGCGACGGCACCCGGGCGATCTTCGCCGCCGATCCACTGGTGCACACCTTCTCCATCCACAGCCGCGGCTGGGACGAGGAGCAGGACGCCGTCGAGTCGACCTCCCTGGCCCTCGGCAGCCGCGTCGACGACGCCACCTGTCTGGCCGCGCTCGCCGCCCACCTGCCGCCGCTGCTCGAGCGGTTTCGCCCCGGTATCGCTTTCTTCCTTGCCGGCGTCGACGTCGCCGGGGGCGACGCGCTCGGCGACTGGGAGATGAGCGCCGCCGGCCTGGTGGCGCGCGACCGGTTCGTGCACACCGCCCTGCAGCAGCGCCGTGTCCCGGTCGTCCGGCTGCTCGCCGGCGGCTACGGGGACGAGTCGTGGCGCCACTCGGCGCGCTCGATTTCGGCGCTGTTGCTGGGTGGCGAGCCGATCGAGCCGCCCTCGACGTCCGACCTGGTCATGCATCGCTTCCGCCGCATCGCCCGCTCGCTCACCGGCCCGCTCACCAGCTCGCGCGCGGGCGAGAGCGAGGCCGACCTGCTCGACGACGAGGAGGTCGCCGAGGTGTTCGGGCTCGGGGCGCCGGGCGGCGGCCGGCGGCGGTTCCTCGGCTTCTACACACCCGCGGGCATCGAGCTCGCGCTCGACCGGCTCGGCTACCTCGCCGAGCTGCGCCGCCTCGGGTTCGAGCGGCCCACCGTGGAGTTCGACCTCACCGGCGAGGGCGATCTGCTGCGGATCGAGAATCGACCGCCGACCTCGCCGGGCGGACCGCCGCGTCGCGAACTGCTGGTGGAGCTGCGCGCGCGCCGGGATCGCGCCGTGATCCCGGGTTTCGAGCTGCTCTGGCTGGAGTGGCTGCTGCTGCAGAACCCGCGGCTCGCCTTCACCGCCGAGCGGCCGCGCCTGCCCGGGCAGCAGCATCCGGGGCTCGGCATGCTGCGCGAGACGCTCGCCGCCCTGGTGCTGGTCTGCGACCGGCTCGGCCTCGACGGCATCGGCGTGACGGCGACCCACTTCCACCCCGCCGCGCAGTCGATCGACAGCATGCAGTTCGTCGATCCGGACGATGCTCCGGTATTCCGCGCCCTCGTGCAGGCGGTGCGCGACCGGCCGGCGCGCGAGGCGAGTCTCCTCGTCGAACAGGTGGGGCTGGTCGACGCGGCCACCGGAGAGCCGTTCCGCTGGCGACCGTTCGCCATGGTCTACCCGGTCTCGCCGGCGCTGCGGGAATGGTTCGCGCGCTCGGCCTACCGCAGCGTCGCGCACGGCGCCGGCCCGACCTTCGCCGTCGCCGCCGGGTGAGCGCCTACTCGCGCTCGACGACCATGGCGAAGCCGTGGCCGCCGGCCGCGCAGACGGTCAGCAGTCCGAACTTCAGGTTGCGTCGCGCCAGGGCGTGCAGCAGCTGCATCGTCAGGCGCGCCCCGGTGGCCCCGAACGGGTGACCGAGAGCGATCGAACCGCCGTCGACGTTCCAGCGCTCGAGATCGACCTCGCCCATCGGCTCGCTGCGGCCGAGTTCCTCGCTGGCGAAGCGACGCGACGCGAACGCCTTGAGGTTCGACAGCACCTGGGCCGCGAACGCTTCGTGCGTCTCGACCAGATCGATGTCGGCCAGTCGCAGCCCCGCGCGCTCGAGCGCCAGCGGCGCGGCGTAGGCCGGTCCCTGCAGCAGCTGCCCGCCGGGCGGCACCGCAAACCAGGCCCACGAGCGGATCAGGCCGAGGATCGGGCGGCCGAGCGCCCGCGCCCGCTTCTCGCTCGCCAGCACGAGCGCGGCGCCGCCGTCGGTGATCGGCGAGGAGTTCCCGGCGGTGAGCGTGCCGAAGCGGCGGTCGAAGACCGGCTTGAGCGCTGCCAGCGCCTCCGGCGTCGTGTCGGCGCGGATGCCGTTGTCGCGTTCGACCGCCTCGGCAAAACGGGGCGGCGGAAAGACCGGCACGATCTGGTCGGCGAAGTGGCCCGCCTCGACCGCGGCGGCGGCGCGGCGATGCGAGAGCAGCGCGATCTCGTCCTGCGCGGCGCGCGGGATCGAGTTCTCGCGCGCCATCTTCTCGCACGCCTCCCCCATCGTCATGCCGGTGGTGTACTCGGCGATCGCCGGGGCCACCGGCGCGAAATCGCGCGGGCGAAGCCGCAGCGCCGCGCGCAGCCGACCCGTCAGTGAGCGCGCTTTCTGCAGCGTCTGGAACTTGTCGACCGCGCTGCGCCGGAACTGCACTGGCACGTTCGACAGGCTCTCGGCGCCGCCGGCCAGAACCACCTCGCACTCGCCGGCCAGGATTGCCTCTGCCGCGGCGACGATCGCCCGGTTGGCCGACGCGCACGCCAGGCTCACGCCGGTGCCCGGAATCGAGGCCGGCAGGCCGGCGCGGAAGACCGCCTCGCGGCCCAGGTTGGGCCCCTGCAGCGACGGCATCACGCAGCCGAAGCAGGCGGCGTCGATGGTCCGCGGGTCGATGCCGGCGCGCGCCACCGCCTCGGCGCCGGCGATGCCGGCCAGGTCGATGACATCGAGTTCGCGCAGCGCGGTCATCGCCCGCGCGAACGGAGTCCGCGCCCCGGCGAGGATCGCCACCCGGCCGTTCGGTCCCATCAGCTTCTGCCGGCTCACCCGGTGGATCGCCGGGAAGCCGCCGCCGACGCCGATGGCAGCGCCCGTGGCGACCTCGTCGGCGCGTTCTCGCAGCTGCTCGAGGACGGCCGGGGAGCTGCCGTCGACCGGGGTCGCGCTCGTTTCGCTCATCGAAACTTCATCCTCCTTCATCGCCCGCGCGCGCAGCGCGGAGCGAATCTGCATCGATCCGCCGTGCCCGCCCGCCGAGTTCGGTCACCCGGTCCTCCACCGCCGCCGCGCCGGCCTCGTCACCGAGCGGGATCAGCGCCCGCAGCCGCGCCAGGCGGCGGCGCATCCAGCGCTGCGGAAGCGTCCGCGGCGCCGCCGCCGCGAATCCGTCGAAGAGGGCCAGCAGCTCGTCGCAAGGGCCGGCGAGCAGAGTGGGCCGCGCCCAGGCGAAGGTGAGCGGGTGCAGGGTCGGTGACGGCTCACGCACGATCGCCCAGCCGCCCAGCTGCGCGGCGACCAGCAGCACGGTCTCGAACTCCGCCGCGAGCGGACGCCAGGAGATCCAGACGTCCCGCTCCGGCCCGGGCCCCAGAGCGGCGGTCAGGGCGCGCGCCGCCGCGAGCTCGCTCGGGCCTGCAGCCGCGAGTCGCGCCACCAGCTCCTGGGCCGCGGCCTCGCCGACGCCGCCGGGCCGGGCGTCCGCCCCGGCCCGCATCGCCTCGATCGCCCGGGCGCGCGACCACCAGCGAAACTGGCCGCGCTCGCCGCGGTAGAACGCCCACGGCTCCTCCGGGGCGGCGGCTGCCTGCTGCGCCAGGATCGACAGGGCACCGTCGGGAGCCGTCGCGTCGACGGCGGGCGAGTCGACGGAGGTGGCGATCATGCGGCGCCGGCGCAGCTCATCAGGCGTCCAGTCTATCGCCGGCGAGCGCCGGCGAGCGCCCGACGAGAGGCGTCCGCGCCGCCGAAGCATGCATCTTGCAGGCCTTCTGCAAATTGCCCTGCAGGGAGATTGCTACGATGCCCGCTCCCGTGTCTGCGCCCGTACCATTGCCCATCCCGGTGCCCATGCCCCCCGCTCTCGCCCGCCTGCGTCGCTGCGTCGCCGCCGTCCTGCTCGGGGCGCTGGCGGCCACGGTGGGGGCGTCTCCCGCCGCGGCCACTCCCGCAGCTCCTCCCCGCGGCGCCGCCGACGAGCTGTTCGACAAGAGCCTCAAGGCGTCCGTCGAGGCGCTGCGGGTCTACGGCAGCTGGGACGAGCCGACCCAGCTGCAGCGGGTGAACGAGATCGGCTACCGGGTCGCGCAGGAGTCGGGTTTTCGCGACTATCCGTTCAGCTTCGGGCTGATCGACATGCCGGAGCCGAACGCTTTCGCGCTGCCGGCCGGGCAGATCTTCGTGACTCGCGGCATGCTGGCGCTCGGTCTGACCGACGACGACCTCGCGGCGCTGCTCGGCCACGAAATCGCCCATGTCGTGCATCGGCATGGCGTGCGGATCGGACGCCGGGCGACGCTGCTGAGCGTGCTCAGCCAGGCGCTGCTGGTCGGCGTGATGATCGGCGCAGCGAAGAGCGAACCGGAGTACATTCCGCGCGATCCGCTCGGTCGTGACCAGGTGCCCAACCAGCAGGGCGAGCTGGTCTACGGCAGCTACGCGGCGAGTCTGATCCTGTCGGAGCTGCTGCTGCGCAGCTATTCGCGCGAGTTCGAGGACGAGGCCGACCAGGACGGCCAACGGTGGGCCGCCGCCGCCGGCTTCGCGCCCGACGGCGCCGCCGGCCTGATGGAGGCGCTCGGCTCACGCCTGCCGGAGTCGCGCGAGTACGGCTACTGGCGCACTCATCCGTTCTTCGCGCAGCGCCTGGTGGCGGCCCGCGCCCGGACCGTGGGTCTGGCGCGCGGCGAGGAGAAGCCGACCGCGGAGCTGCGCAGCTGGACGCAGCGACGGCTGCTCGATCTCGGCACGACGCAGACGGCCGATTCCGCCGGGGCGCGCTGGATCGAGGCGACGGCGCTCGCCGCCTGGCCGCGGGGCGCCGAGGCCGACCGCCTGCGGATCGAACGGTTCGTCCGGGAGCGCGACGCGGTCCTGGAGCGCGTCCCGCTCGACCGCGACTACGGGGCGCTGCTCGCCCGGCTCGACTCCGAGATCGCCACTGCCGAGGCGCTCGATGCCGATTCGGCGGCGCTGCCGCGCCTGCGCGAGGAGCGTACGGCCCTGCAGGCTCAGTCCGCCGAGCTCTACGCCAAGGCGGTCGCGACCTGGAAGTCGGGGGTCTACCAGACTCCGTTCCTCGAGACGTTCCTTTCCAACTGGCCGGACGCCGGGGAGGTGCCGGCGGTGGCGCTCGCGCTCGGCGAGGCATACAGCCGCACCGCCCGTCAGGCCGACGCGGTGGCGCAGTTTCTGCGCGCCGCCGATCACCCGCAGGCCGGCGAGGTCGGCGAGCGGGCGATGCGCGGCCTGCGCGTGCTCGCCCCGCGGCTCGACCAGCTGTCGGCGCTTGCCGAGCTGGCCGGGCAGAGTCGCGATGCCGAACTGGCGCGCGTCGCCGGCGAGCGGCTGGCCATGCTGGCGACGAGCTACACCGACATCGGCGCCGGCGCCGCCTTCCTCGAACGGTTCCCCGACAGTCCGCTCGTCCCGCAGGTGGTGGCGCGACTCAACGTGCTGGCCGAGAACCTGTACGGCGAGGTGCTGCTCTACCAGAACGTCGGCGACCACGTGCGGGCGATCGACCGCATCCAGCGGATCCTCACCCACGCACCGGCCTCGCCAGCGGCCCAGAAGTTGCTCGATCAGGTCGTCCTGCCGACCTGAATCGCGCACCACCGGCTCGAGCGCAAGGCGTCACCGGTCGACTTGCGTCCTCCTTCAGCAAAGGAGGAGGACCGATGCCCACGATTCTGCTGTCAACCTGTCGCCCGCTCGCCCTCGCGGCCGCCGTCGCCCTGCTGGCCACCGCCCCCGCCACCGCCGCCCGGCTGCCGCTGCGCCACGGCGGCTGGGTGGAGACCGTCGGCGCCTGGCGGGTGGACGGAGAGCGAGTGATCTACCGGACTCCCGAAGGACGTCTCGCCGCGCTGGCGGTGAGCGAGGTCGACCCGGTCGCACTCTCCCCCGCGCGGCCCGCGACGCGCCCGGCGCCGCCGCAGCCGCTGCCCGTTTCGCCCTACCCCAACGGCCGCCCGATCGCGATCCCCGAACCGCCGGGCCCGCCGCCCCCCGCGGTCCCGCGCCGCCCCCCCGGCAAGCCCCTGCCGTCCGGCTGCCGCCTGAGCAACCCCGAACCGAAGGAGCCCCCGGTGTTCCACTGCCCCTCGCCGCCGGCTCCGACACTCACGGGGAAGGAGTGAGTCAAAATCTGGTAGGCGGACCGTACCGTCCTGGCCCAGCTGCGGAACCCGGAACTGCAGCCCATCCGTCGAAGCGCCGGCCGCGCAGCGGACACCGAGCCCCGCCAGCATCCGACCGGCGGAGCCTGGCGCGATGGCGAAGATGCGCACCTGCAAACGCATGGGACAAAGGAAGATGGTGGCCAGGGGCGGATTCGAACCGCCGACACCGCGATTTTCAGTCGCGTGCTCTACCAACTGAGCTACCTAGCCCCGAGACGACAGGCTCTGTGAGGAGCGGCCGGGTGGGACCCGGGGGGGCGATTTCTAACACGAATCGCGGCCTCGGCCAAGCCGGGACGGGGTTAGAATCGCCGCGTGCCGCGTCTCGCTCGCCCCCTCGTGTTCGCCGTTGCAGCACTGATGGGACTGCTCTGGGCGCCCGGGGCTGCGCGCGCCTGGACGCCGGCGATGCAGGAGCGGCTGGCGGCCGATGCGGCGCGCCTGGCGCCACCCGACCTGGCACGGCAGCTCCACAAGCACGCAGCCGAACTGGCCGCCGGCGCGCGCGAGCCGTTCACCACCGCAGCACCGGACGTCCACTACGCCGACCCCGACGGCGGCGGCACGCTCGCCGACACCCTGCGCGCGGAGGTCGATGCCGCCATCGAGGCGCTGCGCGACCACCGCCCGTTCGCCGAGGTCGCACGGCGTCTCGGCCGTGTCGCCCACTATGCCGGCGACCTCGCCTTTCCGCTCCACACCTCCGCTGCCGACCGCGACGAGGTGCGCTACTACGACGACTACCTGGCCTACACCGAGGCGGCGCGCCGACGCTTTGCCGTCGTCGCCTACGAGTACCGCCCGCCGCTCGCCTCCCCGGCCGACGTCGACCGCCTGATCGCCGACGGGCTGGCGCGCGGCCGTGCCGCCTACCCGGGCATCGGCGCCGAATACCGTCGGATCGGATTCGGGCCGGGCATCCGCAACTTCGACGATCGCTCCAGCGCCTTCGGCATCGCCGCCCTCTCGTACTCCGGCGCCGTTACCGACGCGGCGCGCCTGTTCCGCTACATCTGGATTGCCGCCGGCGGCGCCGACCCGCGCCAGGCGTTCGCCACCGCCCGCGACCGCGTGCTCGTGCTGGACCAGGGCGGAGCGCCCTGAGCCCGTCCCGGTCGCGTCGCCAACCCCCGGAGCCGCCCGGAGACCCCCCGGAGACCTGATGCTGCCAACCCGCCGTGCCCTGCTCTCCGTGTCCGACAAGTCGGGCCTCGTCGACTTCGCGCGCGGCCTGGCAGAACTCGGCATCGAACTGATCTCGACCGGCGGCACCGCGAAGCACCTGCGCGAGGCCGGCCTGCCGGTGACCGCGGTGTCCGACGTCACCGGCTCGCCGGAGATCCTCGACGGCCGGGTCAAGACGTTGCACCCGGCCATCCACGGCGGACTGCTCGCCGACCGGGCGCGCCCGGCCCACCTGGCGAGCCTCGCCGAGCACGGTATCGAGCGCATCGACCTCGCGGTCGTCAACCTCTATCCGTTCCGCCAGACCGTCGCGGACCCGACCGCGAACGCCGAGCAGATCATCGAGATGATCGACATCGGCGGCCCCTCGATGGTGCGGTCGGCCGCCAAGAACTTCGCCGGCGTGGCGGTCGTCGTCGATCCGTTCGACTATCCGCGGGTGCTCGACGAACTGCGCCACACCGGTGGCTTGGTCAGCCTCGACACCCGGCGGGCCCTTGCCCGCAAGGCGTTCGGCCACACCGCCGCCTACGACGCGTCGATTGCCGCCTGGTTCGCCAGTCAGACCCCCGAGGCGGACGACTTCCCCGCCCTGCTGACCCTCGACCTCGAACTCGAGCTGGCGCCGCGCTACGGCGAGAATCCGCACCAGGGCGCCGCCGTCTACCGGACGCTTGGCGGCGCCGGCGTGCTCGGCGGCATGACGCAGCTGCAGGGCAAGGAGCTGTCCTGGAACAACCTGCTCGACGCCGACGCCGCCCGCAAGCTGGTGGCACTGTTCGAGCAGCCCGCGGTGGCGATCATCAAGCACAACAACCCGTGCGGCGTCGCACGCGGTGAGGACCTGCCCGGCGCCTGGCGGCGCGCTCTGGAGTGCGACCCGGTGTCGGCGTTCGGCTCGATCCTGGCGTTCAACCGCCCGCTCGACGGTCCGACCGTCGACGCCATCGCCGACCTGTTCGTCGAGGTAGTAGTCGCGCCCGCGGCCGACGACGAGGCGCTGGCCCGCCTGTCCGAGCGGCGCAACCTGCGGCTCATCGTCGCGCCCCCGTACGAGTTCACCGATCGCGACATCGAGCTGCGCGCCGTCGACGGCGGCTTCCTGGCTCAGAACCCCGACGGCCGCCCCGATCGTCCGGGCGACTGGACGGTGGCGACCCGGCGCGCGCCCACCGACGCGGAGCGGGACGCGCTCGCCTTCGCCTGGTCGGTCTGTCGATACGTGAAGTCGAACGCGATCGTGATCGCCAACCGCGACCAGACGGTCGGCATCGGTGCCGGGCAGATGAGCCGGGTGGATTCGTGCCGCCTGGCGGTCGAGAAGGCGGTGCTGCCGGTGGCGGGCACCGTTGCCGCGTCGGACGCCTTCTTCCCGTTCGCCGACGGCCTCGAGGTACTGGCGGCCGCGGGCATCACCGCGATCGTCCAGCCGGGCGGAAGCAAGCGCGACGCCGAAGTCGTCGCGGCCGCCGATCGCCACGGGATGGCCATGCTGCTGACCGGCCAGCGCCACTTCCGCCATTGAGCCGGCCTCCCTGTCCGCACCGGCGCCCGGTCGCGCATCTCGCGGCCGCCCTTGCCGTCCTCCTGCTCGCCGGCCGGGTCGACGCGGCCGAGGCGCCGGATCCGTGGCGGACCCTGGAAGCGGTCCGGCAGGCGCTGGCGAGCGGCGGGCCGCTGCGCTCGGACTTCGTCCAGACTTTCACCCCCGCGGGCTTCAGCAGCGGCGAGACCGAGTCGGGCCGGCTCGCCGTCGCGATGCCCGACTGCCTGCGCTGGGATTACCTGGTGCCCTACGCCAAGTCGTACCTGATCTGCGGCACGCGGGCGTTCAGCTGGGTCGAGGGAGAACCTCGCGGGCAGCGGATCTCGATCGACCCCGACCGCGAGACCGGTCTCGACCTGCTGCTGCTGTCCGTCGAGGCGCTGCAACGGCGCTACCGCGCCACCGCCAGTGTCCGGCCGGGCGGCGAGATCGACCTGTCGTTCGAGCCGCTCGATGACTCCGCCCAGCTGGTCGCCGCCAGCCTCGCGGTGTCGGGCCCGGACAGCTGGCCGGTGGCGCTCGACTACCGCGACCGGGAGGACAACGTGACCGGCTTCCGGTTCACCGACTGGCGCCCGCTCGATCAGCCCGACGCCTTCTCGCCACCGCCGCACGTCGAGTGGCAGGAGCCCTGAGCGGGCATCGAGCGGCGCGCCCGGGCGGCGCGCGGACTCGATGCCTCACACCGCCACGTCACGCCCGATGCTAAGCTCCGGCGCGTCGATCGCGCCCGGAGAATGGGTGCAGTGGGGATCAGATCGTTCCAATGGCCGACAGCTCATTCGACGTCGTTTCGCAGGTGGACTTCCAGGAGGTCCGCAACGCCTTCTCGCAGGCCGAGAAGGAGATCGTGACCCGCTACGACCTCAAGCGGGTCAACGCCACGTTGAAGCTGGAGGGTGAGGAGATCGTCGTCGAGTCGTCCGACGAGTACACGCTCGATCAGGCGCTCGAGGTGCTCAAGTCCAAACTCGTCAAGCGCGGCGTCCACCTGAAGTCGCTGCGGCCGGGCAAGGTCGAGCCGGCCTCCGGCGGGCGGGCGCGGATGAAGCTGACTTTCCAGCAGGGCATCCCGTCGGAGACTGCGAAGAAGCTCGTCGCCGCGATCAAGCAGCGCAAACTCAAGGTCCAGGGCGCCATCCAGGGAGACACCGTGCGCGTCTCCGGCAAGAACAAGGACGACCTGCAGGAGATCATCACGCTCCTGCGTTCTCTCGACGTCGATGTCCCGCTCACGTTCACGAACTATCGCTGAGGCCTGGGCCGCGCTGACGCTGCTCGCCGGCCTGGCTGCCGCGCCGGCGGCCGGCGTCGGCCACCCCTGGCGCTTCCCGCACGCCGAGGGCGCGACGGTGCGCTTCGAAGGCACGGTGGCCGATGCGTCCGGTCGCCCGATCCGCGGCGTGGAAGTGGTGCTGGAAGCGGCGACACCCCGGTTCGACTGGCGCCGCTTCTCGCCCGACCAGCGTCTCGAGCGCCGCGTCGCGCGCACCGACGAGCAGGGGCGTTTCAGCATCGACTGGACCTGGGACGGCACCTTCCGTCGCTTCGAACTGGTGGCGACGCTGCGCGAGGTCGCCGGCAGTCGAGAGCTGGCGCGCGAACTGGCCCGCCTCGAGGTGACCGACCGGGTGCGCGCCGGCACGCCGGTCCCGGCCGCGCTGGTCGTCGAGGACGCCGCCGGGCTGGCGCGCGTGCGCGAGTTCCTGGCCGACCTCGACAGCGCCGACGAACTCGCCGTCTGGAACGCCTCCGGGCTGCCGGAGGCGATCGACCGTGTCGTCGGACCGGAGTCGGTCGAGGCGACCTGGTGGTACTACAGCGACGGCCGCGCCTACCGCTTCCGCGACGGGGCGCGGGTCGCCGTCGAGACCTTCCCGCCGGTGCGCTCGTTCACCCGCGGGGAGGCGCCGTGACGCACCGTCTGCTCGCCGCCGCGCAGCCCGACGAGGCGGCACGCGCGATCGCCCTGCTCGGACCGATCGAACCCAAGCTCGCCGCCACCGAGGCCCTCCTGCGCCGCAAGGTCGCGTCGGACGTGCCGTTCATCGCGCGGGCCGGCGAGTACATTTTCGCCGGGGGCGGCAAGCGGATGCGCCCGGCCCTGCTCTTCTGGTGTTCACGCCTGCTCGGCCGTGAGGGGGACGAGGACGTCACCTACGCGGCGGTCGTCGAACTCATCCACACGGCGACGCTGATTCACGACGACATCATCGACCACGCCGAACTGCGCCGCGGACGCCGGACCCTCCACTCGGTCTGGGGCAGCAACCTCACCGTGCTGGTGGGCGACTGGCTCTACACCACCGCCATGAAGATGGCGCTCGAGCACGACGACCTGCGGGTGATCGATCTGTTCTGCGACGCCACGCTGCGCATGACCGAGGGAGAACTGCTCGCGCTCGAGCGGCTGGGCGCCATCGACCTGACCGAGCAGGAGTACTTCGAGATTGTCGATCGCAAGACCGCGGCCCTGTTCAGCGCTGCCTGCGCGGCGCCGGCGCTGATCCGCCCGGCACAGCCGGCGGCCTTCACGGCGCTGCAGAGCTTCGGCCGGGCGCTCGGAACCTGCTTTCAGCTGGTCGACGATCTGCTCGACTACACCGCGCGCGAGGACGAAGTCGGCAAGCCGGTGCTGTCGGACCTCAAGGAGGGCAAGCTCACCCTGCCACTGCTGCTCGCCCTGCCCCGCCTCGGCGCCTCCGAGCGGGCGCAGGTCGCGGCAGTCCTCGAGGACCGCGCCTTCAATCGGGTGACGCCCCAGGAGATCCTGGAGCTGGTGCACCGGGAAGGGACTGTGGAGGAAGTGGCGACTCTTGCGGAGGATCGGGCGCAGACGGCTCGAGCCGCGCTGGCCGAGTTTCCGTCCGGGCAGGCTCGTGATGCGCTCGAGACCGCCTGCGATTTCGTACTCCGGCGTCGGGCCTGAGCGATTCTTCGATCGGCTCGGGCTCCGGTTCGAGCTCCAGGCGATCGAACTGCTGCAGCCGCTTCCAGATCTCGACCTCCACCGGCAGCCGCACGCTCGGCGGCGTGATGCCGAGCAGACCTTCCTCGGAGCCGTAGGGCAGCAACGCTCCGAACTGCCGGGGATCGACCGGCACGACGGCCGCTGACAGCACGCCATCGAGGCCTGCTACCTCGACGTACCGAAAGCGACGCGGCTCGACGTCCTGCCACACCGACCTCCCGCCGACCGCAACCGCGAGGACGTCCGGCGGCCAGTCGCTGCTGTCGGAAGGCGAGAAGCCGAAGCGCAGCAGACCGGCCGCGACCTCCCTCCCCGACTCGCGCAGCCGCAGGACCAGGTAGCCGGTGACCGGCTCACCGAAGTCGAACTCCACCAGCGGTCCGAGGCTCGGACGGCCAGCGTCGACTGACGGCAGCGCGGTGAACCGGCTGGCCGCCGCCGGCTGGCGGTAGCGCCGCGCGCGCACCTGCGCGCCGCCCCCCACCACGTCCCGGAAAAGCGGCCGCCGCGGACCCGGCTGCGGACTGCCCCAGCGCCCGAACGGCGAGCGCCCGAGCACGGTCGCCTCCTCGGCACGCGGCAGGGCCGTCGTGCCGTCGAGCAGCTCCCGCCAGGCCGCCGACAGGATCTTCCAGCCCGGTCCCGTCTCGATCAGGGGCACACCGGCCCCGTCCACGATGGCAAGCGTAGCGGCCCCCGACCCGATGGCGCTGCGCAGTTCGAGGACGACCCGGTTGCTGCCCAGCCGAAGCAGCGGCGCCACGTCGTAGGTCTCGAGGGGCGCGTGGGCGTGATAGCGACCGGAGCCGGCGCGCTCGCCGTTGATCCACAGCAGATACTCCTGGTCGCCCAGTACCTGCGCCACGGCGGTGTCCGGAATGCGCTCGAGCTCGAAGTCGTGCGAGGCGAAGAAGGTGCGCGGTCGAACGTCGCGCGGATCGGCGGCATTCCAGATCCAGGCCCGGCCCGGGCGGTCGGGCGGCCCCGCTCCCAGCCAGCCGGCCCGCTGCGCCACGACGGCCAGCGCGGTGAGCGCAACCGCCGCGCCGGCGAGCCTCCAACCACGTCCGGCGAAGCGGGCCCACGGCATGACCGCGGGAAGGTATCACGCGTCGCGCGCTCGATTGACTCGCTCTCGGCGGGTGGACTAGATTCAGCCGTGCACCCTGACCAGAACGCTACCGGCCAGCCCGCTCACCTGCAGGTCGGCGGCCAGCGGAGCGATGCGGCGCAGCCGGCCCGCGTGACAGCCGCCATCCCGGCGCGCTGGGGCTCGACCCGGCTGCCCGGCAAGGCGCTGCTCGAGCTGGCCGGCCGGCCGATGGTCGAGCACGTCTGGCAACGGGCGCGCCGCGCCGCTGGGATCGATCGGCTGGTCATCCTCACCGACCACGAGCGGATCGCCGAGGTGGCGACCCGGTTCGGCGCCGAAGTGGAGCTCACCCCCGCCGACTGCGCCAGTGGGACCGACCGCATCGCCTGGGCGGCGCGCAACTGGAACTGCGAGGCGGTGATCAACATCCAGGGGGACGAGCCGCTCGTCGACCCGGACGACATCGCCCGCCTGGCCGCCCACCTGCGCGCGGTCCCGGCCGACGCCATCGCGACGCTCGCCACCGACGCCGATCCAGGCGACCGCGAGACGCCGAGCGCCGTGAAGGTCGTCCTCGACCGCGACGGCTATGCCCTCTACTTCAGTCGCGCCGCCATCCCCTACCCCCGCAACGAGGGCGGGGCGCGCCCGCTGCGGCACCTCGGCATCTACGGCTACCAGCGCCCGGCCCTGCTCGCCCTGGCGGCGCTCGAGCCGACGCCGCTCGAGCGCTCGGAATCGCTCGAGCAACTGCGCGCGCTCGAGAACGGCATGCGGATCCGCGTGCTCACCGGCGCCGCGCCGTCGTGGGGGGTCGACACAGTGGAGGACGCCGAGGCGATGGCGGCCCGGATGGCATCGCGAACCTCGAACGGAGAATCTTCATGACCACCAAATTCATCTTCGTCACCGGTGGAGTCGTTTCGTCGCTCGGCAAGGGCGTCGCTGCGGCGTCGATCGGCGCGCTGCTCAAGGCCCGCGGCCTCAACGTGACGCTGATGAAGCTCGACCCCTACGTCAACGTCGACCCGGGCACCATGTCGCCGTATCAGCACGGCGAGGTGTTCGTCACCGACGACGGCGCGGAGACCGACCTCGATCTCGGGCATTACGAGCGCTTCACCGGCGCCACCATGACGCGCCACCACAACTACACGACCGGCCGCATCTACGAGTCGGTGATCACCAAGGAACGGCGCGGCGACTACCTCGGCAAGACGGTGCAGGTCATTCCGCACGTCACCGACGAGATCAAGGCGGCGATGCGGCGGCTGGCCGACGGCCACGACGTCGTCATCGTGGAGATCGGCGGCACTGTGGGCGACATCGAGTCGCTGCCGTTCCTCGAAGCGATCCGCCAGCTGCGCCTCGAGCTGGGGCGCAACAACGCGGTCAACGTTCACCTGACGCTGATCCCCTACATCGCCGCTGCCGAGGAACTGAAGTCGAAGCCGACGCAGCACTCGGTCCGCGAACTGCGCGAGATCGGCATTCAGGCCGACCTGCTGCTCTGCCGGGTCGACCGTCCGCTTCCCGACGAAGTGCGGCGCAAGATCGCCCTGTTCTGCAACGTCTCGCCCGAACAGGTGATCCCGGCGCGCGACGTGCCGACGATCTGGGAGGTGCCGCTGATGTTTGCGCGCGAGGGCGCGGACGAGATCCTCCTCGACCTGCTCAACCTCCCCCATTACGAGCGTGACCTCTCGAAGTGGGAAGCCCTCGTCTCCCGGGTCAAGAACCCGAAGCACGAGGTCCGCATCGGCATCGTCGGCAAGTACGTGGAGCTGCCGGATGCCTACAAGAGCCTCAACGAGGCGCTCGCGCACGGCGGCGTGGCCAACGAAGCGAAGGTGGAACTGGTCTACATCCCGGCCGAGGAGATCGAGGCCGGCAACTGGCCGCGCGAGCTGTTCGAGGTCGACGGCCTGCTGGTACCGATCGGGTTCGGCAAGCGCGGCACCGAGGGCAAGATCCGCGCGATCCGCTACGCCCGCGAGCACAACGTGCCGTTCTTCGGGATCTGCCTGGGGATGCAGTGCATGGTGATCGAGTACATGCGCAATGTCTGCGGGGTCAAGGACGCCACCTCGACCGAGTTCGACGCCGACACCCAGCAGCCGGTGATCTACAAGCTGCGCGACCTGCTCGGAGTCGAGGAGATGGGCGGCACGATGCGGCTCGGCGCCTACCCCTGCCGGCTGCGCGAAGGCACCCTGGCGCGCCGCATCTACGGCGCCGAGGAGATCTCCGAGCGCCATCGACATCGCTACGAGGTCAACCAGAAGTACCTCGAGACGCTGCTCGGACACGGCCTGGTGGTCTCCGGCATGAGTCCGGACGGCAAGTTCGTCGAGATGGTCGAGCTGCCCGACCACCCCTGGTTCCTGGGCTGCCAGTTCCACCCCGAGTACAAGTCGAAGCCGACCGAGCCGCATCCGCTGTTCGTCTCGTACATCGCTGCCGCCGTGGCCGAGCGCCAGCGCCGCCAGAAGTCCGGTTCGGGCGAGTTTCAGCCCCGCCAGATCCTCGAGGGCCGCCCGGCGTGACCGGACCGCGGGTGGAGCTGACCGCCGACATCGCGATCGGCGGCGGCGCGCCGCTGCCGGTGATCGCCGGCCCGTGTGTCGTCGAGCCCGGGGAGACCACGCTGCTGACGGCGCGCACGCTCGCCGCGATCGCGCGCCGGCTCGACGTACCGCTCATCTTCAAGGCCTCGTTCGACAAAGCCAACCGCAGCTCGATCGCCACCTACCGCGGCCCGGGCCTCGAAGCGGGCCTCGCCGCGCTGGCGGCCGTGCGTGACCAGACCGGCCTGCCGCTGCTGACCGACGTTCACGAGCCGGGGCAGTGCGGAGCGGTCGCCGAGGTCTGCGACGTGCTGCAGATTCCGGCCTTCCTCTGCCGCCAGACCGATCTGGTCGTCGCCGCGGCGCGCACCGGCCGCGCGGTCAACATCAAGAAGGGCCAGTTCATGGCGCCGGACGACATGCGGCGGGTGGTCGACAAGGTGCGCTCGACGGGAAACGACCGCGTCACCGTCACCGAGCGCGGGACATCCTTCGGCTACCACAACCTGGTCGTGGACATGCGGGCGATTCCGTGGATGCAGCGCGACGGCGTGCCGGTGATCTTCGACGTCACGCACTCCCTGCAGCTGCCCGGCGCGGCGGCCGAGGGATCGGGCGGGGTGCGCGAGTTCGCCGAGCCGCTCGCCCGCGCGGCGGTGGCTGCCGGCGCCGACGGGCTCTTTCTCGAGGTGCATCCCGACCCGGCCGCCGCCCTCTCGGATCGCGAGACCCAGCTCGATCCGACCCGTGCCGAGGGCCTGCTCGGCGACCTGCTCGCCCTGCGCCGCACCATGGTCGAACGCGCCGCCGTCGACTGACGGCGACGCGCCCGACCCGCGGCTCCGACCGCTACAGCGAGGTGGCGTTCCAGCCGGTCAGGGAGTCCGCTTCGAATCCGCTCGCGAACAGCGCGCCGTACATGACCTGCACAAGGCCGGCATCGGCCTCGCCGGCCACGTCCTGCTCCGTCACTCCGATCGCGAGATCGGCATGGCCGTTGCCGTCGAAGTCGCCGATCGCGATGGCGCTGCCAAAGCGGGCGTCCGCCTGCCGCGGCGACGCCGCCATGCCGGGCTCCACGACACGAAACTGTCCGGTCCCGCCCGACAGCAGGCCGCCTGGACCGCCGAATGCCAGGTGGATGATGCCCGCGTCGGCGTCCGAGACCCAGTCCTCGTTGGGGGCGCCGATCACCAGGTGGTCGGCAGTGCCCACCTTGCCGCCGTTCAGGAGCCGTGCGGTGTACCACCCGCTCACGAGCACGGCTCCAAAGTTGTCGTTGGGCTCCTGCGACGAGCCGATGTCGAGATCGTTCTGATACAAGAACTGCCGTCCCGACGACGTGATCCCGCTGGCCGATCCGTAGGCGATCAACACTGCGCCCGCCTCCACCGGGGTACCAGCAGGCGAGTTCTGTCCGGGCAGGCCGATGGCCAGGTCCGTGAAGCAAGTGAATGAGTTCCAGCAGGTCGGTGTCCGGTTGAAGTCCCCCGCCGCCAGCGCGGCGCCGAACCGGTCGCCGGTCTGGTTGGTGAGGGTGAACGTCGATTGATCGAGCACCTGGGAGTTGGTGGTCAGCAGCCCGGTGGCGGTGCCGCGCAGAATCACCACCTGGCCGGCGTCGCTGATCCCGGCGACGTCGCGCTCCGGCACGCCGATCGCCAGGTCGTAGTAGGTGTCATCGTCATCGAAGTCGCCCGCCACGAGGACCGAACCGAAGCGCGCATTGGCCTGGACACCGCCGAGGGCGGCCTGCGTGAAGCGCTGGTTGCCGACGTCGGTCAGGCCGGTAGGCGAGCCGTAGAGGATCTGGATCACCCCGGCATCCAGGTTGGCCGGCGGGCCCTCCAAATTCTCGCCGGGCACGCCGATCGCGAGGTCGTCGAAGGTGTCGTTGTCGAAATCGCCGACCGCGAGCGCCGCCCCGAAATGGTCGAACGGCTCGGCGCTGTCCTGGATCGAGCCGGTGTTCTGATCGAACTGGACGGAGCCTCCCACGCCGTCTTCGTAGACGTAGATTCGGCCGGCCTGATCCTCCCCACCCGTGTCGAAGCCCGGCGCGCCCACCACGAGTTCGTCCTTGCCATCGCCGTTGAAGTCACCAAACACGATCGCTTTGCCGTACTCCATCTGGGCGACGCTGCCAGAAGTGCCGAAGAGAATGGACGGGGCGAGTCCGTTCGGTCCGCCCAACCGGATCTCCATCCGACCGGAATCGGTGACCGAGCCGTTGTGGTCGAATCGCGGTGCGCCGACAGCGAGATCCGGATAGCCGTCGCCGTTGAAGTCGCCGCTCGCCACGGTGGCCCCGTAGTAGGCGTCGGCCTGGCTGCCTCCGGTCAGGGTGAACGCACGATTGTCGACCTCCCAGACCTGACCGACCGCTGCGGTGGCCGTTGCGGCGATCCCCATGGCCGCCAGCCAGCTCGTGACCCGGACCGTGCGCCGCCCCCTGATCCGGCCAGTGCGCCCGCCGCCGGCCTTCGTCGTGCTCGTCTCGACTCTCATCGCTCTCTCCTGTCCTCGTCGCCGTCCAGCCCGGCGGGCTGCCGGTCGCCGGACCGGCCTGCCCGCACAGCGGGTCTGCCTGCGCTCGAAAGTTGCCTCTTCCCTGGTTTCGCAATCCGTGCCCCGAACACGCAAACCGGCCCGCCGGCCCGTCGATATACTCGCCGGCCGATGGCGAGAACCCCGCGGGAGGTCGCGCGCGAAGTGCTGGAGATCGAGGCCGCGGCCGTCGGCGGGCTGGCGGCGCGCCTGGACGAATCGTTCGATCGCGCCGTCGAGCGGATCCGGGCCGCGCCGGGCCGGGTGGTCTGCACCGGCATGGGCAAGAGCGGCATCGTGCTCAAGAAGATCGCGGCCACCCTCGCCTCGACCGGCACGCCGGCCTTCTTCCTCCACCCGGCCGAAGCGATCCACGGCGACCTGGGGATGATCGTGGAGGGCGACGTCGTCCTGGCGGCCTCCTACTCCGGCACCACCGAGGAACTGCTGCGGCTGGTGGAAGTGCTCACCCGCCAGGGAATCCCGCTCATCGCCATGTCCGGCAATCCCTCGAGCCCGCTGGCCCGGGCAGCCGACGTGCACCTGGCGGTGTCGATCGACAAGGAGGCCTGCCCGCTCAATCTGGCGCCGACCGCCTCGACCACCGCCACGCTTGCCTTGGGCGACGCGCTGGCCATGGCGCTGCTCGAGGCGCGCGGCTTCACTCCCGACGATTTCGCGCGCTTCCACCCGGGCGGCCGGCTCGGCAAGCAGCTGCTGCGGGTCCATCAGCTGATGCACGGCGGCACCGACGTGCCCCGCGTCCTCGCCACGACCCCCATGCGCGACGCCATCTACGAGATGTCGCGCAAGCGGTTCGGCATCACGGCGGTGACCGACGAAACCGGCCGACTGCTCGGCTGCATCTCCGATGGCGACCTGCGACGGATGCTCGAGCGCGGCGACGACGTCATCGGCAGCACCGCCGGCGCGTGCATGCGCCCGGACCCGCGCACCATCGACGGCGAGCAGCTGGCCCCTGCCGCGCTGCGGGTGCTCGAAGAGCACCGGATCACTTCGCTGTTCGTCGTCGACGCGCAGGGCCAGCTGGAAGGAATCGTCCACCTGCACGACCTCTGGGGCCTCGAGCTTTTCTGACCCCGCCGGATCGGGACCAACCAATGAGCGACACGCCTCCCGGAGTCTGGACTGCCGAGCTCGACCGCCGCGCCCGCGAACTTGCCTGGCTGGTGCTCGACGTCGACGGCGTGCTGACCGACGGGCGACTCCACTTCGGCCCCAATGGGGAGCTGTTCAAGAGTTTCCACGTGCGCGACGGCCTGGCCATCCAGCAAGCCCGTGCCGCGGGCCTGCGGGTGGCCATCCTCTCGGCCCGCTCCAGCGCGATCGTCGCCCGGCGCGCCGCAGAGCTAGGCGTCGACGAGGTGCTGCAGGGCAGCCCCGACAAGGGCGCCGCGCTCGCCGACCTGCTCACCCGTCACGCTGCGACGGCCGCGCAGTGCGCCTTCATGGGCGACGACCTGCCCGACCTGTCGGCGCTGGCGCTCGCCGGGCTCGCCGCAGCCCCCTCCGACGCCGCCGTCGAGGCGAGGGCCGCCGCCCACTTCGTCACCGAGCGGGCCGGCGGCGCCGGCTGTGTGCGGGAGCTGGTGGACCGGATCCTCACCGCCCGCGGTGAGCCGCCGGTCGAACCCGACCGTGGAGCCTGAGGCAACCCTCGCCCGCCGACCTGTGCGGGCGATCCTGCTCGCGCACCTCGATCGCCTGCTGACCGGCCTGGTCGGTCGCCTCGACCGCCCCGGCGCCCAGAGCGCCGGCAGCGCCCTCGGCGCAGTCGGCTGGCACCTGGCGCGGCGCGACCGGCGCCGCACTCTCGACCACCTCGCCATCGCCTTTCCCGACCGCGGGACCTCCGACCGGGCAGCCCTCGGTCGCGCCAGCTTCCGGCATTTCGGCACCATGCTCGGCGAGTGCCTCTGGCTGCGCTCGCAGGGGGCGCGCGAAGCGGCTGCGCTCGTCGACTTCGAGGGCTGGGAGCGGATCGAGATGGCGCGCGCGGCCGGGCGACCGCTCCTGATCCTGACCGGCCACTGCGGCAACTGGGAGCTGCTCGCCGCGGCACTCAACGTCCGCGGGCTGGGCATGGCCGTGGTGGCACGGCAGCTCGATCACCCCGGTCTGCAGGCTTCGCTGCTCGACCTGCGGGCACGCTTCGGCACCCGCACCATCGTGCGCGGCACGGCGGGCGCCGCTCGCGAGCTGCTGCGCACGCTGCGCTCCGGCGGGGCGCTGGGCATGCTGATCGACCAGGACACGCGGGTCGAGGGGGTATGGGTCGATTTCTTCGGCCGCCCGGCATGGACGCCGGTCGGACCGGCGGAGATCGCTCTGCGGCTCGGGGCGACCGTGCTGCCGGTCTTCATCGAGCGACGCGACGACGGCCGCCACCGCGCCGTCGTCGAGCCGCCGCTGGACCTGCCGCCCGACCCGACCGCGGCCACCGCCGCGATGACCGCCCGCATCGAGGCCTGGATCCGCCGCGTCCCGGCCCAGTGGGTCTGGATGCACCGGCGCTGGCGAAGGCGGCCGCCGGAGCCGTCCGATTGACGCAGGCGACCGCCGGAACCTGCCGCTCGTTGACGGCGGCTGGCTAGAGTCCCTCGACCGCCCCGCTCCAGCGACTCGTGTCGCCGGTTTCGAAGCCGTCGGCGAACGGAAGATCCGGCAACGGATCCGGATGTCGCTCCACCGCACCGATGTCGCAGCCGTCCGCAAAGTCGGGAATCGACGGCACGTCCACGATCCGCAGGCCGCTCGTCGGATCGCTCCAGCCGCGCTGATCGGCCAGTTCGCCGGGGCAGCCCCCACGGTCGAGCAGCGGGGAATCGGCCGCGGGCCGATGCGTCGGCGTCGGACCGCCGAACTGCCCGAGGCCACTCAGGCCGGCATCGAGTGGATCGTCCGGAGTCCCGACGAAGTCGCCGTTGCCGTTCGGAAAGCCGGCTGGAAACCGGCCTTCGACACAGCCATGGATTCCGATCAGGTTGAAGCCGCCGCTGAGCAGATCGGCGGTCAGGCGCTCGTTGAGATCGGGACAGTCCGCATCGTCCGGTGAGGCGTCCAGATTGCCCGCGACTACGCTGTCGACCAGCGTCAGGCTGCCGCCGACGCCGGCCAGATCGATCCCGCCGCCCCAGCCGCCCGGTTCGTCGTCGGTGTCGGCGCGATTGTCGACCACGGTGGCGAACGCGAGCTCGCCGGTGCCCCCCACCTGTTCGATCCCGCCGCCGTGGTCGCCGGCGACGTTGCCCGAGATCGTGGAGCGGCGGATCGTCACTTGGTCGACGAGGTAAGCCAGCAGTCCGCCGCCGGAGCCCACCGCCGCCGAGTTTCCGGCCAGGGTCGAATCGACGATCTCGAGTCGATTCGCGAACGTCACCGCGACGCCGCCGCCGTCGCGGCCGAGTGCCACGCTGCCCGCGACGACCGAGCGCTCGATCCAGACCGAGTCGGCGTTGAGCGCCGCCGCTGCGCCGCCGAACTGCTCGGCGACGCTCCCTTCGATCACGCAGTCGACGAGCTCGAGTGACCGGCCGGCACCGACTGCGACCGCGCCTCCGGACGCCGCCCGACCGTCTGCGAGATGCAGCCGCTCGAGCCGCAGCCGGTCGGTCGCGCCGTTTGCCGGCCCCGGCAGCGAGAAGATCCGGTACAGGCCACCGCCGTCGATCCCCGACTCGGAGGCCGCCAGTCCCGCAACGGTCAGCCCCTCCCCCAGCAGCGGCAGCGAGGCGGTGAGGACGATGGTGCCGGGGAGCGTCAGCTCGATCCGGTCGTCGCCTTCCCCGGCCGGGCAGTCACCGTACGGCGAGTCGTCGTTGGCGGCGTGGATCGCCTCGCGCAGCGAGCAGTCGCCGTCGACGAGGTCGAGGTCGGCCAGCGTCGTCACGGCGAGCTGTGCCGCGACCGCCGGCGCGGCGACCACACCGGCGGCGGCGACGATCGCCGCCAGCAGGCCCGCACCCGCCGCCGAACCGGCCGGCTTCACGGCGCCACCAGCGACCACGCCTCCGTGTCGCCGCTCTCGAAGCCGTCGAGAAACGGCATCGGATCGCCGGGCAGGTCGGCAGGATGGAACTCGACCGAACCGATGTCGCAGCCGTCGAACCCGTCGGGGAGCTTCGGATCGTCGTATGGGCGCAGCGAGGTGTCCGGATCGCTGTACCCCCGCTGATCGCGCGCCGCCGACGGGCAGGAGCCGAGATCGAGCACCGGGCTGCCGGGCACGGGGCGATGAGTGGGAGTCCGCCCCCCGTAGTTGGCGAGCGGCTCGAGTCCGGGGTCGAGCGGTGCGGCGCTGGTCCCTACCCAGTCCCCGTGGATGTTCGGTACCCCGGGTGTCGGTGGGGCTGGAAAGGCGTCGGTCACATTGCGGTTGACCCCGATCCAGTTGAAACCCTCGCTGCTGAAGACCGCTGACGGACCGTCGAGCAGATCGTCCGGCACCCCCAGTGCGTCCTGAAAGTTCAGCGCCACGATGCTGTTGGTGATCTCGAGTTCTGCGGCCGCTGCCAGCGCAATGCCGCCACCGGCGGAGCCGCTGCTGCCCTCGACACCCGACCGGTTGCCGACGATCGTCGAGTCGATCACGCGGGAGAGGGTGGCCGTCGACGAGGAGATGTGGAGACCGCCCCCGTTGGCCAGAGCGAGGTTCTCGGAGAAAGTCGAACGCTCGACCTGGAGACGGGTGAACGCGACGAGCAGTCCCCCGCCGGAGCCTGAGACCTGGCCGGTGCCGGCGCGATTGCCGGAGATCGTCGAGTCGCGAAGCAGCAGATCCCAGCTGCCGTCGGCCCGCACCGCGCCGCCGTGACCGGCCGCCTGGTTGCCGACCAGCCACGACTCGACGATTTCGCCGACACGGATCCAGCCGAGCCAGATCGCACCGCCGTCGCCGTCCGTCCTGCAGCCCTCGAACCGCACTCGGAGGGCGACGAAGAGCGAGTCGGAGCCGGCCTCGCCGAACGCCACGCAGCCACCGTTCTCCGTCGCCCGACCGTTGCGCAGGGTCAGCGCTCGCAGTCCGAACACGAAGTTGACCTCGCCCGCTTCGACCACGAACATCCGATGCTGGCCATCGCCGTCGATCACAGTGTCGAGCAACCCCTGCCCGTCGAGCAGCACGCCGTCGCCGACCAGCGGCGGCAGGTCGCCGCCGAGCTCGATCGTGCCGCTGACGTCGATCTTGATCGTGTCGATGCCCGATCCGGCAGGGCAGTCGCGCCAAGGGGCATCGTTGCCGGCGGCGATGAGCGCCTCGCGCAGGGAGCAGTGCCCGTCCAGGACCTCGACGTCCAGCAGGGTGTCGACGATCAGCGTCGCCGCATCGGCGCGGTCCGCCGCCGCCAGGCCGGCGAGCAGCGCCACAGCGGCGAGAAGGCCGCGCAGGCGCGTCCTCACGGCGACACCGCCGACCAGCCCGCAGTGTCGCCGCTCTCGAAGCCGTCGAGGAACGGCATCGAATCGGTCGACTCGGCACCGCCCTCCACTGCGCCGATGTCGCAGCCGTCGCCGAGGTTCGGCACCGCCGGAAGATCGACGGTGCGCAGGTCGGTGTCGAGATTGCGGAAGCCGCGCTGGTCGCGCGTCGCCCCCGGGCAGTTGGCCTGGTCGAGCAGCCCGCTGGTCACCAGCGGGTGATGCGTGCGGGTCGGGCCGCCGTAGTTGGCCAGAGGTCCGAGGCCCGGATTGAGCACCGCCCCCGGCGTGCCCACGTAGTCGGAGTTGATGTTGGGCGTGCCGGCGACGGTCGGTGCCGGGAACGCCGTCTCGGCTCCGGCGTGATTGCCGATCCAGTTGTACGACAGGCTGGTGACGGTGCTGTTCGAGACCGAGAAATCCGGCTCGGCGCCACCGGCGGTCGAGGTCAGGTTGGCCGCCACGACCGAGTTGGCCACGTCGACCTCGGCCAGATTCTCGAGTCGGAAACCGCCGCCGTTGTGGCCGTCGTTGTCCGGGTCGGCGAAGTTGAGCACCACCGTCGAGGAACGCAGCAGACCTTCGGCGTTCGAGATGTAGGCCGCGCCGCCGTGGCCGCGCGCGCCGTTGCCCGACAGGGTCGAGCGCCGGATCTCGAACGGAGTTCCCGCGAGGAATAGCCCGCCGCCGTTGGCGTCGGTCGTGCCGTCGGTCGGTCCGGCGAAGTTGCCGGCCACCGTCGAGTCGGCCACCAAGAGCGCCTGCGACGCGCTGATCCAGACACCGCCGCCGCCGAGGTTGCCGCGGTTGCCGCGCAGCTCGCTCTCCAGAATCGACAGCTCGCCGGCGTCGTCGGCGTGGACGGCGCCGCCGAACTGCGCCGTGCTGTCGGATATCAGCACCCGCCGCAGCGTCGCCGAATCGTCGATCGCCAGGGCGAGCGCCGAGCCGAAGCCGCCCGCCGCCCGAGTGATCGTCAGGTCCGAGATCTCGAGCAGGGCGGAGCCGACGGCGTCGATCCGGAAGACCGAGTGCTGGCTGCCGCCGTCGACGACCAGCAGGCTGCGGCCGGGCCCGACGATGGCGAGCGGTCCAGCGATCTCCTGCAGGTCGGCGTTGAGCGCGATCGTGCCGGTGACGACGAACTGGATCTCGTCGCTGCCGCTGCCGGCCGGGCAGCCGTTCCAGGCCTGGTCGAGGTTGGCCGCCTCGATCGCCTCGCGCAGGGAGCACTGGCCGTCGTTGACGTCGGTGTCGTTGAGCGTAGTCACTTCGATGACCGCCGCCAGCGCACCGCCGGCGACGCCTGCCAGCAACAGCCCCAGAGCAACGATGTGCCGGGCCGCGGCGGGCATCGGCGGAATTCGGGAGATCCGGAACATGAATACGTCCTTCCAGTTCGATCGAGAGTTGGGCCGGGGCGAGCGGTGGAACCGCCCACGTGCACGCCGTCGGGGACTGGAGTACGCTCGAACCGGAGATCCGCACCCCAGACCGTTTCTGAACGACATGGCGCCGACCGACTCCGGATCTGGACATCCCCCGCACGGTGCTGGCGGCGACGACCCGTCGAAGACCGGTGAGGTCACCGTCTGGCTAGCGCGCCTGCGCGCCGGAGACCGCAGCGCTCTGGACCGGCTGGTCCCGCTCCTCTATGACGAGCTGCGGCGCCTCGCCCGGGCACGCCTGCGCGGCGAGCGCAGCGGTCACACGCTGGAGACGACCGCCCTCGTCCACGAGGCCTACTTTCGCCTCCTCGACCAGCGGCGGATCGTCGCGGCGGACCGGCTCGACTTCTTCGCCGTCGCCTCGAACACCATGCGGCGGGTGCTGATCGACCACGCCCGCGCGCGGCGCCGGCTCAAGCGCGGCGGCGGAGCCGGCGCGGTGCCGCTCGACGAGGTCGCCGAGCTGCTCTCCGATCGCGCCGCTGGCGAGGCGCTGGCCGTGGACGCGGCGCTCGCCCGGCTGGAGCAGGACGCGCCACGGGCGGCGCGAGTCGTGGAGATGCGGATCTTCGGAGGCCTGACCTCGGACGAGATCGCCACCGTGCTCGCCGTCTCGACCAAGACCGTCCAGCGCGACTGGGAGGCCGGTCGGGCCTGGCTGCGCAAGGAGATCCGCGGCGATCAGGCGGAGACCGTTGTCCGATCCGGCGACGGAAAGACGCCATCGAAAGAGTGAGGACCGCGTACCGATGACTCGCCGCCACAGCCAGCACTCGTGGGACGAGCTGGCGGGGCTGTTCGAGCGTGCGTCGGCGCTCAACCCGACCGAGCGCAGCCGGCTGCTCGATGAGGCGTGCGCCGGCAGGCCCGGGCTGCGCGCCGAGGTCGAGGCGATGCTGGAGGTGGCCGGCACCGAGGGCGCCCTCGAGCTGGAGTCGCTGGCCGATACGCGCGACGCTACCGTCGCACCGCCGGGAACGGTGATCGGGGGCTGGCGGCTGCGCGGCCTGATCGCGCGCGGCGGCATGGGCGAGGTCCACCTGGCCGACCGCACCGCCGGCGACTTCGAGCAGCGCGCCGCGGTCAAGCTGCTGCGCACCCGGTGGCCAACCGACGATCTGCTGGAACGGTTCCGCCGCGAGCGCGAGCTGCTGGCGCGGCTCACGCATCCGTCGGTCGTCCCGATGCTCGACGGAGGCACCTCTCCCGACGGTCGGCCGTACATCGTGCTCCAGTACGTCGACGGGCTGCCGATCACCGACTACTGCGATCAGCAGCAGCTCGACCTGCGGGCGCGGATGCGGCTGTTTGTCGACCTGTGCCGGGCGGTGCAGGCGGCGCACTCGAATCTCGTGGTGCACCGCGACCTCAAGCCGTCCAACATCCTGGTCACGCCGGAGGGCGAGATCCGCCTGCTCGACTTCGGGATCGCCAAGCTGCTCGACCCGGAGCCGTCAGACGTCGAGCTCACCCTCGCCGCCCCGGCACCGATGACGCCCGGTCGCGCCGCGCCGGAGCAGCGCTCGGGCAACGTCGCCTCCACGGCCACCGACGTGTGGGCACTCGGTCTGCTCCTGCACGAGATGGCGACGGGTGAACCGCCACCCGATCTCGAACGGGAATCGGCAGGCCCGGCGGAGAGCTTTCCGGATCCGGACCTGGCGGCGATCGTCTCGGTGGCGCTGCGCACCGAACCGGAGCGCCGCTATCCGTCCGCCGGCCAGATGGGCGACGACGTCGACCGCTGGCTGGCCGGCCAGCCGGTCAGCGCGCGCCCCGACTCGTTCGCCTACCGCGCCTCGCGCTTCGTCTCCCGCCATCGGATCGCCGTCGCGATTGCGGCGGTGGCCGCAGTCGGCCTGCTCACCCTGTCGCTGGTCGCCACCGTGCAGTCGCTGCGGGCGCGCGACGAGCGCAACCGGGCGGCCGCCGAGGCGGCGAAAGCGGGGGCCGTGGTCGACCTGCTGATCAGCATACTGGGCGGCACCGACCCGACCGAGGGTGCGGCCGGCGACAGCGTCCGGATCGACGACCTGCTGGCACGCGGTGAGGACCGTGCCCGATCGCTGGGTGCCCAGCCCGAGGTGCAGGCCGCCGTCTACCACGCGCTGGGCAAGATCCTCCTGGAGCGCGGCGCCTATGCGCGCGCCCGGGCGATGCTCGAGAGTACCCGTGACAACGAGATCCGACGGCTCGGCGAGTCGGCACCCGAGCTGGCGCCCCTGCGGCTCGACTATGCGCGCGTGCTGCACATGGCCGGCGACCTCGACGGCGCGATTGCGGAGGTGACCGCTGCTCACGCGGCTCTCGCCGATGGTCCGATGCGTCCGCTCGTCGAAGCGCGCGTGCTGCTCGAACTGGGAGCCCTGACGCGGGGCGAGCCGGGCGCCGAAATGCTCGAGCGAGCGATCCTGCTGCTGCGCAGCACACCCGGAGCCGACCCTCTCGACCTCGGCGGCGCGCTGGTGGCGATGGCGATGCGCACTCGAGAGTCCGACCCCGAGCGCGCCCGGGCGCTGTTCACCGAGGCGCTGGCGATCGAACGCCCGGCGCTCGGAGACGACCACCCGACCACGCTCGCCCTGCGCAGCAACCTCGCCTCGACCGTTCCCGACCCCGAGGAGCGCGCGCGTGAACACCGGGAGATCCTGGCTGCGCGCATCACCAGGCTCGGTGAGGGGCATCCGCACGTCGGCAACAGCTGGAACTACCTCGGAGTGGCGCTCGCGGAGCTGGGCCGCTTCGACGAGGCCGAGCAGGCCCTCGAGCGGGGACGCGCGATCTGGGTCGACCGCGCCGGGCCGGCGACCGGCCAGGCGCTGCTCGCCCTGCGCGAGCTGGCGCGCATCGACGCGCGGAGAGGTCGCTTCGAGTCTGCGGCGGCGCGTTACGCCGAGCTGGTCCACCTGCTGCCGTCGTCGCGCATCGACGAGGTCAGCCGCGAGTCTTATCGCAACGAGGCGCTGGCGTTCGCGGAGTCGCCGTCCGGGGTATCGAATGGCGGGGGCGCCGGGGGCGCTGCCCGGCGGCGCCCCATGACCGCCGCGCCTCCGACCCCGAGCAGATAGAGCCCGATCGTCGGCACCGCGAACAGGGAGAGGTTCACCACGTCCGCGGTCGGGGTGAGCAACGCCGCGGCGAAGACGATGATCAATACCGCCCACCGGAAGTTGCGCAGCAGGAAGCGCGCGTCGACCAGACCGACGCGCGCCGCCAGCGTCAGCGCCAGCGGCAGTTCGAACATCAGCCCGAGGCCGAGCACGATGGTGAGCAGGAAGCCGTAATACCGCTCGGCGGTGATCACCGGCTCGAAGTCCGCGGCCATCTCGAGCAGGAACTGAACGGTGAACGGAAAGGCGACGAAGTATGCGAACGCGCCGCCCGCCAGGAAGAACAGCCACCCCAGCGCCACGAACGGTCCGATCCAGCGCCGCTCCTTGGCGTACAGGCCCGGAGCGACGAACTGCCAGATCTGCCACAGGATCACCGGGAAGACCAGGAACGTCCCGGCGAGCAGAGCGGTCTTGAAGTAAAGGACGAACGAGTCGGTCACACCGAGCACGGCCAGGCGCGACCCCTCGGGCAGGAACTTGTAGATCGGCCGCGCGAGCAGCTGGCAGATTTCCGGCGCCCAGCTGAAGCAGGCCAGCATGCCGACCGTCAGGGCGATCACCACGCGGATCAGCCGCCGGCGCAGCTCGTCGAGGTGCTCGAGCAGCGACATGCGGGGCAACTCCTCGGGGCGTTCCGGAGCGGCGTCGCCCCGGCGCGGTTCCGGTTGCAGCGACATCGCCTCAGGCGGGCTCGGACGGGGTGTCGGCGGGCGGACGCGCCCCGGCTGCCGCGCCGTCGGCGACCGGCTCGGCGGGCGCCGGCACGCTGGCAGCGCTCGGAGGTACCGGCGTCGGCCGCCGCACCGGTGGCGCCTCCTCGAGGGCGATCTCGGTTTCGATCGAGCGTCGCAGCTCGTTGCTGGCACGGCGGAACTCGCCCAGCCCCTTGCCGATCGTGCGGCCGATCTCCGGCAGCCGGCGCGGCCCGAACAGGAGCAACGCCAGCACCAGGATGAAGAGGATTTCCGGCAAACCGAGCGATCCGAGCACGTGGCCTCCGGCCGCATCATCGCCGCCCGCCCCCCCGAGGTCAACCCGAAGTCGGGGCGAGCGGCAGCTCCGCGGCGCCCCGCCGCAGCGCAATCCCTGTGCTAGCCTGCGCCGGTGCGCCGCCGCTGGCGACTCGCCGCCCTCCTCGTCCTGATCGCTTCGACCGTCTCCGGTGCCGTCGCCGGGGACCGGCTGGGTTCTGGTTCGGCTTCGGTGCGTGACGACCTGCACCGATTCGCCGAGCTGGTGACCGTGGCCCACGAGCGCTACGGCCGGCAGGTCGACTACCGCGACCTGGTCTTCGCGTCGATCGACGGGATGCTGCGCACACTCGATCCACACTCCTCTTTCCTGTCGCCGGAAGACTACGCGCGCATGCGCGAGAAGCAGCAGACCAGCTTCTACGGCCTCGGGATCCTGATCGGCAACCGGGGCGGTCGACTGACGGTGATCTCGCCGCTCGAAGGTTCGCCGGCGGCGCGGCTCGGGATCCGGGCCGGCGACATCATCGACCGGATCGAGGGCGAGCCGACGGCCAAGCTGGCGCTCGACGAGGCGGTGTCGCGCCTCAAGGGCCCGAAGGGCACCGAGGTCCGGATCACGATCCTGCGCGCGGGCCTGCCCGAGCCGCTCGAGCTGACGGTGGTGCGCGACGAGATCCCCCAGACGACCGTGCGCTATGCCTACATGATCGAGCCAGGGACCGGCTACATCTCAGTGAGTGACTTCTCGCGCTCGACTGCCGACGAACTGTCCGACGCCCTCGAGAGGCTGCGCGGCGAGGGGCTCGAGCGGCTGATTCTCGACCTGCGCAACAACGGCGGCGGCCTGCTCGACCAGGCGATCGCCGTCTCCGAGCAGTTCCTGCCGCGCGGATCATCCGTCGTCGAGACACGAGGACGGGTCCGCGACTCGCGGCAGTCGTTCGAAGCCGGTGGGGGCTACCCGCCATTCGGGCTGCCCTTGATCGTGCTCGTCAACAGCGGCACCGCATCGGCTTCCGAGATCGTCTCCGGCGCGGTACAGGACCACGACGTCGGCCTGGTGGTCGGGACGCCGACGTGGGGCAAGGGCCTGGTGCAGACCGTCTACAACCTCAACTACGGCGCCGGCCTCGCCCTCACCACCGCCAAGTACTTCACCCCGTCGGGACGGCTGATCCAGCGCGACTACGAGTCGTTCTTCGACTACCAGACGCGGTCCGATGTCGAAGCGCGGGAGAACGGCGACGCGCCGGTCGACCTCGGCCCCGCCTACACGACCGACACGGGCCGCACGGTCTACGGCGGCGGCGGCATCACGCCGGACGTGGAGGTCGAGCCGGCCGAGCTGGCGCCCTACCTGCAGTTCCTGCTCACCCGCGCGGCGTTCTTCAACTTCGGGGTCGAGTACGCCGATGCCCACCCGGACCTGGCCCGGACCTGGCAGCCCGAGCCCGACATCCTCGACGAGTTCATGACCTGGGCCGTGGCGCACGAGATCGACGACGCCGAGGCGATCGCTTCCGGGCTTGCCGAGCCCGAAGTCCGCGAGGTGGCGCTGCGTCAGATCCGCGCCGAGGCGCTGGCCTCGAAGTACGGAATCGAGGCTTCGCACCAGGTGCTGGCGGCCGGAGACGTGCAGATCCAGACGGCGCTGGAGCTGTTCCCGCGCGCCGCCGAGCTGCTGGCGCACCGCACCGCCAACCCCGCACCCCCGACGGTAGCGAACCTGCCCAGCCGCCGCGACTGAGCCGGGCGCGGCGTCAGCGCGTCGGGCGAACGGGGACGGGCAAGCCGTGCGCGGTCAGGCGACCGCGGACACGGTGCAGCAGCGAGTCGACCCGGCTGGTCGTCCAGCCACCGCCCAGCCGTCTGGCGACGTCCACCGACGACAGGCCGAGGAACCACGCCAGGCGCAGCGCCCGCATGCGCACCCGCACCTGCCCGGCCGAGTCGGCGCCGCGGCCCAGGAGGGAGCGACAGATGGCCAGGTAGGCCCGCAGCGTCGATCGGGCATCGGCGCGTCGCTCCGGGCAGGAGCGGCGATCGATCCACAGGGTGTCGAACCAGGGGACGTCCTGCAGCGAGACCGCGCCGTGCGCGGTTCGCGATCGGGCGCTCTCGTAGCGCAGTCGGTCGAGTACCACCGTGCGCGCGACGCTGCGCATGTAGTTCGCCGTCTCGCCCTCGTTGGCAAGGCGTGGCCCGGGGCGATCCCGGCGGTCGCGGCGCAGCAGGTGGCACCAGACCTCCTGCGCGAGGTCGTCCAGTCGTTCACGGTCGCACGGCTCGCCGAGATCGAGCAGACGGCGACGGATCTCGTCTCGCACGCGGCACTGATGGCGGTCGAACATCTCCTCCCAGGCGATCTCGTGCCGGGAGGCGCTGGGGGGGACTGCGGGAAGGGTCTGGGTCTGGGTCACGTTCCGCTCCTGGTCGTGGGAGCGGAGGCGAACCCGAAACGCGACGTCGGGCGGACCGGTCGGGTCGCGCAGCCGTCGGGAACGACCCGATTCTACACCACCTCTGCGACAGACAGAAGCTGGCGCACCGCCCGGCCCTGTCAGAGCCGGGCGCGGCGGACGACTCGGTCGGCGGCAGCCGCCGACTGACGGACGATCGTCTCGACGTCGAGCCGCGTCGGCCAGCGGTCCCGGACCAGCAGCTCACCCTCCACGGCAACGTCGCGCACGTCGGCCGCCGAAGCGGCAAAGGCGATGCGATCGTGCGGATCGACGTCCTCTGCGGCGGTGAGCGCCGGACTGCCGAGGGAAAGCACGACCAGGTCGCCCCGCTTGCCGACCTCCAGCGAGCCGATCTCGGCCTCGAGACCGAGCGCCCGCGCGCCTTCCCGGGTCGCCAGCGCGAGGGCGTCGCGCCCCGACAGCGCGCCCGGACCGCAGCGCAGCGCCTGCAGCTGCGCCGCCAGCCGCAGCTCGGTCCAGGCGTCGAGGCGGTTGTTGCACGGCGCGCCGTCGGCCCCGATGCCGACGGGGATTCCCGCCCGCCGCATGCCGTAGACACGCGCGATGCCGGAGCCGAGCTTGAGGTTCGAACTCGGGCAGTGGACGACCGAGAAGTGCCGTCGGGCCAGCATCGGCCAGTGCCGCCGCGCCAGCCACACCCCATGGGCGATGCGCAGGTCGTGTGCCAGCAGGCCGAGATCGTCGAACAGTTCGATCTCGTCGCGCCCGCCGCTGCGGCGTCGCACCTCGGCCGTCTCGTCGCGCTGCTCGAGCGCGTGGGTGTGCACCGGCCAGCTGTGCCTGGCCGCCAGCGCGGCGACACCGCGCAGCAGCTCCGGCGAGCAGGAGAGAGCGAAGCGCGGGTTGAGCACCGGCCGCAGCCGCCCGCCGCTGCGCCGCGCGACTCGCTCACCCACCGCCTCGGCCTCCGCCAGACAGCGGTCGGTGGACTCGGCGAGGCGTTCCGGCAGACCCTCCCCGCGATCCATCAGACACTTGCCCGCGAATCCGCGCAGGCCGGAGTCCACGATGCCGTCGACGAGCGCTTCGGCCTCCGGCCCCAGGCCGATCTCCTGAATCGTGGTCGTGCCGCCCAGCAGACACTCGAGGGCACCAAGCTGTGCCGACCAGTAGGCGCTTTCGGCGTCGTGCGCCGCCTCGAGCGGCCAGATCCGCTCGCGCAGCCAGGCGAGTAGACGTCGCTCCTCCGCCAGGCCGCGGAACAGCGTCTGGCCGAGGTGGAGGTGGCCCTGCACGAGGCCGGGCAGCACGGCGCAGCCGCGCACGTCGAGGACCTCAGCGCCCGCCGACTCCGGGAGGTCGCGCCCGATGGCGGCGATCCGGCCGCGCTCGATCCACAGGTCGGCCTCGGGGAGCACCGTCCCCGTGCGGTCCATCGTGAGGAGCAGTCCACCGCGCAGGAGCAGGCTCCCGCCGGCGGCCATCGGGTCGGGATTCGGCGAGGCCATCGCCGGGGAAGGATAGGGCGAAACGGGCTCGATCGCTCTACGTCGCACTGGAATCGTCGCGCTGAAAACAGTGAGGCCCCGGAAAAACCGGGGCCTCGTCAGGCGTGCGCTGCGAGCCGGCAGATCGCCGGCCGCCGGCGGCGGGTCAGCGCAGCTTCTCTTCGACGAACTCCACGTGCTGGCGGACCTTGGGGTCGTACTTCTTCATCCGGATCTTCTCCGTCGACGTCTTCTTGTTCTTCGTCGTCGTGTAGAAGTAGCCGGTGCCGGCCGAGGAGACGAGCTTGATCTTGTCGCGCATGA
>CAZUAT010000027.1:0-34566 GCA_964618415.1 uncultured Thermoanaerobaculia bacterium
CTGCGCTCCGGAGGGTGCACATAGAGGCTCGCGAGCCCGCGGGCGACCTGGCGCCGGCTCGGGCGCGCCGCCGGGCAGCGCGCTCTGCTGCGGCGTCGCATCCAGCTCTGGCAGCGGATCCACGAGCTGTTCCACTACTGGCACGTTTTCCACAAGCCGTTCGCCCTGCTGATGTACCTGTTCGCTGCGGTGCACATCGGCGTCGCCTTCGCCACCGGCTACGCCCTGGGGGCCCGATGAAGGTCGCGCCCTCGCTTCGGGTCGGCGTCCTGCTGGCGCTCGGCGCGGCCTCGGCGGCCTTCGGTCAGCTCTCACCCGGCCCGCTTTCGAGCCCGCACGCTCGCCTCGAAGGCAGTGGCAACTGCCTCTCCTGTCACCGCGCCGGCAAGGGAGTCGACCCGGCCCTCTGCTTCAGCTGTCATGGCGCTCTGGCCGATCGCGTCGCGAGCGATCGCGGCCTGCACGCCGATCCCGCCTTCGCGCGCTGCGAGCGGTGTCACTCCGAACACAACGGCGAGCAGTTCGAGCTCGTCCACTTCCCCGAGGGGCAGGACCGGTTCGATCACCAGCGGACCGGCTGGCGGCTCGAGGGCGCGCACGCCCGGGTCGCCTGCCGCCAGTGCCATACCGCGGAGCGGGTCGCTCCGGCGGTGCGGCGGCGCGAGCCCCAGCTCGACCCGAGTCGGACATTCCTCGGCCTCGCGACCACCTGCGCGAGCTGTCACGCCGATCCGCACGAGGGCACGATGAAGGCCGGCTCGTGCGCCGACTGCCACAGTCAGACGAGCTGGCGGGAACCGCGCGGGATCGATCACGATGCCACCCGCTTCCCGCTCACCGGCGCGCACGCCCGCACCGCCTGTGCCGACTGCCATCGTCCGCCCACCGGGCAGGAGCGCACCCTCGTCTTCGGCCAGTTCTCCGGTCGGCCGCTACCGACCTGCGCCAGCTGCCACGCCGATCCGCACCGCGGCCGGCTGGGCGCCGACTGCGCCAGCTGCCACGGCACGGACAGCTTCGACGGGCGTCTGCGCGGCGGCGGCCCCCCGGGCTTCGACCACGATCGCACCGGCTGGCCGCTCGCCGGTCGGCACCGCGCAGTGGCCTGCCAGAGCTGCCACAGTGGCGGCCTGCGCATCGCCGCCGCCGATCGCTGTGAGACCTGTCATCGCGACCCGCACCTCGGCCAGCTCCGACGGACCGGCACCGGTCCGACCAGCTGTGTCAGCTGCCACTCGGTGGAGGGCTTTCTCCCGGCGCGGTTCGACGCCTCCGACCACGCCGCCTCCGACTTCCCGCTCGTCGGCGCGCACCTGGCCGTCCCCTGTCCGGCCTGTCACGGCTCGGTTCCGGCCTCGCAACTGCCGGTCGCCTTCCGACGCGCCTCCAACGCGCCGGTGCGCGCTTTTCGCATCGAGGCGTCAACGTGCACCGCCTGCCATCTGGACCCGCACCGCGGCGCCTTCGACACGCGGGCCGGCGCCGCCGGCTGCCGGCACTGCCACGACGCCGATGCGTGGAGTCCCGCCCGGTTCGATCACGCCGCGACGCGCTTTCCGCTGGCGGGCGCCCACCAGCGGGTTGCCTGTGGCGCCTGCCATCCGGACGACGCCAGCGGCCGCGCCCAGCTGACCGGCCGCCCGCTCACCTGCGACGGCTGCCACGGCGACCCGCACGCGGGCCAGTTCGCCACCGGCGGCGCAACCGCCTGTGCCACCTGCCACTCCACGAACGCGTTCCGACCGCTCACCGGCTTCGACCACGCGCGCGACAGCCGCTTCCCGCTCGACGGCCGGCATGCGACCGTCGCCTGTGCCAGTTGCCATCCGACCGAAACCGTCGGCGGGACGTCGTTCGTGCGCTGGAAGCCACGGCCGCTCGACTGCGCCGGCTGCCACGCCGCCGCACCGTCCTCGACGACCGCACCGACCTCGGTACGCCGATGAAGCTGCTGTTCGAACTGCCCTCGACCACTCTCTGGGCGCTGGCCGGCGCGCTGGCGGCGCTGGTCATCCTGCCGTACGCCCTGGCGTTCCGGCGCCGGCGCCAGCACGACCGCAGCCGGCTGGCCGAGGCGCGCGCCCTGGGCATCGATCGCCCGGTGGCGCAGTACCCGTTCATCGACCCGCGCCTCTGCATCGGCTGCGGGGCGTGCACCCGCGCCTGTCCGGAAGGCGACGTCCTCGGCGTGGTCGGCGGTGTCGCGGTGGTGGTCAACGGCCTGCGCTGCGTCGGCCACGGTCGGTGCGCCGATGCCTGCCCGGTGGGGGCGATCCGGGTCGGCCTGGGCGACCTGGGCGGGCGCGAGGACGTGCCGCGCCTCTCGCCACAGCTCGAGAGCAGCGTGCCGGGGCTGTTCGTCGCCGGCGAGCTCACCGGCCTGGCGCTGATCCGCAACGCCATCGACCAGGGCGTCCAGGTCGCGCACACCGTGGCCGATCGGCTTGCGTCCGACCCCGGTCACCCCCTTCAGCGCGGCGAGCCGGACCTGCTGGATCTGCTGATCGTCGGCGCCGGACCGGCCGGCCTGGCGGCGGCGCTGACCGCCGCCGAGCGCGGCCTGCGCTTCCAGATCGTCGACCAGGCCGACGGACTCGGCGGCACGATCCTCCAGTTCCCGGCGCGCAAGCTGGTGCTGACCCGGCCGGTCGAACTGCCCGGGGGCCTGGCGCTGGGACGGGAGCAGTACGCCAAGGAGGAGCTGCTCACCATCCTCGGTCGCGCCCTCGCCGCCCGCGCGGTCGAGGTGCGGTACGGCGAACGGCTGGAAGCGATCGAGCGCGCCGGCAGCGACGCCGCGAGCCCCCTCCTCGTGCGCACGTCGGCCGCCACGCACCGCAGTCGCTGCGTGCTGCTCGCGCTCGGCCGCCGCGGCACGCCGCGCCGCCTCGGCGTGTCGGGCGAGGAGTTGCCCAAGGTGCTCTACCAGCTGCGCGATGCCGACTCGTATCGCGATCAGAAGATCCTCATCGTCGGCGGCGGCGACAGCGCCATCGAAGCCGCGGTCGGCCTTGCCCGCCGCGGCGGCAACCACGTCACCCTCTCGTATCGCAAAGAGTCGTTCCATCGCATCAAGCGCCGCAACCAGGAGGCGATCCAGGCCATGCTCCGACGCAACCGACTGCGCGCCGCCCTCGGCTCCGAGGTCGAGCAGATCGACGAGGAATCGGTCACCCTTCGCTTTGCCGACCGCACGGAACATCTCGACAACGACCATGTCTTCGTGCTCATCGGCGGCGACCCGCCGTTCGCGCTGCTGCGCCGCTGCGGCATCGAGTTCGGCGGCGACCGGACCCCGGACCGACCACCCGCGGCCGCCGGGGCCGCCCGGCGCATCGCCCTGCTGGCCGCCGTGGCGCTGAGCGTCTCGACGGCGGCCACCGCCCAGCAGAGCCCGCACGGCGAGCTGGCGATCGCGTGCACCCAGTGCCACACCACCGCCGGCTGGGAGGTGCCGCGCGACGCCCCGTTCCAGCACCAGACGACCGGCTACCCGCTGGTCGGCATGCACGCGGTGACCGCCTGCGCGCAGTGTCACCGCCAACCGGTCTTCTCGCGCGTCGCCACGACCTGCCAGGACTGCCATCGCGATCCGCATGCCGGAGAACTCGGCCTGTCGTGCGCCAGCTGCCACGACCCGCGGCGCTGGGATCCGCGGACCGAAATGGTGCGCGCCCACGCCGCGACACTCTTTCCCCTCCTCGGCACCCACGCGCGTGTCGACTGCGAGGCCTGCCACGGCGGCGCGCCGCCCAGCCAGTTCGCCCAGACGCCGACCGACTGCGTCGCCTGCCACAGCAGCGATGCCGCGGCGGTGGTCGATCCGCCGCACACCGGCTTCCCCGCCGACTGCCGGCAATGTCACACGGGCCTCGCTACCGACTGGCGGGCGCCCGGCTTCCGCCATCCCCCGTCCTTCCAGCTGACCGGCGCGCACACGACGCTCGACTGTGCCTCCTGCCACGCCGGCGGATACGCCGGCACCCCGCGCGACTGCTTCTCCTGCCACCGCGCCGACTACGAGGCGACCCGCAACCCGCGGCACGCCTCGGCCGGCTTCCCGACCAGCTGCCAGAACTGCCACTCGACCGCGCAGTGGGAAGGCGCGACGTTCGACCACGACGAGCGCTTCTTCCCCATCGATTCGGGCCCCCACCGGGGCACCTGGAGCAGCTGTGCGACCTGCCATACGGCGCCGAACAACTTCCGTGTCTTCCAGTGCGTCACCTGCCACGAGCACTCGCGCGCCGAGATGAACGACGAGCACGACGACGTGCGCAACTACCGCTACGAGAGTGGAGCCTGCTATGCCTGCCATCCCGACGGTCGAGAGTAGGCCTGTGCCGGTTGGCGACACCGCCCGGCTGCTGAGCCTCGGCGCCCTCGTCGCCCTGCTGGCACTGATCGGCGAAGTGACGGCTGCAGCGGCCCAGCCGGCGCCGATCCTGGTCACCTACGTCTCCGAGACGGCCGTCTACCTCGACGCCGGCCGGGCCGCCGGACTGGCGGTCGGCACCCGGCTGCGCCTCACCCGCGACGGCGCGGAGGTCGCCGAGCTCGAGGTCGACTTCGTGGCCGAGCACTCAGCCTCCTGCCGGATCGTGCGGGCACTCGCCGCGGTGCGCGCCGGCGACCGGGCGATCCCCGTCGAGGCCCTGGCGCCACCCCCGGCCGCGCCGCCCGAATCAGCCGCCACACCACCGCCTCCGGGCCCCGAGCTGCCGACGCGGTACACGGAACCACCCGCCACCGCGCCCCCGGCGCCGACCATGCGCACTGCCGGCACGGTGGCCGTCGGCTGGCGCCAGCTCGGCTTCGACGCCGGGCCGACGAGCACCGAGACCGGCGGCCGGCTGTCGCTGCGCGTCGACGAGATCGCCGGTCGACCCCTGGCGCTGCGCGTGCGCCTGCGCGCCCGACGCACGGAGCGCGACGGCTACCGCTCGACGCTGCCGCGCAGCTCGAACTCCGATCGACTGCACGAACTGGCCCTCTCCTGGGCGCCGCCCGAGGGACGGCTGACGGTCCAGCTGGGCCGGCTGGCGGCCAGCCGCTTTGCCACCCTCGGCTACCTCGACGGGGCGCTGGCCGAAGTCCGGCTGGCCGGCGGCTTCGCCGTCGGTGCGTTCGCCGGCCGCCGGCCCGACCTCACCGAGCTCGGGCTGGACTCCTCGGGCCGCCGCTGGGGGGCCTGGGGCCGCTGGGAATCCGCCCCGGATCGCCCCGGTGAGCGCTGGTCCGAACTGCTCATTGGCGCGGTCAGCGAGAGTGCCGACAGCGGCGAGACCAGCCGCGATTTCCTCGCCATCGAGAGCCGCTTCGGCAGCGGCACGCGCTGGTGGCTCTCTCAGCGGGCCGAGATCGACGTGCATCGCGACTGGCGCGAGGAGGTCACCGGCGAGTCGTCGCAGCTCTCGAACGCGGCCCTCGCGGCCTCGGTGCGCCTGTCACCGCAGTGGCGCGCCTCGCTCTCCTACGACCAGCGGCGCAACTTCCCGACCTGGGAGGACCGGCCGCGGCCCGAGGAGGTGTTCGTGCGGCACTTCCGGGAGGGCGCCCGCCTGGGCGCCGACTGGACGGGTGGCAGCGGATGGCACGCCGGCTTCGGCGTCGGGCTCGAACGGGCGCGTGAGATCGACGACCCGACGACCTCCGGCTGGCTGTCCGTGCTGCACAGCGGCAGCGGCGGTCTGCCACTCTCGGTGGGCGGCGACGCCACGCTCTACAGCGGCGGCACCGCCGAGGGTTGGGTGGCGAGCCTGCGCGGCAGCTGGCTCACCGCGCGCGGGCACGACCTCGGGCTCACCGTGGGCGCCGCGGAGGCCCAGCTGACCGAGTTTGCCGACATCGACCCGCAGCGCGACGCCTGGGCACGACTGTCGGGCACCGCCCGCCTGCCGGCCGGCCTGTGGCTCTACGGCGAGTACGAGCGCGGGCTGGGCGACGAGACCGAGGGCCACCGCGCCGCACTCGAGTTCGGCTATCGCTTCTGAGCCGGAGCCGCGGCGCCCGCCGCCTCCAGCACAGCGACCGCCTCCTCAGTGGCCGCGAGCAGCGCCTCCGGCCCGACCGGGGCTCCGGTCGCCTGCTGCATCCACAGATCCGGTCCGATCGCGCCCAGCCGCGCCATCCGCTCGAACTCCGGACCGAGGGCCCCGGCGCGTTCGGCCTGGGCGCGAATCTGGAACGCAATGAAGTAGCCCAGCGGATAGTCGGGCAGGTAGAGCACGCTCGAGATCATGTGGGAGTAGATGCCGAGCAGCGCGGAGTCGGCAACGCCGATCACCGGTGCCCAGGTCCGGTTCCACACCGACCGCGCAATTCCGACCGTCGCTTCGCGCAGCTCGGCCGGGGTGGCCTCCGGATGGTCGTACATCCAGTTCCAGACCTCCATGTCGACCAGCGCGACGGCGCCGATCTCGGCGGCCGACCAGAAGTCGGCGAGCGTCGCCAGCGCCCGGCTCTCGGCGCTCGGCGCCGCCAGGCCGAGCAGCTCCAGGTCACGCTGCTGGAAGGTGAACGCGAGCGCCTCGGTGAAGGCCGTGTTGGGCACGCCGGCGAGCATGCGATGGTCGATCTGCTCGAGCGAGATCGTCTGTTCGATGTTGTGGCCGAGCTCGTGAACGGCGATGTTGTAGCCCTTGTAGTTCATGCCGCCCGGCTCGACGCGGGTGCGCAGGTAGGCCGGCAGACCCGGCAGGCCGGCGCCGTACGCGTGACCGACGCCGCGCGACGGGTGCACTTCGACGCGCGATGCCAGATGCCGCGCCCGGTCGGGGGCGAAGCCGAGCGCTTCGAGGATGCGCGGGATGTCGGCCGCGAAGGCGGCGGCGTCCGGATAGCGGGCCGCCACCAGCCGGTCGAGCTCCGCCTCGGGCGGACCGCCGGCGGAGCGAAAACCGGCGTACCAGATGTCGAACGGTTCGAGCGGGCGGCCCAGGCGGGCCTGGACCAGCGCCGCAACGCGCGGCAGCAGCGGCGAAGCGAGGACCTGCTCGAGCATGGCGCGCACTCGCGGCTCGGGCAGTTCGCGGTCGTCGTCGAAGCGTCGCCGCGGCAGCGTCGGCGCCGCCGGCGAGTACGGATCGGCCTCGCGTGCGGCGCGGAAGATGTCGAGCAGGCGTGCGTATCGCGTGTCGGGCTCGCGGCCCTCCTTCGACGCACTGCCGCCGGCCCGCACGCGGGCGCCCGAGTCGTCGATCGACGACGGCGCGGTGCGGTTGGACACCGGCCACCAGTCGACCGACGGGTCGTCGATCACCGCCGCCGGAATCGACTGATCGACGATGCGCTCCATCGCCGTGGCGATCAGCCGCTGGCGCGCCAGCCCGTCGGAGTCGGCGTAGGCGGCCTTGATCTCGTCGCGCAGATTCCAGTGACTCGCCAGCCGCTGTCCGGCCGGAAACAGCCGGCGACCCTCTTCGTCGAGCAGGTGATGCATCCAGAGGTTGTACTGCGAGATGTAGGTCTCGGCGGCACCCACCGCGGCGGCCTCCGCCTGCCCGACCGCCGGCGGCACGCGGCGACCGAACGGCCGTGTCAGCCGGGCCTCGGCCCACTCGCGCCGGCTCCAGCGGTCGCCAGCGGCAATCCGCTCGTCGAGCGTGGTGAGCGGGAAGTTCAGCAGCACGACGAACGCCAGGCGGTTGGCGAACAGGTCGTCGACCAGGTGGGCGTCCGGCGCATAGCCGGCGAGGATCTCGTCGAACGGCAGGATCGGTCCGGCGTCGCGGTCCGCGTGCATGCGCAGCGCCCGCACGATCTCGACCAGGTGCCCCTCGGTGTCCGCGAGCGCGCTCTGGAGGCGGCGGAACATGGCGTCGCGGGTGGGCTCGTCGGGAGCGAAGTGGGTCCGGACGACCTCTTCGAAGGCGGCCACGTCGCCGTCCTCGGCCCGCCACAGGCTGGCGACCTGGCGCAGACCGCGCTCCAGTCGCGGACGCACCGCCTCGCCGTGCCGGGCGACCAGCTCGGCTTGGAGACGGACGACGGCGGCCGACAGATCGGGTGCGGTCGAAGCGGGCGCGACAGCTGACAGGCTGCTGCCGGCCAGAGCGGCGACGAGCAGCAGCAGCACGGCGAAGGCGGGGCGACTCGGTGTCCTCAGGGTTCGCGACATGAAATCCTCCCGGAGCCCCCGAGTCTGTCATCGCAGCGGGCCGCCGGCGACCGGGGAGCCGGTCGCCGGCACCGCGCCGGCGTCAATCCTTGAGCACGAAGCTGACCCGCAGGGTGACCCGGTACTCGGTCACCTTCCCCTTGCTGACCAGCACCTTCTGCTCGGAGACCCAGGCTCCGACGATGCCGTCCAGCGTCTTGTCGGCCCGCGCGATCCCGGACTGGATGGCGTCCTCGAACCCCTTCGTCGACGACGACATGATCTCCACCACCTTGGCTACCGACATGGGGACTCCTTTTCCGGAGGCGGGCGGGCTCGACTGCCCGACCGCGCTGCCCGGCCATCGTACCGCGTCCGCTCGCGGGTGCCGGGCCGCCCACGTGCCGCCCTGTCGCGAAACCTTCCGGCCCCGCCGACGGTAAAGAAGAAGAACCGACAGGAGGTCCCCGATGCCGATCGACCGAATCGTTCCCCGCGCTGCCCGCCGAGCCTGGCCGGCGGCGGTCCTCACCCTGCTCGCCGCCACGGCGACGGCCCACGCCAGCGAAACCCGTCGCATCGAGAAGGAGTTCGACCTGCCGACCCACGGTACCGTCGAGATCCACAACCTGGCCGGCGCGGCGACCGTCGTGCCGGCCACCGGCACCCGGTTGCGCGTCGTCGCCGAGGTTCATGCCGAGGCGTCCGCCGGCCGCAGTGCCAGCGAGCTGGCCGAATCGATCACCCTGGAACGCCGGGAGCGCGGCAGTAATCTGGTCCTCGAGGCCCGCTACCCCGTCGACCGACACGACCACTACCACTACCCGGGTCGCGCCAGCAGCGGTTCCGAAGACGGAGAGTCCAGCTGGCTCGGCAATCTGGTGGGTGCCGGGTCGAACCGTCTGACCTACCTCGGCAGCCGCGTCCAGGTCTCCCGATCGGCAGAACGCGACGCCGCCACGCTCTGGGTCGACCTGCGGGTCGAGGTTCCCTCCGGCGCCAGGGTCCACCTCGCCAACTCCGTCGGACAGATCGAGTCGACGGGGGTCGTCGCCACGCAGTCACTCGACACGGGCAGTGGCGATGTGGTCGTCCGGGATGCCCAGGGCGACCTGGTCGTCGACACCGGGTCGGGCAAAGTCGACGTTTCGGGTGTCGTCGGCGAGACCGTCTCGGCCGACACCGGGTCGGGCAACGTCACCCTGGCGGCCGTCGACTCGACGTCCATCGACGTCGACACCGGGTCGGGCAACGTATCGCTGCTCGACTGCCGCGGCAGCCTGGACATCGACACCGGGTCGGGTGAGATCCGCGGCCGCGGCCTCGGCTTCGGCCCCCGGCTGCTCGCCGACACCGGCTCGGGCGACGTGCGGCTGGCCGGCGACTTCAGCGAGGTGCGCGACCTGCGGGTCGACACCGGCTCCGGCGACGTCTCGCTCGACGTGGACGGCGACCTCGCGGTGCGACTCGCGGTGTCGACTGGCAGCGGCAGCATCGACGTCACCGCGGGCGGCACCGCGGCCAGTCGGGCCCGCGGCTCGCTCACGGTCACCCTGGGCGACGGCAGCGGGCGCGGCGAAATCTCCACCGGCTCGGGCGACGTCACCGTCACCGATCGGTGACACCGGTGCCCGGCGCGGCGGCACGCCGCCGCGCCTACATCCGCCGAGCTTCGCCGTAGACGACGGTCAGCTCGACCCGCTGGCCGTCCCGCACCACGACCGCGCGCACCGCTTCGCCCGGCACCGCGCGGCGCAGCAGAAACATCATGTCGTTGAGATCGCGGATTTCGCGCCCGTCCAGCTCGACGAGCAGATCCCCGCGCTGGAAGCCGGCCTGCTCGGCCGGGCCGCCGGGCCGCGTGCCGGCCAGCAGCACTCCGCTCACCCCCTCGCCCGGCCCGGCATAGTCCGGAATGGTGCCGAGTGAAGCGCCGAAGCGGCGCGTGTCGCCCTTGGGCGGCGGGCCCGCCGGGTTGCGCTGCAGCGTGAGCGCACCCTCGCGCGACGCCACCGCCGCCACCACGTCGGCAGCCAGCGCCGCAATGCGGGCGCCGCCGGTGGCGTTGAGCAGCCCGGCGTCGTCGCTCGGCCGGTGGTACTGGTCGTGCGTGCCGGTGAACAGGTGCAGCACCGGCACGTCGGCGGCGTAGAACGAGGTCTGGTCGGACGGGCCGTAGCCGTCGCCGCTGGTGCGACAGCCGAGGCCGCGCGACTTGCAGACCGGCTCGAGCAGCGACTCCCATTCGGCGGCCGAATCGGTGCCGAAGACGGTCAGGGACTCGTCGCGCAGTCGGCCGACCATGTCCAGGTTGACCATGGCCGCGATCTGCTGCGGAGCGAGCCCGGGCACCGGGTGGTGCATCAGCCAGCTCGAACCGAGCAGTCCCCGCTCCTCGCCGGCGAAGGCGACGAACACCACCGGGCGCCGCAGCTCGGCCCGTTGGGTGGCCAGTGTGCGCGCGATCTCGAGCAGGGCGGCCACGCCCGAGGCGTTGTCGTCCGCTCCGTTGTGGATCTCCGTCGAGCCGACCGCCATCGAGCCGCTCCCGCCGCGCCCGAGGTGGTCGTAATGCGCGCCGACGACGACCACGCGATCGTCCAGCGGCTCTGCGCCCGGCTCGAGCCGGCCCAGGACGTTGAACGCCTGCGCCTGCTCGCGCGTCAGGTCGACGGCGAGCGACACCGTCGCGCCCGCGGCGAGCAGCCGCTCGGCCAGCTGCCGCGAGATCGCGGCTGCCGGCAGGCCGGCGTCGCCGAGGTCGTCCGGCGTCAGCCGGGGCAGCGGCGCTTCGTCGGCGGTCGGCGCTTCGGGGTCGGCGAGGTCCGCCACCAGCAGCGCCGCGGCTCCCCGCTCGCGAGCGGCGAACGCCTTGAGCCGCAGGTCGCTGTAGCGCCGCTCGACCTCGGTCGTTTCGAACTTCTCGCCCGCCGGGACGAAGCGACGCACCAGCACCACCTTGCCTTGGACGTCGAGACCGGCGTAGTCGTCCACTCCGAGCTCGGGGGCCACGATGCCGAAGCCGGCCGCCACGACGGCGCCGGCGGCCGGTCCGGGGCCCGAGAAGGCCAGGGGAACGAACTGGTCGCTTGCGACCGGCTCGCCGTCGACGGTGAGCCGCGTGCCGGCCCCGGAATGCACCGCGACGGTGACCGGGAACTCCTGACGCCAGGTCCCGTCCAGACCGGCCGGGGCGAGGCCGATCGCCGTGAACTGCTCCCCGATCCACTGCCCGGCGGCTGCGAGACCGGCTGTGCCGATGCCGCGGCCCTCGCGCGCGTCGTCGGCCAGCCACGCCGCGTCGGCGGCGAACCGGTCGGCCGCCAGCGCCACCGTCGGCTGGGGCGGACCGTCCACCCAGCGCGCCACGTAGACATCGGTCTCGCCCGGCTGAGCCTGGTTGCGATTCGAACTGAACGCCAGCCAGTTGCCGTCGGGCGAGAACATCGGGAAGCCGTCGAAGCCGGGCGTCCAGGTGATCCGCTCGAGTCCGCTGCCGTCGACGCCGATCGCCCAGATGTCGAACTCACGGCCCTGCGGGTCGCCGTAGTTGGTCGAGAACAGGATGCGGCGCCCGTCGGGCGTAAAGAACGGCGCGAAGCTCGCCGCGTCGAGATCGGTCACCTGGCGCGCGTTGGCGCCGTCGCCGTCCGCCACCCAGAGCTCCAGCCGCCCCGGCCGCACGAGGTTCTGCGTCAGCAGGCGCCGGTAGTCGTCGAGCTGCTCGCCGCGCGGGCGGGAGGCGCGCCAGACGATCTGCGAGCAATCGGCCGAGAAGAACGCCCCGCCGTCGTAGCCGGCAGTATCGGTGAGGCGCCGCACGTCGCTGCCATCGGCGGCCATCCGATAGAGATCGAGGTCGCCGTCGCGCGTCGAGGTGAAGAGGATCGAGCCGTCGACGCCGCAGACGGTCGCCTCGGCGTCGTAGAACTCGTTGTCGGTCAGCCGCACGCGACCGGCGCTCTCGGCGCTGCCCGGTGCGTCGGTGACGAAGATCTCGTAGCGCGGATCGACCGGCCAGACGTAGCCCTGCGAGCGATCGGGCGGCGCCGGACAGGCCGGGTCGGACAGATCGGTCGACGAGTAGAGGATGCGCTGGTCGCCGGGCAGATAGTGGGCGCAGGTCGTGCGCCCGGTGCCCGTCGAGACCAGCTGCGCCTCGCCCGCCTCGAGCGCCGGCATGGTGAAGATCTGGTCACACTCGTACGGCGGACGCGTGGACTGGAAGCTCAGCCGCTCACCGCTGAACGACCAGTAGGCCTCGGCGTTCTCGCCTCCGAAGGTGAGCTGGCGGACCTCCGCCAGGCGGGTCTCGCGCGGATCGTGCAGCGTGCCACTGGTCGACTCCGTGCCGGCAAGCGCCGGCACGGAAGCGAGCAGCAGTGAAGAAAGGACGGCGGCGACACCGCCGCGATACGCGTGACTGGGGACCATCCAGGTTCCTCCTCCATCGGCAACTGGGGGCAACTGGGACGCAGTTCGGGGGCGGCTGGCGCAGCCCGCCAAACAAGACCCTATCAGTCCGGTATCCTGCGGCGCGGCCGCGAAGGCACAGGTTTGCCACCTCGGCCGCTCGCCGGACCGCCGTGTCCGCAGTGGGTTATGTCATAGTCCTACCGACCGCCTGCGCAGCGTCTGCGCGGACGTCCCGACACAGATGCCGACCCCCCGCTGGACCGCCGCCCTGACCCTGGCGACGCTGCTGTCGACAGCGCCCGCCGCGCTCGCCACAGCGCCGACGCCCCCGCTTACCCTCGCCCGGGCCATCGAACTGGCCTCGAGCGGCAACGAGATCCCGGAAATCGCCGCGACCCGCCTCGCCCAGGCACGCGCGCTGCGCGGCCAGGCGCTGTCTCGCCTGCTGCCTTCGCTCACCGTCCGCGGCGACTACACGCGGCGGGCGCGGGAAGTCACCCGCACGATCGACGACGAAGAGGTGACCGTGCAGGCGGTCGACGCGCTGGGCGGCCGCGCCGTCGTCGAGTCGACGCTGTTCGATCTGCGCGCCCTGCCGCTGCTGCGCGCGGCCGACCAGAACCTGGAGGCGCAGGCGATCGAGTCGACCGAACTGCGCCGCGCCCTGGCGTTCGAAGTGGCGAGCGCTTTCTACACCGTCCTCTCGGCCGAGCAGCTGCACGACGCCGCCCGGCGGCGCGTCGAAGTTGCCGGCTCGACCGCCGAGGAGTCGCGCATCCGGCTCGAGGCCGGCCTGGCCAACCGCAACGACGTTACCCGCTCGCGCCTCGAGCTTTCGACGGCGGACCTCGAGGCGACGCGCGCCGGCAACGCCGTCACCGCCGCGCGGCTGGCGCTCGGCTTCCTGCTCGGCGACCCGGTGCCGGCGGAGCTGGTCGCGCCGGCCGAACTCGACGGGCCAGCCGGCAGCCGCGACGAACTGGTCGAGCGCGCGCTCGCTGCCAGCCCGGTGCTCGCCGCGCTCGCTCGGCGTACCGAGGCGGCGCGCCAGCTGGCGCGCGAACCGCGGCTGGGCCTCGTGCCGACGCTCGACCTGCTCGGCACCTGGCGCTGGACCAACGAGTCGGGCCTCACGGGGCGCGACGAGGATTGGGACATCGGCGTCGGGCTCACCTGGTCGATCTGGGACGGCGGACTGCGCGAGGCGCGCGGCGCCCAGCTGGCCGCCGCAGCCCGCGAAGCCGAGCTGGTGCTCGAGCGCGAGCGGCGCGCGCTGGCCGTCGAGATCGAGAGTGCGCTTGCCGACCTGGCCACCGCCGGCGCGGCCCTCGAGCAGGCGCGGGTGCAGCGGGAGTTCGCGAGCCAGAACGCCGAGGAGGTGCGCGAGCGATTCCTCAACGGTCTCGCCACCGCGCTCGAGCAGGCCGACGCGCTGGTCGCCCAGTTCGAGGCGGACGCCGCGCTGGCGCGCGAACAGTTCGCCGTCTCCCAGTCCCGTCTCGCCCTCGAGCGAGCGGTCGGCCTCTGGCCGGCCGGGATGGATCCGCTCACCCCAACCGAGGAGAACACCCCTTGACCTCACCCGCTACCTCCGCGCGCCGCGCCGCGCTCGCCCTGTGCGCGCTCGCCGCGATCGCCGGCTGCGGCGACGACAGCGCTGCCAGCCGCCCGCCGCGCGCCGCGATCCGCTTCCCGGTCGAGACCGCCGTCGTCGAGGCCCGGCCGGTCGAGTACGTGATCCACGCCGTCGGTTCGGTCGAGGCGTTCGAGCAGGTGGCGGTGACCGCCCGCGTGGGCGGCGTCGTCGAACGGGTGCGCTTCCAGGAGGGCGACGCGATCGGGCCGAACACCGTTCTTGCCGAGATCGAGCCGGAGCGCTACCGGCTCGCGGTCGCCGCGGCGCAGGCCGCCCTTGCCAAGGCCCAGGCCGGCGAAGCCGAAGCGGCCAGCGGCCTGGAGCGCCGGCAGGCGGTCAACGAGCGCAACCCCGACCTGGTGCGCGCCGAGGAGGTGGATCAGTGGCGGACCCGGCTCGCCGCGGCGCAGGCCGAGGTTGCCCAGGCGCGCGCGGCGCTCGAACTGGCAGAGCTCAATCAGCGCGATGCCCTCGTACGCGCTCCCGTGGCCGGCGTCGTTCAGACCCGCGACGTCGAAACCGGTCGCTACGTCCAGCCCGGCTCGGTGCTCGCGACCCTGGTGCGGCGCGAGCCGCTGCTGCTGCGTTTCCGGGTGCCCGAAGTCGAGGCTGCGCCGCTCGCCGCCGGCCAGCGGGCGCGCTTCCGCCTGCGCGGTGAGCGCAACGAGGCGGTCTGGCATGCGACCCTGTCGCTGGTCGCGGCGGCCGCCGACCCGACCGACCGCATGGTCGCCGTCACCGCGGTGATCGACGATCCGGGCCGCGGGGAGCTGCGCCCCGGGGCGTTCGCCGAGGTGGAGATCCCGATCGGCGACAGCAGGCCCGCTCCGGTCATCCCGCAGACCGCCATCCGCCCGACCGACCGCGGCTTCCTGGCCTATGTGGTCGAGGACGACGTGGCGCGCGAGCGCCTGCTCCAGCTCGGCATGCGCACCGCCGACGGACAGGTGGAGGTGCGCTCGGGCCTGGCAGCCGGCGAGACGCTGGTCGTGCGTGGCGCCGAGGCGCTGCGCGACGGCGCCTCGGTGAGCGCGGAGCCGGTGCGGTGAATCTGACCGAAACCTGTATCCGCAAGCCGGTCTTCGCCTGGATGTTGATGGCGGGGACGATCCTGTTCGGCCTCGTCGCCCTTTCGCGCATCGGCATCTCGCAGATGCCCGACGTCGACCTGCCGACCATCAACGTCTCGGTCGGCTGGGAGGGCGCCGCCCCGGAGGTGATCGAGAACGACGTCATCCAGCCGCTCGAAGAGGCCCTGATCCAGGTCGAGGGGGTCAAGAGCCTGACTTCGTCCTCGCGCCAGGGCAGCGGGTCGGTCACCGTCGAACTCGACATCTCGCGCAACGTCGACCTCGCCCTCCAGGACGTCACGACGAAGATTCAGCAGGCGCAGCGCCGGCTGCCGCTCGAGATCGATCCGCCGATCGTCTCGAAGAGCAACCCGGAGGACCAGCCCATCATGTGGCTGGGGCTCGCCGGGCCCTATCCGCGCCAGACTCTGGCCGACTTCGCGCGCTACCGGGTCAAGGAGCGCCTGCAGACGATTCCGGGGATCGGCGAGATCACCGAGGGCGGCTCACTCGAGCGCAACGTCCGCATCTGGGCCGACACGGCGGCGCTCGACGCCCGCGGACTGACCGTCACCGACGTGATCAGCGCGCTGCAGCGCCAGCACGTGGAGCTGCCCGCCGGCCGCATCGAAGTGTCCGGACGCGAGGTCAACGTCCGCGTGATGGGCGAGGCGATGGACCTCGAAACGCTGCGCCGCATCGTCGTCCGCGAGTCCGGCGGCTCCCCGACCTACCTTTCCGACGTGGCGCTGGTCGAGGACGGGTTCGAGGACGTCCGCCGCTACGGTCGCGCCAACGGCGAGCCGGCCCAGGGCCTCGGCATCCGCAAGCAGCGCGGCGCCAACGCCGTCGCCCTGGGACGGGCGATCAAGGCGGAGGTCGCCAGGATCAACGAGACGCTGCCCGAGGGGATGACCCTGGGGATCAACTTCGACTCGACGGTCTTCATCGAGGAGTCCGTGCACGAGATCGAGATGGAGCTGCTGCTGGCGGTGCTGCTCACGGCGCTCGTCTGCTGGCTGTTCCTCGGCTCGTTCTCGTCGACGCTCAACGTCGTGCTCGCCATTCCGATGTCGCTGCTCGGCACGGTGGCGGTGATCTGGTTCCTCGGCTTCACGCTCAACACCTTCACGCTGCTGGCGCTCGGCCTGGCGGTCGGGATCGTGGTCGACGACGCCATCATGGTGCTCGAGAACATCGTCCGGCATGCCGAATCCGGGAGCACGCGCGCCACGGCGGCGCGCGAGGGCACCAAGGAAATCGCCTTCGCGGCGCTCGCGGCGACTCTCGCCGTCTGCGCCATCTTCGTGCCGGTCGTCTTCATGGACGGCATCGTGGGGCGCTTCTTCCTGCAGTTCGGCATCACCCTGTGCGTCGCGGTGTTGCTCTCCTACCTGGAGGCGGTGACGCTCACTCCAGCCCGCTGCGCGCAGTTCCTCGACGTCTCGCGCGAGGGCCGCAGCCGGATCGGACTCGCCGTCGATCGCGGGTTCGAATGGCTCGCCCGCCGCTACTCGGCGATCCTGCCGCGCGTGCTGTCGCGGCCCGGCCTGACCGTGCTCGGCGGCCTGGTGCTGTTCGTCGGCTCGCTGTTTCTCTTCCGCGCTCTGCCTCGGGAGATGGTCCCCTCGCAGGACCAGTCGCGCTTCATGATCCGGCTGCAGACCGCGGTCGGCGCCGATCTCGAGGAGATGGACCGCCTGATGCGGCGCGCCGAGGAGTTCCTGCTCGCCCGCGAGGACGTCGTGCGCGTCTACGGGATCACGGGCGGCTTCGGCGGCGGCGCGGTCAACTCCGGTGTGATCTTCCTCACCATCGCCCCGCCGGAGGAGCGCGAGCTCGGCCATCTCGAGTTCATGGCGCTGCTGCGCCGCGAGTTCAACTCCTACCCCGGCCTGCGCGCCGTCATCCAGGACCTCTCGCAGCAGGGCTTCACCGCCCAGCGCGGCTTCCCGGTCGAGTTTTCGGTGCGCGGCTCGGACTGGGATCAGCTGATCACCACCTCCCAGGAGGTGATGGCGCGTCTGCAGGAGACCGGCACCGTCGTCGACCTCGACACCGACTACCGGCTCGGGCAGCCCGAGCTGCGCATCCTGCCCGACCGCGCCCGGGCCGCCGATCTGGGAGTCAGCATCCAGGACGTCGGCACGGCCCTCAATGCTCTGGTCGGCGGCGTGCGGGTCGGCAAGTACAGCGACGGCGGGCGCCGCTACGACGTCCGCCTGCGCGCCCTGGCCGACCAGCGTGCCCGCCCCGAGGATGTCTCCCGCCTCAAGGTCCGCACCGCCAGCGGCGAACTGGTGCCACTCTCGGCGCTGGTCACCAGCGAGGAGCGCCCGGCACTGCAGGCGATCACGCGGCGCGACCGCGAGCGGGCCATCACCGTCTACGCCAACGTCGCCCCGGGCCACTCGCAGGACGACGCGCTGCGCGAGGTCGAGCGACTCAGCCGCGACGTGCCGCTCGGCACGCGGCTGGTGCTGGGCGGTGCCAGCGTCGCGTTCCGCGAGTCGATGGCCAGCCTGCTGTTCGCCCTGGCGCTCGGCGTGATCGTCGCCTACATGATCCTGGCGTCGCAGTTCAACTCGTTCCTGCACCCGGTGACCATCCTGACCATCCTGCCCCTCTCGGTGGCCGGCGCTGCGCTCGCCCTCTGGCTGTCGGGGCGCAGCCTCAATATCTTCTCGATGATCGGTCTGCTGTTGCTGATGGGCATCGTCAAGAAGAACTCGATCATCCTGGTCGACTACACCAACCAGCTGCGCGAGCGCGGTCGCGAGACGCTCGCGGCGCTGCTCGAAGCCGGTCCTGTCCGCCTGCGGCCGATCCTGATGACCTCCACCGCGACCATGATGGCCGCCGTCCCGGCGGCGCTCGGGCTGGGCGCCGGATCCGAAACACGGGCTCCGATGGCGATCGCGGTGATCGGCGGCCTGGTGGTCTCGACCGCCCTGTCGCTGCTGGTCGTGCCGGCGTTCTATCTGCTCACCGACCGGCTGCGCCGCCGGCGCACCGCACCCGCGGCCTCGCCGGAAGTCGAAGTCACCGCCGGCGGCTGAACGCGACGGCGGCGCCGGAGGGGTTTCCTCCCGGCGCCGCCGCGCTCCCGCCCCGTGGCCCCGGGCGGGCGTTGAAGCTGTGCGTCCAGCTGCTCAGCGTCCCGCGCCGACGTGCTCGTCGACCCGGTGCTCAGCGCGCTCGGCGAACTCCGCGATGCGGCGCTCCGCCTCCTCCTTCGACCAGCCGTAGCGCTCGCGCAGGATGCCGGCGAGCTTCTCGCCGCTGCCCTGGGCGCGGTCGAGATCGTCGTCCGTCAGCGAGCCCCAGGTCTTGCGCATCTCGCCCTTCAGCTGCATCCACTTGCCTGACAGAATGTCCTTGTTCACGAGTTCTCCTTCTCGTAGTTCAGATGATGATCCCGGGCAACGCTGTACGCCAGCGAGCCCGTACTTTGCTCAAAGCGCCGGCCTTCGACGCGTAATGAGCGACACGACGAACAGCACCAGGAATACGAAGAACAGGATCTTCGCGATCCCGGCCGCGGTGCCGGCAACCCCCCCGAACCCGAGTACGCCGGCGATGAGTGCGATCACCAGAAAGGTCAGCGCCCAGCTCAGCATCGCAATTCCTCCACGGGATCTGCTCCCGATCACCGGTCCGCCGGGAGCGGCAGACCGTCGGGACTGTCCAGCGCAAGTGGGGTGCCATCGGAATGCGTCCGGTGTGAACGCAGGAGAACGTGATCCGCGATGCGGATCGGTCGCAATTACCGGGAAGTTTGTAGAACCGGCCGGGCTGCGCCCGGCCTCAGACGTCGCCGCGGGCGGAGTACTCGCGCAGGCGGTTGTAGAGCGTCTTGACGCTGATGCCGAGCGTCCGCGCGGCGGCGGCCTTGTCGCCGTCGCACTGCTCGAGCGTGGCGAGCACCAGGCGACGTTCGGCTTCCGCCAGCGAGACCGGCAGCTCGAGCGTGACGCGACCGGCCCCGTCGACCGGCAACCCGGGGCTCGCCCCGCCGCCCGACGGCGCGGCGGTGCGCACAGCGTCGGGCAGGTGCTCTGGCTCGATCCGGTCCGGCGCGAGGATGAACGCCTGCTGCACGGCATTGCGCAGCTCACGCACGTTGCCCGGCCAGGCGGCGCCACGGATCGCCTCCAGCGCTGCCGGCGAGAACTCGCGCGCCGTCCCCTGCTCGCGCGCGAACTCGGCGAGGAAGTGCCGCGCCAGCGCGACGATGTCGTCCCCCCGCTCGCGCAGCGGCGGCACCTCGATCGGGACGACGCGCAGGCGGTAGAGCAGGTCGGCCCGCATGGTGCCGTCGGCCACCGATGCGTCCAGGTCGCGGTTCGAGGCCGCGATGACGCGCACGTCCACCTCGATCGGCTTCTCGCCGCCCACCCGAGTGAAGCTGCGCGTCTCCAGGACCCGGAGGAGCTTCACCTGCAGCTCGATCGGCATCTCGGAGACCTCGTCGAGAAAGATCGAACCGGTGTGGGCGCGCTCGAAAACGCCGCGGCGCTGGCGGTCGGCGCCCGTGAAACTGCCCCGCTCGTGCCCGAACAGCTCGCTCTCGATCAGGTTCGCCGACACGGCGCCGCAGTTGATGGCCACGAACGGCCGCTGCGCCCGGCGGCTCAGGCGGTGCACCGCCTCGGCCACCAGTTCCTTGCCGGTGCCGCTCTCGCCGGTGATCAGCACCGTGGCGTCCGACGGCGCGACGCGGGCGATGCGGTCGTAAACCGCCTGCATCGCCGGTGACCCGCCGACCATCGACCCGAAGCGGCCGAGTTCGCGCAGCTCGCCACGCAGCGAGCGGATCTCTTCGCGCAGGCCGTGCGTGCGCACGACCCCGGCGAGCACCGCCTTGAGCCGCGCCGGGTCCACCGGCTTCTCGAGGTAGTCGAGCACCCCGGCACGCAGCGCCTCGACCGCGATCTCGATCGCCGAGCGCCCGGTGACCAGGATGACCTCCGGCCGCGGCTCCGACAGCCGCTCGGCCAGCTCGAGGCCGGAGCCGTCGGGCAGGTAGTAGTCGACCAGGACGGCGGCAAACGGCTGCCGGTTGGCCAGCGCCTCGGCCTCGGCCAGGTCACCGGCCGAGACGACCTCCAGGCCCTCCCGGCGCACCAGCGCTTCCAGCGCGGCACGGGAGTCGAAGTCGTCGTCGACGACGAGGATGGTGCGGGTCGGATCGCTCAAGGGATCGCGACTCTAGCAGCAGGGCGCCCGCCGCACTGTGGCACCGCCCTTGCTCCCCGCCGGAGACTCGAGGTGATTTCCCACGGAACCGAACCCCCCGCCACTGAGCTCGCCGCTGCTAACCTCGCCCGATGATCCGTTGGTCGTTCCGCCCATGAAGGCCGCCCCGAGCCCCCCGAAGTCGCTCGGGCAGCAGGTCGCTGCGCTGCGCGACCGGCTCGGCCTGACCCGTTCGCGCTACTTCACGCCCGACCTGCCCTCGATCGGCGTCCGGCTGGCGATCGTGCTGTGTATCTGTGCGGCGGTCTTCCAAGGCTACCGTCTCTACCAGGCGTGGTTTGGCTACGAGCCGTACCTGCTGTTCGGCTTCGGGGCCCTGGTCCTGTCGGCCTGGCTCGGGCGCCTGTTCGGCGCCGTGGCCGCGACCGCGGTCTGGCTGGCGCTAGTGCCGTACCTGTTCACCGATCAGCTCGGTCCGAGCGCCCTGCTGGTCATCGGCGATCCGTGGGCGGTCACGCTCTGCGCGCTCGAGGGGGCGGCGGTCGGCCTCCTGGTGGAGGGGCTCCACGCGGCGCGGCGGCAGGGCCTCGCGCTGGCCGCCGAACGCCAGACCCTCGCCGAGGACCTGCTGGTCGAACGCAACCGGCTCGACACGCTGCTCGCCAACCTGCCGGGGCTGGTCTGGGAGATGCGCTACGCGCCCGGCGAAGCGCAGCCGCGCGTCGTCTTCGTGTCGGCCAACGCCTCGCGCCTGAGCGGCTACTCGGCCGAGAGCTGGATCGGCGGCGACCTGTTCTGGAAGTCGCTCGTGCCGGCCGAAACGCACGACCAGTTCGCCGCCGAACTGCAGGCCGCCGTCCACAAGGGGTCTCACACCTTCCGCCACTACTGGCGGCACGCCGACGGCACGCTGCGCGCCGTCGAAACCCACCTCACCGCCCAGCCAACCCGGTTCGGCGGTTATCAGGAGCTGCGCGGCCTCTCCCTCGACGCGACCGCCCTCGACACGGCCGAGCGCGCGCTGGCGGAGACGGAGCGACACTTCCGCACCGTCTCGGACCGCGCTCCGATCCTGATCCGGCTCTATCGGCCGGACGTGGGCACGATCTGGTGCAATCGCGCCTGGCTGGAGCTGCGCGGCCGCACGCTCGAAGAGGAGTGCGGGACGGGATGGCTGGACGGGGTCCACCCCGAAGACCTCGCCCGGGTCACGACCGCCCTCTCGGAGGCCTCGGAGCACCTCGAGGAGTACCGCGTCGACTATCGGCTGCGTCATGCCGACGGCAGCTACCGCTGGGTGCTGTCGCTCGGCGTGCCGCGCACCGACGGCCACGGCGACTACCAGGACCACCTCGCTTTCTGCTTCGACATCGACGACCGCAAGCAGCTCGACCTGCAGCGCGAGGAACTCCTGCACGCCACCGACCTCGCCCGCGAGCAGGCGGAGCTGGCCACCCGCAGCAAGGACGAGTTCCTGGCCAAGGTGTCCCACGAGCTGCGCAACCCGCTCAACGGCATCCTGGGCTGGACGCAGATCCTGCGCGCGCCGGAGACTACCGAGGAGGAGCTGCGCACCGGCGTCGTCCGCATCGACAGCAGCGCCCGGGCGCTCTCGCGCCTGGTCGACGATCTGCTCGACCTGTCGCGGATCCTCTCCGGCCAGTTCTCGCTCAACCTGGCGCCGACGCGGCCCGGGCCGATTCTCGCCACGGCGCACGAGCAGCTGCGGCCAGCCGCCGAGGCTCGCGGGGTGAGCCTGCAGCTGGAGGGAGACGAGGAGCTCCCTCTGGTCATGGGTGACTCGACACGGCTGCTGCAGATCTTCAGCAACATCCTCTCGAACGCCGTGCGGTTCACGCCGCGGGGGGGAACCGTGCGGACGCACGCCACCAGCGCGGACGGCACGCTCGTCGTCGCGATCACGGACGACGGCGCGGGGATCGACCCAGCTTTCCTTCCCCACGCCTTCACGCCGTTCCGCCAGGCCGACGGCGGATCCAGCCGGCGCCACGCCGGTCTCGGGCTCGGTCTGTCGATCGTTGCCCAGCTGGTCGAGCGACATGGCGGGAGCGTCGAAGCCCACAGCGACGGCGTCGGCCACGGCGCGACCTTTACCGTTCGCCTGCCGCTCTCGCCGGTGCAGACGCCCACTCAGCGCGACCCGCGAGCGCCCGATGTGCGACTCGACGACCGCCAGATCCTGGTCGTCGACGACGACGAGATCGCCCGCGAAATGCTGCGCACCGTCCTCACCCGCAGCGGCGCGACGGTCCACGAGGCCACCTCGGCCGAGGAGGCGCTGGCCCTCATCAGCACGACGCCCCTCGACGTGGTCATCTCCGACCTCGAGATGCCGGGCGAGGACGGGCTGTCGCTCCTGCGTCGCGTACGGGCGCTGCCGAGCGGCTCCGGCGGGGCCACGCCCGCTCTTGCGCTGACCGCCTACGCCCGTCCAGAAGACCGCACCGCCGCCTTCGCCGCCGGCTTCCAGGCTCATCTCGCCAAGCCCGTCGACACCCGCGCCCTGCTCAGCGCCATCGATCGCCTCACCAGCCGCTGAGTCGGCCCGCCGGTCGGCGGACAAGCTCGGGGACTCGCGGCTCCTGTCACGATCTTTCAGGTTGCGGACCGCGGGCACCCGCGCCGTTCTCGCCGCGCGTTTCGGGTACTGCGGCGCGGAACTTTCTGCAATTCGTCGCCGCTGCGACGCGGCAGATACGCCGCTAAACGCATTAAAATCAACGGTTTGCGCTCATGGCACGGCTCCTGCGCTGAACAGGACACAGAGCGTCCGGTGGCGCCGCCCGTTCGGGGCGGCGAGTCGGCACGCTCCAGGAGCTTCCCGAGGAGTGTTCATGTACGCGCACTTTCGTGCTTTCGAGCGCTGTGGAACTGCTGTATCCGCTGTGGTGCTGACCGGGACGCTCGGGCTGCTGGCCGGCGTGCTGCCGGCGTCGGCGGCCGACTACCGGCACGCCTTTCTCACCTCCGTCACCGGCCCCGGCGACTTCGCCACCTGGCCCGATGCCGAGCCGGGCACGACCGGGCTCGCGGCCGCCGATTCGATCTGCCAAAGTCGGGCGGCCACTGCCGGCCTGCCCAACCCTGGCGCGTTCCGCGCCTGGGCCTCGGACTCGCTCGACGACGCCTGGTGCCGCGCGCAAGGCCTGACCGGTCGGCGCGACACCGCCTGTGACGGTGCCTCGTTGCCCGGGGCCGGCCCCTGGGCCCGCGTCGGTGACGAGGTCCTCTGGGCCGCCGATCTCGACGCGCTCGCCGGCAGCGTCGGCCCGCTGATTCCGCTCGACCGCGACGAGTTCGGCCAGCCCACCGGGGAGGATTCCCTGGTCTGGACCGCGACCGACGCCACCGGCCGCGCCAGCGATCCGTTCGGCGGCCAGTTCTGTAACGACTGGACCTCGGCCGATGGCGGCCAGATCTCCGTCGCCGGCACTTCGCACGCCACACGCCCGGCCTGGACCACGTCTTTCTTGGCGTCGTGTGACTCCACGCGCGCCCTCGTCTGCGTCGAGACTGGATCGCCCGGCGACCGCCCGCCGGTCGCCGAGATCGGCCCCGCGGCGCTTGGATTCGTCACCGACACACGCGGCACCGGCGACTTCGGCGCTTGGCCGACGGCGGACGGCGAGGCCGGAGTGGCGGCTGCCGATGCGATCTGCCGGGCGGAAGCGGCCGCAGCCCGTCTGCCCAACCCCGGCAGCTTCGTCGCTGTGATCTCCACGGCCACCGCCCCGGCCCGCGACCGCCTCCCGGCCAACCTCGCCTGGACCCGACTCGACGGCGTCGGAATCGCGCTCGGTCGAGCCGACCTTTTCGACGGCGATCTCGCCGCGCCAATCCCGCTCACTCCGTCGGGTGTCTATCTGCCCGTCGTCACGGGCTACAGCGACGCGGTCTGGACCGGCACTTCGTCCGGCGGCAGCGGCTTCGCGGACTACGACTGCGGCGGCTGGACCTCGTCGGCTCTGGACGATATGGGACTGGCGGGCGAACCGCAGGCTGCGGCGGCCAACTGGACCGACAGCATGCCCCAGTCGTGCGCTGCCGAGCTGCCGATCTACTGCCTGTCCACGGTCGAGATGCTGCTGTTCGAGAACTTCGAGCAGCCGGAGCTATGGCGCTGGGAGCAGGTTGCCGAGTAGCTCGTAGATCCCGCCTCGAGCCGGCGGTCAGCCGGCCGCCGGCTCGACGCGGTCGATCCCCAGCACCAGTTCCTTCAACCAGCGCCAGCTGGCCCGCAGGCCGCGCACGATCCGGCCGTCGAGCACCTCGGGGACGCCGAGCCGGGAGGCAAGCCCCTCCTCGCGCCCGCGGAACCGCGGCGGGAAGCGACCGAGGGCGCGTTCGCGCAGCGGCCCGGTGCGCACCAGGCGGGGCGAGATCGCTCCGCGCACCAGGGCGGTTCCGGCTGTGCCCGAGTCTGGAAGCGGCCGGGTCCGGCTGGGCAGGATCAGCCAGGGGCGCCACCGGAACTGCCAGCCGACGGCAGGATCCCCCGCGATCGGTTCCAGCCGCCCGAACGTGCGCACCGGGATTCCCTCGAGGGCGCGCCCGGAGAAGAGCGTCAGGCGATCGGTCGCCGGATCGGCGGTGCCGTCGCGCCCGGTCACAATCTCCCAGGAGAACAGGGCCCCGAACGTCGTCAGCCGGAACGACCAGCCGGCGATCAGCAGGCAGCCGAGCGCCAGGATCGCCGCCCAGATCGCGCCGAACCAGGGGTCGACCGCGGCGGTGAGTCCCGCGGCAATCAGCATTGCGAGGCGGAAGCCGCGCAGGGTCAGGTCCAGGGTCACCGACGGCGAGAAGGCGATCAGCACCTGAATGGCGTGGAAGGCGAGGAAGACGGCCAGAAAGATCGTGGCATAGACGGCGAAGTAGCCGACTCCGGCCAGCAGCCGCGCCAGCGTCCCGTCCGCCAGCGCCGCAGCGCCCGCCTCGACGAGCGGCCGCGCGGCCACGGCGTCCGGCAACAGACCGGCGGCGTCGAGAGCCCGGCGGACTTCGAGCAGCACCACCGGCGCGGCGAGCAGGGTCGAGAACCGGTTCTCGTGCTCCTCGACGAAATCCATCGGCTTCTTGAGCCCCGGCACCAGCGCGCCGATCGTCGTGTTGAGGGCAAACAGCAGCGCCACCGAGAGGCCGCTGACCCAGAACCAGGGCCGCGCGTACCAGGGCAGGTGCGGCCGCATCGCCGGCGGCGTCTGCCACCACCGCCAGGCCCCCAGGCCGGAGACGCCGAGCAGCGGCGAGATCGGCACGCCGGTGACCAGGGTGAGGGTGTGGGCGACCTGTTCACCCGCCGTGAAGTGGCCGCGCTCGATCGCCTGCGACGAGTCGGCCTGCAGGCTCCCGGCAGCGCCCAGGGCGAACAGCGTCGCCAACGCGGCAACGGCGAACCGCCGAGGCCGCCGCGGTCCGCTGCAGATCGGGGCGAGTTCCATGGTTCGAGCTTAACCGAGGCGCCGCGGCCCGGCGCCGGGCGGGCACCCCGGGTAGGATGCCGGGATGCTCAACCGTCGGCTGCTCGTCTGGGTCGCTGTGCTCTATGCCGCCCAGGGGCTCCCCTACGGCGTCGTTCACAAGATCTGGCCGATCTATTTCCGCGCCCACGGCGTTTCGCTGACCGACATCGGCCTGATGAGCCTGCTCGCCCTGCCGTGGTCGTGGAAGCCGCTCTGGGCACCGCTGGTCGACCGCTTCGGCCCCCGCCGAGGCTGGATCGTGCCCGGCCTCGGCGCCCTGGCGACGATCTCCGCGCTCATGCCGTGGCTGCCCGCCGACCAGGTCGGGCCGCTGCTGATCGCTTTTCTGCTTGCGTTCACCGTCGCCTCGGCGACCCAGGACATCGCCATCGACGCCTGGGCGGTGGACGTCGCCGCGGGCCGCGAGCTGGGCTGGATCAACGGCCTGCGCGCCTCGGCATTCCGGGTGGCGGTGATCGCCGCCGGCGGGCTCGCGTTGATCGTCGCCGATCGCGCCGGCTGGCCGGTCGCCTGGTACCTGGTCGCGGTCCTCTTCGCTCTGCTGGCCGTGCTGTCCCTGCTGCTGCCCGAGCCGCAGCGGGCCGGCGCGCCGGGAGCCACGCGGCGTTCCACCCGCGAACTGGTACGCACCTTCCTCGCCTGGCTGCTGCGCCGCGAGATGGTGCCGCTGGTCCTCTTCGCCCTGCTGTTCAAGCTCGGCGACCAGGCGATCGCCAGGATGACCGAGACGTTCTGGGTCGACCGCGGCATGAGCCTGTCCGAGATCGCTCTGGTAGCCAACACGCTCGGCCTCGGCCTGACGATCGGCGGCGCTCTGCTGGGTGGCGCGCTGATCAGCCGGATCGGGCTGTTCCGCGGCCTGCTCTGGATCGGGCTGGCGCAGCTGACCTCGAATCTCGTCTATGCCGCTGTCGCCGGCTTCGACCTGCCGCGCCAGAGCATCTACTTCGCCTCCGCCTTCGAGAATTTCAGCCAGGGGCTCGGCACCGCCGCGCTGCTCGCGTTCCTCACCGCCTGCTGCCGACCGGAGAACGCCGCCACCGAGTACGCGCTGCTGTCGTCACTGTTTGCGTTCTCGCGCGAGATCGCCGGCGCCGCCTCGGGGTACGGAGCCGACCGAATGGGCTACGCCGGCTTCTTCGCCTTCACGGCGCTGCTCGCGGTGCCCGCTCTGCTGCTGCTGCCGTGGTTGCGGCCGCAGATCGCTTCGGCCGGCCTGGCGAGCGCGGCGGCCGCCGGCGGACCCGGGACGTCGGGCGACGCGCTGGTAGACTGACGGCAGGACGCCTCGCAACCCCTGTGCCGCTCGCGGCTGAGGCATTCCTCGGAGTGTCCATGAACGACGACGCCTGGCAGCACGCCGTGGAGATCCTGCGTCCCCACGTCGTACGCATTTCCACCCCGGAGCACTCCGGGACTGGCTTTCTGTTTGCCGCCGCCGCCGGCGGCGGGATCTGCGGCATCGCGACCGCTGCCCACACGCTGGCCCAGGCCTCGCTCTGGGAACAGCCGATCCGCATCGAGCACGCGGCCACCGGCGTCGAGCGGATGCTGCGCCCCAGCGATCGCTCGATCGTCGTCGACGAGAAGACCGACACGGCGGCGCTGGTCTTCCTGCGCGACGACTTCCCGCTGCCCGTCGACCTGCTCGGCACCACGCCGGAGGCGGTCAACTTCCAGGTCGGCGTCGAGATCGCCTGGGTCGGCTTCCCGGCGGTGGCGCGGACCGAGCTCTGCTTCTTTTCCGGACGCATCAGCGCCTGGCTCGAACAGGAGCAGTCGTACCTGGTCGACGGCGTGGCGATCAACGGCGTCTCGGGCGGACCCGCGTTCCAGGTCGACGAGGATGGACGGCCGGTGCTGCTCGGCGTCGTCTCCGCCTACCTGCCGAACAAGTCGCTCGGTGGCACGCTGCCGGGCCTGTCGGTGGTGCAGCACATCGGCCACCTCGAGAAGTGGGTGACCAGCCTGCGGTCGCTCGAGCATGGCAACCCGGCCGAGCCGTCCTGACGCACCCTCCTCAGTCGAGTCCGGAAAGCCGGGCGGTGACCGCCGCCCGAAACGGCTCCGTCCACTCGTGGCCGCCCGGGAAGGTGAGCGTCGCCGGGCGGATGCCGAACGGCGCCAGGCGGGCGAGGTCGGCGGCAAGGCGCTCGGCGTCGTACCAGCTGTCTGCATCGCCGTGAGCGATGAGTGCCCGCGGCGGCTGAGACGGTTGGCCGGCTGACTCCGGCCTGAGCTCCGGCGGCACGTCCCCAGCGAGCGCGATCACCGCTGCCACCTCGTGGCGGCCCAGCAGCGCCGCCCGCCAGGCCATCGACGCTCCCTGCGAGAAGCCGAGCAGCGCCACCGGCAGGTGCCGGCCGATCAGCCCCCGTAGCCGATCCAGCACCGCATCGACGTAGGCGACGTTGTCGGCGATCGCCGCCTCGCGCAGGTCGCGCGTCATCCAGCTGCGCAGGACCCGCTCGCCGCGGCGATCGTAGAAGGCGTGCAGCGCATCGACGGCCACGCGCGCCCACCCCTCCAGGCCCGGGATCGCTTCGAGTTCGGCCAGGTGCAGTGCCGCGTTCTCCCCCTGCCCGTGGAAGCCGACCAGGATCCCCGCCGCCTCGCCCTGCGGCGCCCGCACCAGGAACCGACCGTGCGTCCGCGCCTCGACGACGTGCTCGCCCACCGCCCCGCTCATCCCCCGATCCTCTCTAAAAATTCGGTCAGAGGCCATTTCCGCCGCCGGAGCGCGCCGCCGGTTCAGGCCGGCGTGGCGAGCGTCGCGGTCGGGGTCGGCTGCGCGCGCCCGGCGGCCAGGCGGTGCCCCAGCCAGGCCATTGGCAGGTAGGCGACGATCAGGTCGAGCGCCTCGAACCAGAGCGGCGCCGGCAGCATGGCGACGTTGATCGCCCCGCCGAGCAGGAACAGACAGCCGACGACCCAGGCCGGACCGGCCGTCCGCCCCGGGGTGAGGCGGGTGGCGACCCAGGCTCCGACGAGCGTCCCGAGGGCGTGGGCGAGAAACGGGAATACGAAGTGCTTCGGGGCGAGAAGGTGGATCGACGCCGCCAGCCCCTCGACGGTGGTCATGTCGACCCCCTCCGGCGGCGGGACGAGCGCCGGTCCCGCCAGCACGAGGCCCATGTTGACCACGCTGCCCACCACCAGGCCCGCCACCACCGCACCCACCAGACGAATCGCTCGACCCTTCATGGAGCCTCCTTGGTCATCCCAACGTCGTACGGTCGGCGCACTCTAACGCTGGTCGCGGGGCTGCGGGGAGAGCACCTCGCGCGGCGAGTCCTGGCGCGCCTCGAGCTGACGCAGCCGTTCGGCGAGCAGCTCCTGCTCGGGCCGGTTGCGCGCCAGCGCCAGGGCGAGGCGGGTCGCCCGACGCGCCGCCTCGAGGTCACCGACCTTGGTCAGCAGATCGGCTCGCACGCTGTGGAGCAGGTGGTAGTTGGCCAGCCGACCGTCCTCGGCGCCGCCGTCGATCGAGTCGACCGCCGCGAGTCCCGCCTCCGGGCCGTGCGCCATCGCGACCGCGACCGCGCGATTGAGTTCGACAACCGGCGATCCGGTGGCCGCCAGCAGCGCGTCGTAGAGGCGGACGATCTCGGCCCAGTCGGTGTCCTCCGCCGTCCGGGCGCGCATGTGGACGGCCGCGATCGCCGCCTGCAGGGCGTACGGGCCCGGCTCGCCCGCCAGCCGCTGGGCGGTTGCGAGCGCCGCCATCCCGCGCCGGATCTGCGCCTCGTCCCACCGCGCGCGATCCTGGTCGGCCAGCAGCACCGGCTGACCGCTCTCGCTGCTGCGGGCTGCCGTGCGCGCCGCCGTCAGCTCCATCAGCGCCAGCAGGGCGTGGGCCTCCGCCTCGCCGGGCAGCAGTTCGGCGAGCAGCCTCCCGAGCCGCAGCGCCTCGTCGCACAGCGTCGTCCGCATCCAGCTGTCGCCGGCCGTCGCCGTGTAGCCCTCGTTGAAGATCAGGTAGACGACTGCGAGGACGGCGCCGAGACGCGCTTGCAGCTCCTCGCCGCGCGGCGTCTCGAACGGAACCCTGGCCTCGGCGAGCGCCCGCTTGGCGCGAAAGATCCGCTGGCCGACCGTCTTCTCGGGAACCAGGAAGGCACGCGCGATCTCCGCGGTCGTCAGGCCGCCGACCATGCGCAGCGTCAGCGCGACGCGCCCTTCCGGAGGCAGCACCGGGTGACAGGCGGTGAAGATCAGGCGCAGCATGTCGTCGGCGACGACCTGGTCGAGCGCCCGATCCATCGCGTCGCCGAGGCGCTGCTCCTGGACGGTCAGTTCGCGCGCGATCTCCTCGTGGACACGCACCGCCATCTGCGCGTGGCGCAGCCGGTCGATCGCTCGGCGCTTCGCCGCCGTCGTGAGCCAGGCGGCCGGGTTGTCGGGCAGTCCGTCCTTCGGCCAGCGCTCGAGCGCGGTGACCAGCGCGTCCTGGGCCAGCTCCTCGGCCAGCCCGACGTCGCGGGTGGCGCGCGCGATCGCCGCCACCAGCCGCGCCGACTCCTGCCGCCAGACCGCTTCGATCGCGGTCCGGATCTCGCTCGAATCCCGGTCGCTCACCGTGAGCCCGCTCCGGCGCGGCGGTGCTCCGGCACCCGGCCTACCCCGCCGCGTCGCCGTCGGTCGGGGCGGGACGGAAGAAGATCTCGCGGATCTCCAGCGTCGTTCCGGTCGCCCGCGCGCCCCGCTGCGCCCAGCCCAGGGCCTCCTCGTAGGTCGCCGTCTCGAGGATCGTGATGCCTCCGACCTGCTCCTTCGTCTCCAGGTACGGGCCGTCGGTCACCAGCACGTCGCCACCGGGCTGCGGCCGCAGCGTCCGCGCCGCGCCCAGCCCGCCGGCAAACCGCCGCACGCCGGCGGCCTCCATCTCCCGGTTGAGCGCGTAGATCTCCGCGACCTGAGCAGGATCCTGCGCCGCAGGGTCGAAATCCGTCGGCAGGTACAGCGCTACCATGAAGTGCGGCATCTCCCCTCCTCACCGCGTCCGGGACCGGACTCCACGCCCGGCCTCACCCGATCCGACGATCGACCCCACCCGATTTCGACCCGAAAAAATTCCCTCAGAGGGAATCTCCGCAACTTGCCTTTGAGGGAATCGCCGTCAGCCGCGGCGGTGCGCTCAGAGGCCGTGGCCGCCGACGGGGACGGTTTCGACGTGCTGCTCGAAGGCGGCGATCAGGGGACGGCCACGGCCGATCGCCGCCTGCACGGCCGGCAGGTCGAGTGAGGCGCGGTGGCTCTCGGCGCTGTCCCAGACTTCGGTGATCCAGATCGCGTCGGCGTCCGCCGGGTCCCGCGCGACGACGTAGCTCCGGCAGCCCGGCATGCCGGAGACTCCCTCGAGCAGCACCGCGATCAGCGCGTCGCGCTGCCCGGGCACCGCCTTCACCTTACCGATCAGTCCGTACATGGCACTCGCTCCATTCGGCGTCGCCGCACCGTCCTCGGTCAGGGCGAGCGCCCCCACTCCCAGCGCGCCGAGCAGACCGCCGAGAAACTGTCGTCTGTCCACAGAGGTCGTCATGCAGCCGCTCCGGACTCAGCTCACCAAGAACTCGTGCCGCAATCCTACGCCCGCGGCTACGATCCGGCATCCGTGGCGCGGACGCGATCGAGGATCTTCTGCACGGTCGCCCAGTTGCGCGTGGTCACCGTCGCAGCGCCTTTGCCCGTGCGCTCGAGCAGCGCCACCGCGGCGCGGCTCTCCAGGATGCCGCGGGCACAGTCGAGGAAGGCCGCCTGCCGGCCGATCAGGAACCGCTCCGGCGCCTCCACGAACGACTCGACGGCCGCGAGGCCGGCAAGCTCCTTCGGATCCTGAACGAAGGCCACGAGCAACCGGGTGAGATCGGCTGCCCCGTCGGCCAGCGCGTTCTCGGCTTCGATCGCCGCAAGATCGCTGGCCGACTTGACGATCACCGGCACCTCGAAGCCCATCTCGGCCTCGATCGCCGCGGCGATCCGCGTCGCCAGCCGTGCCGGCGTCGCACGCGCGGCGCGAAAGACGGCGTTGCCGCTGTTGAGCAGCGTGGAGACTCCCTCGCAGCCGAGCCCCTCGAGCAGCGCCCGCAGGTCGGCCATCGGCACCCGCTTGGCGCGCCCGACGTTGACGCCGCGCAGCAGGGCCGCGCAGGTCGTCACCCGGCACCCGAAGCCGGACGGCGCAGGATCTTCTCCATCGCCTTGCCCTTCGCCAGCTCGTCGACGAGCTTGTCGAGATAGCGCACCTTCCGCATCAGCGGCTCCTCGACCTCCTCCACCCGCACCCCGCAGACGACGCCGCGGATCAGCTCGGCGTGCGGATTGAACGCCGGGGCCTCGGCAAAGAATGCTTCCAGCGTGCTGCCGCGATCGATCTGTTCGGCCAGCTGCTCGCGGCTGTAGCCGGTCAGCCAGCAGATCACCGTGTCGACCTCTTCCCGGGTGCGACCCTTGCGCTCGGCCTTCTGGACGTACATCGGGTAGACGCCCGAGAACTTCATCCGGTAGATCCGATGCTGCGTCATCGGCAGTCCTCCTCTCGCCCCGGCTGCACCGCGCGACCTGCCACTCCCGCTACCCGGCCGCTCACCGCTTCCAGAGCAGCTGAAACTCCAGCTCCTCGGCGCCGCCGGTGCGCTCGTGCTCGATGTTGAACGCCGCATCTGACGGGATACGGATCTTCTCGCCTGCGACCTGGATGGTGAACGGCTCGCCGCTCTCGATCGCGTCGGCGAGGCGCCGCAGCTTGGCGACGAACTGGGTACGGGCGTACGTGCGGACGAGGTCTCGATCGCTCTTCGGCATGGGCGGGCTCGCTCTGTCGATGGCTCTTCCCGTGCCGCATCCCGCGGCCGGGTCTGCGATGCTCTCACAACGCCGCTGCTGCGCTCAGTGCGGGGCGGCACACGCCGGCAGTCGCACTCTGCTCACCGCCTCCGGCCCGTCCGCCGCCGAATCAGCCTTCCTGGCCGTGCAGCCACGGCGCGTAACTGAGACCGATCAGCACGGCCTCCGGACTCAAGAAGCGCGCCACGGTCTGCCCCCACGGCTCGGTTCGGGCGCCGTGGATGAGCCTCTGACCCTGCTGCTCGAGCTCGGCAGCGGCGGCGGACACGGCCTCCACGTCCGCCAGCTCGAACTCGACGCTCGCCGTCGGCACCGGCAGATCGGGCGGCCATTCGTCGCGTCCGAAGCACGACTGCGCCGCCGCCTGCAGCGGCCAGACTCCGAAGTGATGGGCGCCCGGAAAGCCGTGCGCGAACAGGTAGTCGCCCTGCTGTTCGAGCGGCAGCCCGAGCCGGGTCCGATACAGCTCCGCACTGGCCTTCGGATCGGCCGTGATGACGGCAAACCCGGCGATCTCTCGAATCTCCATGCTCTCCCTCGTCGAACCTGCGAACGCCCTCGCGGGCTTCAGACCGGCCCGCGGCGCTCCGCCAATACCTGCTCGATCCGCTGCAACGAAGCGAGGATCTGCTCGTTCTGCTGCTCCACCCGGTCCATGTGCGCCGTGCTGCGCTCCATTCGCGCGGGCATCTCCCTCGCGCCCGAGCGCCGCATGAACCATACCCACATGCCGATGATGATGACGATCGGCAGCCAGGTCAGGAAGAGCGACACCAGCCCGGACACCAGTCTGGGCCCCTCCGGTGCCGCGGCCTCCTGAGCCCATGCCGCCGGCGCGCCGACGATCACGCCCACGAAGCCACCCGCGACGATTCGCCACAGCCGCATCGCCCTGGTCATCGGTCCTCCCTCCACGCTCTCGGCAACCTTTGTCGGCCAGGTCCGTTCAGTCGCAGCTGCGAACCTCAGCACGACGACCGCAAGCGCGACTCCGCATCCCAGCTGCAGACCGTCCATCGGCCCGGCTCTCCTCTGCACCCGTGTCCGGCCTGCTCGACCGAGTTCGGCCGGCCGCGACCTCGCCGGCCTCGGAGGGTACGGTGACGATGCTACCGCCCTCTTCGCTCGCCAACAGCAGCGGCAGGCCGCAGCCGCGAGCGCGGTACCAGGAGTCTCCATCGAACCAGGAAGGACGCCGGGTGACCCGTGAAGCGCCCGTTGCCGCGGTCACGACTCCGGGTCGTACAGAATCTCGCGCACCTCCTGCGCGCAGCGGCATGCGGCGGCGAACTTTGCCGCCCAGGCGAGCGCCTCGTCGCGCGAGGCCAGTTCGAGGATTGCGAATCCCCCGACGACCGCCTTGCTCTCCGGCACCGGGCCGGGCTCGACCCGCCCGTCGGTCCCGATGACCGTCGCCTGCTGGCGCGCGACGCCGCCGCCGAAGATCCAGACGCCGGCCGCCTGTGCCTGACGCGCCACCGCGTGCGAGGCCTCCCCGACCGCCGGCAGCTCTGCGTCGGTGATGTGGTCCATCGCGCCGTCATCGAACGAGATCAGGTATCGCGGCATCGCTCGGTCCTCCGAAGGTTCTGCCCGACTCAGCCGCGCTTACCCGCACTTCGCGGTCGAGGCATGTGGATGAGGTGGCGGCAAGAGTTCAGCACTGTGCCGGAGGTGCGCTGGTCACGACGAGGGCGATTGGCAGCTCGGGCTCGGCGTCCAGCACCACGCAAGCTTCGAAGCCGCGGGACTGCAGGAACGCGGCCGCGCTCTCGGCGCTGGCAACTGGGTCGTCCG
>CAZUAT010000027.1:34666-38127 GCA_964618415.1 uncultured Thermoanaerobaculia bacterium
CGTCCGGCCGTCCGCGATTCTGTCGAAGAGGCTCTGTGTCACCGGATAACCGTCCTGGCGAGTCCCGCGTTCATTGGCGAAAACACAGAGCGAAGCCGTCCCCTGCAGGGGAAGACTAGCCGAGCGGGCGGATCTCCCGGGCCGCCCCCGCCGAACGGAAAGGGCGCGCGCACCGGACGACCAGCCAGTGCAGCACCACGCCGACCGCCGCGTAGAAAACGGCGGCCCCGACGACCACCGGTAGAGGAAAGAGCTCTACCTGCGCCGCCTCTTCCATCCCCGCCAACGCCAGGGGAAGTCGGTAGTAACCAACTACCAGACCGTAGATGAGCGCCGCGCCGCGCTCGTATCCGAGCGCCAGGATCGCCACGAGCAGCGCGCCGAGCAGGAAAGGCGCCGCCACCAGCACCAGCGCCGACATCACAGGCGCGGGAGCTCGCGTCCGCAGCATCCGTCGGAGCCCCCTACGCGTCCGCATTGGACGGCACTCGATAGCCGCACGGACAGACGAGCGTGGTCGGTTCGTTGAAGAACTGACAGTTCGGGCACTGCCAGGACGACTTGACGCGCCGCCCCTTCCCCACCACGAGAATGACCAGCGGAAACATGAGGGCGATCCAGAGGAGACCCACGATCACATTCGGCCCCCTGCCGAACAGAAACGCTGTGATGCTGGTGACCACGAGATAGCCCCCAATCATCAGCACGACCCATGGCCACCCGTGGCCACCGCGCAGCCTGGCCAGCCGCGCAAGACCAGCACCCGTCACGCAAAGAAAGATGATCTCGAGCAAGCGACCTCCTCTCTGCCGGCGCCCCGCATCAGATGGAAAATGCGGCGCCTCGCCGAAACGCCGCCCAGGAGCTAGCACTCAGGGACGATTCCCGCATCCGCTGCAACGCTTGCACACCTGACAGGCCCGACACCCAACGCCTCAAAGATGGCTGCGACCTGAGCGGGCAGAAACTCCATGTCCCTGCCAGAACTCCGCAGCGCGGTGCACCCCGCCTGGCGGCAGGCTAGCACGAGCAGATCCGCTACCTGCCAGCACCCGTCCGCAACCGCAGCATCCTGCTGCAGGCCATCGCCCGCCATGCATGGACGCCTTCGCCATCTCCAGCCCGTCCGCGATCCGCCGTCGCACCGAGGACTTCGCGTCCCCGCAGCCACGCGACGAGGGCTACGCCCACTGCAAGCGCCAGGCACAGAGGCGAGCAGAAGATCGTGTCCAGCCGCGCGAACCGGGTTCCGCGTACTCGCTTGAAGAACCCCACGTGCCTGAACTCGCCGATGGCCCGTGCCGCCAGACCGAGCGCCAGGACGCGCTCGCGCTGCCCGGACGCTCGTGAACGTGACTGGCCGGTGAGGCGACGGCAACACACGCCGGCGACCCGCAGGCGCCCGCGCACGCTGCCGCCCGACCCGGCGGCGTGCCGACTGGACGCGAGGCCGGGCCTCAGATCCAACGCCGTACCCGTGCCTGGTACTGGGAGAACTCCTGCCCGAAGGCCGCCAGCAGCGCCCGCTCCTCGGGAACGATCTGAAAACGCGTGAGGTACGCACAGAAGGCCCCCACCAGCAGGTAACCGGTCAGCGTCGCACCCCAGGCCGCCACGCCGAGGAGAACGACCGCCATCCCCAGGTACATCGGGTTTCGACTGATGCGGTAGAACCCGGAAGTGACCACCGCGGACGCCTTGTCCGGCGACATCGGGTTGACGGTCGTTCTGTGGCGCCGGAACTGCAGGACACCCCCAGCGGCGAGCAGCAGGCCCGCCAGCACCAGAGCAGCCGCCACGCACTGGCGTCCCGCGAACGGCACGCGCACCAGAGGAGCGTAGATCGTGCTCAACCAGATGCCGGCGACGGTCGCCGCCACCAGGACCAGAGGGGGAATGCGGAGCTCGAGTCGCGACACCGGTGGCATTTTGCAGCCAACCGGCTCGGGAGCGCCACAACGTACCCGCGCTGCCGCCGGACGAATCAACCTCGCCCGGGTCCAACCAGGCGACGGTCTCCGGAACTGCTGGCTTGCTGGGGTTCGTCGATGCCCTGCGCAGCTACCCAGCGCCCGATCCAGGCCGCGCCGCGAACCGACGTCGGCCTGCACGGCCTGCTCGTCTCAGGCCGGTTCGGATTCGTCGTTGCGCCAGGCTCGACGACCTGCCCCGCTGCAGTTGTCCACGGCGTCACTCGTGTGCCGGCTGCCGCCTGGCCAATCCAGCGCGCAGCGGCGGCTGTTCATTGACTCGCATGAACATTCCCAAACCGATACGCGACTCCCAGCGCGACGGCCTGGATCGGCAGGTTGGTGTACACGTCGCGCTCGAGATCGTCGCGTTGGGCCTCGAGGTATCGGTAGGAGAGCCCGACGGACCATGGCGAGTCCTCCGGACGCCAGTCCCAGCGGATCTTGACGCCGAATGCCGCCTCCGACTCCCGGTCTGGTGCCCCCTCAAGCGCGATGTCGTAGGTCACCCAGGCGACCTGGGGCCCGATATACACGTCACTTCTCGAAGTTCGCAGCACATGGAACATCGCCGTCAGCCCGATCGGCTGCAGCGCGACCTCACCCGAGTCCGAGGCAACCAGCACGGATTCCGGCTGCGGCGGATCCCCGACGCCGACAATCTCGAACTCCCGCCACTCGGCATCCAGTGCCATGCGAGAGAGCGAGACCTCGAAGCCGACGAGGGGATTGAGGCGATACTCGCATCCCACTGCCAGCAGGTAGCCGGAATCCAGGGTCAGTTCCGAGGAGCCCAGCGAGTAGGCACTCCTGCTGTCCTTCGGGTCGTTCGTCGCCCCCGCCTCGAATCGCAAGGTCCAGTCGGCCGCTGTGGCGCAGAGGGGAAGCATGAGAAAGCTGCCGAGAAACAGCATCGTCCGACGGGCCATTCTGCCCCTCCACTCTCCTGGTCGGCGGCCTCCAGTCCGACGCCGCCTGCCAAGTATTGCACCACGCGCCAGGGATGCCCAGACCGGCGGCCTGCCGAGGCAGGGGACCATCTGCCCCGCTACTCACCGGAGGCGCACACGATAGAACCCGGCGGCATCTCTGCGCCTGCGCCGCAGCTCACGAACGGACAACCTCTCGACGACCTCGCCGCCGCGGAGGATGTGGATCAGCTTGCGAGTTTCAACACCTCGGTCCCTGACTTTGACCCCAAGGACGTACCGGCTGCACTCTCGCGGCAGAACAGGAAAATCGATCACCAGCCGTCCATCCGCAGGCACGGGGAGCTCCGGCTGATCAGCGCCCTCGACGCGCACTGAGTACGCCTCCGGCGACGGCGCCACCACCAGAATCTTCTCGCTGAACGGGGCGTTGTAGGCGGGCAAACCATGCCCGCACCCGGCAGCGAAGACGGCGGCCGCCAGGACCGCTGGCGTGAAGAACGCGATTCTCATCTTCCTGGATGGTTCTGAGCCCCTGGGACTCCAACGAGAGGCCGTAGAT
>CAZUAT010000028.1:0-37912 GCA_964618415.1 uncultured Thermoanaerobaculia bacterium
GCCACGATCGCAGCCAGAAGGCTCTCTTCGCGCCCGTCGAGCAGGCCGGTATCGGTCAGCGTGCCGGGCGTGTAGATCCGCGTCACCTCGCGGCGGACCAGGCCTCTTGCCTGTGCCGGGTTTTCGACCTGGTCGCACAGCACGACCTTGCGGCCGAGGCGCAGGAGGCGCCCGATGTAGCCCTCGGCGGCGTGATGCGGCACGCCGCACATCGGCGCCTCGTTGTCGGTCCCCTTGCCGCGCGCCGTCAGGGTGAGGTCGAGCAGGCCGGCCGCCGTGCGGGCATCCTCGAAGAACAACTCGAAGAAATCGCCCATCCGGTAGAAGAGCAGCGCGTCCGGATAGCGCGCCTTGAGCTCCAGGTAGTGCCGGAGCATCGGAGTCGGTTCGGCGACGGCCACGGGGCGGCGAGTCTAACCCGCAGCTCCGGCTAGACTGCCAGCCGTGCTCACCGGTCGCCCCGTACTCGCGCTCGACTTCGCCTCGCCGATTGCCAGCGCCGCGCTGGCAATCGACGGCCGCCTGCTCGGTGAACGAACTGCCCAGCGGAGCGTCGGCGCGCCTCGGGGGGGCGAGCCCGTCGCCGACGATCCGCTCCGCCTGATCGAGGCGACACTGGCGGCGGCCGGGGTCGAGCGGGGCGAACTGGGCGGCATCGTCGCGCTGCGCGGCCCGGGCAGTTTCACCGGCCTGCGGATCGCCTGCGCCACCGCGCTCGGCCTTTCCCAAGCCCTCGCCCTGCCGGCCACCGGCGTCTCGACACTCGAGGCGCTGGCGCTCACTGCGTCTCCGGGCTCCGGTCCGGTCCGCGCGGTCGTCGACGCGCTGCGCGGCGAGTGGTACACCCAGCTGTTCGAGCGCGGCGCGGGCCGTTTCGAACTGCGACCGCTCGACTCCGCGGCGATCCGCCGCGCCGGCGACTGGCCGGCGGTGCCGACAGTCGGGTTCCGTCCCAACGGTGCCGATGCCGCCGGGCTGCCGACCCTGCCCGCGCCCCCGCTGGCCGGAGTGACCGCGGCGGCCGCATCCCTCGACCGCTGGCCCTGGGAGCTCGAACTGCTGACCCGCCCGCACTACCTGCGCGCGCCGGCGGTGCAGGCGCGCCCGGGTGGCGGCGCGTGAGCGTGGCACGAGCCATGGATGGACGTGCCGCTTTGCTGCCTGTGCGCCGCGCCGGGCCGGAGGACGCCGTCGCCATCGCTGAGCTCGACGCCGCCGCCTTCCCGCAGCCGTGGCCGGCCACCGAGATGGCGGCCTGGCTCGACTCGCGGCATGCCGTCGGCTACGTGATCGACCGCCCCGAGGTTGCCGCCGCCGGACTGCTCGCGAGCGCGCTCTACCTGCCGGCCGTCGACGAGGTCGAACTGATCCGCCTGGCGGTGGCCGAGTCGGCGCGGCGCAGCGGGCTCGCAAGCCGACTCGTGGAGGCGTCGCTCGCCGACCTGGCGCACCACGGACTGGCCGTCTGCCACCTCGAGGTGCGTGCCGGCAACGAGCCGGCGATCGCGCTCTATCGGCGGCTCGGGTTCGAGTCGATCGGAGTGCGCCGAGGGTACTACTCCGACGGCGAGGACGCGTGCCTGTATCGTCGGCGTATCGCCGTCGACAGTTGAGGCCGTCGCGCGGCGGGTGCTATTGTGCCCACTGTCCGGTGCCGGGTTGACAGCCACTCCAACGAGCGCGAAGGGAGGACGGACCATGCCGAATTCCGACGACCTCAAGCACGAGCTCCTGCGGACGCACGACGGCTTCAAGCGTCTGTTCGAGGAGCACCGCCAGTGCGAACAGCGCCTCGTCGAGCTCGGTCAGCAGTCGCTGCTCGGCCCCGAGGATGAGGTCGAAGAGAAGCGGCTCAAGATTCACAAGCTCGCGTTGAAGGACCAGATGGAGTCGATCCTCCGCGAGCAGAGTACCGGCGCGCCGGCCTGAGCGCCGGCCCGCCTCGTTCCCGATGAAGTTCGCCAAGGAGGCCTGGCCGTTCGTCGTTCCGTTCCTCCTGGTGGGGGGAATCCTGCTCGCCTCCCGGCGGCCGGGCTGGGCGTCCGCCGCGTTCGCCGTCGGACTGCTCGTCCTGCTCTTCTTCCGCGATCCGGCGCGCCGGTTCTCGGGCGACGCGGCGATCGCGATCGCGCCGGCCGACGGCAAGGTGACCGCGATCGGCCTGGTCGAGGATCCTGAGATCGGACCGGGGCGGTGGCTGCGCATCGTCACCTTTCTCTCGGTCTTCGACGTCCACGTGCAGAGCTGCCCGGTCGCGGGGACCGTGGTCTATTCGCAGCTGCGCCGCGGCCTGAAACTCGCGGCGTACAAGCCGGACGTCGGGGAGAAGAACGAAGGGCATACTCAGGTCCTCCTGCGTGCCGACGGGACGCGCATCGCGGTGCGCCAGCTGGCCGGCCTGATCGCCCGGCGCGTGGTCTCCCGGCTCGAAGTCGGCGCGACGGTGCGGCGCGGCGATCCGCTCGGGGTGATCAAGTTCGGTTCGCGGGTCGACCTGTTCGTCCCCGAGAACTGGACGGCCCTCGTGGCAGTGGGCGATCGGGTCCGCAACGGCGAGACGCCGATGGCGCGCCCGCCGGCGGATGGACAATGAGCGCCGACACGGCGGCGCCCGCTCCGGCCCGGCCGCCCCGCCGCGGCGCCTACCTGCTGCCGAGCCTGTTCACGATCGGCAACATCTATCTCGGCTTCCTCGCCATCGTACTGGCGCTCGGTGGACGCTTCACGCGCGCCGGCTTCTGCATCGTGCTGGCTGCAGTGCTGGACTTTCTGGACGGCAAGATCGCCCGCATGACCCACACCGAGAGCGAGTTCGGACGCGAGTTCGATTCGCTCGCCGACGTGCTCACCTTCGGCATGGCGCCGGCACTGTGCGCCTGGGCCTGGGGGCTGCACGAGCTGGGGCGCGCCGGCTGGCTGGTACCGCTCTTCTACGTCGTGGCGACCGCCACGCGCCTCGCCCGCTTCAACGTGCAGACCACGCGCGTCGACAGCCGCTGGTTCGTCGGCCTGCCGTCGCCAGCCGCAGCCGGCACCATCGCCTCGTTCCTGCTCGTCGGGGCCACCCGCGACTGGCGGCCGTGGACCAACGCGGCGATGGCGCTTGGCCTGGTGATCATCGGCCTGCTGATGGTTTCCAATTTTCGCTACTGGAGCCTCAAGGCACTCGACCTGCGCCGCCGGCGCAGCTACCGGATGGCGCTACCGCTGGCCGGGCTGATCGTGCTGCTGGCGTTCTGGCCGGAACTGATCTTCCCGGGCCTCGCCCTGGCGTACGCGCTCTCCGGTCCGGTGATGTGGCTGTTCGGCCGCTTCGCGACGCCCGCCCGAGTGAACCCGCCGGCCGGCGCGACGACCGACCGACCGGTTGAAACACCGACCGGGCCGGAGGCGCCGTGAAGACCGTCGCGATCGTCCACCCGACATCCCTGCTCGGCAAGGAGCTGCGCGAGCGGCTCGAACGCCGCTCCGACCTGGTCGCTCAGCTGCGCCTGCTGTCGGCCGACGAAGACGAGATCGGGCAGCTGACCGAGGCCGCAGGCGCCGCCGCGTTCGTAGGCCGGCTGGAGGCCGGGACGCTCGAGGATGTCGACCTGGCCTTCTTCTGCGCCTGGGGCGAACCGGAGGTGCGAGCTGCGTCCAATCTCCCGCGCGGCGCGCTCGCGGTCGTCCTGTCCGAGGCGGGCACCGAGTCGGGCCTCCCGGTAGCCATCGCCGGCGTGCGCGAAGATCTGCTCGCAGGCCTCGATCGCGTCGCCTCCCCCGCTGCAGCGGCGGTACTGGTGGCCAGCGTCGCCGCCGCCATTGCACCGCTCGGATTGCGCCGTCTCGACGGCACGGTGCTGACGCCGGTTTCCGAGTACGGCGAGGCCGGCATCGACGAGCTGTTCGAGCAGACGCGCCGCATCCTCGCGTTCGAAGGTGTGCCGCGCAGCCGCGTCTATCCGACCCAGATCGCTTTCAACCTGCTGGCGGCACCGCGCGATGCCGGCGCGGTGGCGCGCGCAGTGCGCCTGGCGCTGGGCGACGAGTTTCCGGTCGATCTGCACCTCGTGCAGGGCGGGGTCTTCCACGGAGTCGCGGCCAGCCTGCGGGTCGAACTGGCGCGACCGGTCGCACTTGCGGACCTGCGTCGCGCGCTCGGCCGCGGGCGCGGTCTGACGGTGGCGCGGGACGGGCGGCGGGTCGGGCCGGTCGGTGTGGCCGGCGACGAGCAGGTGACGATCGGCGAGATCCGCGCCGCCGAGGGCGGGCAGGCCTACTGGATCTGGGCGGCGATGGACAATCTCGTCCGCGGCGGCGCCCTCAACGCGATCGAGGCGGCCGAGGCTCTGCTGCGCGCCGGCCGCCCCAGCTGACCGGCTTCGGTCAGCCTTTGCCGCCCTCCTCCGCGACCACCAGGCCGTTGCGCGACAGGTAGTCCTCGACCAGGATCAGGTTGCTGCCGGCGCGCTCGACGAGCGCGAGCAGCTGATCCATCAGCGTGACCTCCTCCAACTGCTCGGTGACGAACCAGTCGAGGAAGCGCAGCGCGATGTAGTTGCGATCGGACTGCGCGACTTCCACCAGGCCGTAGATCTGGTCGGTCACCGTGCGCTCCCACTCGAGCGACAGGCGGACCGCTTCGACGGCCGACGCGAAATCGGCCCGCGGCGCAGAGATCGGCGGTACCGCCACTCGCCCGCCGACGTCGACGACGAAGCGGACGAACTTGAGCGCGTGCTCGCGCTCCTCCTCCGATTGGCGATAGAAGAACTGCGCCAGCTGCGGCAAATTCTCCGAGTCGAAGTGGGCCGCGATCGACACGTACTGGAGTGAAGCGTGCATCTCGTTGCCGATCTGGGTGTTGAAAGCGGCGATGAGGCGGTCGGTCGCCAGCAGGGCCGGGTTCTTCTTCTGCATGCCGCGGAGCGTCTTCTTGGCCATGAATCCTCCCGTGCCCGGCATTGTACGCGCGCGGCAGGAATGGCGGCGCGACGGGCGTTGTTATAGTCGCCGACGCGCCCCGCGGCGCGACGCCGGCGCGCGCACTGCGGGGTTTCACCCGACCCGGACAGGAGCGAAGCACCGCATGGCGAGCCCGCAGACCAGCGCCGTCCCGCACCACCCCATCGTCATCCTCGGCTCGGGCCCCGCCGGCCTGACCGCGGCTCTCTACGCGGCGCGGGCCGGCCTGGCGCCGCTGGTCTTCGAGGGGTCGCAGCCGGGCGGCCAGCTCACCATCACCACCGAAGTCGAGAACTACCCCGGTTTCGTCGATGGGATCCAGGGCCCGGAGCTGATCGAACGGATGCGGGCTCAGGCGCAGCGGTTCGGCGCCCAGGTGCGGTTCGAGTCGATCGGCGAACTGACCCTGGACCAGCACCCGTTCCGGCTCACCAGCGAGTCCGGACAGGCGGTCACCGCCGACGCGCTGATCATCGCGACGGGTGCCCGCGCCAAGCTGCTGGGGCTGCCGTCGGAGTCCGAACTGATGGGATACGGCGTATCGGCCTGCGCCACCTGCGACGGCTTCTTCTTCCGTGACAAGACGGTGGCGGTGGTCGGCGGCGGCGACACGGCACTCGAGGAGGCGATCTATCTGACCCGCTTCGCCAACCGGGTGACTGTGGTCCATCGGCGCGACGAGCTGCGCGCTTCGAAGATCATGCAGGAGCGCGCCGCCGCGCATCCGAAGATCGACTTCGCTTGGAACTCCGAGGTGATCGAGGTGCTCGGCAGCCGCGACGCGGGCGTGCACGGCCTGCGACTGCGCGACGTGCGCGACGGGTCGGAGCGCGAGCTGGCGGTGCAGGGCTTCTTCGTGGCGATCGGTCACGAGCCCAACACGGCGCTGTTCCGCGGCCAGCTGCCGATGAACGAGGTCGGCTACCTGCTGGTGCAGGAGCCGTCGACCCGCACCGCCGTTCCCGGCGTGTTCGCCGCTGGCGACGTGGCCGACCCCTCCTACCGCCAGGCGATCACCGCTGCCGGGTCGGGCTGCAAGGCGGCGATCGACGCCGAGCGCTGGCTCGAGGGACGGCACGGATGACCGGCCGCGCGTCGCAGTTGCCGCGCACGCGTGGCGAGCTGGTCCGCTCCGGCTGGCGGTCGCGCCCGGTGCGCACCGAGTTGCGCGAGAACCTGATCGAGCGGCTGCGCAGTGGCGGGCCGGTCTTCCCCGGCATCCTCGGCTACGACCGCACCGTGGTACCCGGCGTCGTCAATGCGCTGCTGGCCGGCCACGACCTGTTGCTGCTCGGCCTGCGCGGCCAGGCCAAGTCGCGGCTGCTGCGCGCCCTGGTCGATTTCCTGGATCCGGAACTGCCGGTGCTGGCGGGCAGCGAACTCAACGAGGACCCGCTGGCGCCGATCTCCACCTGGGGCCGGCGGCGAGTCGACGAGGCGGGCGACGACGCTCCGATCGACTGGCTGCCGCGCGAGGCGCGATACGCCGAGAAGCTGGCGACCCCGGACGTGTCGATCGCCGACCTGCTCGGCGACATCGATCCGATCAAGGCGGCGACGCGCAGGCTCACCTACGCCGACCCGGAGGTCATCCATTTCGGCATCGTGCCGCGCACCAACCGCGGCATCTTCGTGATCAACGAGCTGCCCGACCTGGCCCCGCGCATCCAGGTCGGCCTGCTCAATCTGCTCGAGGAGCGCGACCTGCAGATCCGCGGCTTTCCGGTGCGGCTGCCGCTGGACATGCTGTTTGCTTTCTCGGCCAACCCCGAGGACTACACCAACCGCGGCACCATCATCACGCCGCTCAAGGACCGGATCGCCTCGCAGGTGCTCACCCACTACCCGCCCGACGCGGCGGTCGCCGCGGCGATCACCGCTCAGCAGGCCTGGGTGGAGCGCCAAGGTCCGCAGGTGGTCATCCCCGACGACGTGCGGCGGCTGATCGAGGAGATTCCGATTGCGGCGCGGGCCAGCGACCTAGTCGATCCGTCGTCGGGCGTCTCGGCGCGGGTATCGATCGCCGCGCTCGAACTGCTGATGTCGAACCTCGAGCGGCGCGCCCTGATGACCGGGGACGTTCCGGTCTATCCGCGCGTCTGCGACCTGCCACTGCTGGCGCCGGCAATCACCGGCAAGCTGGAGATGGTCTACGAGGGTGAGCAGCAGGGACCGGAGATCGTGGTCCGCAAGCTGATCGGCGCGGCGGTCCAGGCGCTGGCGGCCGACCGGCTGCCGGCGATCGACCGCGCCGCCGGCTCCGCCGGCGAGGACGACACCGGCCCCTGGGCCCCGATTCTGGCCTGGTTCGCGGCCGGCAACGAGGTCCTCGTCTCGGACGAGCAGCCGTTCCGCGACTACGCTGCTGCGCTCGACGCCGTGCCCGGCCTGCTGGCGCTGGTGGCGCCACTGGCGGAGCGACCCGAGGAGCGCGCCTTCTGGGCCGAGCTGGCGCTCGAGGCCCTCCACCAGTCGATCAAGCTCGCCCGCCACGACCTCGACAGCACGATCAGCTACCGCGAGATGGTGCGCTTCCAGCTCCTGCGGCCGCAGCGCCGCAGCGCCCGCTCCGACGACAGCAACTGAGGGGCGCCGCGCCGTTGCGCCACAGCTACCGGCACCTGGACCCCGAGCTGCTCAAGTCGATCCTGGCCGGGATCGACCTGATGCGGATCTGGAATCACCTGCTGCTGGCCGCCGGCGGCGATCCGGCCGAGGCGATGGAGTGGCTGCGCCAGCTGCAGGCGCAGGGCTACCTCGACGAGTCGATGGATCTCGAGGCGTTCTTTGCCGAGCTCGAACGCCAGCGCCTCGTCGAGCGCGACGGCGACGGAACTCTGATGCTGACCGGTTCCGGCGAACGGCAGATCCGGCGCGGCGCGCTGGAGGCGATCTTCTCCAACCTGCGCCGCGGGGAGGCCGGCTACCACCCCGCCCGCAGCAGCGGCGAGGGGACCGAGCCGCTGCCCGAGACGCGTCCCTGGTCGTTCGGCGACGACCTGCACCGGATCGACGGACCGCGCTCGCTGGCCAACGCTCTGCGGCGGACCTCCGGCGAACTGGAGCTGGCCGAACAGGATCTCGAGGTGTTCGAGACCGAACACCTCACCTCGTGCGCCACCGTCGTGGCGATCGACGTCTCGCACTCGATGATCCTCTACGGCGAGGACCGGATCACTCCGGCCAAGACGGTCGCCCTGGCGCTGACCGAGCTGATCCGTACCCGCTACCCGAAGGATTTCGTCGAAGTCATCCGGTTCGGCGACCGCGCCGAGCGGATCCCCGACCGCGAGCTGCCCTATCTCGAGGCGGGTCCGTTCCACACCAACACGCGCGAAGCACTGCAGCTCGGCCGCTCGATCCTCGAGCGGCGCAAGCAGCCGAATCGCCAGATCTTCCTGGTGACCGACGGCAAGCCGTCGGCGATCACCGAGGGTGGCCAGATCTACAAGAACCCCATGGGCCTCGACCTCAAGATCGTCAATCGCACGCTCGAGGAGGCCGATCAGTGCCGGCGACAGGGGGTGGTGATCACCACCTTCATGATCGCCACCGATCCGTGGCTGCAGGAGTTCGTCGAGCAGCTGACGCGGGTCAACCGCGGTCGCGCCTACTTCGCCTCCCCCGACCGGCTCGGCGAGTTCATCCTGACCGACTACCTGCGCCACCGTCGCCGGCGCGTGCACTGACTGCCGGTCAGCGGGGCCGACGCACCTCGAAGCCGAGCGTCGCCACGCTGGTCGCCGCGCCGAGCCGGTCGACCACCGCCACCGCCGCCTGGTAGCTGCCCGGCTCGAGCATCAGCTCGAAATCGATGGTGACGTGCTGCGCCTGAGCCGCCGCCAGCTGCGCCGGCGGCACGGTGAACTCGAACGGGCGCGGCTCGAGCCGCCGATAGCCGCCGTCCGGGTCGCGGACCGACAGGTGGAACGACAGCTGAGCGCGCAGCTGGTCGCCGTCGGGAAGCAGCGTCAGGGGCCGGATCGGCACCCGGACCACCAGCGGCACACGCAGGCCACGGCCCCGGCCCGCCTCGGCGACGCTGCCCGCCTCGACGCGGACGCCAAACGGGTTGTCCGGCGGCGCTGCGGCGATCAGCGCCGCGGTGGCGGCGTCGCTCGCCAGGTCGACGGCTCCCCGCGCCTGCACACCGTGGCGGTGGACGACGCGCACTCCCTGCCGGCGCACCCGCACTTCGAGCTTGTGGAACGCCTCCTCCGCCTCCGGCGGGGCGGCAAAGCCGAGCGAGTAGTAGGTCGTGAAGTCGTCGTAGGCGGAGGTGAGCTGCTGTGCGAGATCGCCGCCGCCCACGAACGCCCGTCCCCCCGTCTGCTCGGCGAACGCAGAGAGGGTCGAGCCGGCGCGCGAGGCGTCGAAGTCCTGCATCGGACCGGCCACCCCGGGCCCGTCGCTGACCTCGGCCGAGGCCCCGGCGGTCCGCGCGTCCCCGGCAAAGACCGAGTAGACGGTCACCCGGCTCGCGTTCACCGCCTCGAGCAGGTCGGCGTAGTCGAGGCGGTTCTGGGTGCGCAGCGTAGTCTGGTCCTCGAGCAGGTTCTGTCCCGGCTCGTAGCGGCCCCCGACCCGCACCTGGAGGACGCGGTAGAGGTTCGACGCCGGATCGGTCTCGAAGCCGCCACCGACCCAGATCAGCCCGAGTCGCCCCTCCACCCCCGCCAGCATCGCGAGCAGGTCACGCATCGCCTGCATCGAGCGACGCAGCTGGTAGGCGTGCTCCTCGGCCAGCGAAGCGATCTGGCTGCGCAGGTTTTCGACCTGGAAGTTCGTACTCACTCCTCCCGGCTCCAGGGCAGAGATCTCGCGCTGCAGCTGACTGACCCGGCTGCGCAGATCATTGGGGTGGCCGCGCTGTTTGCGCAGCGCGTCGAGCGTCTCGAGCGCCGGCTGGCGGTCGGCGGACAGGTGAGCCGGCAGTTTGAGCGAGCGGCCGTCGAATGTGGCCACCATCGTCCGGTCGCCCGGCCGCAAAGCGCTGGAGAGAAAGTCGCGCGCTTCGCGGACCGCCTCGTTGCGAGGCCCGGGGGCGAGATTCGACTGGTCCACGTAGACCACCCAGGTCGACGGCGGCGCCGCGCGGGGCGTGTCGATGCCGGCCATCGTGGCGGCGGCATCCGATTCCAGGGTCACCTGGATGTCGGAGCCGAGCAGGCTGCGGTCGTAAGCCGCGAAGTTCGACAGCTCGACCGGCCGCCCGTCGACCAGCAACTCGAAGTCGCCGCGCTCGAGTCCCGTGACCCGGGCGCCGTCGGCGTCGACGACGATCACGTCGACGTTGACGACCCGCACCTCTACCGTGTCGACGAAGGTGGGCGGCAGCACCGGCGGCGGCCCGTCCTGGCCCGGCGACGGACCGGCGCCCGTGAGCGCACCCAGGGCGACCAGCAGCGGCAGTACGCGACGACCGCTAGAACCGGTCTCAGCGGCCCGCATTGGCGGTCTGCTCGCCGGCCTTCCTGCCCTCGACCCACTTGACGCGCGTGCCGGCCGGCAGCACGGCGTTCGGATCGGAGATCCCGTTCATGAGGAGCAGCTGTCGCGGGTCGACGTCGGCGCTGCGCGATGCCGCGAACTCGTTCCAGCTCATCGCTCGCGGCAGGCGGGTGACCACGACCCGCTGCGGTTCGACGTCGAGACGCTTGCGGTCCTTGAGCGACTTGAAGCTGCCCAGCGTCAACTCGAACGCCTGCGAAGCGGCGACCGCGCGGTCGGAGTAGACCAGGCCGATTACCTGGAACACCTGCGAACCGAGCTGCACGAACGTCGCGCGGCCGGAGATCGCCCGCTGCGTCTGCACCGAAAAGTCGGCCCGCACGGCGGTCAGACCGTTGACCCGCGTGCGCCGTGAGGAGATCGGCGTCACCCCCTGCTGGTTGAGGAACGCCTGAGCGGCCTGATCGGCAGAGGCTCCCGGAGCCAGCCGCAGCTCGAGCTGAGCGACGCCGTCCGGGTGCAGCGCCAGCAGGCGCTGCTTCTCGTTGGCGGCCTGCCAGCCCGGAGGAATTTCGAGCTGGAACGCCAATCCCGGGTGGTAGAAGGTCGAACCGACGAAGTAGCCCTCGCGCGGGTCGTGCCCGAAGGTCAGCCCGTCGAGCCGGTCGAGCAGGCGGTCGACTCCGGTCTCGCCGGCTGGATAGCGGCGTTCCGCGATCAGCTGCTCGGAGCGCTCCCGGCGGGCGGCCGGATCGGGGTGCGTCGACAGCCAGTTGGGCAGGCGGCCGGCGCCGGCGAGGGCCGACGATCCCTCGAGCACCGAGAACATCTTCGGCATTTCGCGAGCGTCCCAGCCGCCGCGTGTCATGTAGCGCAGCCCCAGATCGTCGGCCTGCCGCTCGTCGTCGCGCCCGTACTTGAGAAAGAGCAGCGACAGGCCGGCCTGCGCCAGCTGCGCCCCCTGCGCCACCTCCGGCACCAGGACCGCCCCGACCAGCAGTCCGCCCATGGCCAACTGCTGTTTCGACATCTGATTGACGCTGTGCTGGGCGGTGACGTGCCCGATCTCGTGTCCGAGGACCGAGGTGAGTTCAGCCTCCGAGCTCATGTGCGCCAGGATGCCGCGGGTCACGTAGATGAAGCCGCCGGGCAGCGCGAACGCGTTGACCACCGGATCGTCGACGACGCGGAAGGTCCATGGCAGGCCGGGCCGCTCGGACTTGGCCGCCAGCGCCTTGCCGAGACCGCTCACGTACGCCTGCAGTTCCGGATCGTCGACCAGCCCGAGCTGCTGGACGATCTGCGCGTCCGCTTCGCGGCCCATCTCGATCTCCTGGGCCTCGGAGTAGAGGTTGAGCTGGGACTTGCCCGTGGCCGGGTTCGACGCGCACCCGGAAAGCAGGGCGCCCGCGAGCAGTGTGCCCGCGGCGACCACCGAGCGAAGGTCGGCGCCGCGCCCGCGGCGACCGAGCGATCCTGCGAACTGCTGGCTGGGTCGGGACCTGCCGGAGATTGCGCTCATGCGGTGAGAATAGCCTCCCCCGCCGCGATCCTCAATTGCCGGCGCCGCAGCCTGCGTGCCGTTCCGGGCCTCAGGCCACGGCGGTCACCGGAGAGTCGTCGACGATCCGGCCGTCCTGGACGCGCACGATCCGGCGGGTGCGCTGGGCAAGGGCGTTGTCGTGGGTGATCAGCACGAGGGTTCGCCCCTGCGCCGCCAGCTGCTCGAACAGCCCCAGGATGTCCTTGCCGGCGCCGGTGTCCAGGTTGCCAGTCGGCTCGTCGGCGAGGATGAGCGCCGGGTCGCAGGCGAGTGCGCGCGCGATCGCGACGCGCTGCATCTGGCCGCCCGAGAGCTCGACCGGCCGGTGCCGCATCCGGTCGGCCAGCCCGACCTGCTCGAACAGCCACTCGACACGCTCCCGGCGTTCGCGGGCGGGCGTGCCCTTGAACAGCAGCGGCATCTCCACGTTCTCGTAGGCGGTGATCTGCGGCAGCAGATTGAAGCTCTGGAAGACGAAGCCGATCTTGCGATTGCGAATATCGGCCAGCTCGTCGATACCGAGGTCGGCGACCTCCTCGCCGTCGAGCCGGTACGACCCGTCGGTGGGCGCGTCGAGGCAGCCGATGATGTTGAGCAGCGTCGACTTGCCCGAGCCGGAAGGTCCGACGATGGCCACGAACTCGCCCGGATCGACCACCAGGTCGACGCCGCGCAGCGCCTCCACCTTCACCGCACCGGTGTCGTAGACCTTGCGGATGCTCTGCATCCGGAGGATAGCGGGGCTGTCGGCGGCGGCGGCCCCCGGAACCGCCTTGCTCGAGGAGAAAAAGTTCATCTCAGTTGCCTTTCATTCGTAACGCAACGCCACGGCGGGCTGGATCGAGACGGCGCGCCGGGCTGGGAAGTAGCCGGCCAGGAATCCGATGCCGCCAAGCAGGAGGATGGTCGTCAGGGCGACGCCTGGAGAGAACGTGGGCGCGCCGAGGAACTTCAGCGCGTCGCTGTCCGACTTCGACTGCAGGAAGGCGAGCGCCTGCACGATGGCAACCCCCACGCCGACGCCGATCGCGCCACCCAGGGCGGTGAGCGACAGCGACTCCAGCACCAGCGGCCCGAGCACCCAGCCGCGCCGCGATCCGAGCGCCATCTGCACGCCGATCTCCCGCGTGCGGTGCTTGACCACGGCGTACATGATGTTCGCCACACCGACGCCGCCGATGATCAGTGTCAGGCCACCGATGATTCCGAGGAAGAACTCGATGCCGATGCCGATGTTGGCGGTGATCTTCTGGGTGGTCGCGGTGTCCCACATCGCGAGCGCCCGCTCATCGCTCGGATCGAAGTGGTACTTGCGCCCCAGCGTCTCGTAGATCAGTCGCTTGAGCGTCACGTTCTCGTCCGGAGTCGAACCGCGGAGCACCATGTCCGACAGGTAGGTCCGGCCGGTCATGGTCCGAAAGGTCGACAGGGGCACCAGCACGTGGTCGGCGTCCATCCCGCTGTAGGCGCCCATCTGGATCTTCGGCGTCATCACGCCGATCACCGTAAACGGCGTGCCGTTGATTTCGATCGTCCTCCCGACGGCTTCCTCGTCGCCGAACAGCTCCTCTTTGACGTCATTGCCGAGGAACGCCACCCGGCGTTTCTCGGCCTCGTCGCGTTGATTGACGAATCTGCCGCCGTCCTCGGGGATCTGGTTGCGCAGCTCGCCGTAGGACGGTTCGACCCCCTTCATCGGCTTGGAGAGCGTCTTGCGCCCGAAGGTGATGTTCGTCCCCCAGCGGATCATCTCCGCCGAGGCCGCGTTCACTTCCGGCAGCGACGCACGCAGCAGGTCGACGTCCTCCGGCCGCAGCGCGATCCGCCTGCCCTGCGGAAAGCCGGCGTGCGCAATCGCCGTCGAGCCCGGCCAGACCACGATGATCCCCTCGCCGAGGCCGCGGCTGCCGCGCTGGAAGTTGCGCTTGAGCCCTTCGCCGAACGAGAGCAGCAGAACGATCGACAGCGTGCCCCAGGCGATCGCCGCCACGGTCATCACCATCCGCTTGCTCTGAATGTGGGCGGCCCGACGAAAGAGGGTCCATACCAGGCCCGGCCGCCACCAACGGATCGCACTTGCCATGGCTACATCCTCAACGCTTCGACCGGCCGCAGGCCGGCGGCGGTCCGGGCCGGAAAATAGCCCGCGAGCAGGCCGATCCCGCCCAGAATCAGGGTAGTGATCAGTGCCACCTGGGCCGAGATCACCGGCGTCCCGACGTACTCGACCAGGCCGAGACTGGGAAACACGGCGCAGATGCCGGCCGAGATCAAGAAGCCGACCGCTCCGCCGACCAGCGTGATGGCCAGCGTCTCGAACAGGAACTGCCCGATCACGAACCGACGCCTCGCGCCGAGAGCCATCTTGATGCCGATCTCCCGTGTGCGCTCCTCCACCGCCACGTTCATGATGTTGGAGACGCCGATGCCGCCGACCACCAGAGTCAGCGCCCCGACGATTCCGAGGAACATGCGGAAGGCGATGAAGAACGTGGAGAGGAACTTCGTTCCCTCCGTGGTGTCCCACATCTGGAGCGCCTCCTCGTCGGCCGGATCGAAGCGCTGCCGCCGCGCCGCGGTCTCGAGCACCTTGCGCTTGGCCGCCGCGACATTCATCGGGTCCTCGACCTGAAAGACGAAGTTGTCGATCTCCTCCGGACCGTAGATCGCCTTGAACGTCGTCGACGCGATAAAGGCCTTGTCCTTGTCGCGCCCGCTGTAGGAGGAATCCTGATCCTTCTCCTGCAGCACGCCCACGACCAGAAACGGCGTCCCGTCGATCCGGACATGCTGACCGACCGCCGTCCCCTGTTCCCCGAACAGATCCTTCTCGAGCTGGTCGCCGAGGAAGACCACCCGGCGTCGCTCGGCCAGATCGGTCTCGTTGAACCAGCGTCCGCCCGGCTGGGCGAACAGGCTGCGCATGTCGGCAAACTCGATATTGGCGCCGCACACATCGGCCGCCAGCGTCTTGCGGTCCAGGCTGATCTTGGCGTCGCCGCGCTCGTACTCCTCGCTGATCCGGTCGATCTCCTCGACATCGGCCCGGATGGCGGCGATATCGGTCTCGGTGAGCCGGATCCGGCGCCCCTTCGGCAGCCCCTGCCAGGGCAGCGTGGTGCGCATCGGCCAAGCGATGACGATGGCGTCCCCGAGACCCTTCTGCGCCTGCATGACCCGCTTGTGAAGACCCTCGCCGAAGGCAAGCAGCAGTGTGACTGCCGCAGTGCCCCAGACGATCCCGAAAACGGTCAGGAAGAGGCGCAGCTTCTGAGCGCGGACGTCGCGCAGGAACTGCCGCACGTAGTTGCCGAGCGCCATGGCCGGATCACTCGATCTTCTTGGGCGGCCGCTGGACGACCAGCTCCCCTTCGGCAAGGCCGGACAGCACCTCGAGGTTGAGGCCGTCCGACAGGCCGACCTCGATCTCGCGCACCGTGGCCGCCGCCTCCGGCGTGGCACCGGGCAGTTCGACCGTCGCCTTGCCGTCGGCCAGGGTGACCACCCGTTCGGGCACCAGCAGGACGTCACTCTTCTCCTCGACGATGATGTCCGCGTTGGCCGAGTAACCGGCCCGCAGCGTTACCGGCGATTCCGCGGGGTCGATCGACGCCTCGACGTCGAACACCGTGGCGCCCTCCTCCTCGCGCGCCTTGGGCGCGATGCGGGTCAGCTTGCCGGGCACCGTGCTGCCAGGCAGAGCACCGATCTGCAGCCGCACCGGCATCCCTTCGCGCAGCTTGCCGACGTCGATCTCGTCGACAGTGCCCTGGAACTCGAGCGTCGACATGTCGGCCAGCGTCATCATCACCGTGCCTTCCTGGAAAGTGGTCAGCGGCACCACCGGATCGCCGGGGTTGACCCGCCGCTCGAGCACCGTTCCGGAGGTCGAAGCGCGGATCACCGAATCGACCGTGGTGGCTCCGCGGCGCTGGATGCGCCCCTCCTTGAGCAGAGCCAGCCGGTCGCGCGCCTGCTCGAGACTGATCCGCGCCTGGTCGAACTCCTTCTGCCGCGAGTCGAACTGGTCCCGGGCCACGACGCCGCCGCTCCACAGGCTGTGCGAGCGCTCGAGATCCTGCTGCGCCTTGTCGTAGGCGACCTGCGCCATCTCCACCTGCCGCTCGGCGTCGGCGAGTTCCAGCGGCGTCGGATCGGGCGTGATCGCAAACAGCGGCTGCCCGGCCTCGACCCGCTCGCCGACCTCGACGAAGCACTTGGAGACCAGGCCGGAGATCTGCGACTTCACCTGGATCTCCTGGTCCGGCACCACCTGGCCGGTGGCCAGCGCCTTGTCGACGATGGTGCCGCTTGTCACTTCGACCGTCTTGAAGTCGGGCTCCTTGGCGCCGGCGTTGCGGCTCCAGAGAAGAAAGCCGACGGCAGCCACACCGACCACCATCGATCCGATGACCATCTTCATGGGCTTGCTCATGGGTCCTCCGCGGCTAATCCGCTGATGGACCTAGTACGCTGCCCCTGGCGAGGAGTTTCGCGGCCCCGAGATCGTCGCAGAAAAAGTTTTCGAGGAGCGCCGCCGAGCGGCGTTCGTCAGCCGTGGCTGGCGCTGGTCCGCAGTATCCGGCGCTCGAGTTCGCGCACTCGCGGCTGAGTCGGATCCTGGCGCTCGGCTCGGCGCAGCATGCGCTCGGCCTCGTCCAGTCGCCCCGCCTCGAGCGCCAGCTGTCCGAGCGCAGCCAGCGGCTCGGCGTGGTCCGGGAACAGCCGGCGGGCGCGACGGTAGTAGCGCTCGGCATCTGAGAGGCGACCTTCGCGCATCGACAGGTCGCCGAGCGCCAGATAGGAAAACGGGTTGCGATTGCCACGACGGTCGACCAGGGCCAGCAGTTCGTCCGCCTGGAGGGTCCGGCCCTGGGTGGCGAGCAGCGCTGCCAGGTTCTGCTGAGCCGCGGTCGTGCCCGGATCGATTTCGAGCGCGCGCCAGTACGATTCCTCGGCCTCGTCCGGGCGGCCGAGGCGCCGCAGCGCCACGCCGCGATTGAGCCAGGCATCGGGCAGTTGCGGGTCGAGCCGGGTGGCCGTGTCGAGCAGCCGCAATGCGGCCTCGTACGACCCGTCGCGGATCCGCTCGGCGCCCTGGTTGGAGTAGAACAGCGCCAGTGCGGCGAGGTCGCTGAGCGGCTGGATCGACCGGTAGGTCTCCGTCTCGCGCACCGTGAAGTCGAGCACCTTGCGGCTGGCCGGCGGACCGTACGCCGCGGTGACGTGCTCGGAGGCAACGACCAGATCGCCGTCCTTCTCGTAGCGCTGTAGATCCGAAACCCGGAGGTAGTAGACCGGGATATCCAGTTCGCGCGCCAGACCGACGAAAAGGTGGGTGAACGACAGGCAGTTGGCGCGCCGGGTTGCCCAGACGTCACGTGCCGTATGAGTGACACCGCGCTGATAGGTGATCGGCTGCTCGCGGTCCGCAAGCAGCAGCGCATTGAGCAACCGTTGCAGGCGCAGCAGCGGCGATCCGCCCTGCGGCACTGCCTCGTGCACCCAGGCTCGCATCTCAGGGGTGAGCTCGAACGGGAAGACGATCTCGTCCGGATCGAGGCCCAGTTCAGAAATCTGTTTCGAAAGGCGGTCCCGTGTCCCGCGGTTGCCGTGACCGGAGGCGCACCCGGCGACCAGCACCAGAGCCAGCAGCGAGGCCACGCACAGGCGGTTCCGGGTGGCGGCCGCGGTCATCCGTCGCCTCCCTCAGTCGGTGGGTGGACACCGGCTCGGCGCCTCATGTCCCGAAGCGGACGCAAGCCCAGTGCCAGTCCAGCGGCGAGAAACGCGGCCGCGAAGGTAGCGCCGGCGGCGAGCGCCTGCAGGATCGGCGGCTGGGCCGCAGTCAACCTTGCCACCGCCAGGCCGGCCGCGGCGGCCACCAGGCTGGCGGCGCCGACCCGCAGCCGCTCCCCCCACTGCCGCTCGAACCCCGGGATCTGTCGCCGCAGGGCGCGCGTGAGCAGGCCCCACTCCACCCACGCGGCGACGCTCGCGGCCAGCGCCAGACCAACTGCCCCGACCCGCAGGCTGGTCGTGAGCGGCGGCAGGCCGGGCAGATCGGACAGGGCCAGCCGGTCGAGGCCGAGCATCAGCGGCACGCCGATCAGAGCGGCTACCGCGACCCGGATCGCGGCGATCCGGGCCGGTGTCCGGGTGTCCGAGAGGGCGTAGAAGCTGCTCTGAAGCACCCGCGACCCGGTCGCGGCCGGCAGGCCGAGCGCATAGCCGCCCAGCACCAGCCCGACGAGCCACGATTCGGCAGCGCCGAAACGGCCTGGCAGCAGTCGATAGAGCGCCCCCGCGATCACCGGTCCCAGGCAGAGATACGCCGCCGCGGTCGGAAGGTTCAGCAGCCCGGTGTGCGTCAGCGCCCGTCGCGTGCGCGCCGCCAGCCCGGCGACCACGGCGCTGCGGTCCTCCGCGGGCGCCAGCCGCGCCAGCTCGGGCAGCGCCGAGGCGGCGATGGACTGCCCGAACAGGGCCACCGGCAGCAGATAGAGCAGCTGCGCGTAACCGAGTGCCGACACCGCCCCGACCGTCAGTACCGAGGCGAGCAGCTGATCGAGGTAGGACGACAGCTGCACGACGCCGCGGCCGGCGACCGCCGGTCCGAACGCGGCCAGCGCCTCGCCCACCCCCTCCGTGCGCCGCGAAAAGCTGATCGGCAGGCCGCCCAGCTCACGGCGCACCGTCGGCAGCTGGACGAGAAACTGCAGCAGCCCGCCGAGCAGGGCGCCGACGCAGGCAGCGAGCAGCAGTCGGTCGTCGCGTCGCCCGCCGAGCATCCCCCAGGCGAGGGCGGCGAGAATCGCCGCGTTCCAGACCACCGGAGCGACGTAGGCGAGGAAGAACCGGCCGTGGCTGTTGAGCACTCCGAGCGCCCAGGCCGACAGCACCAGCAGGCCGGTCATCGGGAAGATCCAGCGCACCGCCGCCACCGCCAGTTCGAACCGGTCCACGCTCAGCTGACCTGCGGCCACCGCCGCCGCATCCTGCAGGTAGCCGGCCGCGAAGAGCGCCACCAGCGGGCGCGCCGCGAGGACCCCGAGCAGGGCCGCCCCGCCGGCTACTGCCAGCAGCAGCCCGAACACGGCCCCGGCGAAGCGCCGAGCCGCATCGTGCCGACCGGCGGCGAGCAGGCGGCTGTAGACCGGAATGAACGATGCCGAGAGCACCTGCTCGCCGAGCAGGTTCTGGAGCAGGTTTGGCGCCCTCAGGGCCGTTTGCAGGACGTCGGCATGCGGACCCACGCCGAACGCCGCGCTCGTCACCGCGGCGCGCGCGAAGCCGGACAGGCGGCTGGCGAGGATGCCGCCAGCCACCGCGAGGGCGCCGCCCCGGCGCCGCCGCGGCGCGGTCGGCGATCCGTCCGGCGCCTCGCCCGACCGCCCGGTCATCTCGCGCTCAGCGGTTCCGCTGCAACCACTCGAGCGCCAGCGGCCGGACGATCACCGATTCGGCGTCGAGTCCGTCGGCCGCCTCGAGAGCCCGCGCCGCCCAGCTGCGGGCCCCCTCGCGATCGCGGCTGCGGGCCAGTGCGTCCGAGACCAGCCATGCGATGTGGGGCCGCTCGGTGTCCGAGCGCTGCAGTTCCACGGCCGCCTCCGCAAAGCGCCGCTCGGCGAGCAGCAGGTAGCCCTCGAGATACGGCCCGATCCAGGCGTAGTGCTCGGCGTTGGACGGGTCGCCGGCCATCGCCAGGGCCGCCTCGGCCGCAAGCTGGCGGGCCCGTGGCAGCAGGCGCTGCGCCGCCGCAGCGCGCGCGAGCCCGTGCAGACGCCGCACCTGCCAGAGTACCTGGGCCTCGGCCGCCAGGCCGGCGCGGCCGATCAGCTCGCCGCCGCGCTCGTACCAGGCTTCGGCCTGGGCCGGATTGCCGGTCTCGAGCAGCACCCGGCCGATCGCGTTGGCCAGGGCCGCCGCCTGCTCGAACCGTCCCAGCTCCTCCCACACTCGCACCGCCGCCTCACCGCTCGGCAGCCCTGCCTCGGTGCGCCGCGTGTAGGCGTGGGCGTAGAAGATCCCCATCAGCGCGCGAGCGCGGGTGGCGCCCGGCTCGGCGCGCGTCGCGACCTCCTCGAGCTCGGCAATCGCCCCCGGAGCGTCGCCCAGGTAGAGCCGCGCGGTGGCGCGGCCGAAGCGCGCCGCCACCGGCTCACCGGCAGCGTCTACGGCATGGTTGTAGGCGTTGAAGGCCGCGCCGAAATCGCCGCGTGCCCGCGCCAGGTCGCCCAGCGCGATGTTGGCCGCCGGATGCTCCGGCGCCAGGGCGACCACCTGGCCGTACGCCCCGCGGGCGCCGGCCGGATCGCCCGCGGCCGCCAGGCGGTCACCGAGGAGCTTCCACAGCCGGGGGTCCCCCGGCGCCTGTGCCGTCGCCTGCTGCCAGTGTCCGATGGCGGCCTCGGGCGGGCCCTCCTCCTCGGCGATCAGTGCCGCCGCGGCGGATCGCATCCAGTCGCTGGCCGCCGGATCGTCCAGAACGTCGCGCGCGGCCGCCAGCCGCGCCGCGCCGCGCGCGGCGATCGCCAGCCAGATTCCGCTCTCCACCCGGCGCGCGGCCAGCGCCGCGCGCGCTGCCGCGTCGTCGCCGCGGTCGATCGCCCGCAGGGCCGCCGCCAAGTCCGAACTCTGCGGCGCCGCCGGCGCCGCCAGCAACACCGCCGCCGAGAGCGCTACCGGGAGCCCTCCCCAGCCGATCGTCCGTCGCATCATCGAATCTCTCCTCCGGACCCTGGAGAACGGCGCCGGGAGACGTCGCGTGTGTGCGCCCGCGCCGCCGGCACCGCTCGCACCTGGTTTGTGTCGACTCTACCAACGCGCCGCGCCCGTGCGGTGCTGCCGCTTAGAATGCCGCGCCCGTGCTCCCCTCTGCCACCGCAGCCGCCTCCGTGTCCGCCGCGAATTTCACCGACGACCACACCGCCGCAAGACCACGGCTCTACGTCGTCGCGCTGGCGCATCTCGACACGCAGTGGCAATGGACCGAGCGCGACACGGCCGCCCTGTTCCTGCCTGACACGGTGAGCGCCAACGAGGCGCTGTTCGAGCGCTTCCCGACCTACACGCTGTCGTTCGAAGGCGCGTACCGATACCGACTGCTCGAGCAGCTCCACCCGGATCAGTTCGATCGGCTGCGGGCCCGCGTCGCCGAGGGGCGCTGGTACCCGGCTGGCGCCGGCGTGGAAGCGTTCGACACGGTCGTTCCGGCTCCCGAGTCGCTGCTGCGGCAGCTCCTGCTCGGGCAGCGGTGGTTCGAGGAGCGAATCGGACGCGCCAGCGTCGACCTGTTCCTGCCCGACTGCTTCGGCTTTCCCGCCAGCCTGCCGACACTGGCGGCGCACGCCGGCCTGCTCGGCTTCGTCACCCAGAAGCTGCGCCGCGGCGATCTGCTGCGCGCGGCGCGGCCGATCCCGTTCGCCTACGGTCGCTGGCGCGGCGGCGACGGCGCCGAGATCCTGGCGGCGCTCGATCCGGGTGAGTACAGCGCCCAAGTGACCGGCGATCTGTCGCGCGACCCGGAGTGGCTGGCGCGGTTCGAGGAACTGAGGCGCGCCGGACATCCTGAGAAGCTCCTGCGCTTCGTCGGGATCGGCGATCGGGGCGGCGCGCCGCCCGCCGCCTCGATCGCAGCGCTGGAAGCGGCGCAGGCCTCCCCCGGGCCGGTCGAGGTCCGGCACGGCGGCGCCGACCGGATCCATCTCGAAACGACGGCCGCCGAGCGCGCCCGCCTGCCGGTCTACGAGGGCGACCTGCTGCTGCGCCTGCACGGCACCGGCTGCTACAGCTCCCAGCTGGCGATGAAGCGCTGGAACCGGTCGAACGAACGCCGCGCCCGCGCCGCCGAGGCGGCCGCGGTGCTCGCGGCGCGACACGGGCGCCCGGCGCCGCGGCAGCGCCTCGAGGCCGCCTGGTGGCGCTTCCTCGCCCATCAGATGCACGACGACCTGACCGGCACGTCGATCCCGGCCGCCTACGAGATCTCGCTGGCCGACGAGGCGCTCGCCGCCGCAGAATTCGACGGGATCACCGCCGATTCGCTGGCCGCACTGCTGCGCCAGCTCGGGCGCCCGGCGGCCGGGACGGCGGTTCTCCTCTTCAATCCGCTCGGTGCGGCGCGCGACGAGCTGGTCGAGCTGCCCTGGCCGGAGGCCGGGAAGCTGCCTCTCGAGGTGGTCGACCCGTACGGGCGCGTGCTGCCCACCCAGGTCGGCAGCCGTTCGAACGGGCGCACCCTGCTCTTCCCCGCCAGGCTGGCGGCGCTCTCGGCGGCGGTGTTCGTGGTCCGCCCGGGAGGCGGGAGCGCGCCGGAGGAGCCGTGCGCAGCGTCCGCGCATGCGCTCTCGGGGGCTCGGCTGCGCGCCCGCTTCGACGCGGCGGGTCGGCTCGCCAGCCTGGAGAGCGACGGCCGCCAGTGGTTGGCAGCTCCTTCCGAGCTGCAGTCGTTCGCCAATCGCTCGCGCAAGTATCCGGCCTGGGAGATCCGCTGGGAGGATCTCGCCGTCGGACCACTGGCGCGCGGCGGCAGGCTGGTCTCGGCACGCCTCGTCGAGCCGGGCCCCCTGCGCGCCACCCTGGAGTTCGAGCACGCCCTGGACGGCCAGCGGGTCCGGGAGCGCTGGAGCCTCGCCGCCGGACCGAGCGGCGATCGGCTGGAGTGCGAGCTGCAGCTCGACGCCCGTCGGTCGGCGCGCCTGCTCAAGTACACGCACCAGTTCGCCTTTGCCGCCGACGGCATCGCCTGCGACCTCGGCATCGGTATCGAGCGGCGGCCGGCCGCCAGCGCAGCGCTGTACGAAGTGCCGGCGCAGCGGTTCGCAGCGCTCGAGGATCGCGCCGGCGACGGCGGCGTCGCCGTGCTCTCCGACGTTCTCGCAGGCTGGGATCATCCGCCGCCCTCGACACTGCGGCTGACCTGCCTCCACGCCCCGCGCGCCAGCTTCAAGTGGCGCCACCAACGAACACAGGATCTGGGTCGGCACGCGCTGCGGTTCGCACTGGCGCCGTTCAGCGGGCGGGCTGATGACGGCTCGCTCGCCGCGCGCGCCGACCGCTTCGCCGAGCCCCCACTGGCGCTGCGCGGCGAGGACGGACCGGCACTCGCCGGGCCCACCGCCACCGGCCTGGAGATCGACGCCGGACCGGCGCAGCTGCTGGCGCTCAAGCCGGCGCACGGAAAGACCGTCAACGAGGCCGTGCTGCGGCTCGCCAACCCGACCGACGGGGCGCTCGAGGTCGTCGTGCGCGACCCGCAGCTGTGCGGCGCGATCGCGGTCGACGGCTGCGAGCGCCCGCTGAGGCAGCTGCCCGTCACCTCCGTGCCGGAGGGCGAGCTGCGAGTTCGTCTCCCGGCGCGCGGCCTGGCCAGTGTGCAGCTCGCATTCGACGCAGCGCGACCCGCCCCCGCTCCCCGGGAGGACTGGACGCCAACGGCGCAGGCGGTGTTGCTGCCCCTCGAGCTGAGCGTCTTCCTGGGACGCGGCGAACGGAGTCGCAGCAAGCGCCGCGACGACGGCTTCGACGGGCGCCGCTTCCTGCCGCGCGAGCAGCTGCCGGCACGCCTCGACGAAACGACGGTGCCGTTCAGCCTCGCCCACGTGGCGGCTGAGAGCCCGGACGCCACGCCCTGTCGAGGCCAGATGCTCGAGTTGCCGCCGGACTGCGCCGAGCTCTGGCTGCTCGGCGCGGCGGCAGGTCGGCGCCGCGAGGTCGAGTTCCGAATCGACGAACGGCCATTGCGCGTCGCCGTGGCCGGCTGGCGCGAACCGCTCTTCGTGCCGAGCCGTCGGCGGCCGCTACTGCTCGGCGGAGGGATCGTCGAGGAGCAGGTCCGGACGGCCGCTTGCGGCTGGATCGTCGACTTTCTGCGCGACCGCGACGGGCGTGAGCTGCCGGGCGAGCGAGCGCTACTCGCCCAGCTGCGGATCCCGATCGCCGGCGCCCGGCGGCTCCGCCTGCCGGACTGTCCCGCCGTACGCCTGGTCGCCGCCACCGCCGTCGCCCGGCCGGCTCAGCCCGGCACCCTGCTCCGCCTCCACTCCCTCTGAAAAAAATCGGTCAGAGGCCATTTCCGCTGAACGCCCCGTGAGCGCAGTCGGGAAGCGGGTCGCCTGGAAATGGCCTCTGACCGAATTTTTCTAGCGCTTGGTTTCGGTTTCGGGCTCGACGTGGATGGTGACTTCGGCCTCGGGGTGGCGGGCGCGGATCGCCAGTTCGAGGCGATCGCAGATCTGGTGGGCGGCCGTCACCGTCGTGGCGCCGTCCACGACCAGATGAAACTCCACGAACAGCTGGGCGCCGGCGCGCCGGGCGCGCAAGTCGTGGTGCTCGATCACCGGCCAGCTCTCCCGGTCGATCAGCGCCGCCATCTCCTCCCGTTGGACGACCGGCACGGCCTCGTCCATCAGTCCGCCGATCGAGCCCCGCACGGCGCGCAGTCCGGTGCCGAGGATGTGACCGGCCACCGCCAGCGCAATCAACGCGTCGAGGATCCAGAGCTGCGTCGCCCAGGCGACTGCGATCCCTCCGAGCGCGGCCACCGAGGTCCAGACATCACTGCGCACGTGCACCGCGTCGGCCCGCAGCGCCGGTGAGTGCTGCTGGCGTGCCGCCGTGGCCAGGTAACTCGACAGCCACCAGTTGATCGCTGCGGCAGCGGCCGAGAGCGCAACGCCGAGACCGAGCTCGGGGAGCACCGGCGGCCGCCCGAAGTGGAGCACCGCCTGCCAGGCGATCGTCAGCGCGGCCAGCACGACGAGTGTCCCTTCCAGGGCGGCGGAGAAATACTCCGCCTTGGCGTGCCCGAACGGGTGGTTGTCGTCAGCGGGCCGCGCGGCGATCCGCACCGCCAGCAGCGCCGCACCGGCAGCGATCACGTTGACGACCGACTCGAGCGCGTCCGAGAGCAGCGTGAGCGAACCGGTCCGCCAGGCGGCCAGTGCCTTGAGCAGCAACACGCCGCAGCCCACCGCCAGCGAGACGGCGGCGGCCCGTTGCGTCTCTCGCGCCCGCAGCCTCAGCGGTCCCTCCGGCGAGCGCCTGAGCCGGCGCCAGGCCGCCTCCCGGCCGTAGACTCCGCCGCCATGGAGCCGCTCATCGTGGTCGGCCTGCTTGTCGTGCTCGTCGGCGTCGCGGGGACGATCCTCCCGGTCCTGCCCGGCGTCCCGCTCGTCTTCGTCGGCCTGCTGCTGGCGGCCTGGGGCGACGGCTTCCGCCGCGTCGGCGCCTGGACGCTGGCGCTCCTCGCCCTGCTGGTCGTCGTGTCGCTTCTGGTCGATCTGGCCGGCGCGGCCCTCGGCCTCCAGCGCGCCGGCGCCAGCCGCTGGGCGCTCGCCGGGGCGCTGGTCGGCATGCTGGTCGGTCTGCTGTTCGGCCTGCCCGGGCTGCTGCTGGGGCCGTTTGCCGGCGCGTTCATCGTCGAGTACCTGGTGCGACGCGATGCCGGCCAGGCCGGTCGGGCGGGCGTCGGGGCCTGGATCGGCCTGGTGCTGGCGACCGCCTTGCGGCTGGCCGTGGCGCTCGCCATGGTGGGCATCTTCGCCCTCGCCTGGTTCCTGTGAGCCGCCTCAGGGGCCGTCGAGTCCTTCGGCCGCGGTGATCTCGAACTCCCGGATCTGCCACTCGCCGTCGATCCGCACCCAGGCGATGCGGGCGTCGAATCTGTCGCCACCCGCGAGCCCCTGGCCGCTCACCGCGAAGTGCGCCGACGATTCGGCGGTTCCGGTGGTCGGATCGACGCGGAACTCGCGCCCCGTGGCACCGATCCGGATCGTGTCAGCGCCGTCCCGGTAGCGCTGCACCACCGCCGCCAGCTGCTGGCGGTCGGTGATCGTTGCCTCGTACGGTCGGGCGAGCACGACGAAGCCGGGCGCGAACGCCTCGACGATCCGCCGCGTATTGCCGAACGAGGTGAGCTGGTCCTCCGGGCCGCTCTTCTCGAGCCAGGAGCGGATCTCGTCCAGCCGCGCCGCCAGGCGACGACGGTCGCTCGACCACCAGGCCCAGCCGGTGATCGCCAGGACCGCCACCACCAGGGCCGCGACGAGCCGCTGCATCAAACCCAGATCGGCGGCCGCGTCAGGCCGGAACGAGGCGCGCGTCGAGCCGGATCTCCACCGCCGCCAGCGCGCGAGAGACCGGGCAGTTGCGCTTGGCGCCCTCGGCCTGCTCGGCGAACGCCGCCGCCGAGATGCCGGGCACCTGGGCCTCGCACTCCAGTTCGATGAGCGGAATGCTCGGCCCGCCCTCGCCGGCGCGCAGATGCACCTTGGCGGTGGTGGCGACGCGGGTGGGCACGAAGCCCGCCTTCTCGAGCGCCGCCGACAGCGCCATCGAGAAGCAGCCGGCGTGGGCCGCAGCGATCAGCTCCTCCGGGTTGGTCCCGGTGCCCTCTTCGAAGCGGCTCGAAAACGAGTAGGCGCCATCGAACGCTCCGCTGCCGAACTGCATCGTGCCACTGCCACTCTTCAGGCCGCCCTTCCAGACGGCGTTCGCATTGCGAGTTGCCATGATCCTCCCGTCCTCCCTGCCGTTACTCAGAAACCGAAGCGCAGCGACGCGCCCAGGGTGATGGCGTCCGACTCGGCCTGATCGAGGTCGTTGAATGCATCGGCCCGATAGTTCGCATTGATGTCGAGGTGGAGCTTGGGCAGCAGCAGCAGGTCAACGCCGACCCGCGCCGCGTACCACGGATCCGACCACTCATCGCCCGAAGCGAAGCCGTCGCTGTGGGTCATGCCGACCCCGACCCCGGCGTAGAAGCCCCGCCCGATCAGCGCGTAAACCTGCGGTGCGAACGCCTCTTCGCCCACAAGTCCGCCGTAGCCGTCCTCCCAGTACTCGAGCGCCACCTCGAACCGGAACAGCCCGCCTGGCAGGTACTGATACGAGGCGACCCAGGAGTTGCCGCTCTCGTCGATCTCGTCGAGCTCATCGAGCTCGATGTCGTCCAGCGTTTCGAAGTAGTGCACCCCGAACCCCAGCCGGTGTTCCCCGGCGACTGCAGGCGCGGTGGCGAAAGCGGCGATGGTGAGTGCAGCCAATGACGCGAAGACGAAACGGCGCGAGTCGAACATGTGGGACTACCTCCTGACGAGGACGAACATAACAGCTTCGACGACCATTCCCGGCGACGGCGCGCGATCCGTCAGAGCACTCCGGCGCCGAAGGTGTCGCACTGGTCGACGTCGCCGGACTGCAGGCCGCGGCGCAGCCACTGGACGCGCATCTCCGACGAGCCGTGGGTCCAGCTCTCAGGGGAGACGTAGCCCTGGGCGCGCTTCTGCATGTTGTCATCGCCGATCGCCGCGGCGGCACGCAGGCCCTCCTCGGCATCGCCCGGTTCGAGCAGACCGCGCTGATGCGCGAAGTGACCCCAGACGCCGGCCAGGCAGTCGGCCTGCAGTTCCATGCGCACCGAGAGCTCGTTCGCCTCGGCCTGCGAGCGGGCGCGCTGCTGGGCGAGCGTCACCCGCTCGGCGATCCCGAGCTGGTTCTGCACGTGATGTCCCACCTCGTGCGCGATCACGTACGCCTGCGCGAAGTCGCCGGGCGCGCCGAAACGCCGCTCGAGGTCGTCGAAGAACGACAGATCGACGTACAGCTTGCCATCGGCCGGGCAGTAGAACGGTCCCACCGCAGCGCTGTTGAAGCCGCACGCCGACTGCACGGCCTGGCGGAAGAGCACCAGCGTCGGCAGCCGGTAGGAGTAGCCCTGCTGCTGGAAGATCGCGTTCCAGGTCTCCTCGGTATCGGCGAGAACCGTCGCGGCGAACTCGGCCAGATGATCGTCGGGCTGGCCGGTCGTCTGGGGACCGCTGGCTCCGCCGGGCGCTTCGACCGCCACGCCGCCACTCTCCTGAACCTGCTGCAGCAGCGCGAGCGGATCGGACCCGGTGAGCCAGGCGAACAGCACCACCAGCGCGACGGTGCCGCAGCCGCCAACCGCCAGCCCGCGCCCGCCGCCGAACCCACTGCGGCGATCCTCGACCTGCGTGCTTCTGCGTCGTCCTTCCCACCGCATCGTTCGTCCTCCCGACCGCGTCGGCCATATCGCCTTCCGAGGCGGGCCGACGCAAGAATTCCACAAACCCGCCCGCCCTCCAAGGCAGTCCCACCGCCGCGTTCCCGACGTTCGGCACGCGCTCGCGGTGATAGCTTTCGACCGCTTCATCGAGCGCCATGCGCACCAGCTACCCGGAGATCGAGCGCACTCATGTCCGAATTTCGCCCCTCGACGCCTGAGTCTCGTGGCGCCGCCGGCTCGCTGGCCGGCAAGACGCTGTTCATCACTGGCGCCAGCCGTGGCATCGGGCTCGCCATCGCGCGCCGTGCCGCGCGCGACGGGGCCCGGATCGCCATCGCCGCCAAGACGGTCGAGCCGCACCCGAAGCTGCCCGGCACCATCCACACCGCAGCGGCGGAAATCGAGGCAGCGGGCGGCCGCGCGTTGGCGATCGAATGCGATATCCGGTTCGAGGACCAGGTCGAGGCGGCGGTGGCGCGCTGCGTCGAGACGTTCGGAGGGATCGACATCCTGGTCAACAACGCGTCGGCGATTTCGCTCACCGGCACGCTCGAGACGCCGATGAAGAAGTTCGACCTGATGCACTCGGTCAACGTGCGCGGGACCTACCTCTGTTCGCGCGCCTGCCTGCCCCATCTGTTCGAAGCGGAGAACCCGCACGTACTGAACCTGGCGCCCCCGCTCAACCTGGACCCGCGCTGGTTCGGCAGCCATGTGGCCTACACGATGTCGAAGTACGGCATGTCGATGTGCGTCCTCGGCATGGCTGAGGAGTTCCGTACCCGCGGCGTCGCCGTCAACGCGCTGTGGCCGCGGACGGCCATCGCCACTGCCGCGATCGCCATGATCGGCGGCGAAGCGATGCTGCGATTCAGCCGCAAACCCGAGATCCTCGCCGACGCGGCGCACTGCATCCTCGTCCGGCCGGCGCGCGAGTGCACCGGCAACTTCTTCATCGACGAAGAGGTCCTGGCGGCCGACGGCGTCTCCGACTTCGCCGGCTACGCGGTCGATCCGACCGCCGAGCTGGTGAGCGACTTCTTCGTCTGACCTGAACCGACCCTCCCGAGCCGACCGACATGGAAACGCAGCCGTTCCGCATCCTCGATCCGGCCACCATGCAGCGCATCCTCGCGATCAGCGATGCCGCCGGGGTATCGCGCGAGGCGATCCGCGTTCCGCTCGCCGGCGACGGCGAAGGTCGGATCGACCGACTCGCCGACGGCGCCTGGGAGATCGTCCTCCCGGCGACGGGCGACCTGGACGCCTTCCTCGCCCGCCTGGCCGCGACGCTCGGGGCTGGCGCCGAGTAGCCCCGGCGGGAGCCCCACAGCACGCTCACGGAGAGGGCGTCAGCCCGCCCCCCCACCCAGGACTCCGGAGGTGCGAGAATCGCCGCCATGCCACTGGCTACGCGGCGGACCACCGCCTGCCCGCTCGACTGCCCGGACGCCTGCACCCTCGCCGTCACGGTCGACGGCGACCGCCTGGTGCGCGTCGAGGGCGTGCACCCCGACGCGACCGACGGGGTCGGCAACCCGGTCACCGCCGGCTTCATCTGCGGCAAGGTGCGCCGGCTGCCCGAGCATGTCCACGGGACGGAGCGGCTCCTCCAGCCGCTGCGCCGCGTGGGACCGAAGGGTGCGGCGCGCTTCGAGCCGATCTCCTGGGACGAGGCACTCGACCTTGCAGCGGCGCGGCTCGTCGAGGCGCGCGACCAGTTCGGGGGCGCCTCGATCCTGCCGTACTCGTACGGCGGCTCGAACGGCCTGCTGACCCAGGACACCACGGACGCGTTGCTTTTCCGGCGCCTCGGCGCCTCGGCGCTGGCGCGCACCGTCTGTGCCGCCCCGTCGTCGGCGGCCGCCTCCGGCCTCTACGGCAAGATGCCGGGAGTTGCGTACACCGACTATCCGGAGGCCCGGCTGATCGTCGTCTGGGGCGCCAATCCGAAGGTCTCGGGCGTCCACCTGCTGCCGTGGATCCATGCCGCCCGCGAGCGAGGCGCCCGCCTAGTCGTGATCGATCCGCGGCGCACCGCGCTCGCAGCACAGGCCGATCTGCACCTGGCCCCGCGACCGGGCACGGATGTCGTGCTGGCGCTGGCACTGATTCGCTGGCTGTTCACGCACGGGCGCGCCGACCGCGCCTTCCTCGCCGAGGCAGCCCACGGTGCGGCGGAACTCGAGCGCCGCGCGCAACCGTGGACGCCGGAAGCCGCCGCGGCGATCTGCGACGTCGACGCGGCCGCCATCGAACAGCTGGCGGCGCTCTACGCCGACGCCTCGCCGGCGGTGGTGCGCTGTGGCTGGGGGGTCGAGCGCAACCGCAACGGCGGCTCGGCGGTGGCGGCGATCCTCGCCCTGCCGGCGGTGGGCGGCAAGTTCGGCGTCCGCGGCGGCGGCTACACGATGTCGAACTCCGGCGCCTGGAAGTTCGGCGGCTTCCCGATCGGTGACGTACCGCCCCCGCCGCGCACCGTCAACATGAACCGGCTCGGCGAAGCGCTGGCGCCGCACGCCGACCCGACCGTCCGGCTGCTGTTCGTCTACAACTCGAACGCCCTCGCCACCAGTCCCGACCAGAACGCGGTGCGCCGCGGCCTCGCCCGCGAGGACCTGTTCACTGTCGTCTTCGACGCCGTCGCGACCGACACCGTCGCCTGGGCCGACCTGGTTCTGCCGGCCACCACCTTTCTCGAGCATCACGAACTGTCGCGCGGCTACGGGGCGTACGCCCTGCAGCAGAGCGAGCCGGTGCTGAACGCGGTCGGCCAGGCGCGGGGCAACTACGCGGTCTTTGCCGAACTCGCGGTGCGCTGCGGCGTCGCCCGGCGCGAGGAGATTCCGAGCGAGGCGGAGACGGTCGCCGCGCTGCTCGACTCGACCGGCCGCGGAGCGGCGTTGCGCAGCGAGCTGGCTGAGCGCGGCCACGCGACACCCGAGTGCGGCGCCGCGCCGGTGCAGTTCGTCGACGTCTTCCCGCGCACCGCGGACAGCCGAATTCACCTGGTGCCCGAGGCGCTCGACCGCGAGGCGCCGCTGGGTCTCTATGCCTTCCAACCGGAACCGGTAGAGAGCCGACGGTATCCGCTGGCGCTGATCTCACCCGCCAGCGATCGGACGACGTCGTCGACCTTCGGGCAGCTGCGCACCGGCATCGTCGCCGCCGAGCTGCATCCCGCCGACGCCGCCGCCCGTTCGATCCGGGACGGCGACCGGGTCCGGCTGTTCAACGATCTGGGTGAGGTGCACTGCCGCGCCCGGGTGACCGACCGCGTGCGCGCGGGCGTCGTCGAACTGCCCAAAGGCCTGTGGCTGCGCAACAGCGGTAACGCCGCGACCTCGAACGCGCTCGTGCCGGCGACCCTTACCGACCTCGGCGGCGGCGCCTGCTTCAACGACTCTCGGATCGAGATCGAACCGGTGACTCCCGGGCCCAGCACCGTCCCCGGCACCGAGCCCGGCAGCGCCGCCGCAGCCTACTGAGTCGGCTCGACCGCCAGCGCCGCCCCACGCGGGGTCGCCGCGCGGGATTCGAACGCCGCCAGTACCGCGGTACCCGTCGCGCCCCGCCGCACCACCGCCGGCCACGGGAACGCCCCGCCGTCTACGCACTCGCGACCCGGCGCGCAGTCCACCGCTCGACCGTCCTCCCCGATCGCCGCGTAACGCACCGCCGGAGTGCCCGCCAGAGAGCCTGCCGGCAGATCGATCCGCAGCACCACGCACCCGGGCGGCAGAGTCTCCGCGAGCCGGTCGAACGAGCCCAGCGGCACCAGCGCCAGCCGCCCGGCCAGATTCGCCGGACAACCCCCGCCCCCGCGCGCCACCTCGACCTCTACCCTCGAGACCGCCCCCAACTCCCCCACCGCCCGCGCTACCCGCACCCCCGGAGCCACTGCAGGTGCAGGAGCCGCAGCAGGAGCAGCCGGTGCAGCAGGAGCCTCTGCAGGTGCAGTTGCAGGTGCCGGAGCAGGTGCCGGAGCAGGTGCAGGGGCAGGTGCAGGGGCAGGTGCAGGGGCAGGCGCAGGGGCAGGCGCAGGGGCAGGCGCAGCGATCGGAGCAGGAACAACGACCGGCACAGGCGTGGGAGCAGGGGCGGGAGCCGGAGCCGCCACCGGCGCCGGAGCGGGAGCCTCCGCTTCCTCCCTAGCTGAGGCCTTTTCAGCGACCGGAGCGGGCGCTACAGCCGGCGGCGCCACCGGCGCCGGAGCGGGAGCCTCCGCCTCCTCCCTAGCTGGGGCCTTTTCAGCGACCGGAGCGGACTCCACAGCCGGAGCCACCACCGGCGCCAGAGCGCGCGCGCCTGCTTCCTCCCTGGCTGGAGCCTTTTCGACCACCGGAGCGGCCTCCACAGCCGGAGCCACCACCGGCGCCGGAGCGGGCGCGACTGCCTCCTCCCTCGCTGGAGCCTTTTCGACTCCTGGAGCGGGCTCCACGGCTGGACCCGGCGCAGCAACCGCCCGCGGCGCGTTCCGCGCACGATCGAAGCGGACGCGCATCGTGCCCGTCGACCCCGGGACATTGATCTGCAGCCCCTGCGACAGCCGCACACGACCGTCCTGGGCGACGAACACCTCGCCGCGGAAGGTCATGAACCCATCGCGCTCGACCGTCACCTCCCATCGCCCGGCGGCGAGGCCACCCACCGCCACCCGACCCCGGGCGTCGGTCCGCAGCTCGGCCGGACGGGTCACGTCGGGGCGATCGAGGAAGGCGAGGGAAACCCGCGCGTCCGCCACCGGCTTGCCGTCCGGGCCGTCGACCCGGACCTCCATACCGGCGGTGCCGGACCAGGTCTGCGCGGCCGCGGGCACGGCCGACAGGGCGAGCAGCAGAGCGGCGAAGGGGACGGAGCAGAGCGTTCGAAGGGCGCGCATGGCCCGATCTTAGTCCGCCCCGAGCGTCAGAGGTTCTCTTCCGGGGTCAGACGGGGCGAGACCGACGGAGCGACCGGCTCCGGCGTGAAGTCCTCCCCCGGATTGACGAACCGGTCGGACTCCACCCGGTACTGCCGGTCGTACAGCTGCCGATAGCGCCCGCCGCGCGCCAGCAGCTCGGCATGCGTGCCGCGCTCGACGATCTCGCCGGCCTCGAGCACCAGGATCTGATCGGCCGCCCGGATGGTCGACAACCGATGCGCGATGACGAACGTCGTGCGGCCCCGGCGCAGACGCGTCAGGCCATCCTGAATCATCGCCTCGCTCTCGCTGTCGAGACTGGAGGTCGCCTCGTCGAGAATCAGGATCGACGGATCCGCCAGCACCGCGCGAGCGATGGCCACCCGCTGCCGCTGGCCGCCGGACAGCTTCACCCCGCGCTCGCCGACGATCGTCTGGTAGCCGTCCGCGAAGCCGCTCACGAACTCGTCGCAGTGCGCCACCGCCGCGGCGGCGAGTACCTCCTCGAGAGGAGCGTCCGTCCGCGAGTACGCGATGTTCTCGGCGATCGTGCCGTCGAACAGGAAGTTGTCCTGGAACACCGCGCCGACGTGATTCCGGTAATCGCGCAATCGCAGCCGGCAGAGATCGCGCCCGTCGACCTCGATTCGCCCCGCGGTCGGCTTGTGGAACGCGAGGATCAGTCCGATCAGCGTCGACTTGCCGGAGCCCGACGAGCCGACCAGCGCCGTGGTCGAGCCGGCCGGAGCGGTGAAGCTGATCTCCCGCAGGACCGGCTGGCCGGCCTCGTAGGCAAAGCTGACGCGGTCGAAGGTGACCTCGCCGCGCACCGACTCGACCGGCTCGAGCGCGGCGTCCTCGGCATCCTCGCGCCGCTGGCCGAACACCTCGCGGATCCGGTCGAGTCCCGCGAGCGCTTCGGTCAGCTGCGTGCCGACCGCGGCGATCTCGCGCGCCGGAGCCGCCAGCATGCCGGAGAAGAAGACGTACATCACCAGGTCGCCCAGCGTCATCGTGCCGGCGAGGACTGCGCGGCCGCCGAATACCAGCAGCACCGTGCCCATCACGCCGAGCAGCGCGGTCGACCCGGCGGTGACCGCCGAGATGCCGGTCATGGTGCGCCGCACGTTGTCGAACAGGCGATCCACACCGGCGCCGAAGACCCGCTCCTCCACCGGCTCGGCGGTGTACGCCTTGACCACCCGCACGCCTCCGAGCGATTCGCCGAGCCGGCCGTTGACCTCGGCGGCAATCTTCGAGCGCTCGCGGAAGATCGGCCGCAGCCGCCGAAACGCCGACGAGAGTGCGGTCGCGAAGCCGGCCAGCACGACGAGATTGACCAGCGTGAGCTGCCAGTTGAGCCAGAACAGCACCCCGAGCGCGAGCAGTGCGGTGAGCAGCCCGCCGACCAGCTGCACCAGGCCGGTGCCGACGAGATTGCGGATCCCCTCGGCGTCGTTCATCACGCGCGAGATCAGCTCGCCGGTCTTGGTGGCGTCGAACCAGCGGGTCGGCAACCGCATCACGTGGGCATGGAGCCGCTTGCGGATCTCCGAGATCTCGCGCTGCGCCGCGACGCCGAGGACCTGCGACAGCGCGAAGGCCGTGACCGCCTGCACCACCGTAGCGAACCCGGCTCCGATCGCCAGCGGCAGCAGCAGCTCGGCGCGGCCGCGCCCGACGACATCGTCGATCAGCAGCTTCGAGGAGGCCGGCAGCGCGAGGCCGGCCAGCCTGCCGATCACCAGCAGGACGAAGGCGCCGCCGAGGCGATGGCGATGCTGCCAGACCAGCTGCCGCGCCTCGGCGAGGGCGGTGTCGTACTTGCGACGCGGAGCGTCGCCGCCGGCCACTCAGCCGCTCCGCAGCAGGGCGAGGCCGCTGACGACCGACCAGCCGATCGAAAGCGCCATCGCCACCAGACAGGCCAGCGCCGCGGCGACCTGACCCGGGCGCTCCGCCTCGAGCGGTCGCAGCGTCCGCGCTGCCAGCCACCCGCCGGCCAGTCCGCCCGCATGGGCCCAGTTGTCGATCCCCGGCACCACGAGTCCGAAGATACCGCCGGCGACGACCCAGCCCCAGACCATGCGCCGCATCTCACTCTGGCCGCTGCGGTGCCCGTACTCGAGCAGCGCTCCGAGCAGGCCGAAGATCGACGCCGACGCGCCGACCGTGAAGCCCGCCCCGACCAGCGGCCGCGGCAGGCCGGCCAGGAAGTAGCCTGCCGCCGAGCTGGCCAAGAAGCCGGTCACCGAGGCCGCCGTCCAGATCAGGATCAGCCGCCCGGCGCCGTAGAGGCGCGCTACCGCCGGACCGAGCTGCCGCACCCACATCAGGTTGAAGAAGATGTGCAACAGACTGCCGTGCAGCCAGCCGGCGGAGAGCACCGTCCACCAGCGCCCGAAGGCAAATACCGGCACGGCGCCCGAGGAGCCGAGCACGAACAGCGCCGGCCGGTCGGGCGACAACAGGGAGAGGAGGCCGCCGCGCGGCGAGAAGGCGCCGGGCGAGAGCAGCAGGGAGGCCAAGTAGAGCGCTCCGCAGCCGAACATCAGCAGACGCACGAACCCGAGGTCGTCGCCCAGCCGCCTGAGCGCGGTGGCAAAGCCCCACAGCCCCGGGTTGCGGGCGCCGCAGCCGAGGCAGGCCGCGTCGCGCACGCCGACCAGCCGGCCGCAGCGGGGGCAGACAATCGAGCCTTCGCGCTGACGTCGCAGCATCGTGCGGTTTCCGCCTCCGAAAGAAAAGGCCCGGAGCTCGACCGAGCCCCGGGCCGGACCGTCGACCGCGCCGAACTAGTTCGACTTTTCGCCGTAGGCGACGAGGGCCTGCGTGCGGTCGCCGTCGCGGGTAATCGTGACGTTGACGGTGCGCGAGCCGGCCGTGCCGCTCAGGTTGGCCGTCTCGTGGCCGTCGATGTTCATCGTCGACTTGCGGACGTCGAACCCGGCCGATTCCAGCTGCTCCTGGTAGAAAGCGGTCACCGCGCCGACGTCGTCCGACGAGCGCACCGTGAAGGTGCCCGACTGCTCGCTGCCGACCGAAACCGAGTGGACGCCGCCGACCTCGCCGCCCGGATAGGTCGGGACCCAGTCCGGCCGGTCGGCGTCAGCGCCGGCGCCGAACACCATCGTGCCCTCGTCGGTCGTCACCGTCAGGCCTCCGTTGGCCTCGCCGCTCTCGAAGTCGAAGTTGGCCACCTCGCCGTCGTGCTCGACGGTGAACTTGCCGTCGCGGATGTCGGCGATCGTGAGGGTGGTCTCCTCGCCGGTCTTCTTGTCCCGGAAGGTGATCGTCTTGGCGTCGTCGTCCGACGAGATCACTTCGACGTCCGGGTTCGCCTTCATCGCCCAGAGCGTCGTCGTGTAGGCGGCCAGATCCGGGTCGTCGGCCATCCTCTGGAACTTGTCGCCGACCTTCTTGGCGCCGTACCAGCACGCCGCGCAGGTGCCCAGACCCAGCAGCACGGCCGCCAGCAGGCAGCCGAGCAGCACCTTGATCCCGGTCGACATCCCCTGCTTCTGCGGCGGCTGAGCGTTCGGAACGTAGGGCTCACTCATGGCTCGGATCTCCATAGCCCCCCGGGCACTGTCCGGCCGGGCGGGGGATGTTGGAACGCTGGGTCGCGGGGCGCCCCGATGGCGTCGGTCTGGCGGCAACCATACCACTGCCGGCCGGCGGCGCCGCGCCGGGCGTTCAGGAATAGCCGGGCAGGTCGGGCAGTTCGTTCCGGTCATCGGCGCGCCGGGCCGGACCGCGCGCCGACAGCACCTGGGCGACCCGGTCGAGGGCCGCGAGCAACGCCTCGCCCGGCGTCCGTCGCTTCATCTCCCCGGCGATCGCGCGCGCCAGGGCATCCCACTCCGCCTGCGGCACCTGCGGGTGGATGCCGGAGTCGGCGAGGATTGCCACTTCGTGCTCGAGCATCGAGACGTAGAGCAGCAATCCGGTGCGGTCACGGGTGGCGAACACCTCATGGCGCACGAACGCCTCCCACGCCGCGCCCTCGACGGTCGTCTCGAGACCCGCCTTGCCGACCAGCAACCGCCGCAGCGGCGCCCAGCGCGAGGCCAGGCCTCCGAGCACCAGACCGGCGGGGACGAGGACGAGCAGATCGACCGCCACGCCCCAGCGCGGCACGCCGCCGCCGGCGAGCGCCGCCGCCAGCGCACCGGCGATCGCCCCGAGCGCCGCGCCTTTCCAGGTCGCCATCTCGTGGCCCTCCGAGGCGGGCACGACGACCGGCACGATCTCGGCGCCGGTCACCTCCTCGGCACGCGCCACGGCGGCGCGCACCGCTTCCTGATCGGCGGCCGACAGCAACGGCTTCGAGGCGGTCACGATCGCAGTCTATCCATCTGGAGCGCTCCTGCGGAGCACCGCCGGCACGGATCCGGTAAACTCGGGCGACCCGGCTCCCGGGAGTCCCTTGCCGACATGAACCTCGCCCCCCTCCGCCCGCTCGCCGTCGCCCTGCTGCTCGCCGGCGCGGTGCAGCCGGCCGGCGCGGCGATCAAGATCCTCACCTTCGGCGACAGCATCACCGAGGGCTGGTTCGACGGCGACAATCCGAACGGCACGCAGGAGTGCATCGAGGACCAGGGCCGCACGCCCGACGACTGCGGCTACCCCGGCCGCCTCGAGCAGCGCCTGAACTCGCAGAACTACGGCACGATCGTTCGCAACTACGGCAAGGGCGGCGAGAAGACCCCGCAGGGAACGACGCGGATCAACCAGGTTCTCAATCAGAACTCGGACGCCCAGTACCTGGTTCTGATGGAGGGGACGAACGACGTCACCCAGAAGGCCACGATCTCCCTCGAAACGACTCTGTTCAATCTGCGGCAGATGGGCAACAACGCCACGAGCCGCGGCATTCGTGTGGTCATCGGGACGCTCATCCCGCGTTATCCCAACGCCCCCGTCGATCCCACCAACGCCTATACGAAGCAGGTCAACACAGGGATCCGCAGCATGGCGGCCCAGCGCGGCTGGCCGCTGGCGGAGACGTTCAACCACTTCATGTCGCTGCCCAACC
>CAZUAT010000029.1:0-37901 GCA_964618415.1 uncultured Thermoanaerobaculia bacterium
AGGTCGGTGACGAAGCGCCAGAAGCCGTAGGTGCGAGCGAACGTCATCATCCGCTCGGCGTACAGCTCCCAGGTGTAGCGCCGTCGGACCCGCTCGACGGCGCCGTGCGAGATCCGGTCCCAGCGCTCGGGCTCCGCCGCGCACGCGGTCAGGAAGTCTGCGATCCGGTCGGCCGCCTCGGCCCCCTCGTTGGGGTCGATGTGAAAGCCCGAAACGGCGTCTTCGACGATCTCGAGCGGTCCGCCCCAGCAGGTGGCAAAGGTCGGCAGTCCGCTCGCCATCGCTTCGACGACCGTCAGGCCGAACGCTTCGAACAGGGCCGGCTGGACGAAGACACCACGGCGGTCGGCGACCACCCGGTAGAGCTCCCCGGTGAGCGCCTTGTCGAGCCGCAGGCCGAGCCAGCGCGCGCAGTCGTCGAGCTGGAAGCGGTCGAACAGCTCGTGCATCCGCGCGATCTGCGCCCGCTCCTCCTCGTCCTGGCTGGCCGACTCGGCGACCGATCCGGCGATGACCAGCAGGTTGGCTGCCCCGCGCAGGCCGGCGTGGTTGCCGTACCACTCCACCAGGCCGGTGAGGTTCTTGATCCGGTCGAGTCGGGCCATGGTGAAGACGAGCGGAAGGTCGGGCCGGGCAAGCACTCCGCGCGCATCCTGGCGGTCGCCGCCGAAGATCAGCTCTTCGATCTCTCCGTGGAGCGCCTCCATGCGCCGCTCGCGTTCGGAGTACGGGAAGAAGATCCGCGCGTCGGCACCCGGCGATACGATGTTGAACCGCGGATCGTGCACGTCGACGCCGCCGAGCACCCGGTAGAGCCCCGGCAGCGTGAAGTGCGAGTGACTCTCGTACTGGCCGACAGCAGTGGCAGTGCCGGCGATCTCCTGAAACGAACTGGCGATCACGAAGTCGGCCGCGTTCATGGCGATCAGGTCGGCCGTGAACTGGGCCGAGAACCGATACTGGTCCTCCATGCGCTCCCAGTGCAGGTCCGAGAGCAGATACTTCGACTTCTCGAGGGCGTGGGCGATGGCGCACTGGGTGACGCCGAGCCGGCGCGCCAGCAGCGTCGCCACCAGGTTGCCGTCCGAATAGTTGCCGACGACCAGGTCGGGGCGACCGCCGAGTTCGGCGACCACCTCGCGCTCGACGTCCTCGGCGAACCGTTCCAGCCACGGCCAGACCTCGAAGCGCGACAGCCAGCGCGGGTGGACCTCACCGCCTTCGTCGCGAAACGGCACCCGCAGGATGGCTGCATTGTCGGTTCCGGCGATCGGTTCCCACCGCTCGCCGCAGGTCGTCCCCTCGCTCTCCGGGATCAGCCGGGTGACGACGAGAATGCGCGGCGCCACGTCGACTCCCTGCTCGTCGAGGCGGCGCCGCATCTCGCGCTCGAGCGCCCGCACCTGGTCGAGGATGTAGACCACCTGCCCGCCGGTGTCAGGGCGGCCGAGCACGTCTCTCTGCGCGAACCAGCCGTGCGGCGACAGGACGACGAGCGAGAAGATCATCGGCACGCGCGCCAGGAACCGCTCGACGGTCTCCGGGTCGGGAGCCTGCAGCAGGTCGCCGAGCAGGCCGAGCGTCTCGACGACCGAGCCCGCCGTGCGTCCCCACCCCGGCTCCAGCCCGAGCGCGCCGAGGGCCGGTGCCACGGTGGTCCACGGCGTGTCGGCCGGTCGGTCGGCCAGCTCCTCGAGCGCCCGACGGACGGCGGTGGCGAGCTGTTCGAGGGTGCGCACCCGGTCCGAGAGAAGCAGCTGGCGTCCACCCGCCTGGTGCAGGCGCAGAAACTCGAGCAGCCGGCCGAGGCCTTCGCCCCGGGCCTGAAAGAGGCGGCTCGACAGGGTCCGGTTGAGGAACTCGGCGCCACGGCCGATCCAGCGCGTCTCGTGCGGCCGCGGCAGCTCCCGCGCAAACGCCGTGACGTCGAACACCGGCGCCCACGGACTGCCGCCCCGCCCCAGCACGAGCCCCTCCTTGAACATCAGGTACGTCTCGGTCGAAACCGGGTCGATGTAGCCGTCGTCGACGCCGCCCTGGATGTAGAGCCACTCGCCGATCCGCGGCCGCAGCGCAAGCAGGACACGGTGTCCGTCGGTGGCCGCCTCCTGGGCCAGTGCCACGCACCGTGCGAGCGGCGTGTCCGCAAGCGGAGACGACTCACCCTGGCTGGCGACGAGAGCCGCGGCGAGGTCGCTGCGCAGGAGCACCTGCCGGTCGGCCGCCGCCACCTGGCGCAGGAACGGAATGACCTGCCCGGGCTCGTCGCGCGACCAGAGTCGCACCTCGTCGAGCAGCGCCTGGCCGCGGGTTCGAATCGTGCGCTCGCTCATCCGCCTCCTTCTGCCGACTCAGCTGCCGGCAGCCCTGCCCCGGCGAGCAGGCCGCGCCCGCGCAGCCCCTCCAGAATGCCCGCCGCGTGCGGCGCCTGCGAGAAGTGCACTGTGGGCAGCTCGGCGAGGTCGGCCAGCTCCGGGCTGGCGTTGCCGACCACGATCGCCGGCATGACACCGGTGAGCATGTCGCGATCGTTGCCCGAGTCGCCGGCCACGACGATCGATTCGAGATCGATTCCCCATCGCTGCGCGACCCAGCGAATCGCCTGTCCCTTCGAGCAGCGGATCGGCAGGGCATCGAGGTAGCGACCGTGCGAGAACACGAGCTGGGCGTGCAGGTCGCGTTCGCGCAGCCGCCGCCGCAGCCGCCCGACATGCACCGCACGACCCGGCGCGACCTCGAAGCTGATCTTGTGCTGCCGCTGCTCGCTGGCCGCCTGCAGGGAGAGCGCGCCCTCGCCGACTTCGAGCAGGCGCTCGCGAATCTGGTCGGGCTGCCAGCGGAAGTCGAGGTGGCGCGCCCAAAGGTCGTCGGCGTCGCGCTCGGGCCCGTAGTGGATCTCGGCGCCCACCGCGGTGATCATCAGGTCGGGCAGATCGGGACCGCGAACCCCCCACTGGTCGAGGATCTCGAGGGCGCTTTCGAGCCGGCGCCCGGTGGCGATCCCGAGCCCCCAGCCGGCCGCTTCGAGCTGGGCAACCAGGTCGGCCAGGGCGGCACGATCGCCGATCAACGTGCCGTCGATGTCGGTGACCAGGAAGCGCTCGCGCAGGGTGAGCGGCGCGCGCCGACGCGCCGGGTGCACAGCGGTCCCGCGCGCCAGCAGCCCCTGGGCCTGCTCGAGATAGCGGTCGACGTGCGCCGACCAGCGGAAGTGGCGGCTCGCCCCGACGGGGCCGGCGGCCGCCCAGCGACGCCACTGCGCCCGGTCGGTCAGCGCCGTCTCGAGGGCGGCGGCCAGTTCGTCGCGGTCGAGCGGGTCGATCAGCCTTCCGTGACCGCACGCCTCGAGGATGTCGCGCGGGCCGCCGTCGTGCGTGGCGAGCACCGGCAGGCCGCTCGCAGCGGCCTCGATCAGGGTGAGACCGAACGGTTCGGTCAGCGCCGGGTTGACGAACAGCCCGCCGCGCATCGCCGCCAGCCGGTAGAGGTCGGGCACTTCGTCCGCACTGTGATGCTTGGGGTAGGCAACGCTGCCGTACAGATCGTGGCGGTCGATGGCGACCAGCAGCCGGCGCAGTTCGCGGCTCGGCTCGCGCTTCATCTGCTCGAGGTCGTCGCGCGTCCCGGCGACGATCGCCAGGTTGGCCAGCTCGCGCAGCCGCCCCTGCGCGAAAGCGTCGATGAGCATCTCGAGGTTCTTGCGCGGATCGGGCCGTGCGATGGCGAGCACCAGCGGACGCTCCGGATGGCGCAGGAAGCGGTCGATCTCCACGGCGATCGGCGGCTCCGGGTCGCCGGGTGCCGGAGGATGGAATCGCGCCAGGTCGGTGCCCGGCGGCAGCACCGCGATGCGCTGCGGATCGTGGTTCTCGTAGAGGCCGTACTGCTCGTCGGCCTCCTGCCGTGTGCTGGCGATCACCAGCGCGGCGTGGTCGAGCGCGACCTCCTCGGCCTCGATCCGACGCGCGATCGCGAACCGCTCCTCGATCTCCTCGCGCGCCAAGCCCTGCTCGAGCAGGCGCGCCAGCTTCACCCGTCCGAGCGAGTGCCCGGTGTGCACGAGGCGGGCGCGCAGCAGGCTCTCCAGACGCGCCCCGACCCACCCGCCATCTGCGTAGTGGCTGTGCAGCAGGTCGGGCAGCCGGCGGATCCGGCGCAGGTGGGCGAGCACGCGGTCGGCGAGCTGGTCGAGGTACGGCCAGAGCTTCTCCTTGCGCAGGTAGCGCCGCGGTCCGCAGTCGAGCCGGATGATGCGGGCGCCAGGTGCCAGCTCCTCCTCCGGCTGGGCGTAGTCGGGCGACACGCGCGGATCCTCGACCCGGCGGGTGATCAGGTCGACGCGGTCCACGCGCGGGTCGGCCGCCAGGGCGCGGGCCAGTTCGACGACGTACTTGGTCTGCCCCCCGGTGTCGGCGTCACGCCCCAGCTCGAGGTCGTGGCCGCGGATCAGTCCGTGCGGGCTGATCATCAGCAGGTAGAGGGGCGAGCGGCTCACGCAGCGCCTCCGCACCAGGCCTCACGAAACGGCTCGTGGAACGCCGCATCGCTCGGCAGCGCGCCGCGCAGCGTGCAGACCGCGGCGGCAAGCTGGGCCCCGCGGGCGAGGACCCACGCCTCCGGCCAACCGCGCAGCAGGCCGAGTATCACGACGGCGGTGAAAGCGTCGCCAGCCCCGACCGGGTCGACGAGAGCGCCGGGTGCGAGCGACGCAGCCGGCACGACGGCGAGTCGGCCGCCGCCGCCGTAGAGCTCGGCGCCGTCCGCGCCGCGCGTCACCACCAGGCGGGCGGCGCCGGTCGCGGCCAGCAGGCGCGCGGCCTCGTCCGCGCGCCCGGCCGCGGCGACCTCACCGTCGCCGAGCGCGGCGAGCTGCGTCAGCTCGGCGTCGTTGACCTTCAGCCAGTCGGCGCCGCGGGCGACAGAGAGGGCACGCCCGGGCGGCGTCCAGGGCGGCCGCAAGTTGACGTCGACGACGACGCACGCCGGTGCGGCCGCGCGTAGCCACTCGACGGCGGCGCGACCGCCGGCTGTGCGCGCCATGAGCAGGCCGTGGCCGAGCAGGGCCGGGCCGGCGGTGGCGAGCGCGGTCGCGGCGGCGGCGGCGTCGAGTGCGTCCCAGGCCGCGTCGGGCACGATTTCGTAGCGCGGCTGTCCGGCCTCGAGGACGACCTCGACGCGCCCGGTCGGCGCCCGGGGATCGACCTGGACGCCACTGGTGTCGACCCCGTGCGCGGCCAGCTCCGCCCGCGCGCGGTCCCCCGCGGCGTCCGCACCGACCCGGCCAATCATCAGCGGGCGCTCGCCGAGCCGAGCCAGGTGCACCGCGACGTTGACCGGGGCGCCGCCGAGTACGGCGGTACCGTCGGGCCAGGTATCGAACAGGATCTCCCCGCAGAGCACGGGCCGCAGCGTGGTCACCCGCGCCCTGCCCCCGGGGATCGTTGGACGCGCCAGCCGCGCCATCCACTCCCCATGCCGGCCATGGTATCGGAAGCCGCGCGGGCGAGCCGCGGCCGGCGAGCCGTCAGGCCGGGCGTGCGCCGGCGGCCCGGCGCAGGCTCACGGCCAGACCGGCAGCCAACCCGAGCAGGACCAGCGCGCCGACGCGCAACAGCTGCAACAGGGCGTGCGACCCGTAGCGCGCGAAGGCGAGGTCCGGCAGGCCGGCCTCGCCTTTCGACGTCGGCCCGGGGAGCGGCTCGGCGCCCGCGACCAGCCTCACCGTGCGCTGCACGGCGAGCGGCAGCTCCTTCGCGTGGACGAGCAGGGGTGAGGCGCCCGGCTCCCAGAGACTGCGGTGGATCGCCGGCGAGGCGAGGTCGACCGGCGGCCGCCAGAGCGGTCCCACGTAGCGATCGAACGGCACGAGGACGACGAGAGCGACGCCCAAGGCGCCCGCACCGACGCAGAGTGCGATCGCCGGCCGGGCGAGCCGCGCCGCCGCCTGCCCGCTCGCCGCGCGCTCGAACACGGCCGCGGCCGGCAGCAACATCAGCGGCAACACCGGAGTCAGCAGGCGCGGTCCCCAGACTCCGCCGCCGTGCCACTGGTAGTAGCGGGCCGCCACCAGCAGCAGTGCTCCGACCATGCCGGCGGCGGTCAGCGCCAGCCCGGGAGCGCGGCGCAGCAGTGCGCGCGCCCCGAGCAGCCCGAGCAGCACCGGAGGCGCGTACCAGATCAGTCCCCGACCTGGCGACACCAGCAGACCGGCCAGCCCTTCGAGCAGTGGCGTCGTGAAGGCAGACGCCTCGGCGCCGTAGCCGGTCGCCAGGGGGTGGTCGAACCGGGTCTGATTGTACGCCGCCACGAGGAGGCCTCCAGCGATGGCCGGCAGTCCCCACGCCGCGGCGCCGGCGGCGCGCGCGCCGACGCCCACGCGCGACCGCATCTGGATCGCGACATAGATCGCGAGCGGCACGAGCGGAGCCAGGTTCGACGCCCGTGTCGCGATCGCCAGGCCGGCCGCGCCGCCTGAGAGCGCCAGCCAGGCGGCAGCGCGCCCGCCCTCGCGACGCCCGGCCTCGAACGCTGCCCACAACGCCGCCGTGAGCGTCAACGCCGACAGCGGCTCGGAGAGGAAGGTCGTGGTGGCGTGAGCGAAAAGCGTCGCGCTGGCCAGCGCAACTGCTACGCCAGCAGCCGCAGCGGTCCCATGGCCGGCTGAGCTGACGAGCAGAAAGAGCACCAGCACGGTCGTCGCGCCGATGGCGGCGTTGGTCAGATGCACGGCAGCGACGCGGGTGCCGGTGCGCAGGTTGCCCTCCTCGTCGTGCGTCTCGGGGAGGCGCACGCCCGCCTGCTCGGCCCGGCGGCCGACCTCGTAGAACGGCAGCGCGGCGAGCGACAGTCCGATCCCGTACTTCGAGTACCCCTTGCCGTCGGGCCCCGCCACCGCGCGCACGGGACCTTGCGCGTCGAGGCGCGCCGGCACGTCGACGGCGGCGCGCTCGCGCATCGCCTCGGTGACCTGGAACATCACGGCGTCGTCGCCCACGACCAGCGTGCCGCGGGTGAGGCAGAGGAAAAAGAGCAGCGCCGTCAGTGTCAGCCAGGCCGCGACCGTGCGACGATGTCGGTCCGGCGCCGGACCGTCGGTGTGGCGCCGACGGTTCAGCCGCGCCCCTCCACCACGATCTCGAGCGGTTGTGAGCCGTGATCGGCCAGCCAGAACCGGCGGCGGCTGAGCAGGTCGACCGCGAGATGCAGCGGACTTCTTTGGGCGGCCGCCGGCCAGCCGTAGACAACGTCGACCTCGACCGCCTCGCCCGGTCCGAGGTCGCGCGGCAGCGGTGTGCGGCCGCCGTACTCGTCGATCAGGTTTCCCTCGCCGTCGCGCAGCCGGCAGCCGATCTCGAAGGTGCCGGGACTCTCGTCGTCGCCGGCAGTCAGCACGGTGCGCCCGGTGTTGACGACCCGGATGCGCAGGTGAGCCGCCTGCGCATCGAGCTGCTGCTCGAGACACGTCAGCTCCGCTCCCCAGCGCGGAGCGGCGGCCGGGACCGGAGGTCCCTGACGACAGAGGAAGAAGTTGACCGGTGGCCCGGGCGGCGGCTCCAGCGCGCGGCGCATCTTCTTCCAGCTGCTGGAGACCACCGGCTGCAGCGCCAGCGCAGGTTCGAAGCGCCGCACCTCGGTGAATCCGACCTCGTAGAGCAGGCGCTCGAGCGCTTCGGGATCGAACGGCGCCTCCAGCGTCGTGTACTGCTCCGACTCGCGGATCAGCTCCGCCTCGCCTTCGCTCCCCGGCGCGGGCATCGCACCCTCTTTGATGATCAGGACGCCCGCGGGGCTGAGCATCTTCCGGATGCTGCGCAGACCGCTCTCGGCGTCGACGAGGTGATGGAGCGCGTCGTAGATGAGAATCGCGTCGAATCGACGCTCCAGGGCCTCGGTCTCGACGTCGAGCGTCTGGAAGCGCACCCAGGAGGGGTCGCGATCGAACGGCGGATAAGGCAGCGCGTGCACCCGCTCGCGGGCGATCGCCAGCAGGTCCTCGGAGATGTCGACGCCGGTGACCCGGTAGCCGAACCGGTAGAGCGCCTCGGAAATCCAGCCCGGGCCGCAGGCGACGTCCAGGATCGACGCCTCGCCGGGCAGCGCGAGCAGCTCCAGGATGCTCGCCAGGTCGTGCAGGTAGATCAGCGCTACCGTGTCGGGCCCGTCGGCGAAACCGACGAACGGCTTGCGGTAGAGCTGCTGTCGCGCCCAGTCGGGCATGTTGCGGACGTAGTCGACGGCGCCCTGCTTGTAGGCCGCAACCCGTGCCGCATCCGTGCGGTCGACTTCGATCGTCCTGCGCCTGCTGCCAGCCTCTCGGTCGGCTGTCATGACTCCTCCTTCGCGCCTCCGGAGGCCGCGGGACGCCGTCGCCCCGACTCGCCTCAGTTCAGGTAACCGAGCGCCCGCAGCTCCGACTCCAGGGCGCCGTCGAGGTCGGTGGTCTCCTCGGCCAGCCGCCCGCCGCGAGTCAGCTCATCAGCGCGCAGCCTTGCGTCGAGCCAGGCGCGCCGGACCGGCAGATCGTGGAATCGGTTGACCAGCTCTCCCGGGTCGGCCGCGAGGTCGAACAGCTCGCGGCTGGTGCGGAAGCGAAAGACCTCGGGGTCGAGCCGGCGGATCAGCTTGTAGCCGCGGTCGTGCACCGCGGCGTAGATGTAGCCGAGCCGATCGAGGTGCGCGATCGAAAGCCGTTCGGCGAGCGGCAGACCGGCAAAGGCCGGCGTGAGGCTGCGTCCCGGCAGGCCGGCAGGTGCCGGCGCGCCGACCAGTTCGAGCAGGGTGGGCACGATGTCGATCTGCTCCACCGGCGTCGACACCCGCGTGCCGGCCGCCGCCCCCCGGGGCAGCTTCCAGATCAGCGGCACGCGCAGCTGCTCTTCGTAGAGCGTCCGCCCGTGCTCCACCTTGCCGTGCTCGAGAAACTCCTCGCCGTGATCGGAAACCAGCACGACGATCGTGTCGTCCCACAGGCCGCGCTCGACCAGCGCCGCCACCAGGGTGCCGAAGGCGGCATCGTTGAACGCGATCTCGGCGTCGTACAACCCGCGCAGCTGCTCGAGTGTTTCCGGGTCTGCGGCGACTCGACCGCGCTCGAGCGCCGCCAGCGTGGCGCGGTCGCCCAGGCGGGGATTGTCGAGCTGCGGCACGAACCGCTGCCGATCTTCGTCGGTCGGCAGATAGGGCGCGTGGGGGTCGACCGTGTGCAGGTAGAGCAGGAACGGTTGCCCGGGCTCGCCCGCGTCGAGGATCTTCAGGGCCTCCTGGGTCACACGATCTGCGCGGGTCTTGCCCCGCACGCCGTGGACGCGTCCCTCCAGATAGCGGAACACCTCGTTGCCCTGCGCGAACCCGAACGCTCCGGACGTGTTGACGTTGGTGGTGACGAAGCCGGTCCGATAGCCGAGCGGCGCGAGATGCTCGGCAAGGGTCGTGACCTCCTGCGGCAGCCGGCTGCGCCGCCCGCTGATCTGCATCGAGATCGGATGCAGGCCGGTGAGGATCGCCGCCGCGGTCGGGCGTGTCCACGAACTGTGCGCCCGCGCGTGCTCGAACAGCACGCCGCTGCGCGCCAGCGCGTCGATGGCCGGCGAGGTCGGGCGCGGATAGCCGTAGGCGGACAGGTGATCGGCGCGCAGCGTGTCGATGAGATAGATCAGCACGTTGGGCCGGTTCGCCGGACCAGCCGCTGGCACTGCCGCCGCAACGGACGACGCCGGAGCAGCAGGCTGCGCCAGTCCGCGCACGCGGGGTCGCTCCAGGCGCAGGCCGCCGGCCGGGACCGAGCCGCCGGCCGGGATGGCACGGATCGACAGGCGGCGGACGGCGCCCCAGTCAGCCGCTGCTCGCCCGGACGCCGCCGGGTTGCCGAGTCGCGCTCGCCCGCTGCCGCCGGCCCCGCCGCGGAACAGCAGCTCGTCCGGCTCGCCGTCCGTCTCCAGGACGACCTCGAGGCTGCCGGCACCCCCGCCATACGCCTGGATTCCGGACCAGCGCAGCTGAGCGCCGTCGATCGACTCGAGACTGAACTCCACCGCGCTGCGCCAGGGCAGCTCGATCGCGTCGGCGTTGGCGAGTGCAGCCGGAACACCTGCGCTCCCCAGCCGCGCGAACCGGAAGCGCCGCCAGGCAATCCCGGCGACCGGCCCGGTCGAGCCTGGCGGGTAGTCGAAATCGAGCACGTTCTCCCCGCTGCGCAGCGCTGCTGCAGGCAGGTCGAGCTCCACGGTGGTCTCCTCGGTCGGCAGCACGAACGAGCCAATCGGGTGACCGTTGACCGAGGCCTGCACCGTAGGAACGCTGCCGCCCGGCTCCGGGGCCGACCAGCCGGTTGCCGCCAGCCGCACCGGCCGCAGCGCGAGCAGGTCGAACACCAGCCGGCTGCGCTCGCCCAGTGCCCAGACCCAGCCGCCCGCCTCCCCGCCGGCCGGACCCGGTGCACGCTCGTCACGGCCGAACCCCTCGTGCAGGCGCAGCCGCCCGGCCGGCGTCCCCACCTCGATCTCAGCGGTCTCGGTGCGCAGCTCAGCGGTCGGCAGCAGCCGAACCAGGTCGACCTCGCCCGGGTCGGGGCGACAGGCGAACAGGACGAGCAGGAGGGGCGGGAGAGCGCGGCGGCAGCGCATCAGGGCTCGCCAGAGCGTATCTCGAACGCCGCAGCTTCCGGCGCGGCGAGCTCGACGTCGACGGCCGCCAGCGGCGCGCCGATCCGATCCCCGAACCAGAACAGATCTTCGATCAGCAGATCGACCTCGAGCCGGTACCGCCCGCTCCTCTGCGGCCAGTCCAGGTCGAACTCCACGACCACCGGTCGGCCCGGGGGCACGCGGTGCGGCAGCGGGCTGCGCCCCTGCGTCGTGCCATCTCCGCCGTCGTGCGGCACCAGGCGCCAGCCGAGCTGGACCGGGAGCACTCCCCCCGCCACCCACGGCCAGCGACCCGTGTTGCGCAGCTCGAGGCGCCCGTGGCCGTGCCCTCCCGCCGTTCCCTCGGACGGCAGCTCGGCCGCCACCAGCTCGCGGGCCGGACGCCCGGGCAGGCCGCCACGACCCAGGTAACGCACGCGGGCTCGCGTCAGCCTGCCGTCCGGTGACTCGATGGCGAGCCGGATCAGGCGGGCCCGTTGGGACGCGCCCGGCGCCCACCAGAACGGGTGCAGCCGCCACGCGGGCGCCAGCTGTGCCGTCACCATCCCGCCCGCCTGCCCGCCGGGACTCGCCTGCAGCTCGATCCGGCGCTCGCGGCGCCAGTCCCGTACCCGCAGCGTCGCCTGCGGGACGTCGGTAGTCACCAGCCACTGCGTCCGCCCGCCAGGCCGCGAGGTCACCAGTTCCAGTTCGGCCGCAGGCGCGTCCGAGCGCAGCTCGAAGCTGTGCGGCGCCACATCGGCGAACGGGTCGACGAAGCGGACGAAGTCCTCCGCCCAGTACCGGTCTCGTCGGCCGTCGATGTTGGACGCCGTCGATTCGTAGGGCAGCAGACGGAACAGCCCGGCGTGGGTGTGGCTCTGGCTGGTCGCCCGCGGGCCGGCGGTGCGCAGCGCCGACAGCAGGGCCGACCCGCCGACGAGCGCCGCACCCGCCGTTACGATCACCAGCGTCCGCGCCGACGGCAGGCGAGGCAGGGCCACCAGCAGACCGGCGAGGGCGGCGAGGATGTAGCGGTTGCCGGCGAACGCCTCGCCGCCGAAGTAATTGGCGGGCCACCAGATCAGGTAGAAGAGCGCCAGGACTGCGAACGCGGCGAGTGCCGCGCGTCCGACCACGTCCCGACACCGCAGCAGGATCGCGAGCAGCACGCCGACGAGCGGGAAATGCACCAGCAGTCCGGAGTGTCGGCCGAGGAAGAAGTAGCCGGCGGCATACAGGCTGGTGCGCGGCTGCCAGGCCGGGCGCAGGCCGAGGCTCGACGTCGCCAGCCGGCCGTCCGCGACGAACGGCCGCAGCTCCATCGAGCCCGCCTCCGGACCCGCTGCCGGCTCCCCGGGATACCCCGAGGCACTGTCGAAGGTGGCGCGGACCGCCTTGTACGGCTGGGCGGCGCCGCTCACCGCCGCGGTGAGCGCCAGTACGGCGCCCCAGCTCACCGCCAGGACCGCGACGAAGCCGGCCGCCCGGCGCCAGCGCCCGCACGCCGCCGCAACGAGCGCCGGCACGATGGCGACCGCGGCGTGCGGCTCGCGCAGCGAGACCAGCAGGCCGAGCAGCGTCGCGCCGAGCCACGGCGCTCCGGGCCAGGCGAGCAGGCGCTCAGCGCGCCCGGTCGGCGGGCGGGGCGCCGCCCGCTCGGCGGCCAGCGCCACGGCCAGGCCGCCGAGCGCCAACCCGACGACGAGCGCCTCCGACATCCGCCAGCCGACGGTCCCCACCACCGCCGAGGCCGCCGCGAAGATCAGCACCGTGCCGGTGGCGAGTGGCGGAGGACCGACGCGCGCCAGCAGCGCTCGCGCCACGGCCAGCCCCAGCCCCAGCACCAGCGCGTTGAAGGCGATCAGGCCGCGATCGCCGCCCAGCGCGAAAGCCGGCGCCGCGAGCAGCGGGTAGAGGATCGGCTTCGAGTAGCTCACCCCGCGCGCCGTGCGCTGCAGGATGACTGCACTGCCGCCGTCCCGCGCGCGCACCCGCGCCGCGTCGTCCGCTTCGAAAGTCAGATCCCGGTCGTGGACGAGACTTTCGATCATCGCCACGTAGGTGCCCTCGTCGCCGCGCAGCTCGCCGAGCGGCAGCCGGGTGGCGTCGATCGCCGCGACCAGCAGCAACCCGAGCAGCGCGATCAGCCACCAGCCGGCGGTCGGCGCGCGGTGCTGCTGTTGGAAGAGGGGGCGCGGCACGGAGCCGGAAGTCTATCGTCGCCGCCCGCAACGACCGCCGGGAGGGGACCGCGCCCGACGATAGGATCGCGGCATGCCTCGGCCGTGCGCCGCACTGACCGCCGCTGCGCTGGCGCTGCTGATCGTCGCCGGGTGCACCCGCGAATCGAATCGAGCGCCCGCAGGGCGCGGTGAGCCGCCCGTCCGTCCGCGCCCGACCCGCGGCTACGTGCTGATCTCCATCGACACGCTGCGCGCCGATCGGATCGGCGCCTGGGGCTACGACCGGCCGACCACACCGTTCCTCGATCGCCTGGCGGCCCGCGGCGCGCTGTTCGAGCGCGCCTGGTCCCCGATTCCGGCAACCCTGCCCGCGCACCTGTCGATCTTTACCGGCCTCTATCCGGGCCAGCACGACGTCGATCCGCCGTCCGGGGTGCTGTCGCCGGAGATCCCGACGCTGCCGGAACTGTTTCGCGCCGCCGGCTACCGGACTGCCGGCCATGTCGAAGGCGGCTTCATGGCCGGCGGCTACGGCTTCTCCCGCGGCTTCGAGGAGTGGAGCGACGACGACTGGGCCGCCGACACCGACGTCGACCGCACCTTTGGCCGCGGCGTCGACTTCCTGCGACGGCTCGGTCCCGAGGAGCGATTCTTCCTCTTCCTGCACACCTACGCCGTGCATGACCCGTACGAGCCGGCCGCGGAGTACCTCGCGCCGCTGCGGGATGCCCCGCCGCCGGCCGGGGCTCCGCCGCCGACCGGCACGACGCTGGCGGCGTTCAACCGCGGCGAGCTCGACGTCGATGCAGCGACGGCAGCCTGGTACTCGGACCTCTACGACGCCTCGATCCGGCAGGTCGATGCGGCGCTCGAGCGGCTGTGGACCGCGATCGAGGATCTCGACCTCGCCGACGAGGTCACCCTGATCGTCACCTCGGACCACGGCGAGGAGTTCCTCGAGCACGGCCACCTGGCGCATGTCCAGCTCTATCCGGAGAGCCTGCACGTGCCTCTGCTGGTGGTTACTCCGGATCTCGAGACGCCGCGACGGATCCCGGCGCTCGTCCAGCTGGTCGATCTGCTGCCGACGCTGGTCGACCTGGCGGCTCTGGACCTGCCCGACCCGGTGGCAGGAGTGAATCTCACCCCCTGGCTCACCCGGCCCGACCTGCCGCTCGAGCGCGTCGGGTGGGCCGAAAACGACGTGCCGGGCGGCCGTGAGCGCAGCGTCCTCGCGCGGCGCGACGGAGCGACCTGGCAGCTCCTGCATGCAGCGCTCGACAGCGACGCGGACGGGACCTGGGTCTCCCGCCGGGTGCAGTTCAGCGCGCCGGGCGGCCGGCTCGACTTTGACGCTCTCGCCTTCGGGAGCCCGCGGACGATCGAAGTGCGTGTCGACGACGTCCTGCACGATCGCCTCGATCTGGGGACCGACTGGTCGGCCCGTTCGCTCCAGATCCCCGGCAAGGGGCGGCGCCGAATCGAACTGGCAACCCCCGACTGCGCGATCGCGTCGACGGTCGGCCCCTGGAACGACGACCGCTGCCTCTCCTTCAAGGTCCGCGGCCTGCCGCTCGACCGTATCGAGCTCTACGATCTGGACTCCGACCCGCTGGCGCAGCGCGACCTGGTATCGACCGAATCGCGCCGGATGCGAGGGCTGATCAGCGAGCTCGAAGCCGTCGTCCACCGCCCCGTCGCCAAGGCCGGGCAGGCCGCGCTGACCGACGCGCAGGTGCGCCAGCTGCGCGCGCTCGGCTACCTCTGAGCGGGCCCGAGCCCGCGTCAGCGCGGGATATCATCGCGCGGATGTCTTCGACGACACGCCTGACGTGGGTGGCAGCCACGCTGTTTCTCTTCGTCTTCCCGCTGACCATCCACAAGCCGGGCATGCCCGGCACGATCAAGGCCGACGAAGGGGCCTATTACCTGATGGCCCGGTCGCTCGCCGAGGACGGCGATCTGCTGTGCGAGGCGAAAGACGTCGCGCGCCTCGGAGCCGAGTTTCCGTACCTGCCGGCCGAGAACGTCATCCTGATGACCGACGACGGCTGGCAGACGGCTCACTTCGGCAAGCCCTACTTCTATTCGCTGCTCGCGGCACCGTTCGCCTTCCTGTTCCACGCCAACGGCATGGTCGCCTTCAACATGCTGCTGCTGATGGGCATGGTCGGTCTCGGGGCGCTCTACCTGGCGCGCTGGAACCCGGACGGGGTTGCGCTGCTGTTCTCTGCCGGCTTCTTCCTGCTCTCGAACACCTGGGCGTACGTGTTCTGGATGCACACCGAAATTTTCAACATGTTCGCCGCGACCGCGTGCCTCTACCTCGCATTCGTGCCGCCGCCGGACGCCCTCGGGGCTGCCCGCGGATGGCGACGAGTCTGGGCCCGCCTGCGTCGCGCCGACGCGCGCGCCTGGCTGTCCGGGGCGGCCATCGTCCTGGCGGCATACAACAAGCCCCAGCTGGCTGCGCTCGGGCTGCCGGCCTGGTGGCTGTTTGCGCGCCGCGACGGCTGGCGCGGGGCGGCGCGGTGGGCCGCCGGCGGCGCGGTTGCGATGCTGCTGCTGTGCGCCGGCTCGATCGCCCTGACCGGTCACGCCTCCGCGTACCTGGGCGGCGAGCGGGCCGGCTTCAAGATCAGCGACTTCACCAAGGTTCCGTTCACGCCCGCAGAGCCGGTGGCCCCTTCCGGGAACGCAGCCGACGGGCCCGCCGTCGCACCCGCGACCGAGCGGCCGCAGAACACCTGGTGGTGGATCTTCCGCACCCCGCCGCTCGAACAGCGCACGCTCACCAACTTCGGCCTCTTCTTCGTCGGCCGCCACACGGGGCTGTTCCTCTACGCGCCGTTCGTGCTGGTGGCCCTCCTGCTGTTCCTGGTCCACGGCCGCCGGTCGACGGAGCGCTGGCTGGTGCTGCTCTCGGCGGCCCTCGTGGCGCTGTCGTTCCTGCTCTGGATTCCGTTCAACTGGCACGGTGGCGGTGGCTTCGTGGGCAACCGCTACTTCGTCAACGCCCTGCCGGTCTTCCTCTTCCTCGTCACCCGGATCCAGCCGGTCTGGAGCGTCGTCGCTGCCTGGGCGCTCGGCGGCCTGCTGATCGGCGACATCTTCTTCACGCCGTACGGGGCGATGGTGCCGCAGCCGACTCTGCAGTCGCACACGCGCAACGAGCCGTTCACCCGCTTCCCGCTCGAGCTCACCCTCGGCCGGCAGGTGCCCGGCTACCGCGGCGCCGGCTCCGACGGAGTCTGGTTCACCGGCCGCCGCGACCAGTTCCTGCCGCACCTCGACGGCATGTGGATCCACGGCGGCCAGCCGGTGGAGATCTGGGCGCGCTCGCGCAAGCCTCTGTCCCGCCCGGTGTTTCGCGTCGAGAGTCCGCGTACTCCGAACCGCGTGACGCTGCGCATGGGCGACTCGGTGCGCGAGCTGCGGTTCGACTCGACCGAGCCGGGCGCCAACGCCACCCGAGTCACGCTCGAGCCGACGCCCCCCACTCCGCGGGAGGTCGACGCCAACGGCGAGCCGGTCGAGATGTACTACTACCGCATGGTGGTCGAGTCGGCCGAGATGCGAATCCGGCCCTGGGAGGAGGCTCCCAACCGCGACGAGCCGAGCGGCTTCCTGGTCGGCGTGATCCTCACCTACCTCGGCACCGAGGCCGATCTCGCGGTCGACATCTTCCGCGCCGACTGGGCCGAGGCTCCGGTGCCCGAGACGATGCCCGCCGGTTCGACGCTGTCGGTGCCGGTGCGGGTGGTGAACGTCAGCGACTCGAACTGGCCGTCGGGCGGGCCGACCCGGGTCTCGCTCTCCTACCACTGGCTCGACGCCGAGGGGCGCCTGGTGATCGGCGACGGAGCGCGATCGGCGCTGCCGCGCGACCTGCCGGCGGGACGGGCGGCGCAGGTCGAACTCGAGATCCAGACCCCCGCTGAGGCGGGCAACTACCAGCTGCGGCTCAACCCGGTGCGCGAGCAGGTGGCCTGGTTCTCGGACCGCCATCTCGAGTCGGCGCCGACCTTCCCGGTCCGCATCGTGCCGCGCGGGGAGTGATCCCGTGAGCTCGTCAGCCGGCTCACCGCCGCTCGACGCCCAGCCGTCCGCGGAGGGGACGTCACGCGGCCTGCTGCGCTCGGGCAGCGCGGCCACCCTGGCCAATCTCGTTCGGACGCTGGCGCTGCTGATCACGCATCTGGTGGTGCGGCGGTTCGTGCCGCCCGAGGAGTGGGCCGTCTGGAACTGGCTGGAAGCGGTCTTCCTCGTCCTCGCCACGCTGCGCGACGCCGGTTTCCCCAGTCACGCCGTGCGGCTGCGCCCGATGCCGCTCGGCAACCTGCTGCGCTCCGAGCTCGCGCTCGGCCTGCTGCTCGCGGGCGGCCTCGGCTTTTTCGCCCCCCATCTGGCCGGCCTGATGGCCGATCCGCACCCGGCGCTCGCCCAGGCACTGCGAGTCCTCGCCGTGGCGTTCGTCATCGAGGGCCTCGGGGCAGTGGCGCTCTCCTGGTTCGAAGCCCGGCTGCAGATCGAGCGCACGCTGGGTGTCGAGATGCTGCGCACCGCCACGTACTGCGTTGTGGTCCTCGCCGCAGCTGCGCACGGCTGGGGCTTCTGGTCGTTCGTCGCGGCCCAGAGCGCCGCTCAGATCCTGTTCGCCCTCGGGCTGTGGCACCGCGCGCGCGGTGCCATCGAACTGCACCTGGTCCCCGGAGCCACGGCGCGGCTCCTCGTCGAGAGTCTGCCGGTCGGCAGCGTCTGGCTGCTGGCAGGGGCGGTGACCTATGCCGATCCGTTCATCGTCGGTCGCCTCTTCTCCCGCGAGCAGCTGGGCCTCTATGCGGCGGCCTACTTTCTCGCCTTCTTCGTCTTCCGGATCCTGCAGCTGCCGTTCGGCCGCAGCCTCTACCCCGCCTTCATCGCGTTCCGCGAACGGCCCGACGAGCAGTTCCGCGCCTTCCGGCTCGGCACGCTCGCCTTCGTGGCGCTCGAGGTCCCGGCGGCGATGGTGCTGGCGCTCAACGCGGAGTTCGTGGTCGGGCTGGTGTTCGGCGACGGCTACGCCGGCGCGGCGCCGTACTTGCGGCTGCTCGCCTTCGCGCCGCTCGCCGATCCGCTCGGCCGGTTCGGCGGCGAACTGCTGATCGCGCGTCACCGCGACCGCCCGCGCATCCTGTCGCTGGTGCTGCACCTGGTGGCTCTGGTCGGCGGCGGCGTGCTGCTGTCGCGTGCCCTCGGCAGTCCCTTCGGGATGGCGTGGGCGAACTTCCTGCCGCTCGGCGCACCGGTGATCCTGATCGGGTTGTGGCGCGAAGGCGGCGGCACGGCGCTGCTGCGTCTGGCCCGCGAGCTGGTCGAGGTCTACCTGGTGCCGGTGGTGCCGTTCGCGGCGGTCGCTCTCGCCACCGGCGGGTGGACGGCCGGCAGCCGTCCCGCTCTGCGCTTCGGACTCTCGGCGCTGGCTGCCCTGCTCACCCTGGCCTGGACCTGGTGGCGGCATCGGCGCGAACTGGCGGACTTCTTCTCGCGGCGGCCCGCCGTCGGACTCGCCGAGGGCCCGCTGGCGACCTGACTGGCCGCGCCCCCGTGCGACGCGCTCAGTAGCGCTGATCGACGGGCGGCAGACGACGTGGCAGGCGGTGGACCAGCCACGATCGCAGCCGCTTCCACCGCCTCCAGATGCGGTCGAGCACCGGGCGACGATCGAGCGTCGCCTCGAATCGCTCCACGCGCGTGCCGCCGCGGGCGCGCCCGGCCTGCGCCGCGGCGTCCATGCGCTCGTCGGCCTCGTTGCTCCAGAACCGCTGGTAGTAGCTCTGCTGCGGGATCACGCCGCGCCCGGCCTCCGGCGTGCGGGTCGCAGCGAAGAAGAGCGACACCTGGCTGCGCCCGAACCCGCCGTACGACAGGTGATCGAGCGAGCCCGGCGTGTAGCGCCGGATCTTCCAGGGTGGCGATTCGAAACACGACCGGTACCAGTGAGGCTCGAACTCGAACCACCAGGCCGCGTCGATGGTGTAGCCGTTGGCCGACCAGTAGTCGTGAAACAGGGTCGGCGAAAACATCACGAAACCATGATCGACGTGGTTGTGCGACGGCGCCTGTCCGTGCACGACGCGCCCGCCAGGCGCCAGCAGGTCGTGCATGTTGAGCAGCACGTTGGGCAGGTGGAAGACGTGCTGAATGGTTCCCGACTCGAGAACACAGTCGTAGCGGCCGTGCCAGTCGGTGGGCACCGGCTGGTTGAGATCCCACACTAGGTCGGGCTTCTCCCAGTCGGAGTAATCGAGCGTGACCACGTCGTCGAAACCCAGCCGTCGGAAGAACGAGACGTCGGACATGCAGCCCAGGGCGGCCAGCCGCGGGTCGTGAGAGAGCTCGACGCGCTCGAGCGGCGCCAGCTCCACCCCCTGCTCGCGCGCCCAGCGGCTCAGCTGCGCGTCGGTGGCAAAGACCGACATGCGTCCGAGCTCGAGGACCGAGCCGGAGAACGGACGGCGCTTCGCCTCGTCGATCAGCAGCCGGATGCTGCCACGCGGCAACCCCATCTCAGTCGCCGCTCCCGCGATGCGCGCGGTACCAGTCGATCGTTTCGGCGAGGCCGCTGTCGAGATGGATCTCCGGCCGCCAGCCGGTGCGCACGTAGGTCGCCTCGACGTCGGCGCGGCGCACCGCCTCGCCCGGTCGATCGGGCAGCGCCCCGACCACCGGCGGCGGGCTGCCGATGTTGCGGCAGATCCGCTCCACGACATCGCGAACCGTCACCAGCTCGCCGGAGCCGAGGTCGAACGTGCCCCCTTCGAGACCGGCTGCCCGGCTGAGTGCCACCAGGCCGCGCGCGACGTCCCCGGCGTGAATCCAGTCGACCGGACGGCTGCCCGACGAGATATGCGGCGGGTGGCCGTCCAGCGCCGCCAGGATCGAGGCCGGGATGACTTTCGCGCGGTCGCGCTGCTGCGGTCCGTAGACCATGAAGATGCGCGCCGTGACCACCGGCGCCTGGTAGGCGAAGCGAAAGAAGTCGGCGTAGAGCGCGGCGGCCGCTTTGGCGGCGGCATACGGCGAAGGCGGTGCCGTGCCGGCCAGCGGCTCCTCCATCGAACCGGCCAGGACGATCCGGCGGCAGCCCACCCGCGTTGCGGCGCTGAGCAGGTGCACGGTCGAGGAGAGGTTGGCGCGAAAAGTCGGCAGGACGAGATCGAGTTCGCGCCGTCCCGAGACGAAGCTGGCGAGGTGGAAGACCACTTCCGGTCGATCGTCGGCCAGCGCCGCCTCGACCGCCGTCGAGTCCTCCAGGTCGGCCCGATACCAGCGTTCGGCCGTCAGCCCCGGCAGGCGGGGCCCGCGCGAGAGCACCGCGACCTCGGCCCCCTCGGCGGCGAGGCGGGCGAGCAGGTGACGCCCGATGAAACCCGTGGCGCCCGTGACCAGACAGCGGATCCCTTGCATGCGCCGCGAGCCTATCGCGGCGCAGGTCCCCGAGCCGACCGACCTCGGCTCAGTAGCGGGCGGCGCGCGGCGGCAAAGGACGGGGCAACAGCCGGCGCAGCCGTCGAGTCCAGCGCTTGATCGCCAGCGGCAGCGGCCTGCGCGTCGGCGACCCGGTCGCCGGCGCCGGGTCGACCTCGGCGTACATGCGCTGGTAGCTGCCCTGCACCGGCAGCGTGTCCATTCCGGCTCCCGGCAGGCGCGTAGCGACCGCCCAGACCGCGGCGGATCGTCCGCCGAGGCCCTCCCAGCGCAGGTGATCGAGAGCTCCCGGGCGATAGCGGTAGACGTCCCAGACGGGCGGCACGAAGCGCCCGTCGTGCCAGAGCGGCTCATACAGGCAGACCTGCAGCTCCTCGAGCCGCCAGCCATTGGCCGGATAGAGATCCGCATACAGAGTCGGTGAAACCATCCAGAAGCCGATGTCCAGGTTGCCGCTCGACGGGTCCGTCCCGTGGATCACCCGCCCACCCTCGCGCAGCAGCGCGGCGAGATTGCGGAATGCCTGTCGCTGGTCGAACAGGTGAACGAGCGATCCCGGGTCGAGCACCACGTCGTAGCGACCGCGGAGCTCGTCCGGGATCGGCAGATTGAAGTCGAACTGCCAGGTCGGAGACTCCGCCGGGAACAGGTCGCAGCTCTCGACCTCGTCGAAGCCCAGCGCCCGGAAGAAGGTCTCGTCGGACAGGCAGCCGAGGCGGGCGAGCGCCGAGTCGTGCGAGAGGCGGACCTCGACGTCGCGACGCAGGGGGAAGCGGTCCCGGCGCGCCCAATGGTCGAGTTCGTCCCAGGTCAGGTAGACCGAGCCACGGCCGAGTTGCAGCAGCCGCCCCGCAAAGGGGCGCTGCCGCCCCTCCTCCATCAGCATGCGGGCGACCGGCCTCGGAATTCCCACGCGAGCGGCGATTCTACGCTGTGATACCTTGCCGGCCGCATGCCCCGGGCCTTTCTCGCGAGCCGCGCTCGCCGCGCGCTGGGTCGCATCGCGCGTCGACTGCGGCGGCTCGACGAGCGGGTCGCGCTGCTCGAGCCGGTCGGCGATCCGATCGGCAACCTGCTCTTCTCCTACGTCATCGACCCGTTCTTCGCCGCCTCCGAGGACCGGATCTCGTGGTCCCACACCCAGGACTGGGAGGCGTGGACGATGGCCGACGTCTGGCGTCGCCTCGGCTTCCGGGTCGAAGTGATCCACTGGACGAACCGCAACTACCGGCCGACCCGACCATTCGACCTGTTCGTCGACGTGCGGCTGAACCTGGAGCGGCTGGCCGATCAGGTCGGGCCGGGCTGCCTCACGGTACTGCACGCGGAGACCGCCCACTGGAAGGTCAACAACGAGGCGCAGCTGCGCCGCATCGCCGAGCTCGAAACGCGGCGCGGCATTCACCTGACGCGGCGTCGGCTGGTCGAGCAGAACCGGGCGATCGAACTGGCCGACTGCGCCACCGTGCTCGGCAACGAATGGACCCTGGCGAGCTATCGCCCGTTCGGCAAGCCGCTCTTCCGGGTACCGATCTCCAACGCCTTCACTTATCCGTCGCCCGCCGACCGGAAGTTCGACCCGCTGCGGGGCCGCTTCCTCTGGTTCGGCGGCGTCGGCTTCGTCCACAAGGGGCTCGACCTCGTGCTCGAGGCGGTGGCGGGCCAGGACGGACTGCATCTCGACGTCGCCGCGCCGCTCGATCGCGAACCCGACTTCGCCGCCGCGTTCCGCGCCGAGCTGCGCAGCGCCAATGTCCACACGCACGGGTGGGTCGACGTCGCATCACCCCGCTTCGACCGCATCGCGGCGGCCAACCTCGGAATGGTCTTCCCGTCCTGCTCGGAGGGCGGCGGCGGCAGCGCCATCACTGCGATGCACGCCGGGCTGATCCCCGTGCTGACCTTCGAGACGAGCGTCGACCTGACCCCCGAACGCGGAATCCTGCTGGCCGATGCCCGGGTCGAAACCATACGCGCCGCGCTGCGCGAGCTGTCGGCGCGCCCCGCCGACGAGCTGCGCAATCTGGCGATGAGCGCCTGGACCTACGCGCGCGAACATCACACTCGCGAGGCGTTCCGGCGCAATTACCGCGCCACGGCGCTCGCCATTCTCGAGCGCTTCCGCCCGGAGCTGCGCGCGCGGGTGGCGGCGTGAGCGCCGGCCCGGCGGGCGGGCGGCAGTGGGACCTGATCGTCCTCTCCCCGCACCTCGACGACGCGATCCTCTCGTGCGGCGGCCGGCTCGCCGCAGTGGCCGAGGCGGGAGGGCGAAGCCTGATCGTGACTCCACTGGCGGGCGACGAGCCTTCGACCGCCCCCGATTCACTGGCGGCGCGCCTGCGTGCCGCCTGGCAGTTGCCCGCAGGCGGCGTCGTCGCTGCCCGGCGCGCCGAGGATCGGGCCGCAGCCGACACGCTCGGAGCGGAGGTCGAGCACTGGCCGTTCCTCGAGGCGCTCTACCGGCACGGAGCCGACGGTTTGCCGCTCTACCCGCGGGTCGAGCTGCTCTACGGCGAGCCGGCCCCCGAGGACGCCCCGCTCATCGCCCAGCTGGCGGAGCGGATCGCCGCCCTGCCGTCGACCCGCCTGCTGCTCGCTCCGCTCACGGTCGGCGGACACATCGACCACCGCCTGGTGCGGCGCGCGGCCGAGTCGTCCGGACGCACATTCGCCTGCTACGAGGAGTTCCCGTACTCAGAGTGGAAGTGGTTTGCGGTGCGACGGGCCCTGGAGCGGCGCACGACCTGGCGAGCCGAGGTGCAGCCGCTGTCGCGCCATCACCTGGAGCGCAAGGAGGCGGCGATCCTCGCCTACCAGTCCCAGGTGCCAAGCCTGTTCCGCACCGCCGGCCGCCTCGGCCGGCAGCTGCGCCGGCATGCGCGGCGGAGCGGCGGCGAACGGATCTGGTGGCGGCGGGACTCGGCGCCGCCGCGATAGGCTTGCCCCATGTCCGATCCGTTGCCGCCGATCCACGAGCTGCCGGTCGTCATCCTGTGCGGCGGCCAGGGCACCCGCCTCCGGGAACACACCGAGAACCTGCCCAAGCCGATGGTCGAGATCGGCGATCAGCCGATCCTCTGGCACATCCTGAAGATCTATGGCGTCCACGGACTGCGCCGATTCGTCCTCTGTCTCGGCTACAAGGGCTGGGCGATCAAGCAGTACTTCCTGCGGCTGCACGAGCTGCGGCGGGACTTCACCGTTTCGATGCGGGGGGACCCCCCGCAGGTGCGCTACCTCAACGAGGTAGGACGGGAAGACTGGGAGGTCACGTGCGCCGAGACCGGAGCCGACTCGGGCACCGGCGGCCGGCTGAAGCTGGTGGAGCGCTACGTCGACAGCCAGACCTTCCTCTTCACCTACGGCGATGCCGTCGGCGACGTCGACATCCGGGCCCTGCTGGCGTTCCACCGCGCGCAGGGTCGCATCGCCACGGTGACCGGCGTGCACCCCACGTCGCGCTACGGCGAGATGAAGTTCGACGGCGGGCGGGTGACCGAGTTCAACGAGAAGCCAACGGTGGCCGACGGAATCGTCTCGGGCGGCTTCTTCGTCTTCGAGCGGGAGGTCTTCGACTATCTCGGGACCGACCCCGGCGTCTTCCTCGAACTCGAACCGCTGCAGAAACTGGCGCGCGACGGGCAGCTGTCGGTCTACGTCCACGAGGGCTTCTGGCATCCGATGGACACCTACCGCGACTGGCAGCACCTCAACGGCGTCTGGCGCAGCGGCAAGGCACCCTGGAAGCGCTGGGCCGACTGACGGACCGCGGCCGGCCGGCTCACAGCTCGGCCCGGCTCCACCGCCCGCTGCCACCGGTGTCGAACCCGTCGACGAAGACCGGCGACGGCCCGGTGCAGACGGCGAGCCGCACGTCGTCGACCCACCAGCCGAGCTGATTGCCGAAGCAGATGTCGGTGCCGAACTCGAACCGGAGTCGGAACGGCACGCCGGCAACCACCCGCCCCGACAGGTCGACGATCGATCGACCCCAGCTGCCGTCGTTCGAGCCGGTGTCGGTGCCGTGGAAGGCGGGCTCGCCGGCGAGCGGGTTGGTGTTGATGTTCGGCTCGAACAGCAGCCCGTTGGGTGGATTGAACCGGTAACTGTCCGGCGGCAGCAGCTCGAACGGACTGCCATCCACCGAGATCTTGACGTTGCCGCCGTCCCAGTCGAGTTCACTGGCGATCCAGTGATCGAACGCCAGGCGCGGCGGCAGGCCGATGGGCAGGCGCAGCAACGGGCTCTGGAGGACCAGCACGCCCGACTCGTCGTCGTCCCCCTCTCCGGTCACGCAGTAGCCGTTGAGGGGATCCGGAGCGTAGAAGGCGTGGCCCGCCCGCTGGTCCGGCAGCCCGGACCGCCGCGTCCAGTCCCGCGGGTCGAACGTGGCCGGATCGGCCACGTCGCGACGGCTCACCGACCAGCCTTCGTTTCCGGTCTCGAATCCGAACAGCGTCGTGGTGTAGGCAGCGCCACCGGGACAGATCGGCGGCGCCGGCGAAGCGAGGATCGGTGGATAGCCGCACGGATTGACCGTCCGCAGCTCGACCGCCGCCACAGCAGCCTCGACCTGCGCGCAGTCGGCGGCGCGCAGGCGCACCGCCGGTCCGCCGAACGGGTCGGGGAGGTCGCTGCCGATCAGGTCGTCACAGGCCGACTCGAGCGCCGCCGCGTGGTCCGGAAAGTCGGCCGCCGGCGTCTGGTAGACGCGCTGAGCCCGCCAGTAAACGTGCAGTGCCCGGGTGCGGCCGATGGCAGTGATGGTCCGACCGTTGTACGTTCCCCCGTCGACGAGCAGCGCGAAGGCGTGATTGGGCACGCCGGAGTTCCGATGCACGCCACCATTGTCCGCGCTGCTGCACTGATACTCGGGGTCGGACACCTTGCCGGGGTCGCCGAAGCAGGTGGGGGTCCACATGTCCCGCGTGACACCGAACGGGCGGATGTCCTCGCCGAGCAGCCAGCGCACCGATTCGCCCGGCCCCTCGTTGTGACCGCGCAGGATCCGCCCGCCCACCCAGCCGGTGAGCGCGACGCGCAGCGCTTCGCCGAGCGGTGCGGCGACCGACACGGTGGGAATCGCCAGGTCGAGATCGCAGGCGTAGACCGGATCGCACCCCATCGCCGGGGCCAGGTCGGGGTCCGGGCTGTCCGGCAGGTTGCCGATCACCAGGCCGACCGCCCCCGCCTGCTGGGCATGGCGCGCCTGGATCTGAAAGTCACAGGCGCCGCGGTCCGCGAACGCGATACGTCCTGCGACCTCCGCCGGGTTGGTGACCGGCTCGCACGCATCAGGCCCGCCGGACGTATCGCGGACCCGCACCAGCTGCCGGGCGGGTGGGTCGGCCGGCGGTGGCGGTCCGAAGGCAGCCAGGCCGACCGGATGGTCGCCGGCCAGTGACGCGGGCGATCCGATGCGCAGCCGCGCCTCGAGAAACTCCGAGCAGGCACCGTCGGCACGCGGTGCGTCGGGGCCGTCGGTGTCGCGCACGCCCGTCAGGTGCGTCGCGTCGTCCAGCAGCTCTCCCCAGAGGTCGGAGTACGACTCGTTGAGCGCCCCCGACTGCCACCGGTAGATCAGCCCGTGCGTGCGCTGGGTCCAGGCGTGCGCCCACTCGTGCGCCACCACGTCGTGCACCGCGAAGCCGGAGCAGAACGAGGCGAGGCGACCGTTCCACGAAGCGTTGGGACAGCCGGTGGCGTGATTCCAGGAGATGTCGAGTTCGTGCCCCAATCCGTCCCACGAGTCGAGGCCGAGAAATGCAAAGAACCGCCAGACGTCGGCGGTAGCGGCCAGCGCCGCGTCGAGTTCACGCGCGCCGGTCGGCAAGCTGTCGCCTTCGACCCAGTCGGGAGACTCGGGCCAGGAGTCGGGTATGCCGTTGTACGGCGCCTGGTCGATGCCGCTGTAGGCACGGCGCAGCATCGCCGTCGGCACCAGCGAGATCTCGTCGACCACCTTGCCCGTGCGGTCATCCACGAAGATCAGCGCCCGCAGATCGCCGCCGTTGCCGGCCTCGATGCGCCACGCGAGGCGTGGCGCGGCGGGCGGCCCGCCGCCCAGCCCCGGTCGATAGACGACCAGCCGCGGCGGACCCGAAGCGATCCGTTGATCGCCCGCTTCGTGCCGGGCCGTCATCCAGGTCCGCGCGGTCGCCGCCGCGCTCTCGGAGGTCCGCTGTGGATCGAGCCGCAAGTCAGCCGGGATGTCGGGGACGAACACCCCGCTGACCTCGCGCAGCCGGCCGGCCGGGTCGAAGTGCGCGCGCAGTTGGCCGCCGGGGACCGGCAGGCCGCGGTGGAACTGATCGAGCACCAGATGCGTGAAGCCCTGTTCGTCCTGCCAGGTCGAAGCGCGGTGCAACTCGGAGCTCGCGTCCCGCACTCCGAAGACCGCCCCATGGGCGGCGAAGAAACTCTCCAGGCGGCGCTCCAGCGGCGTCCCCGCGGGCGCCGGCGCCAGATCGCCGCTTCCGGTCAGCGGCAGGCGCACCCGCGCGGCGACACCGGTCTCCGGCCGCCAGCGCAGCTCTGCGCCGCTGACCGCCACCAGCGCGGCAGCGGCGTCGCGCGCCGCGAGGGGAGAGGGGATCGATTCGGCTCGGCCAGCCCGCGCGCCGAGCAGCGCCAGCAGGCCGAGGGTCCAGGCGGCTTGCGTCGTCGACCATCCCATGGCCCCGACGCTAGCATTGCCGCCGGAACTACTCCGCTTCCAGACCCGGCGGCCGCTTCCAGGTCGAGCTGTCGTTGTCGAACGCCGGCAGACGGATCTCCTCGCCGCGAGTGGCGCGGATGCCGTACTCCCAGAGTCGGGCGTACTTGAGAAAGACGCCGAACGCCTGGAGCGCGCAGAGGACGAAGCCGTGCGCGCCGTCGAGCAGGCCGAGCTGGAAGAAGTAGGTGCGCATGAACCGCCACCACGGCCGGATAGCCAGCTCGACGATGCCTGCCCGCCTCCCGTCCCGGAACGCCTGCGCCGCACCCCACTCCGCGTAGTTGAGAAACTTCGGGAAGTACTGCTCGAACGTGCGGAAGGTGTAGTGCAGGAACGGATTGCGCAAGACCGGCACCGGACCTTCGATCTCCAGGTCGGCGTGCACGCGACGGTTCGGATAGCGACCCTTGTCGCGCCGGAACAGGCGCACGACCTTGTCGGTCGACCAGCCCGAGTGCCGGATCACCTTGTCGATGAACAGGTTCTCGCGCCGGATGTAGTAGCCGTTGGCGGCCGGCTCGCCGGCCAGCACGGTCAGAATCTCGCGCGCGAGCGGCTCGGGGACACGCTCGTCAGCGTCGATGATCAGCACCCAGTCGTGCCGCACGCGGTCCATCGCCCAGTTCTTCTGGGCCGCCGAGCCGAAGTACTCGCGCTGGAGCACCGTAATCGGGTAGCGCGAGGCGATCTCCACCGTGCGGTCGCTCGAGAACGAGTCCACCAGCACGATCTCGTCAGCCCACAGCACCGACTCGATGCACTCGGCCGTGTTGATCTCCTCGTTGAAGGTGGTGATGATCACCGAGACCGGCAGCCGCCCGGGTGCCTGCCGAAGTGCCTCGACCGTGGGGACCGCAGCAGCCATCGTCATCCCTCCCCGGCCGGCAGCAGCAGCCGCTCGATCGAGCTGGCGCGGCCGGTCGTCTCGTCGATTTCGATCTGAACGGCGGCCATCCGCGCGTCACCCTTGGCGACCTCGAACGGCACCGGGGTCTGCAGGAGGAAGCGCTGCAGCACGCGATCGGCGCGGAAGCCGATGACGCCGTCGTACGGCCCGGTCATTCCCACGTCGGTCTGGAAGGCAGTGCCGCCCGGCAGGATCCGCTCGTCGGCGGTCGGCACGTGCGTATGCGTGCCGACGACCGCGGACACCCGCCCGTCGAGATGGCGGCCGAGCGCCTGCTTCTCCGACGTGGCCTCGGCGTGGAAGTCCACCAGGATCACCCGCACTTCCGGGCTCAGTTCGGCCAGCAGGCGATCGGCCACCCGGAACGGCGAGTCGAGCTGACGCATGAAGACCTGCCCCTCGAGGTTGAGCGTCGCCACCGGGGTGCCCGTCGCCGTCTCGCCGAGATGCAGGCCGACGCCCGGGTTGCCGTCCGGATAGTTCGCTGGCCGCAGCAGGCGTGGGTCGCCGCGCATCAGGTCGGCGATCTCCTTCTTGTCCCAGACGTGGTTGCCGGTCGTCATGCAGTGGATCGGCAGCGCAGCGAGTTCCGCGAGGACGTCCGCCGTGACGCCGAATCCCCCGGCCGCGTTCTCGACGTTGACCACCACATAGTCGATCCGCCGCTCGTCGACGAGCGCCGGCAGCAGCCGTTGCAGCGCCCGCCGCCCCGGCTTGCCGATCACGTCGCCGACGAACAGCAGCTTCACTTCGCGTACTCCACGGCCCGCATCTCCCGGATGACGGTGACCCGGATCTGTCCCGGGTAGGTGAGCTCGGACTCGATGCGGCGCGCCAGGTCCTTGGACAGCCAGAGCGCCTGCTCGTCGCTGAGTTTGCCGCTGTCGACGATGACGCGGATCTCACGCCCTGCCTGGATCGCGAAGGTCTTCTCGACGCCCTTGAAACTCGAGGCGATCTCCTCGAGCTTCTCGAGCCGCTTGACGTACGCCTCCAGCACCTCGCGTCGCGCGCCCGGCCGCGCCGCCGACAGCGCGTCCGCGGCCGTCACCAGCACGGCTTCGACGGAGTGCGGGTCGTAGTCGCCGTGGTGGCAGGCCATGGCGTGCACGACCTCCTCGGACTCGCCGTACTTGCGCAACAGCTCGATGCCGAGCTCGAGATGCGTGCCGTCCACCTCGCGGTCGATCGCTTTGCCGATGTCGTGGAGGATGCCCGCCCGCTTGGCGACCGTCGGATTGACCTTGAGCTCGGACGCCATCGCCGCCGCCAGGAACGCCACCTCCTTGGAGTGCTGGAGCACGTTCTGGCCGTACGAGTAGCGGTAGCGCAGCCGCCCGAGGAGCTTGACCAGCTCCGGATGCATGCCGGGGATCTTGAGCTCGAGCAGTACCGCATCGCCTTCCTGCTGGATGCGCTGGTCGAACTCGGACCGCGTCTTGGCGACCACCTCTTCGATTCGAGCGGGGTGGATCCTGCCGTCGGCAATCAGGCGCTCGAGAGCCACCCGGGCGATCTCCCGCCGGAACGGATCGAACCCGGAAAGAATGACCGCCTCCGGCGTGTCGTCGACGATCAGGTCGATGCCGGTCGCCAGCTCGAGCGCGCGGATGTTGCGCCCTTCGCGACCGATGATCCGACCCTTCATCTCGTCGCTCGGCAGCTCGACGACCGACACGCTGGTCTCGGAAATGTAGTCCGAGGCGAGACGCTGCACCGCGAGCCCCATGATCCACTGGGCCTTCCGGTTGCCCTGCTCGCGCGCCTCGTCCTCGATCCGCTTGACGATCCTCGCTCCTTCGATGCGGGCCTCGTCCTCCATGCCGCGCACCAGCTCGTCGCGTGCCTGCTGGGCAGTCAGTCCGGCCAGCTGCTCGAGCCGCTTGCGCTGTTCCTCGGCCAGCGCGCCAGCCTCGGCCTCCGCCGCGGCCAGCTTGCGGTCCCGGTCGCCGAGCGCGCTCTCACGCCGGCCGACCTCGCGTTCGCGGGCAGCCAGGTCCTCGGTCCGCTTGTCGAGGGACTCCTCCTTCTGGAGCAGACGCTTCTCGATCGACTCGAGCTCGACGCGCCGGGCGCGCGAGGCCGCCTCGAACTCCGAGCGCGTCTGGAGCAGCCGCTCCTTGGACGCCAGCTCGGCCTCGCGGACCCGGGACTCTCCTTCGCGGCGCGCTTCCTCGAGCAGACGCTCGGCGCGCGAGCGCGCGTCCGCGAGCAGGTCGCGCGCCCGGGCGCGCACCGTCAGCCAGGCGATCAGTCCGGCGACCAGTACCGCCGCCAGCCCGCCGATTGTCCAGATGGTGGTGGTCATCGCCTTCCTTCCCCAATGCCGCGTACACGTTGGCGGAGTGAGGCGAGCCTGGAGAGGGGAACCGAAGGGATCCCCCCGAGTGACACGTGCGAGCTTCGCGTTTTAGAACCTGAAACGCATCAGGTGGGTGTCCTCACGGCGGGCCTTCAGCGTCCCGGTCGGTGCCGGGCATGCTCGGACGCGCAGGATTCGGACTCCCGGGTCGAAAATGTTGGTTCTACAGTGCATCAGCTCGTCACGTGTCACTCGGGAAGACCCTCGACTTGCTCGATTCTCTGCCGACCCCGGACTCTCACTCGACGCCCTCGAGCGCCAGTGCGAGCCGATCGGCCAGTTCCGTTACCCTCGATTCCGTCTCGCCCCGCTCCGTCTCGTAATGCTTCCGGCTGCGGGACAGCTCGTCCGCCAGGTTGAGAGCGGTGAGGATCGCCAGCCGGCCCGCCTCCGCGTTGGGGACGTGCGCGGCCAGATCTCGCATCCGCCGATCGACCTGGGCGGCCAGTTCGGTCAGATACTGCGGCTCGTGGCCGCCCCGGATGACATAGGTCGCGCCGTAGATCTCCACCTGCGTCGACGTCACCGTCTCGGCGGGTGGGGCCTGCTGGCTCTTCCTGCGCGTCGTTCGCGGCGGCACGGGCTTGCTCCGCCGCGAATATACCACCCGGTCCGCAGGAGGCGGCCGAGCGCGCGGGCTCAGTCGTCGAGCAGGCCGGCGAGGCGCTCGACCAGCTGCTCGACCCGCTGCCGCAGGTCGTCGCGCTCCCGCGACCAGGCTTCCGCCTCGTCGCGGCCGGGCGCCGCGACCGCCTTCTCGAGTTCGGCCACCCGCGCGCGCAGCACGGCGTTGTCCTCGCGCAGCGCGGTCAGGCGCTCTGCCGCTTCGTGGATGCGACGCTCGAGCAGTTCGAGGGCTTGGAAGCTCATCGTCCCGCCTCCCGTGCGATGCCGAAGCGACGCTCGAGCTCGGCCGCGAGCGCCGCGTGGCGTTCGTTGACCTCTTCCTGCGTGAGCGTCCGCTCGCCGGCGTGATAGTCGAGGGTCATCGTGGTGGCGACGGCACCGGCCGGCACACCCGCACCCTGGTAGCGATCCTTGAGCCGGAATCCGACCAGATGCTCGACGCGCGCCTCGGCGACCGTCCGCTCGATCTCACGCCAGCTGCGCTCGAGCGGGTGGACCAGGGTCAGGTCGGCCGAGATGCCAGGCAGGCGCGGCGGCGCCACGACCGCGCGCGTGGATCCGGCGATCGCGAGTCGGTCGAGACGCATCTCGCCGGCGTGAACCGGCTGCGGCGCATCGGCAACGGCGATCGTGCCGGACCAGCCGATGATCTCGCCGCCGGCGCGCCAGCGGGCACCGGTGCCGGCGACGACGCCGGGGAGCTCGGCCGGCTCGGTCTCGGCGTCCACGCCGAGCTCGACGAGCAGCGCTTCGAGGACGCCGGCAAGCTCGTGCAGGTCGACCGCCGGACGGCGGTCCCACGGGACGTCGGCGCCCCCGGACGCCACCAGTGCGACCGCGGGCACCTCGTCGCCGACGCCGGGAAAGAGTCCGCCCAGTTCGAACAGGCGCACGGCATCGGCTCCGTGTCGGTAGTTGAACTCGGCGGCGGCGATCAGATTCGGCACCAGCGAGCGGCGCAGCACCGCGTAGCGATCCGACAGCGGGTTGGCGAGCGCAACCGGCGGTCCGTCGACCAGCGCGGGCAGGCGTTCGTCCGCGGCGCGGTCCTGGAAGGCGTAGTGGATCCCCTCGGCGAAGCCCAGCCCAGCGAGGCAGCGCGCGACGCGCAGGCGCAGCTCGAATCCGGGCGAGTGACCGGCGTCGACGCCGGCGAGGTGCGGCACGGTCGAGGGCAGCCGGTCGAGGCCATGCTGACGCAGGACCTCCTCGTAGAGATCCTGCGCCCAGGCCTCGCGCTCGGGACCGCCGGCGCGCGGGCGACGACGCGGCTCGAAGTCGACCGCCCGCCAGCTCGGGACCGTCCCGGCGAACGCGCCGTCGGTGCCGCGCTGAGGCACAAAGCCGAGGCCTGCGAGGACTCGTTCGATCTCGGCCTCCGGAACCTCGACGCCGGCGAAGCGCGCCAGCGCCACCGGCTCGATCCGCCAGGCGACCGGCGCGGGCGGCGCGACGAAGGCGTCGATCGCCTCCGGATCGATCGAACCGCCGGCGAGCTCGACGATCAGCTTGGCGCAGCGACGCGAGGCCAAGTCGCAGGCTTCGACGTCGGCGCCGCGCTCGAAGCGGTGCGAAGCGTCGGTGTGGAGGCCGAGGCGCTTGGCGCCGATCCGCACCCGGCGACGGTCGAAGTGCGCCGCCTCGAGCAGAACATCGACCGTGCGATCCGTGACCTCGGTCGCGAGCCCGCCCATGATGCCGGCGAGGCCGACCGGGCGCTCGCGGTCGGCGATCACCAGCACCTCGGAATCGAGTGCGCGGCTCTTGCCGTCGAGCGTGACCAGCGTCTCACCGGCCCGCGCCCGCCGCACCACCAGCTCGCCGCCGGGGACCGTTGCGAGATCGTAGGCGTGGAGCGGCTGGCCGGTCTCCCAGAGCACGTAGTTGGTGGCGTCGACGACGTTGTTGATCGAGCGCAGCCCGATCGCCTCGAGCCGCCGGCGCAGCCACTCGGGCGACGGCCCGAGCTTCACCCCGCGGATCACCCGCGCAGTAAAGCGCGGGCAGCCTTCCATGTCCTCGATCGTGACCTTCGTCGCTGCGTCCGAAGACGAAAGACTTTCTGTTGAAGGGAAAGACTCCCTGCGGAGGGGGGTGCCGAGGGCAACCGCGAGCTCGCGGGCGACGCCGACGTGGTTCATGCAGTCGGGGCGGTTCGAGGTGACGTCGATGTCGAGGAGGACGTCGAAGCGATCCGCGGGCACGCTTCCCGCGCCGACCGGATTGCGCCCCTCCGAAACCCGGCGCTGTTCCTCCAGACCCTCCACCGCGAGGCCGACCGCGGTCAGTGTCTTTCCCAACTGGAACGTCTTTGCCTTGGTGTCGTCGTCGAGCTTCGTGAGCCGCTGCCGGCCGGCGGCGGCGGGGTCGGGCTCGAGCGGGAGGCCGAGGGTCGAGGCGAGGTCGACGTGGTCGGCGAGCCAGGAGAGCAGGAACTTCATGGTCGGAGCGCTCCCGGACTTATCCCCGCACCTGGCGCAGCAGGCGCTCGTCGCTCTCGAACAGCGACCGGATGTTGGGGATCCCCCACTTGTTCATCGCCACGCGGTCGAGGCCCATGCCGAGGGCGAAACCGGAGTAGCGGTCGGGGTCGATGCCGCAGTTGTCGAGCACGCGCGGGTCGACCATGCCGGCGCCGAGGATCTCCATCCAGCCGGTCCCCGAGCAGGTCGGGCAGCCGGCGCCCTCGCAGAGCTGACAGGTGATGTCCACCTCGCAAGACGGCTCGGTAAACGGGAAGTAGCTCGGCCGCAGTCGCACGCCGGTGCCGGGAGCGAAGAGCCGCCGCAGGAAGGCCTCGAGCGTCCCCTTGAGGTCGCCGTAGGTCACGCCTTCGCCGACGCACAGCGCCTCGACCTGATGGAACATCGGCGAGTGGCGCAGGTCGTTGTCGTTGCGGAAGACCCGCCCCGGGCAGATCACCCGGATCGGCGGCTTGCGCGCCAGCATCGTCCGGATCTGCACCGGCGAGGTATGGGTGCGCAGCAGGCGGCCGTCGGCAGTGAACAGCGTGTCCTGCGCGTCGCGCGCCGGATGGTCGTCGGGGAAGTTGAGCAGCGCGAAGTTGAGCCGGTCGTCCTCGACCTCCGGGCCTTCGGCGACGCTGTAGCCGAGGCCGCGGAAGATCTCGTAGATCTCGAGAGTGACCCGCGTGACCGGATGGAGCGAGCCGGTGAGCGCTCGCCGTCCCGGCAGCGTGACGTCCACTCGCGCCGCGGCGCGCTGAGCCGCTTGCTCGGAAACCGAGAGCTCCCGGTCGCGCGCCTCGAGCGCCGCCTCGACCCGTTCCTTCAGGCGGTTGAACGCCTGGCCGAACGCGCGCTTGTCCACCGCCTCGCGGATCTGCGCCTGGAGCGAGCGCAGGCGACCCTGGCGGGCGCCGGCCCACTCGACGCGCACGGCGTCCCACGCCGCCCGGTCGACGACCTGCGCGATCGCCGACTCGGCTTCGGCGGCCAGCCGGTCCAGATCTTCCGGGGTCGGGACCGCGCCGCTGTGGGTCGTCGTCCCTCCCCCGCCCACGCTCGTCAGGCCTTGGCCGGCGCCTGGTCGGCCCGGTCGAGCGCCTGGCGGGCGAGGTCGACCAGATTGGCGAACGGCTTCGGATCGTCGGCCGCGGCCAGCTGCGCCAGCACCTTGCGGTCGAGCGCGCAGCCGGCAAGGCGAAGGCCGGAGATGAACTTGTTGTAGGACAGGCCGTGCTCGTGCACCGCCGCGTTGATGCGGACGATCCACAGCGACCGGAAGTTGCGCTTCTTGGCCCGGCGGTCGCGCGTGGCGTACTTGTCGGCCTTGTCGACCGCCAGCTTCGCCATCCGGTAGGCGTTCGACTTGACGCCGAAGAAGCCACTGGACAGCTTGAGAATCTTCTTGCGCTTCTGAGTGCGCTTGTTACCCCGCTTGGCGCGCGGCATGGTACGAACCCCGTTTCTCGCCCCGTTTCAACCGGAGCGGCTCGAGCCACCAGCAGGATCGACGATCGCGACGATCCCACTGCGGCTTCCGCCGCCGCCGGACAGGTTCACTTCCGGACGCGCGGCGGAGATGGATCTGGATATCGGTCAGCCGATGAGCTGCTTGACGGTGCGGCCGAGGGCGCCGGTCTGCTCGACCTCGTGCCGCAGGTGCCGCTTGCGGCCCTGGGACTTCTTGGTGAGGATGTGGCGCTTGCCGGACTGGTTCCGCATCACCTTGCCGGTCCCCGTCAGCTTGAAGCGCTTCTTGGCGCCCTTGTGGGTCTTCTGCTTGCCTGCCACGGTACTTCTCCTTATGCGTTTTCCGCCGCCGGGCGCTCGGACGGGCCGGCCGGGGCGGAGGCCGATCGCTTGGGGGCAACCGGCTTCTTGGATGGGCCGAACACCAGATGCATCCGGTTGCCGGCCATTTCTGGGTTGCCCTCGGCAACCCCCTGCTCGCCGAGATCGACGATCAGTTTCTTGAGCAGCGTCAGGCCGAGGTCCGGCTTCGACATCTCACGACCGCGGAACTGAACGGTCGCCTTGACCTTGTCCCCCTCACCGAGGAACCGGCGCGCGTTGCGCAGCTTCACGCCGTAGTCATGGTCGTCGATGTTGGGCCGAAACTTGACCTCCTTGATCTGGAACTGCTTCTGCTTGCGCTTGGATTCGTGCGCCTTCTTCTTCTGCGCGTACAGGAACTTGCCGAAATCCATGATGCGACAGACCGGCGGGCGCGCTTCCGGCGCCACTTCGACCAGGTCGAGCCCCGCTTCGCGCGCGATGCGCAGCGCCTCTTCCGTGGGGATGACCCCGAGCTGTCCGCCTTCCGCGTCGATGACCCGAACCTCGCGGATCCGGATTGCCTCGTTGATGCGTGCCGTTCTGTCGATGCGCTGCTCCCCCCTTCGGAGCTCCACCAGCGGTCGGTCTCTCCACGATGTACCGGACGGTCCATCCGCCCGCGGGCCGGCCCCTGTCCAGCAAAACTAGTGAATTCTAGCCAAATCCCCGGGATCCGGCAAAGTCTCGGCCCGACTGCGGGCGCGGCTGGCCAGCCAGTCGATCAGCGGCCCGGCAGCAATTCCCTTGTGCTCCGTTCCGGTCCGCAGCCGGACAGCCACGGTGTCGTCGACCGACTCGCGCTCCCCGACCACCAGCATGTACGGAATCTTGTGCAGCTGGGCCTGGCGGATCTTGTAACCGAGCTTCTCGTCGGAGTCGTCGAGCTCGGCCCGGACACCGGCGGCGACCAGCCGGTCGACCAGGCCGCGACCGTGCTCGAGAGTCTTCTCCGAGACCGGCACCACGCGCGCCTGGACCGGAGCGAGCCAGAGCGGAAACGCCCCTGCAGTGTGCTCGATCAGGATGCCCAGAAACCGCTCGACCGAGCCGAGCATCGCCCGGTGGATCATCACCGGCCGCTTCATGCTCCCGTCGGGCGCCACGTACTCGAGTTCGAAGCGCTGCGGCATCTGGTAGTCCAGCTGCACCGTGCCGAGCTGCCAGGCGCGCCCGATCGCGTCCCGGACCCGGAAGTCGATCTTGGGGCCGTAGAAGGCGCCGTCGCCCGGGTTGACGGTGAAAGCGAGCCCCTGGCCCTCGAGCGAGCGGACGAGACCGCGCTCGGCCACGTCCCACTGCGCGTCGTCGCCCACCCGCTTCTCCGGCCGGGTGCCGACGGCGATCTCGACGTCGGAGAACTCGAAGGTCCGGTAGATGTCCAGGATGATGTCGACCGCGCGCCGGACCTCGGCCTCGACCTGGTCGTCGGTGCAGAAGACGTGAGCGTCGTCCTGGGCGAAGGAGCGCACCCGGGTCAGACCCGAGGTCACACCGGAGCGCTCGTAGCGGTGCAGGCGGCCGAAGTCGGCGTAGCGGATCGGCAGATCGCGGTAGGAGCGCTTGCCGGTGCGGAAGATCATGCAATGGGTCGGGCAGTTCATCGGCTTGACGGCGAACTGGCGCTCGTCGAGCTCGGTGAAGAACATGTGCTCAGCGTAGTTGGCGTAGTGGCCGGAGGTCTTCCAGAGCTCCACGTCGAGAATCTGCGGCGTCACCACCTCGCCGTAGCCATGGCTGGCGTTGAGCTCCCGCACGTACCCGATCAGGCCGTTGTAGACCGCGGCCCCCTTGGGATGGAAGAACGGCGAGGCCGGCGCCAGCGGCGAGAAGCTGAACAGATCGAGCTCCGGGCCCAGTCGGCGATGGTCGCGGGCCCGCGCCTCCTCGGCGGCCTTCTCCCACGCCTCGAGCTCGCGGGTAGTGGCGAAGGCAGTGCCGTAGATCCGCTGCAGCCGCTCGCGCGACTCGTCGCCGCGGAAGTAGACGCTCGATCCCTCGAGGAGCCGCACCGCGCCGATCTGCGACAGATGCCGCACGTGCGGACCGCGGCAGAGGTCGACGAATCGGCCGTGGCGGTAGAGCGTGATCGTCTCCCCCTCGGGGATGTCGCGCAGCCGTTCGAGCTTGAGGTCGTTGCCCGCCTCGCGGAAGATCCGTTCGGCCTCGTCGCGCGAAACCTCGATCCGCTCGAAGCCGCTGTCCTCCGCCAGGATCTCCCGCATCTTGGCCTCGATCGCCTCGAGGTCCTCGGGCGTGAACGGGCGCGGGAAGCGGAAGTCGTACTGGAACTTCTCGGAGTGATCCTGTCGCCCGGCGTCGTACAGCGCCTCGGGCCAGAGGCGCGTGACCGCGTCGGCGAGGACGTGCTCGGCCGAGTGGCGAATGAAGCTGCCCGCCTCCGGGCTCTTGACGGTGAGGATGCGCAGCGCGCCGCCCATCGTGAGCGGCACGCGCAGGTCGACCGTCCGACCGTCGAGTTCCGCCCCCACGGCGTCGCGCGCCAGCTTCGGACCGATCGACTCGGCCACCGCGAGCGGCGTCGTGCCGGCGGCGACCTGGCGGGTCGAGCCGTCGGGCAGCGTCAGCGTCAGCTCCAGGGTCGATGCAGGGGACATGAAGGCCTCGACGGAAGCGGGTCGAAATGAAAGTGGTGGGCGCTCGCGGACTCGAACCGCGGACCTCTTCCGTGTGAAGGAAGCGCTCTAACC
>CAZUAT010000030.1:0-35479 GCA_964618415.1 uncultured Thermoanaerobaculia bacterium
CCACCGGCCTCGTCTACATGAGGAACCGCTGGTACGACCCGGAGATGGGGAGGTTCATCACTGCCGACCCGCTCGGATACGTCGATGGGCCGAGTGCATATGCGTTCGCTGGCGGTGATCCGGCGAACAGTTCGGATCCGCTCGGCCTCTATGCGGAGGCGGGGCACTACTACACTGTGTTTCTGATGGCGCTGCGCGTCGGCTTCGATCCGTCAGACGCGTTCGCGCTCGCGCTCGGAGCACAGCTGCCGGATGAGATCGAAGCGCTCGACGCTCGCCACAACTTCGAGTCGACACTGGCAGATGCATTGAACCCGCGTGGAAGCTCGGACCAGGCTGCGACGCGTGCCGCACTGAACCACACCGCGTTGCATGCGCTCACCGGAGGTGTGGCCGTCCTGGAGACAGATCGAGCGCAGGAGGGAGCACGGCGGGCCCCAAACTTGATCGCGGCAGGTATGCAACTGCACAGGCTTGGAGACTCCTTCGCGCATAGGCAGATTGACAACGAGTATTTTCTCTACAAGCACGGACTCGGACACGGCCCGGATTTCACTGGTCCAGATGTCATACAGCGGCGTTCCGACCTGTATCTTGAGTACGTTCGAACTCTAGCGGCGACGTTGGAGTCGATCCGCCCGACAGCTGGGGCTCCGCGCGACTCGACCGTGGATGTTCTCAGCGGTCTCGTGCAGGTTGCGCGTGCGCCACTTGGTCTGTTTGGCGCCGGGGAGGCTCAGCGCCGGTCGATCGCGATGATAAGGGCACTGATATATGAGGAAGGATCGCGAATGGGCAGACCCGGAGATGTCGCTCGGCTGTTGATGTTTCGGCCGGAAAACCACACTGCAGGCTCCGCGACAGCCGCGTCGCTGCGCGAGGCTGTTGAGCAGAGCGTTGGAGCAGAAAGGGTTCCGAGCGTGCTTAACCAGCATGTCGTGATGCTGGCATGGCCATGGGCAATCGACATCTACTTCGAGCAACGACCGGACGGGCGTTGACGTGCTGTCAATTGAGAACTACACAAGTCTGGCCAGGTCGTCGAGGCGCATGCTTCTCGTCGTGCCCGCGATTGTCTATGCGCTCCTCCTCCTCGGCATCGTCATGTCGTCAGGCCACTGGGAAGAGAACTTTCAGTATTTGATTACTTTTGCGACAGTGGGGGGCGTACTGCTCGCGGCAGCACTCTTTGTGGTCGATGTGGTGGTGTGTCTAGGCGTCATCGTCGCAGCTGCTCGGGCCTCACGAGGAGTCATCCCGTGGACAAGTAGCGCTCTTCGCGTCGCCGAGGTTTTTCTGGTGCCTTGCCTCCTCTGGCTCTTGTCATGGTTGGTTCTGGAGCTTGCGATGAGAATGTGATGCCTGCGACGTAAGCCCGTGGGTGGTGTCCGTTGGTCGACGAGTTGTGCGCTGCGCGTGTAACTGGAACGGCCGCGACTTGGTCGGCTTCGACACGCGGTGCACCCTTCCCCGAAAACCGGTCCAGCTAGAGTGTTAGTCCTCCGCGGGGGGCGATGGACGGAGTGGAACTTGCGAATCGGGTGGCACTTTGCTGAGAACCTTGCTGAAGCCGCTCAGAGGCGGATCCACCAGGAGGGGTACTCGGGCTCGGCGGTGACTCGTACCTTCTTGCCCAGTCTCTGGGCGAACTCGTTGACCGCGCGGCGCACGCCAAAGCGCCCGAACTCGGTCTCACCATCCAGGTAGTCGTGACCGGCGAGCACGCCGCCCGGCCGCACCTTCGGCAGCCAGAGCTCGAGGTCTTCGCGGATCGCCTCGTAGTGGTGCTGGGCGTCTAGGTAGACGAAGTCGAGCTGGGCGTCGGCGAAAGTCGGGGCGGCCTCGGCCGAGGTCGTGCGCAGGATCACGCTGCGGTCGCCGAAGCGGGCGAGCTCGGCCAGCGCCCGGGCGTAGATGTACTCCTGCATCTCCGGCGGCTGGTTCGACATGTCGACATAGACCTCGGAATCGAAGGTCCGCCACGGGTCGATCGACCAGAGCCGCCGCCCCCGCCAGTGCTCGAGCAGGGTCGCCGAGTAAACCCCGAGCTGCACCCCGATCTCCGCCCCCTCTCCGCCAAGCCCGAGCGTGTTGAATAGATGCGGTAGCTCCCCGCGGTCGCGCACGTAGGGGTGGCCGAAGCGGTAGCTCGCGCGCAGAATCCGGTTGCCGAAGGACCTCATCGTCCCAACGCTATGCAAGCCGGGGCCAGATGGGCAACCTGGCGCCGAGCCTCGGAGCATCGGGCGGAGCTTGGGGAACCGGCGATTCCTGGGGTGCAGGACGGCCACGCCAGAAGTCCCCGCCAAGCAGCGCTGCCCGGGTGATCACCGCCCCAGATTGTTGCTGCCCGCTGGCGCGGGAGCCGCGGAGGGCAGTACAGAGTCTGCCTGCCCTCCGGCTCGGTCTCCGCGCTCACGGCTCCGCGCCGACGGGGAGCTCTACGTAGCTTGCGTGCTCGTCGCTGCGGTGGATGGTGTGGGTCGCCGGGCGGTAGGCGTCGGCGGGGGCGTGGAAGATGTTGTCCACCCAGGTCTGGGGGTTGCGGTCGTAGAGGGGGAACCAGGTCGACTGGATCTGGACGGCGATGCGGTGGCCGGGCTGGAAGACGTGCGTGGTCGTGGGCAGCGGCAGGGTGTAGTCGTCGACGACGCCGGGTTCGGCGGGCATCGGGTGTTCACGGCTGTCGCGGTAGCGACCGCGCAGGATGTCCATGGCGACCGCGAGGTGGTAGCCGCCGAGTTCGGGCTGGGCCGGGTGCTCGGGCGGGTAGACGTCGATCAGCTTGACCACCCAGTCGGCGTCGGTGCCGGTCGTTTCCGCGAACAGGTGGGCGAGCGGCTGGCCGGCGACGCTGAGCGGTTCGGTCAGCACGTCGGAGTAGTAGGTCAGCACGTCCGGCCGGCCGGTGACGAAGCGCTGATCGTCGACCAGCCATTCGCGCCAGGTCGAGTCGGACGCCCAGAGCGGGCGGATGGGGCGCTGTCGGTACGGCACCGGGCGGGCCGGGTCGGAGACGTACGAGTCGGCTGTCGCCATTGCTTGCGCGGCGTCGCCTGCTGACGACTCCGGGCTCGTCGGCGCCGTCCAGTCGAGGCGGAAGCCGGGCTGGAGATAGAGCCGCGGTGCCGGGGCGTCGCAGCCGGCCTCGCACGGGGGCGGCCAGCTGTCGAAACGCTGCCAGCGGTTGGCGCCCGTGCGGTAGGCGAGCACCGGCGGCGTGTCCGCCGGCGGAGCGCCGACCTTGAGGTGCTGATCGAGAAACGGCTGCAGGATCTCGCTGCGGAACCAGTAGCCGGTGTCACCGGCGAAGCGGAGCGGTCCGAGCTTGCTGCCGTCGCCATTCGAGCCGCTGTGGCGCCACGGGCCGATCACCAGGTGGTTGCGATCGTTGTCGGTGTCGCCGGCCTCCATCGCGGCCCAGACTGCCGGCGCACCGTAGATGTCCTCCTGATCCCACAGCCCGTGCACGTGCAGCGTCGGCACGGTGACCGGCTTGCCGGCCAGGATTCGGTCGAGCGCCTGGCCGCTCCAGAACGCGTCATAGGCCGGGTGGGCCGCCACGCGGCGCCAGAACGGCAGCTGCTCCATGCCGACGCGCTTCGCCAGATCCCCGGCCGATCCGGCGGCGAGGAAGCGGTCGAACTCGTCGTGATCGTCGCTCCACAGCGGCAGGTCGGAGCGCTTGCTGGCCGTCTGCACGTAGATGAACTGCAGCATGACCTGACGGAAGGCGCCGTTGTGGAACCAGTCGTCGCCGACCCAGCAGTCGACCATCGGATTGATCGGCACGGCGGCGTGCAGGGCCGGGTGCGGGTCGACCAGACCCATGAGCGTCAGGAAGCCGGGGTAGGACGTGCCGATCAGGCCGACCCGGCCGTTCGACTCCGCCACGTTCTTGACCAGCCAGTCGATGGTGTCCCAGGTGTCGGTCGCATGGTCGACCCGGGTTGGATTGAGCGGCCCGCGCAGCGGTCGGTTGACCACGTAGTCGCCCTCCGAGCCGTACTTGCCGCGCACGTCCTGGAAGACCCGGATGTAGCCTGACAGCGCCACGATGTCGTCGCCGGTCGGCAGGATCGCCTCGAGTCGGCCGCTGGCGTTGCGCGAGGCGGCCTTGTCGGCGCCGTAGGGCGTGCGGGTGAGCAGAATCGGCGCGCGCGCCTGCAGGCGGCGCGGGACCAGGATCACCGTGTGCAGCTTCACCCCGTCGCGCATGCGGATCATCACGCTCCGGCGGACGTAGTCGAAGCTCGCGTCGGCGACGTCGAAGCTGGCCGGGATGTCTCCCTTGGGCGGAAAGATCGGCTCGTCGGCGGCCGGACGGCCGGGGGAAGCGCTGGCGAGCAGCGCGCAGAGGGCCAGGGGCAGTCGCAGGTGGCGCGGGCGCATCTCGGTCTCCTGTTCCGGATCCCACGCCCGCGGCGGACCCTCGAGCCGGGCCGGCCGGAACGGACGGTCGCGGCCGGGGACTCGAGAGGGACGCTGACGAGCAGCTGGGGTGAGCTGACGATACCAAGCTCGAGCCGCCGAGGAGTTGACGCCACCGGCCGATCGCGGGACACTCTGCGCGACGGAGCCTAGGGGTGGCCTCGCTGTCGAGGCCTGAGATCAGACCCTCATCGACCTGATCCGGTTCGTACCGGCGTAGGGAAGGCAACCGCGGCGCACGCGCCCGGTCCGCAGCACCCGATCTCCCCCGTTCACCGAGCTCCGCTTCTCGACCCTCCGGCTGCCTTCCGAGGCCCGGAGACGGAGGCGATCATGAGCGCAACTCGTTGCAGCCGCAGCCCGCACCCACGACGCGGCCTTGCCCGCGTCGCCCTTTTCACCCGCCCGCTGACCGCAACCGCGGCGCTGGCCCTGACGATGACGCTCGCCGGTGCCCCGCTCGCGGCCGACGAGACGCGCACGGGCTCGGTCCGTGACCCGGCCGGGCGTCCTCTCGCCGGCGCGCAGATCCTCGTCGATGGCGTGCAGGTCGGAGAGAGTGATGCCGACGGTCGGTTCGAACTGCCCTCCGGCGCGAGCGCCGGACGCCTGGAGGTCCGACTCGCCGGCTATCAGACCCGCGAAGTCGCGCTGACGAACGACGCGGCCGGCGGCGCGGTGGCGATCGAGCTGCTGCCGGCGGCCGGCTATGCCGAGGAGGTCGTCGTGGCCGCGCTGCGCGCCGCCGAGGGCGCGCCATTCGCGGTGAGCGAGCTCGACGCGGCGACGATCGAGCAGGCCGACTATGGCCAGGAGATGCCCTACCTGCTCGCCCGGACGCCGGGCATCACCGCCTACTCGGAGACCGGCCTGCAGGCCGGCGGCGGCTACAGCTACTTCTCGCTGCGCGGCCTCTCGCAGGGGCGCGTCAACATGACCTGGGACGGCGTGCCGCTCAACGACCCGGAGGAGTCGGCCGTCTACTTCGCCAACTTCGGCGACTTCGGCGGCGCACTCGACTCGATCCAGATCCAGCGCGGCGTCGGAACCTCGAGCGTCGGCGCGGCCTCCTACGGCGGCGCCATTCACTTCACCAGCCGCGCCGCCGCCGAAGAGACCCGCGTCGGCGCCGAGCTCGCCGGGGGCGGCTCGGGCACAGGACGGGCGAGTGTCGAATGGCAGAGCGGGCGCGGCAGCGCCGGGCTTGCCGGCTGGGTCCGGGCGTCGTTCCAGCAGACCGACGGCTGGCGCGATCACTCGGGGATCGAGCAGCGCTCGGTCTACTTCGGCGCCGACTGGCGCGGCACGCGTACCTACGCGCGGCTGGGCGGCTTCTCGGGGCGCGAAGAGACTGAGCTCGCCTTCTACGCCGTCGAGCCGGAGATCCTGGAGGTCAACCCGCGCGCCAATCCGATGCAGCCGGACGAGACCGACGACTTCGGCCAGGACCTCGTCTACCTGCTCGTCGGGCGCCAGTTGAGCGATCGGCTCGATCTGGCGGCGCAGGTCTACTACAGCGGCGCGCAGGGACACCTCGAGCTCTACGACGACCCGGAAGCGCGCGTTGGCCTGTCGCGCTACGGTATCGACGGGCACGCGCTCGGCCTGCTGGTGACCGCGCGGGCGCGGGGCGAGCGCTGGACACTCGACGCCGGCCTGCACGGATCGGACTTCGAGCGCGAGCACTTCGGCTTCGACGAGGCCGGCGCGCGGCTCTACGCCAACACCGGCTTCAAGGACGAGGCGGCCGTGTTTGCCAAGCTGGCCGTCGACGTCGCGCCGCGCTGGCGGCTGTTCGGCGACCTGCAGCTGCGCCGCGCCGAGTTCCGCTACGACGGCGCCGTCGAGGTGGAACCGGTCGACTGGAGCTTCGTCAATCCGCGCCTGGGCGCCACCTTCGCGGCGACGCAGCGGTTGACCGTGCGCGCCTCCGTCGGGCGCAGCGGCCGCGAGCCGGCGCGCAACGACCTGCTCGAGGGCCAGGACGACCTCGGGGCGCCGATCGATCTCGAACAGGTGCGGCCCGAAGAGGTCGTCGACTACGAGGTCGGCGTCGACTGGCGGGGCGAGCGGTTCGAGGCAGCGGTCGGCCTCTATGCGATGGAGTTCGAGGACGAGATCGCCGCCACGGGCGAGCAGTCCGAGCTCGGCTACTCGATCCGCCGCAACCTGCCCGAGAGCTCGCGGCGCGGCATCGAGCTGGAGGCGGCCTGGCAGCCGAACGCGCAGTGGCGCGTGGCGGCGCACGCGAATCTGGCCCGCAACCGGATCGCGCGCTGGCGCCAGGCGGTCGATGTCTACGACGCGGCCGGCGAGTGGCTGGGCACGGAGCTGGTCACCGTGCGCGACGTCGAGCCGGCGCTCTCGCCGGCGACGGTCGTCGGCGCCAGCGTCGAGTGGCGGCCGCGCGCGGAGCTGGGACTCGAGCTCGCCGGGCGGCATGTCTCGCGGTCCCAGCTCGACAACCTCGGCCTGCGCGAGCTGCGCACTCCCGCCTACGAATGGTTCGACCTGGCCGCCAGCTGGGACCTCGCGCGCCTCGCCCCGCGCGGCGCGCCGCGGATCTGGGTGCGGATCAACAACCTGCTCGATGCCGACCGGGTCTGGCCGTCCGGCTACAGCTATCCGTTCGTCGTGCGGGGAGGCGGGGCGGCGGCGCTCACCGGCACCCCGTACTACTACCCGCTCGCCAGCCGCCACCTGGTCGCCGGCGTCACGGTGACGTTCTGAGCGGGCGTCGTCGGGCGAGAATGCGGGCACCGTGCTGAACGATCCGCTCGAACTGGCCGGCGTGCTGACCGGGCTGGTCGCCGTCGCGCTCACCGTGCGGCGCAACATCTGGTGCTGGCCGCTCGGGATGGTCAACGTCGCCCTGTTTGCGATCGTCTTCCGCCGTGCCGGACTCTACGCCGACGCCGGGTTGCAGGTCGTCTACTTCGTGCTCTGTGCCTACGGCTGGTGGCACTGGAGCCGCGGCGGGCCGCGCGGGGGCGAGCTGGCCGTCACCCGCGCGCCGCGACATGAACTCGCGCTGGCGCTCGGCGTCGCCGGCGCGGCGGCGCTGCTGCTCGGGGCACTGCTCGCGCGGCTGCCCACCGCCTCCTGGCCGTGGCTCGACGCGGCGCTGGCGGCCGGCTCGCTGGCCGCCCAGTGGCTGCAGGCCCGCAAACGGGTCGAGAACTGGGCGATCTGGATCGTCGTCGACGTGATCTACGTGGCGCTCTATCTGGTCAAGGAGCTGGTGGCGACGGCGCTGCTCTACGCGCTGTTCGCGGTGCTGGCGACCGCCGGCTGGTGGAGCTGGCGCCGCGCGGTCCCGGCGCCGGTCGCCGCGCAGAGCGCGCCGTGACGACGGCCGCGTCGGCGCGCACGCCCGTGGGTGGCCCGCTGCGGATCGTGCTGATCGGTCCCGAATCGACCGGCAAGACCTGGCTCACCGGGCGCCTGGCGGCCGATTTCGGTCTGCCCTGTTCGCCGGAGGCGGCGCGCGAGTTCGCCGAGCGGCTCGGGCGGCTGCTCACCGCCGACGAGATCCACCCGGTGGCGCGGCGGCAGATCGAGCTCGAGGAGGCCGCGATCGCTGCGGCCCGGCAGGCCGGCGCGCCGGCCGTGCTGCACGACACCGACCTGGTCGCCACCGTCGTCTACGGCGATCACTACAACGGCTGCTGTCCGGCCTGGATCGAGCAGGCGGCCGCGCAGCGGCTGGCCGATCGCTACCTGCTGCTGCTGCCCGACGTGCCGTTCGCCGACGAGCCGGGTGTGCGCGGCGATGCCGTCTCGCGCCTCGCCCAGCTGCCCCGCTTCCGGGCCCGCCTCGCCGACTTCGGCGCCACGGTCACCGAAGTCGGCGGCGACTGGCCCGCCCGCGAAGCCGCCGCGCGAGTCTGGCTGCAGCGCGGGCTCGCCGAGCGCGCGGATGGCGAGGTCAGCCCGCAGGGCGGGCGACGCGCAGGTCGGTGACGACGGCGCGCATCGGGACGTCGTGCGGTGCGGCGGGGAGTTCGTCGAGCAGCTGGAGGTCGTAGGCGAAGCCGAGGGCCGGCAGGGGGTGGCGGGCCAGGAAGCGGTCGAAGTAGCCGCTGCCGTGCCCGAGCCGGAAGCCGCGCCGGTCGAAGCCGAGGCCGAGCACGAGCGCGACCGACACCTGGTCGCGAACTTCCGCGTCGGTGAGCGCCGGGGCTTCGCGCGGCGGCTGGCGCAGGCCGAACGGAAGGTTGACCAGGTCGCACGGCCAGCGGTGGACGTAGAGCTGCCGGTCGCGCGGCTCGGCGCGGGTGACGAACAGCGGGCGGCCGGCGCGGGTGAGCGCCTCGACCACTCCCGCGGTGTCGATCTCGTCGCCGAACGAGAGACAGATCAGGACGCCGCCGCCCGCGAGGACCTCGGGCTGGGCCAGCCAGCGCTCGCTCGCCGCCGCTGCGGCGCTGCGGCGGTGCGCCGGTTCGATGGTGGCCAACCGGGCGGCGAGCTGGAGGCGCAGCTCCTGCTTGGTCGGAACCGGACTCACCGGGTGGCTCCCGTACCGTCTCCGATGCGGCGCTGGCCGAACAGGAGCGTCCCGACGCGCACGAAGGTGGCGCCCTCCTCGACGGCGACCTCGAAGTCGTCGCTCATGCCCATCGACAGCTCGGTAAACGGCGCCGGCCACGGCAGCCGCGTCGCGAGTTCGTCGCGCAGCTGGCGCAGGCGCCGGAACCAGGGGCGCGACGCCTCCGCGGTGTCCCCCGGCGGCGGGATCGCCATCAGGCCGGCGAGGCGCAAGTGGCGGCACTCGGTGAGCGGCGCGACCTCGTCGACCAGCCTCTCCGGCGCGAAGCCGTGCTTGGTCGCTTCGCCGCCCAGGTTGATCTCCAGCAGGCCGACCAGCGGCCGGTCGAGCTCGCGCGCCGCGGCGTCGACGGCGAGCGCGATCTTGACCCGGTCGATGGCGTGGAAGTGCGAGAAGGTTCCGGCCGCGAGGCGCACCTTGTTGGACTGCAGCGGTCCGAGCAGGTGCCAGACGATGTCGGCAGGCAGGTCGGGCTGCTTGGCGATCGCCTCCTGCACCCGGTTCTCCCCGAACGCACGCTGGCCGGCCTCCCAGGCCGCGCGCAGGCTTTCGATCGGCTGCTGCTTGGAGGCCGCGACGAGAGTCACTGCGGACGAATCGCGACCGGCGCGCACCGCGGCAGCAGCGATCCGCGCCCGGATCTGCTGCAGGCGGGTGGCGACGCTGTCGATCGGACTCACCGGGTGGCACTCGAGCGGTGTCAGTCCCCGGGGGCGACGCGCAGGAACCGCCGGCAGCTCTCGCACTGGATGATCACGCCGCGGGTGCGGATCTCCACCGCCACCTGCGTGCGCACCTGGAAGTTGCAGCTCGAGCAGAACCAGACGCTGTGGGCTGACGGCGTGTCGGCCAGCGCCAGGGTGGCGATGGCGCTGCCCTGGTAGCGCTCGGCGAGTCGCTGGTACTGCGCCACGACGCCGCGCGGCAGGCTGGTGGCCAGCTCCGCGGAGCGCGCTTCGAGCTCGGCGGCGCGGCGTGCGACCTCGGGCTTGCGCGCCTCCCAGTCGGCGAGGCCGGCTTCGTAGCGCGCCCGCAGATCGGCGAACCGCTCCTCGTCGGCGCTGCTCGCGGTAGTCGCTGTCTCGACCTGCTCGAGGGCGGTGAGGGCCTCTTCCTCGAGGCGCTTGATTGAGGCCTTGACGGCGTCGATCTCGGAGAGCAGGGCGCCGTACTCGCGCTGATTGCGCACCTGCGGCACCTGGGACTGGTAGCGCTTGAGCTTCTCCTGAGCATCGGCGATCGCGGTCTCGGCGGCGGTGCGCCGCGCGCGCGCGTCGGTCGATTCCGCCTCCAGCTCGTCGAGCCGCTGGCGCGCGGCCGTGTACTCGTCGTGCAGAGCCCGCATGTCGTCGGGCACTCCGGCAAGCAGCGCGCGCGTGGCGGCCAGTTCGTGGGAGACAGCGTCGAAATCGATCAGCAGCTGCAGGGCATCATTCATCTGGGCAACGACCTCGGAATCGGATGGGCACGGAAGATGGGCCCGGTGGTGGGTCCACCTGGGTTCGAACCAGGGACCTGCCGGTTATGAGCCGGTTGCTCTGACCGCTGAGCTATGGACCCGGGTGATTTGAGCGCGGGCCGCAGGCCCCGGGCCCGAGCGGTCCGCCGGTACGGCGCGCAGACGTCAGCCGAGGTCGGGATAGCGACTCCGATAGCTGTCCGCCAGCACGAGAATGCGCTTGACGTAGTTGCGCGACTCCTCGAGGGCGAGCCCCTCCAGGAACCGGTCCAGCTCGGCGTTCGGGCCCTCGGCGCGCCACAGGCGCGAAATGCGGCCCGGCCCGCCGTTGTAGGCCGCCAGGGCCAGCTCCACGTTGTCGTCGAACTGGCGCAGCATGCCGCGGAAGTAATGGGTGCCCAGCCGCACGCTGTACTCCGGGTCGGTCAGCCGCTGGGTCGACCAGGGCAGGCCGAGCTTGCCGGCAACCTCGCGGCCGGTGGCCGGCATCAGCTGCATCAGGCCGCGGGCGCCCGAGCGGCTGAGCGCGCTCGCGTCGAAGCCGCTCTCCTGGTGCACGATGCCGAACACCAGCGGCGCGGGCAGGCCGGAGGTGGCTGCGGCAGTCGTGATCGTCTCGCGGAAGTCGAGCGGGTAGTAGAGCGCCAGCGCCTCGCGCGGCGCGCTCGTCTGCAGGGCGGTACCGAGCTGCGGGAAGGCGCGCTTGAGTTCGCGCAGGCTGGCCCGCGTGTCGCCCGAGCGCGAGAGGACGAGGGCGGACAGGGCGGCGCGGGCGCGTCGCTCCCCGCGCTCGCCCAGCAGCTCGAGTTCGGTGCGCGCCAGGGCGTCGAGTCCGAGGTCGCTGAGCAGCCGGACGCGGGCAAGCAGCGGGTCTTCCGGCCACGCCTCGGGCGCCGGTTCGCGGGTCGCGGTGACGGTCGCGCCGGCCAGCCGCAGGGCGGCCTGCCGGGCATAGAAGTCCGAAGTCGAGGTGCCGACGATCGCCAGGTAGAGGCGGCGCGCCGCCTCCGGCTCGCGCCGCTGGTCGTGTGCGCGGGCCGACCAGTAGTGGCCGGCCCGGGTCCAGCCGTTGTGCGGATAGAGGTCGGCGAGATCGCGCCAGGCCTCGATCGCCCTGTCGTACCGGCCGGCCCGGTAGTCCTGCCAGCCCGCCTCCCAGAGCGGCCGCGCACCGCTGCTGTCGCTGGCGGCGACCTGCTGCAGCTGCCGCAGGGCAGCGGTCGCCTCGTCGCGGCGCCCGCTGTCGAGGCAGGCGATGGCGAGGCGGCGCAGCGCCGTCGCCTGAAGCGGATCGTCCGCGGCGGCGGCGCGCACGGTGGCCAGCAGGCGCTCGCGTTCGACCCGCTGCCAGTACTGGCGAATCTCGAGGCCGGCGGTCGGGTTGCGGGCCGGATCGCCAGCGGCCTGAGCGGCGCGTGCCCGCTCCCACTCGAGGCGCGCCTGGTTGGCGGCATCGGCCTTCACCGGGACGAGCACCGCCCACGCTTCGGCGCCGCGAGACGACGCGGTGAGGGCGCGCGCCTGGAGCAGGTGCCAGGTCAGATCGCGCTCGCTCACCGCCACGGCGGCGAGGGTCGTGAGGGCGCCGGCCGGCAGGTCGCTGTCGAGCAGCGCCTCGGCGCGGGCCACCATCTCGAACGAGGTCAGCCAGAGGCGCCAGTCCGAGCCGCCGCCCCGCGCCGCCACCCGGTCGACGACGCGCAGTTTCGAGGCGCCGAGCGGATCGAGCACGAGCAGGCGCCGCGCCGTCTCGCGCAGCTTGGCGGCGTCGCGTCCAGCGCTGGCGATGTCGAAGGCGAGCGTCGCGAGTGCCACCCGGGAGCTGCGCGGCAGCGGCTCGTCCAGGCCGCGCTCGATCAGTGCCTCGGCCGCGGCGGCGCTGCCGCTCTCCCATTCCAGCCGCGCGAGTCGGACCACCGCCTCGGCGCGCAGCGGCGAATTCGGATGCCGCTCGATGAGCTGCCGCAGTGCCTGCCGCGCGGTGGCAGTCTGGCCACCGGCGGCGGCCGCTTCGGCCAGGATCTCCAGGCGCCAGTCGTCGAGCGCCGGCGTGGCTGCGTCGCCGGCGAGCAGTTCGGCAGCGAGCGCGGGCTCGCCGTGGGCGTGGGCGAGCAGGCCGAGCCAGGTGCGCGCCGTCTGGGCGCGGGCCGAGCCGGGGGCGCTGCGATCCAGCTGGGCCTGAACCTGCTGGCGCGTCTGCGCGAACGGCACCTGCCGCGAGCGCTCGCCGATCTCTCGCCACGCCGGGTCGACGGCCGGCACGGTTCGCTCGCGGGCGCCGGCGTCGGCGGCCTGCGGCGCCGGATCGACCAGCGGCCCGGGCGGCGCCGACCGGCTGGCCTCCGAGCCGCCACCGAGCAACACCAGCCCCATCGCCGCGACGGCGCGCGTGTAGCGGAGGCGGGTGCGGGTGCGGCGGTTCACCTTCGGCTCACATTCCGAGGGCGCGGGCGTCGCCGCCGGCAAGGCTGCGCACCAGCTCCTGGTGGAAGTAGTCGGTGCCCTGTCGCACGCTCTCGTGAACTCGCTCGTCGTAGATCTGGCGCGAGCGGTCGATGTCCTCGCGCAGGCGCGCGTACAGATCGCGATTGCGGCGCCCCTCGATCACGTTCTCCTCGTTGTACAGCTTGATCTCGGAGATCAGCAGGCGGGCCAGGCGGCGTGCCTCCTCGTGCAGCGCCCCTTCGCCGGTCGTCCGCGCGGCCCGGTTGGCGGCGAACGCCAGCCCGGGGCCCTGCAGATCGGGCGGCGGCGCGACCTCGGTGGAGCGGGCGGCGCGCGTGACGGTGCGGTCGTGCGTGTCCTCCTCCGGCTCGTCCGCGGACGGCGCACCGAACGCCGGCGCAGGCGGAGCGACGGGTGGCGGCGGGGCCTCTGGCTGAACCGCCGGCGTCGGGGCGGGGCCCGCCGACTGGATGGGCACCCGGCGGGTCATCAGCAGGGTGGCGTCCTCGGTGGCATCCGGCGCCGGCGGGCGGAGGACCGGGACCTCGCGAGTCCCGGTGGCGTCGCCGGTCGCGACGGGGGAGGTGAGGTCGTCGGTGAGCGCAGGCGGCGGCAGGACTGGCTCGGCGCGGGTCACCGGGATGCGCACCGTGGCGCCGCTGAGCGGCGAGGCCGGTTCCGGCGCGGGAGGCGGTTCCGGCGCGGGAGGCGGTTCCAACACGTGCGGCGGTTCCGCTGCGGGAGCCGGTTCGTAGGCCGGCGGCGCCGTAGGCTCGGCCTCGAACTCGAAGCCGGAACTCTCGGCGGAATCGAACGATGCCGCGGCGTCGGACGTTCTGGGCTCGGCGGCGAACTCCTGGGCCGGCTCGGCCTGCCAGCTGGCGGTCGGCTCGGGGAGCGGATCGGCGGCGAACGCGGTGAAAGCCTCGGGCTCGGAAACGGGCTCGAAGGAAGGCTCGGGCAGGGGCGCGGCGACGATCTCCGGCTCGGGCTCGGCCGCCGGCTCGAAGTCGGGCTGGAAATCGGGCTCGAAGACCGGCTCGCTCGCCGTGGGCTGCCGCAGATTCTCTGCGGCGGGCTCGGGCGTCGGCTCGGGAGCGGCTGCGGCCGGCGCGGCCGGAGCGGCGAAGTCCTCGAAGGTGAAGCGGCTCGGCGCGGGCTCCGGCGTCGGTGCCGGCGCAACAGCCGACGTCGCCGGGACCGGGTCGGGAATGGCCGGCGCGGCGGCCACGGCAACTTCCCGGGAGGCCGGTGCCTCCGCGGCCGCATCCCAGCGCGGCAGGCCGCCCTCCGGCGCTTCCGCGGCGCGGTAGAGCGTCGGCGTCCAGCTGCGCTCGGCCAGGCCCAGCAGTTCGATCTGGCGGGCGGTGATGGCGACCAGCAGCTGCAGTGGCGCCAGGTCCAACCCGTCGCCATCGACGTAGAGCAGTGCCGCGGTCCGGTCGCGCAGCACCATGGGGATCCAGGCCGCGCTGCCCGGCTCGCCGTGGAAGCCGAGCCGCTCGCCGAGCGCGCGCACGGCCTCCGCGTCGAGCTCGACGACGCCGCGGCAATCCCCCGCCGCTGCGATCGCGGGCAGTTGCCAGTCCAGGTCAGATCCGGCGAACGGGTCGCCGGCGAAACCGGCGCTGCCCCAGCCGTGCAGCGCCTCGGTGCGCGTCAGCAGCAGGCCGGCGCGAGCCGCGCCGCCGGCGTTGCCGGTGGCCGCTTCGAGCAGGGCCGCCAGCGCCGCCGCCTGGGTGCTGGCGCGATCGATCGTCCGCGTCGCCTCGAGCAGCGCGTCGGTCGTTTCCTGCGCGCCGAGCCGGCGCGGTTGCGCCTCGAGTTCTGCCAGGTCGATGTCGGCCAGCAGTTCACCCTGCGGACGCAACTCCGAGACCGCCGAGAGCAACCCTTCGTGGGCCTGGCGCAGCCGGGCCTCGTACTGGCGGCGCAGGTCGTCGAAGGCGGCGTCGAAACGAGAGCGGATCCGGCTCTCGAAGTCGGCGAGATGGGGCGGCAGGGGCATGCTCGATTCCTCCAACGCAGGCGAGCCAGACAGGGACGGTCGCGAACTTGTCATTATCGGGAGCTGGCGCCCTCGCGTCAAGGCGGCCGGCGGTTCGAAATCGAACTCGTGCAGAGGTTTGCGGCTCGCGGAGGGGCGCAGAGGGAGCCCCCGAGCCGGCGCGGCGCCCGTGTGTTACCGTCGCTGCCCTGACGTCAGTCCCCGAGGAGACCCCAGACATGCGCAATTCTTGGATGGCATTCACCCTGGCTGCGGCCCTGCTCACCGGCTGCCAGCCGAGCGAGGAGCAGGTGCAGGCGGCCAAGGCGGCGGCGCGGCAGGCCGAGCTGGCGGCGATCGAGACGGCCAAGAAGGCGCTCGACAGCCAGCGAGCGGCGCTGGCCGAGCTGGCCGCGGGCGTGGCCGCCGGCACGGTGCCGGCCGAGCAGTTCGAGGCCGCCGACAAGGCACTCTCCGAGGCGACCGACGCCTTCGGCAGCCAGCTGGCGGCGTTCATCAACGCCGACCCGCCGGTGGTGGGCGAGCCGCCGCGGCCCGATCAGCTCGCCGCGATCCGCCTCAACTCCGCCGAGGGGATGCTGGTGGCGCGCGAGTACATCGACAAGGGCGGCGACTATCGCCGGGCGATCGACATCTACCGCCAGCTGCTCTCCGCCGATCCGGACAACGCCGACCTCCAGGCGGCCCTGGCGGACGCGGAGGCCAAGCGGTTCATGACTGCCGAGCGTCTCCAGCTGGCCACCAAGGGGATGACCGAGGCCGACGTGGTCGGGGCGCTGGGCCGGCCGCTGGCGCGCAACATCAAGGAGTACTCGGACGGCAAGGTGCTCGCCTGGTTCTACCCGACCGACGATTCGGGCAACGCCGCCGGGGTCTTCTTCAACGAGGAGCGCAAGGTCTACGAGGTGAAGCTGGAAGCGGTCAAGCCGGGCGGCGAGGGCGAGTGACCGGGCGCGGCGCGGTTGACCGCCGCCGGCTCGGGGCATAGACTCTCCCGTCCGAGTCATTGCGGCGGCCCGACTGCTGGACCGCGAATCCCCTGCGAAGCGAGGTGATGTCAAAGTGCCGATCGTTCATGTCCGCGAGGAAGAGAGCTTCGAGAACGCGCTGCGCCGGTTCAAGCGCAAGTGCGAGAAGGCCGGCGTGCTCACCGAGCTGAAGAAGCGCCAGCACTTCGAGAAGCCCTCGGTCAAGCGCAAGCGCAAGGCCATCCAGGCGCGCAAGAAGATGCTGCGCAAGGTGATGGAAGAGAAGCGCCTCGGCCTCGCCTGAGGCCGGCCGGACTCCTCTTCGCCAGCCGGGATTCCCCACGGGGCCGCGGGTCGCAAGACCTCCGGCCCCGTTTTCGTTGTCCGTCTCGCCTCCCTTTGTCGCCGCCGTTCTCGCCTGCAGACGCCGGACCCGCGGATGACTGATCCGATTCCCGCCCCCGCTCCCCCCTCTTCGCCGGCCCCGCGTGCGGGCCTTGCCGGGCCCGAGACGCTCGCCGCGCTCGAGTGGGAGGCGCTGCTCGCCCTGATCGCCGACGAGGCCCGCACCGATCTCGGTGCGCAGCGGATTCTCGCCCTCGAGCCGACTGCCGACCGGGAGGAGCTCGAGCGGCGCCGCCGCGCCGGTGCCGAGGTCGCGGCGCTCGCCGCCGCCGCAGCCTTCGTCCCCTCCCTCGGCGAACCGTTCGCCGATCTGCTCGAGCGCCTCGAGAGTGGCCGTCCACCGCTCGACGGGTCGGAGATCCTGCTGCTGGCGCGGCTGCTCTCGGTCGCCGGGGAGGCGCTGCAGCGCATCCGCGCCGCCGATCCGGCGCCGGCCGAGCTGCTCCGCCTGTGCGCTGAGCTCACCGATCCGGCGCCGCTGCTCGCCCACGTCCGGCGCGTGCTCGACCGCAAGGGGCAGGTGCGCGACGACGCCTCGCCGCGCCTCGGCGAGCTGCGGCGCGAGGTGCAGGGGGCCCGCGAGCGCCTCTACGGTCGGCTCGAGCAGCTGCGCAGCCAGCACCTCGACCTGTTCGGCGAGGAAACCGTGCCGCTGCGCGGCGGCCGGCTGCTGCTCGTCCTCTCTGCCGGGGCGCGTGGGCGGCTGCCGGGCCTCGTCCACGGCCGCTCGGCCTCCGGCCGCAGCTTCTACTTCGAGCCGCTCGACGCGGTCGAGGACAACAACCAGCTGCAGACCGCCATGGAAGAGCAGGAGGCCGAGCGACGGCGGCTGCTCGCCGAGCTGCTGGCGGCGTTTACGAGCGCGCTGCCGCAGGTGCGCGGGCTGGCGGCGCTGGTCGCCGAACTCGACCAGCATGAGACGGCTGGACGCTGGGCGCGGGAAACCGGCGGCCGCTGGCCGGAGCTCTGTGCCGACGGGCGGCTCCGTCTGGTTGCGGCAAGGCATCCGCTGCTCGAGCCGCGTCTGGCGGCGCGCCGCGAGCGGGTGCTGGGGGCGTCGGGCCACACCGGCGAAGCGGTGCCTCTCGACCTCGAGCTCGACGCCGCCCAGCGAGTACTGGTCATCACCGGACCGAACGCCGGCGGCAAGACGGTGGCCGCCAAGACGCTCGGTCTGGCCGTCCTCGCCGCGCAGTCCGGTCTGCCGGTCGCCTGTGCGGCCGGCAGCGAACTGCCGATATTCGACAGTCTGGTCGCGACCGTGGGCGACGAGCAGGATCTGCTGGCCGACCGCTCGACGTTCAGCGGTCGGCTGGTGCGGCTGAGCGAGGCGTGGCGAGAGGCCGGTCCGCGCGCGCTCGCTCTGCTCGACGAACTCGGGTCAGGCACCGATCCGGAGGAGGGGGCGGCGCTCGGCGTGGCACTGCTCGAACACCTGCTCGCGGCCGGTGGCCTGGCGATCATCACCACCCACCTCGGCAAGGTCGCCGCGGCGGCGATCGAGCGCGACGGCGCCGCCTGCGCGGCGATGGAGTTCGACCCGGACTCGGGGCGGCCGCTCTTCCGCTTGCGCCCGGGGGCGCCGGGCGGCAGCGAGGCGCTCGCGCTGGGGCGCCGGCTCGGCCTGCCGGCGGCCTGGCTGGAGCGAGCCGAAGCTCTGCTCGGCACCGAGCACCGCGAGCTGCGCCGCGTGCGGGCCGAGCTGGAGGCCACCCGGGCCGGGCTGGCCCGGGCGACGCTGGAGGCCGAGGCGCGCGAGGCGGAGGCGGCCACGCTCACGGCGCGGCTGGAACGTGAGCGCGCGGCCCTCGAGGCCGAGCGGCGGGTGGTAGGTCGGCGCCTCGAAGGCGAGCTGCGGACCTTCCGCGAGCAGGTCGGTCGCCAGCTGCGCGGCGTGGAGGAGCGGCTGCGTCGGGAGTTCGAGGAGGGTCGACGCCGTGGCGTCGCCGCAGCGGCGACCGCGCAGCTGTTCGCTGCGGCGCCGGAGCTGGCGTCCGACGGCGCCCGCGAGACGCCGGCCGGCGAGCTGGCGGTGGGCGGCCGGGTCCGCCATCGGAGCCTCGGCTGGACCGGCCGCCTCGAGAAACTCGACGGCGAGCGGGCCGAAGTGGCGGTGTCGGGCAAGCGCGTCCGCGCCCGCCGCGGAGAGCTGATCGCGGTCGGTGACGAGGCGCCACAGTCGGCGCGCCGCACGGTCGCGGCCGATGACGGCGCGGCGCCGGCGCCGGCGGAGCTGATGCTGATCGGCTCGACGGTGGAGGACGCGCTGCTCGCCGTCGATGATTTTCTCGATCGCGCGCTGCGGGCCGAGCGCACGGAGGTCCGACTGGTGCACGGCCACGGCACCGGGCGACTCCGCGATGCCCTCCGTCAGCACCTGCGCCGCCACGCCGCCGCGCAGAGCTGGCGTCCCGGCGCTCCCAACGAGGGGGGCAACGGCGCGACCGTCGTCACGCTGCGCGTCTAGAATGGCGCCGTGTCGACGCGCTCCCCGGACGACCCCGAGCGGACCGGGGCGGGAGAGATCACCTCTCTGCTCGCCGCCGCCGGTGCTGGTGATCGCGGCGCCTCCGAGCGCCTGTTCGAGTCGGTCTATGCCGAGCTGCGGCGGATCGCCCGCCGGCAGCTGGCCGCTTCGGCGCCGATGGCGACGCTGTCGACCACGGCGCTGGTCCACGAGGCCTACCTCAAGCTGTCGGGCGACGCGCGGTGGTCGGCGGAGGACCGCCGCCACTTCTTCGCCCTCGCGGCGCGCGCCATGCGCTACGTGCTCGTCGATCACGCGCGGCGGCGCGGACGGCTCAAGCGCGGGGGCGGCGCGTTTGCGCTCGACCTCGAGGCCGAGGAGATCGCCGCGCCGGATCGTGGCGAAGAGCTGATCGCGCTCGACGGGGCGCTCAGCCGCCTGGAGGGGGTCGAGCCGGAACTGGCACGGCTGGTCGAGTGGCGTTTCTTCGCCGGCCTCTCGGTCGAGGAGATCGCCGATCTGACCGGCGTGTCGGACCGCACGGTGAAGCGGCGCTGGCGTGCCGCCCGCGCCTTCCTCTACCAGGACCTGACGGCGCAGGGCATCGCCACCTGAGGTGAGCGCCGTGCCTCGACCGGATCCGGCGCATTTCGCGGCTGCGCGAGCTCATTTCGAGGAGCTGGTCGACCTGGACCCGGCCGAGCGCGCCGAGCGGCTCGCCCGGCTGGCCGCCGAACACGGCCCGGAGCTCGAGCGCGCGGTGGCGGCGCTGCTCGACGCCGACGCTGCGGCAGGAGAGTTCCTCGCGGCGCCGGTGGCCGCTTCCGCGCGCACCCTGGTCGACGAGTGGGTCGGCAGCGGCGCGTCGCTCGAGCCGGGGCGGACGGTCGGCGCCTGGCGGCTCCTGGCGCCGCTCGGCCGCGGGGGCATGGGCGAGGTCTGGGAGGTCGAGCGGGTCGAGGGGCAGTTCGAGCAGCGTGCCGCCCTCAAGCTCCTGCGCCCGGGCATGGACAGCGACGAAATCGTCGCCCGCTTCCTGCGCGAGCGGCAGATCCTGGCCCGCCTGGTGCACCCCGGCATCGCGCGGCTGCTCGACGGCGGTCGTACGGCCGAGGGGCGCCCGTTCCTGGTGCTCGAGAAGGTCGACGGGACGATCGTCACCGAACACTGTCGGGCGGCCCGGCTGGGGGTGGACGAACGCGTCCGCCTGATTGCCGAGGCGTGCGACGCCGTCGAATCGGCCCACCGCCAGCTGGTCGTCCATCGCGATCTCAAACCGTCCAACATCCTGGTGACGCGCGACGGACGGGTGCAGCTGCTCGACTTCGGAATCGCCAAGCTGCTCGACGACACCGACGTCGACGCGGCGCTCACCCGCACCGGGCTCGGTGCCCTGACCCCCGCCTACGCCGCTCCGGAGCAGATCCTGGGCGAGCCGGTGACCACGGCGACGGACGTCTACTCGCTCGGCGTGGTGCTCTACGAGCTGCTCGTCGGCGCGCTGCCGCATCGCCGCACCGGCCGGACCGCGGCCGGCCTGGCGGCGGAGCTGACGAAGGAGGGCGTGCCGCGTCCGTCGACCCAGCTGCGCCGGATGGTCTCTGGCGAAGCCGACGCGCGCGAGCGGAGGCGGCTCGAGCGCCGGCTGCGCGGCGATCTCGACACCATCCTGCTCAAGGCGCTGGCGCGCGAGCCGGAGCGCCGCTACGCCTCGGCGGCGGCGCTCGGCGACGACCTGCGTCGCTTTCTCGCCGGCCGCCCGGTGGTCGCGCGGCCGGACACCGTCGCCTACCGCAGCGCCAAGTTCGTGCGTCGGCACTGGATCGGTGTCGCCTCGGCAGCGCTCGTCGTGGCCTCGCTCGCCGCCGGACTGATTGTCGCCACCTGGCAGGCGCGCAGGGCCGAGGCGAGTTCCCGCGCGGCGGCAGCGGAAGCGCGTCGCGCCGAGCGCACCAAAGAGTTCCTGATCAGTCTGTTCGAGGTCGCCGATCCGACCAAGTCGGGCGGCGAGACCGTGACGGCGCGCCAGCTGCTCGAGCAGGGCGCCTCGCGCCTGACCACCGAACTGGCTGCCGAGCCGGAGCTGCGGGCCGATCTGCTGGAGGCGGTAGCCAGGATCGAAGCCAGCCTCGGCCTGCTCGACGCCGCCGAGCGCTCGATCGCGACCGTGCTCGCGCTGCGATCCGACGGGGACCGGCCGCGCCGCGCCCTGGCGGAGGCAACCCTCGGTTCGATCCGCATCCAGCAGGGCGACCTGGACGCCGCCGGCGAGCTGCTCGACGGCGCGCTCGCGGCGCTCGCGGCGGCGGGAGCGCCGCCGCTCGAGCTGGCGCGCGTGCGCAGCGACGCCGCGCAGGTGCGCTTCTGGCGCAAGGACGTCGCCACGGCCGAGGCGGAGGAGCGCGCCGTCTACGAGGTCTTCCGCGCCGAACTCGGGGCCGAACACGTCGAGACCGCCCTGCACCTGCGGAACCTCGGAGTGATCCTGGACGACCTCGGGCGTTTCGAGGAGTCCGAGGCCGCCTACCGCGAGTCCCAGCGCATCCTGCAAGCGAGTCTCGGTCCGGACCATCCCCATCTCGGGCAGAGCTACCTGTCGCTGGGCATCTCGCTGGTCAATCGCGGTCGCTTCGACGAGGGCGAGGCGCTGATTCGTCAGGCGCTCGAGGTGCGGCGGCGCACGCTCGGCGACCATCACCCGCAGACCGGCCAGACCCTGCAGAACTACGCCCACCTGCTGGCCGAGGCCGGCCGCTACGACGACGCCGAGGCGGCCGGGCGCGAGGCGCTGGCGATCTTCCGGGCGCTCAATCCGGACCACTTCGAGGTCGGCAAGTGCCTCAACGGCCTGGCGGTCGTCGCCGGGCGCCGTGGCGATCACGTGCGCGCCGAAGGGCTGTTCCGCGAGGCCCTGGTCAGCTTCGAACGCTCGCTGGGACGGGATCACCCGTTCTACTGGTGGGCGACCGGCAGTCTGGCCACGGAGGTCGCCGCGCAGGGACGCTTCGCGGAGGCCGCGGCGCTGCAGGATGAGGCCCTGACGGCGCTCGAGCGGGTGAGCGGCGCGGAGAGCGCGGACGCGCAGTGGGTGCACGAACTGATCGCCGACCGGCTGCGGCTCGAGGGGCGGACGGCGGAGGCGGACGCGGCCCTGGCCCGCGCGCAGGCGATCGCTGCCAGGCTGTCCGGCGGCTGAGGGAGGCCGGGCTGGTCCGGGCGTCCCTCAGTCAGGGGTTCACTGGCCCAACCAGCGGCGGGTCGTGGTGGACTCGAAGCTGTCGGCGAAGATGTAGCCGTTCGACAGGCGCGCGACCCCCAGGCGCCGCCCCGCCTGATCGACCTCGGCATCGAAGAAGAGCAGCGGCCGACCGCCGGCGAGCACCATGCCGGCCGCGGCCTCGTCGCCGTCCGGAGCCAGATCGGGCAGCGGATAGGCGAATCCGGCAGCATCGAGCGGACCAAAGCTCGTTTCCCACACGCAGGGCTGCGGGGGCGCGGACCGGCAGGCGGTGACGAACAGGTCGCGGTTGCCGTCGGGCCAGATGCGATCGCCGTAGACGATCAGTCGGCCGTCCCCCTGGCGGACGGCGCCCGCGACAGCCAGCAAACCGTCGACGTACCAGCCGCCGACGCCGACGCTCGAGGCACCGCCCGCGCCGAGCTTGACGATCACCAGACGGTCCGTCGGCGCGGTGGCGCGCACCTCCCGGGCGGCCAGCCAGATCGTGCCGTCGGCCTCGAGCGCCATGCCGCCGACCGCCTGCGCTTCCGGGTACGCGAGCCGCGCCCAGCCGAACGAACCGAAGGTGCCGTCGAGGGTGCCATCGGGAAGTGCCCGGACCACCATCGGATCGGGACTGTCCCCGACCAGGTCGACCGTGCCTCCCAGCACGATGCGACCCGCGTCGTCGATCGCCAGCGCGGCAAGAGAGTTCGACTGGGCGTCGAAGTCGTAGCGCGCCCAGCCGTCGCCGCCGCCGAAGCCGGGGTCGAGCGAACCGTTGCCGCGCAGTCGCACGAGCAGCAGATCGGCGCCGTCATCGGGACCGGGGCCGGGCCGAACCTCGCCGCCGACCACGATGCGCTCGACCGGCAGACTCTGGACGAAGATCCTGGTCGTGGCGATGGCGAGCCCGAACAGCTCGCTGCCGGGTTCGGCGTCCACGGTGACGTAGCCGTCGCCGTCGAATGCCGGATCGAGCGAGCAGGCCGGGTAGAGAGCGCGCGCGACGAAGACCACCCAGCCGAGCGAGGGGTAGAAGGCGCTGCCGGTGAGCAACAGGCGTCCGGCGGCATCGAAGGTGACCGCGGCCGGCAGCACGACCGTGGCTCCCGGCGGGGCATACGAACACGGAGTGTGAGGGCCCGTCTCGGGGACGCGCGCCCAAGCGATCGTGTTGGCCGACATTCGCGTCAGCGCGACCGCCGCGCCGTCGGGCGCGAGTGCGCCGCCGGCGGCGGCCCCGGTCTGGCTGCTCGAGGTCACCGCGTAGCCGTCCGGTGCCTGGAAGGTCGTATCGAGCGCTCCGTCGGTCGCCGCCAGTGGCGGCGCACTGAGCGCTGTGACGAGCAGGATCGCGAGTGCGCGGGCCATGTCAGGGCAGCGGCCAGGCCGTCATGTCCGACGACTCGAAGTCGTCGCAGAACAGATGCGAGGAGTCGAAAGCCCAGAGCTCCTGGCCGAAGCTCGGGTCGGTCGCCGCGAACAGCACTCGGTTCCCGAACGCGATCATCGACTCGCCGTGGATGGCGGGATCGCTGCCGTTGCGCGGATCGACCAGCGTCACGATGTCGCCGGCGCCGCAGAAGCGATGGAGCGCGAACTCGTCACTGCCGCTCACGAAGCTGAGCAGGAACAGCGCGTCGCGCATCGTCGTCAGCGCCGCCGCCTGCTCGAAGATGGCGCCGGGATCGAGGCGACGCAGGCCGGCCAGGCCGCGGCGCCACATCTCCTCGGTGCCGCCGGCCAGCGGGTCCCTGCCGCCGAGCACGGCGCGGCCGCGGAAGGCGCCGGTCCAGCCGGTCGGTTCGAAGGTCTCCGAGACGGTCGTCGGCGGTTGCACGCCGTCGTAGCGCCACAGTCGGATTTCGAAGGCGTTGTCCTGAGCCTGGAAGAAGAGGCCGTCTGCCGCTCCCGCGAGGCAGCACGGCAGCTCGAACTCGGCGCCGGGAGCGGCGGCGACGATCGTCGGGGCCGAGTTGCCGTCGAAGCGCCAGAGCCGCTCCTCGCCGTCCTCGCGCGCAATGAAGTAGAGCTCGCCGTCGTACGGATGGAGTTCGACCGGAAACGAGCTGTCCTCGCCAGCGACCAGGTCGTAGACGTCGGCGCTGCCCGAGCCGTCCCAGCAGGCCAGCTCCCGGCCCGCATTGTCCGTGTGGCTCGCAAAGCAGATGTGCGAGTCGATGGCGGCGATCGACTCCGGAACGGCGTTGCCGCTCGGCCGAACGTCGACCGCTTCGCCAATCGTTCCGCCGACCGGGTCGTAGCTCCACAGCTCGCGATCGTCGCTCGGACCGCCTGCAAAGTAGAGCTTGCCGTTCCAGGCGGTCAGCCCTTTCGGGCCGGCAGCGCCGCTGCCGGGCACCTGCGTGGGGGCGCTGGTGCCGTCGTAGACGAACAGCGCCGTTCCGCCGGCCGGCACCCAGCCGACGAAGTAGAGGTGGTTGCCGACGACGGCGGCGGCGAGGCCGTTCAGCCCGTCGTCGTCACCGGCAACGAGGTCGGTGATCCGGGTGAGGGTGTCGGCCGCGACGATCGAAGGCGCCGCGGCGAGGATCAGCGTGAGGAGGAGTGGGCGCAGTGCAGATCTCATTTCGTGGGCTCCAAGGCTGCACTGGGGGATTCGCCGGTGCACAGCCGGAGGGGACACCGGCGGGAGATCAGCGGCGGTCCGGAGCCGTCTGCGTGGAGGGTCGGGGTATGCGGCGGCCGGCCTGAAGCCGGCGGGCCGCGAGCGGCCGGGCAGGGGGCTCAGGGAGGCGGCAGGCGCTCGAGGCCGCGACGAGCCGACTCGCGCAGCTGCCGGGTCTGCGGGTCGTCGAGCGTCGCGGTGACTGCGAGCAGCTCCTCGAGCGCCCGGCGCGCCTCCTGGGGGCGGCCGGCACGCAGCTCCAGATCGGCCAGCAGGGCCAGGGTCTGGCGGCAGTTTTCGTTGGCCTCGGTGGGGACCAGGTTGCGCACCGCGAGCAGCTCGTCGCGCGCTTCGGCTTCGCGGCCGGACATGGCGAGGATGCGGGCCAGGTTCGAGGTCAGCGCGCAACGCCGCCCGGGTGCGACCTCGCGCGCCCGGCGCAGGATCTGCTCGGCGTCGCCGGGCCTGCCGGCGCGCGCCAGGGCGATCGCGTAGCGCTCGGCGATGCGCGGATCGGCCGGGCTGGCGGCGTAGAGCCGCTCGAGGTCGGCCAGGGCGTCGGTCAGGCGCCCCTGCTCGAGGGCGACGTCGGCCCGGCCCATGACGACCTGGCGCGTGGGGGCGAGCTGCGCGGCGCGCGCGATCGCCTGCCCGGCGCCGGCGACGTCTCCGGCCTGCCGCCTCGCCTCGGCCAGCTGCAGGTGGTTGAAGGCGCTGGTCGGATCGGTGCGCACGCCGTGCTCCCAGAGCGCCACCTCCGATCGCCACGGGCGGGCCGCCCGGGCGGTGAGCAGGGCGAGCGGCACGGCGAGCACCAGGGCGCCGACGACGACCCGGCGAGTCGCGGTGGCGGGCGCGAGGCGGGGCAGCAGGCGACGTTCGACGGTCGCGCCGAGCGCGAGCGCGAACCCGACCAGCGGCAAGTAAAGGTAGCGATCGTGGACGATCTGCTCGGGGTGAAACGCGTCGATGTGAAGGGCCGGCAGCAGTGTGGTGGCGAAGAAGAGCAGGCCGAAGCGCGCGAGGCGATCCCCGCGGGTCAGATAGAGCGCCACGCCGACGAGGGCCAGGAGCAGCACCAGCGGCCCGGCGATCGCACCGCTCGGTGCGTCGTCGGCGACGGCGCGCAGCGGGTAGCTCGGCCCGATGCCGACCGGCCAGAAGACCTGCCGCAGATAGAACAGGATCACCGACGGAGCGCTCGCCAGATCGGCACCGAGCCCGCGATTCCACGAGGCTTCGACCTGGACCGTACCGAGCACCCAGCGGCGCGCAATCAGGAAGAGGACCGCCGGAATGGCAAACAGCGCACCGGCCGCCAGGGCGCGTCGACCACTCCGCCGCCAGCCGCCCGGGTCGAGCGTTACGACGAGCGCCCCGATGAGCACCGGCAGCAGGATCACGATCTCCTTGGCCAGCATGCCCACCGACGCCGCCAGCAGTGCACCGGTCCAGGCGAGCCGGCTCGTCCCGCGTTCGGTGGCCAGGGCGGCGCCGGTGAGCAGCAGCGCGGCCAGGACCGCCAGCGCCGCCAGCAGGTCGGGCGACCCGGAGATCCAGGCGACCGATTCGACGCGGGTCGGATGCACCGCGAGCAGCAGTCCGATCAGCAGGACCGTGGGCGGCTGCAGGCCGAGGCGGAGCGCCAGCCGGCAGGCCAGCAGCGTGACCGCCACGTGCAGCAGGATCGACGCGAGGTGCCAGCCGAGGGTACCGTCGAGCCCGAACAGGGTCTCCTGGATCGCCAGCCAGAGGACGAAGGCGGGCCGCCAGTAGTTGCTCGCCGCCCCCTCCCGCAGGCCGGAGAACGCCCAGACATCGGAAGTGAGCGCTTCGCCGAGGCGGGCCGGATCCTGGATCAGCGGGTTCTGAACGATCTGGCGGACGTCGTCGTAGACGAACTCGCCCGTAGCGGTGACCAGGAACGGCGCGATGGCCGCGCAGGCGACCACCCACCAGAACCAGGTCCGGCCGGGTGGCGGTTCGGGTGCGGCGGTGCCGGCCGGCGCGGGGGCGGCAGCTGTGGAAGCTCGGCGTCGGGCCACGGCGCGCGAGCGTAGCAGGCGCCCGCCTCGCGATGCTGCGGGATCGCAGCGGTGGCGTAGCATCGCGGCGGCGGCGATGCGGCTCTCCAACCTTCAGCTCAATCCCCAGTTCGTGCAGGCGGTCCGCGACGCGGCCGACGTCTACGAGGTGGCGTCGGCGCACACGAAGCTTCAGCGGGCCGGGCGCAAGTGGAAGGGACTCTGCCCCCTGCACAAGGAGAAGACGCCGTCGTTCCACGTCGACCCGGACCTCGGCTTCTTCAAGTGCTTCGGCTGTGGCGAGGGCGGCGACGCGATCAAGCTGCACATGCTGGTGACCGGCGACGACTTCGCGGCCGCCATGGAGGCGCTCGCGCAGCGGTTCGGAGTGCCGCTGCCCGCGCCGACGGCGGCGCCGTCGCGGCGCGGCGGGCGGACACCCTCCCACCAGGATCCGACCGAGCTGCTCGAGCTCGCTGCCGCCTGGTTTCGCGACCAGCTCGCAAAGTCGGTGACCGCCCGTGCCTACCTCGATCGGCGGCAGATCCCGGCGCCGCTGGTCGAACGGTTCGGCCTCGGCTACGCGCCCGACAGCTGGCGCAGCCTGATCCCGGCCCTGGCCGGCCGGGCAGACGTCGGCGAGCTGCTGGCGGTCGGCCTGGCCGGGCGGCCGGAGGGGGGCGGCGAGCCGTACGACCGCTTCCGCAACCGGCTGATCTTCCCGATCCGCAACGCCGCTGGCCGCCTGGTCGGGTTCGGTGGGCGCACTCTGGGCGACGACGTCGCCAAGTACGTCAACACCGCCGAAACCGAGCAGTTCCACAAGGGATTGCTGCTCTACGGCCTCGATCAGGCCCGGCGGGCGATCCGCGAGACGCGCCAGGTGCTGCTGGTGGAGGGCTACATCGACCTGCTGGGCGTCCGGGCTGCCGGCATCGAGGCGGTGGTCGCCAGCATGGGTACCGCCCTCACCCCCGACCAGGTCCAGCTGCTGGCGCGCTACGCCGACGAGGTGGTCCTCGCCTACGACGGCGACGCGGCGGGCGAGACGGCCTGCCGCCGGGCCCTGCCGCTGCTGCTGGCCCGCGGCCTGGCGGTGCGGCGGGTGCGGCTGCCGGAGGGTGAGGATCCCGACTCGTTGCGCCTTTCGGCCGGGCCGGAGGCGCTGCGCGCCGCCGTCGAGGCCGCTCCGGATTACGTGCAGGCGGAGATCGACCGGGTGGTGCCGGCGGACGTGCACCGCAACCCCCAGGGGCGCTCGCGCGCCGGCCGGGAGCTGGTGGAGCTGCTCGGTCCGATCCCGGACCCGATCCTGCGCTACAGCTACGGCCGGGCGGCCGCCGAGCGGCTGGGGGTGCCGTTCCACCTGCTGGCGCCGCGCCTGAAGCTGGGCGCCGGCGTGCTGCGCCAGAGCCTGGCCCGGCCGGCGGGCGGGCAGGTTCCAGGGGAGCAGGGGGCCGCGCCGACGCCCGGGCGGCGGGGCGAGGAGGAGGCGCTGCGCCTCCTGCTGCTGGCGGCCGATCGCGGCGCCCCGCTGCCGCCCGCCGACCAGCTGCCGCCGGCCGAGGCGTTCTTCGACCCCGACCTGCGGAAATTTTTCGCGGCCTTCCGGACGCTATACAGCCGGGGTCGGGTGCCCGGCCTGCGGGACGTGCTCGCAGCGGTGACCGACCTGGCCGGCGCAGAGGGGAAAGCGGCGCAACTTCTGGTAGAATCGGAGGATTCGCCGGGGGCGCCGCCGCTCGGCGACGCCCTCAGGGCGATCTCCCGCCGGTGGATGCGGCACCGTTTGCGCGAACTGCAGTTGCTCATTGTCGAAGCCCAGCGGCGTGGCGACGCCGCCGGTCTCGAAGACTTGCTCGCCGAAAAGAACGCGGTCAGCGCCGGCCTCCACAGCCCGGCGCCGCCGCGACCTGCCGGCTCGGAGTAGATCCGTGAGTGCGACCAAGATCGTTCACATCGAAGACAAGTACACCCCGGTACGCCAGCTGATCGAGCTCGGACGGCAGAAGAAGTATCTGCTCTACGACGAGATCTACGAGGTACTGCCCGACGAACTCATCGGCATGGCCGACGACGTCGACGAGATCTATCGGCGCTTCGACACGCTGAAGATCGCCGTCGTCGACCGCCCGGAGCGCTACGTCAACCGGGACGACGTCGAGCCGGCGCCGGTCTCCGAGTTCGACAAGAAGGACGGCGACGAAGGGCTCGACCTGTCGGTCGACGAGCACGAGAAGACCTCCGACCCGGTCCGCATGTATCTGCGCGAGATGGGTACCGTCCCGCTGCTCGATCGCGAAGGCGAGGTCGAGATCGCCCAGCGCATCGAGCAGGGCGAGTGGATGATCTACGAGGCGTTGTGCGAGAACCCGCTCGTCCTGCGCGAGCTGCTGCGCCTCAACGAGCTGGCGCAGAAGGACCGCAAGGTGCTGCGCGAACTCGTCTCGGGCAACGATCCCGACGAGCCGCTCGATCCCAAGGCCGCCGACCGGATCAAGCGCAACCTGAAGATCTTCGAGCAGATCGGCAAGCTCGACCTGCAGATCGGCAAGCTGCGCAAGCGCCAGGAGAAGTTCAAGGAGGGCGGCGCCCGGCACCAGGAGCACGAGCGCGAGATCGACCGCCTGCTCGGCCGGGTGTCGCAGGAGATCCGGTCCATCGACTTCTCGCTGCAGACGCGCAACCGGCTGGTCGACTACCTGAAGAATCTCGACCGCCAGTTCGGCGCCTTCGAACAGGACGTGCGGCGCGCCCGCCTGGCGCTCGAGAAGGAGAACAACAAGGAACTCAAGGACCTGCAGAAGCGCCGCATCGAGAAGTACCGGGCGCGCATCGCGGAACTCGAGGAGCGATACGGAACGACCCACGAGCAGGTCGCGACCACGATCCGCAAGATCCGCCAGGGCGAAGCGATGTGCGAGCGCGCCAAGGAGGAGCTGATCGTCGCCAACCTCAGGCTGGTGGTTTCGATCGCCAAGAAGTACACCAATCGCGGTTTGCAGTTTCTCGACCTGATTCAGGAGGGCAACATCGGCCTGATGAAGGCGGTCGAGAAGTTCGAGTACCGGCGCGGCTACAAGTTCTCCACCTACGCCACCTGGTGGATCCGCCAGGCCATCACCCGCGCGATCGCCGACCAGGCGCGCACCATCCGCATTCCGGTGCACATGATCGAGACGATCAACAAGCTGACCCGCACCAGCCGGTCGCTGGTGCAGGAACTCGGCCGCGAGCCCACCGCCGAGGAGATCGGCGAGCGGATGGATCTGCCGGCCAACAAGGTGCGCAAGATCATGAAGATCGCCCAGGAGCCGATCAGTCTCGAGACGCCGATCGGCGAGGAAGAGGATTCGCATCTGGGAGACTTCATCGAGGACAAGAGCGCGATCTCGCCGCTCGAATCGGTCGTCTCGGCGTCGCGTCGCGACGAGGTGCGCCGGGTGATGAAGACGCTCACGCCGCGCGAGGAGGAGGTGCTCGCCAAGCGGTTCGGCCTCGCCGACGGCACCGAGCACACGCTCGAGGAGGTCGGCCGGCTGCACAACGTCACGCGCGAGCGCATCCGCCAGATCGAGTCGAAGGCGCTGCGCAAGCTGCGCCACCCGACGCGGGCAGGCAAGCTCAAGCCGTTCCTCGACACGGCCCTCTGACGGCCGTCCGGATTGACTCCCGGCGGATCGGTCGCCTAGGATTGCCGTTCGCGCCCCTGCCGGGCGCATCCATTCCTGGGTAGCTCAGCGGTAGAGCGATCGGCTGTTAACCGATTGGTCGGGGGTTCAAATCCCTCCCCAGGAGCCACCGCCTTCTTCCCGAACCCCGGCCCCGCGCCGGGGTTCTGTTTTTTCGGCCCCCTCGTCCGGGTGCCCGAGCGCTTCGGCTAGCATGGCGGCATGCTCGAGATCGTGGATCACGGCGGCGGAGTCAGGGAACTGCGGCTCGCCCGGCCGCCCGTCAATGCGCTCGATCCGGTTCTGGTGGCAGACCTGCGCGCCGCCGTCGAGCGGGCGGAGTCGGCCGGTGTGCGCGCGCTGGTGCTGTCGGGCGGTCCGCGCGTCTTTTCCGGTGGGCTGGACGTGCCGGCGCTGCTCGCCCTGGATCGCCCGGCGATGGAGGCGTTCCTCGCCGACCTGCTCGAACTGCTGCGGGCGCTGGCTACTTCGCCGGTGCCCGTCATCGCTGCTGTGACCGGCCACAGTCCGGCCGGCGGCGCGGTGCTCGCGATCCAGTGCGACTACCGTGTGATGGCCGAAGGGGACTTTCGGATCGGTCTCAACGAAGTCGCCGTCGGCCTGCCGCTGCCGCGGGTCATCCACTCGGCGCTGGTGCGACTGGTCGGACCGGGCACCGCCGCGCGCCTGGCGGTGTCGGGCGCGCTCGTGGGCGGCGCCGAGGCCCTGCGCATCGGGCTGGTCGACGAACTCACGGCTCCCGAACAGGTCGTCGGCCGGGCGCTGCAGATCGCGCGCGACCTGCTGGCGCTGCCGCCGCGGGCGCTGAGCGCCACCCGGCAGATGGTGCGGGCCGACCTGGCGGCCGCTTTCGATCGCGAGCAGCAGGTGACCTGGCGGGCGTTCGTGGACGACTGGTTTGCACCGGAGACCCAGGAGGCGATGCGCGCGCTGGTCGCGCGCTTGCAGCAGAAGCGCTGAGAGGAGGTCCGCCATGTTCGAAACCGACCTCGCCGATCGCTCTTGTGTCCCCTGCCGGGGCGGCCACCCGCCGCTGGCGCAATCGCGTCTCGACCAGTTGCTCGCCCGGCTGGGTCCGAACGGCTGGCAGGTGATCGAGGGGCACCATCTCGACAAGGAGTACCGTTTTCCAGACTTCGCCGCCGCGCTCGCGTTCGTGAACCGGGTCGGCGCGATCGCCGAGCAGGAGGGGCACCACCCCGACATCGAGCTCGGCTGGGGGCGCGCGCGGCTCCGGATCTGGACCCACGCCATCGATGGCCTGACCGAGAGCGACTTCGTGCTCGCCGCCAAGGCTGACCGCGCTCTCACCGTGGACGAGAGCGGCGCCTGAACGAAACGAGGCCCCGGAGCGCTTGCGCGATCCGGGGCCTCGGGGATTCGTGTCGGTGGCGTTGGGCTGGTCCCTCGTCTGGGACCGCCGCGGCCGGTTACGACGCCCCGGTGGTCCAGCTAGGAGGACGCCACCTCCACGAAACCAGGTTTGCCGCTCGACATCTCTGGACCACCTCCTCTCTGGGCGACACCCGACGGGACCCAACCCCGTCCGGTGAAGCGAGCCGCCCCAGCTCGCCCCGCCGCCGCCGGCGCCCTCGTGGCCCGGCGGGTCAACGGCGGGGAGTCTGCGCCGTGCCACGGCGCCTGTCAAGCGCCGTGCGCGCCCTCGCGAGCCGGGCTCAGGGGAAGATCCCGAGGTCCCCGTAGGTGACGGCGATCATGTCGATGGCGACGATGAACGCTGCGGTGCGCAGATCGGGGCGATCGCCGTGCTCCGCGCGCTTCTCGCGGATCCGGTGATAGGAGGTGAACATCGTCTCCTCGAGCCCGGAATTGACCAGATCCTCCTCCGACGGGCCGGAGGCAAAGCCGCGAATCTCCTCCTCGGTGAGCGACTTGCCGGTCAGATTCTGGACCGCCTGCAGGAGCTTGCGGTACGCCCGCTCCTCGAAGCGCTTCTCCATCCGCCCGAAGCGCACGTGCGACAGGTTCTTGAGCCACTCGAAGTAGGAGACCGTGACGCCCCCGGCATTGAGGTACATGTCGGGAACGACCATGATGCCGCGCTGATAGAGCCGGTCGCTCGCCGCCGCGGTCGTCGGACCGTTGGCCGCCTCGCCCACGATCTTGGCCTTGACGCGGTCGCAGTTGTCCTCGGTGATCTGATTCTCGAGCGCCGCCGGAATCAGGATGTCGCACTCGAGTTCCAGCGCATCGGCGGTGTTGGGCAGGTTCTTCGCGCCGGGGAAGTTCAGGATCGACTTGGTCTCGGCCCGGTGCGCGACCACCTTCTCGAGGTCGAGGCCGTTCGGATCCCAGATCGCGCCCTCGTACTCGGCCAGTCCGATCAGCTTCGCGCCGGCCTCGGCGAAGAACTTGGCGGCGTAGTAGCCGACGTTGCCGAGGCCCTGCACGACTACCGTCTTGCCTTCGAGACCGGTCGACAGACCGAGGGCAGCCATGTCTCCGGCGTGCGAGCAGGCTTCGCGCATGCCGAAGTAGACGCCCCGGCCGGTGGCCTCCTTGCGGCCGCGCACGCCACCCTGGGCGATCGGCTTGCCGGTCACGCAGCCGAGCCCGTTGACGTCCTCCTGGGTGAGCGTCTGGTAGGTGTCGGCGATCCACGACATCTCGCGCGGCCCGGTGCCGTAGTCCGGTGCGGGCACGTCGACGGCAGGCCCGATGAAGCCCTTGCGGAACAGCTCGTAGGTGTAACGGCGGGTGATCCGCTCGAGTTCGCTGTCGGAGTACTTGCGGCGGTCGATCCGCACGCCGCCCTTGGCGCCACCGAACGGCACGTCGACCATCGCACACTTGTAGGTCATCAGCGCCGAGAGTGCTTTGACCTCGTCCTCGTTGACCCGCCAGTCGTAGCGGATGCCGCCCTTGGTCGGCAGCTTGTGCTGCGAGTGCTCGGCGCGCCAGGCGTGGATGACCTCGATCGACCCGTCGTCCTTCTCGATCGGGAACGCCATCCGGTAGACGCTGTTGCACTCCTTGATCTGCTCGAGCAGGCCCTTGGGATGACTGGTGAACGCGGCGGCCCGGTCGAAATGCGCGTTGACCTGGTCGAAGAACTTGATCTCTCCGCTCATGCGCGGGATCCCTCTCCTGGCTGGTGATGATTGGACTGGGGCATGGGTCGCGGGCGCGATCGCCCTCCTGTGAGGCCGCGGAAAGTGTTCCACCAATGGCGGTATGGTGGCAAGTGCCGGGGACCGGAGTCCGGGTCGTTGCGCCGCCGGCGCGGCGTCCCGCGTTGCGGCCGCCGGGATAGGATTCGCAGCCAAGAAGGCAGGGAGCGCGGCGGCGGGTGTCGCGCCGAACGTCGCGCCGGCGCACCGAGCCGGACGCACCCCTGCGGGAACCTGATCCAATCGAGGAACTGCAAATCATGGAAAACCGCGGCCCGGCAGTGAGCTCCCACGGCATCGACAACCACGGCATCGTGGGGGCGGCAACGGTTCACTGGAATTGCGGGCCGGCGGAACTGGTCGAGCACGCGCTGCGCCGCGGCGAGGCGTGTGTGTCCGACGACGGCTCGCTGCTCTGCTCGACCGGCGAGTTCACCGGCCGCTCACCCAACGACAAGTTTCTCGTCGAGGAGCCGTCCTCGAAGGATCACGTCTGGTGGGGCAAGGTCAACCGGCCCGTCGCTCCCGAAGTTTTCGACCGGCTCTACGAGAAGGTCTGCGCTCACCTGGCGGGGCGCGAGCTGTTCGTCTTCGACGGCTACGCCGGCGCCGACGAGCGTCACCGCCTGCGGGTGCGGGTGATCACCGAGCAGGCCTGGCAGTCGCTGTTCGCCCGCAACATGTTCGTCCGCGAAACCGATCCGGATCGCCTGCGCGACTTCCGTCCCGAGTTCCTGGTCGTGGATGCGATGAGCTTTCGCGCCGATCCGCAGGTCGATCAGACTCGCACCTCGACCTTCATCCTGCTGAACTTCGCACGCAACATGGTGCTGATCGGCGGCACGGAGTACGCCGGCGAGATCAAGAAGTCGATCTTCAGCGTGATGAACTACCTGCTGCCGCGGCGCGGGATCCTGTCGATGCACTGCAGCGCCAACTACGGCAAGGATCGCGACGACGTGGCGCTGTTCTTCGGCCTCTCGGGCACCGGCAAGACGACGCTGTCGGCCGATCCGGCCCGCACGCTGATCGGCGACGACGAGCACGCCTGGAGCGACGACGGCGTCTTCAACATCGAAGGCGGCTGCTACGCCAAGGTGATCCGGCTGTCGCGCGAGGGTGAACCGGACATCTGGGACGCCTCGCATCGGTTCGGAACGATCCTCGAGAACGTCGACTTCGACCCGGTCACCCGACGCCTCGATCTCGACAGCGCGCGCCTGACCGAGAACACCCGGTCGAGCTATCCGATCACCCATCTGCGCAACTGCGACCCGGGCGGGGTGGCGGGGCACCCGCGCGACGTGCTGTTCCTGACCTGTGACGCATTCGGGGTCCTGCCGCCGCTTTCGTCCCTGAGCCCGGCGCAGGCGATGTACCACTTTCTGTCCGGCTACACCGCGAAGGTTGCGGGGACCGAGCGCGGCGTGACCGAGCCGACGGCGACGTTCTCCCCTTGCTTCGGCGGCCCGTTCCTGCCGCTCCATCCGGGCTCGTACGCGACCATGCTGGGCGAGAAGCTCCAGAAGCACGGCGCCCGCGTCTGGCTGGTCAATACCGGCTGGACCGGGGGCGGGCACGGCGTGGGCAGCCGGATGAAGCTGGCCCAGACCCGGCGGCTGGTCGGCGCCGCCCTGTCGGGCGAACTGGCCAACACGCCGACCGATGCCGATCCGATCTTCGGGCTGGCCATCCCGCGCACCGTGGACGGCGTGCCGGGCGAGGTCCTGCGGCCGTGGGAGAGCTGGTCGGACCGTGCCGCCTGGGAGGCCGCCGCGCGCAAGCTCGCCGGCATGTTCGTCGAGAACTTCCGCCAGTACGAGTCCGGCGTCGGGGAGGAGATCCGCGCCGCCGCACCGCGTCCCTGACCTGCGGCCGGGGGGAGGGCGCGTGCCGTGCGGTTGTGATGACACAGCAGGAGCGAGCGCGAGCGAGCGACCGCGGAGGGGTGAAGGCCGTCAGGCTGCGCCTGCGGCCGGGGGAGGGCGCGTGCCCTGCGGTTGTGATGACACAGCAGGAGCGAGCGCGAGCGAGCGACCGCGGAG
>CAZUAT010000031.1:0-34992 GCA_964618415.1 uncultured Thermoanaerobaculia bacterium
CGCCGCTCACGGCGCTGCGCTCCCGCCGCCGGCCACCACCACCGGCCGTCCCGCCAGCAGGGCCAGCCCCGAAACGCCGGCGGGCAGCCGCCGCGCCACCACGCGCGGCGGACGGCGCACCTCCAGTCCGGCGGCGAGCGTGACGACTTCGTCGGCCGACCAGTCGCCGCCGCCGGTGAGGCGCACGCGCACGCCGCCCGCGCCACGATCGAGAGGCTCGACCCCCCGGACACCGTCAGCCGGGAGCCCCCAGAGCAGGTCACCGCGGCGCAGGATTACGTGCGCCCCGCTCATGCGTCGGCCTCCAGGCGCTCCAGGTCGAGCAAAGTGACCGGCTGGCCGCGCCAGATCGCTTCGCCGCCTGCGGCAGTGGCCCGGTCGAGTTCGCACACTTCGATCGCCTCGTCGACCGCCAGGCCGACCAGCTCGCGAGCCTCGTCGGCCCCCAGCCAGGTCACGACGGTGACCGGGGCGGCGCCCGACCGCGTCGCCAGCCCTGCCAGCTGCGCCAGCTCGAGCACCGCCAGGGGCTCACCCGCGAATTCGGACAGGCCGAGCAGGCCCTCCCCCGCCCCCGGCAGCGGGTGGACCCGGCTGCCCCGCACGACCCGGCGAACCGCCACCGCGGGCAGCGCCGCGTGCGTCTCGCCGACCCGCACGATCAGGAACGGGGTCGGGCTCATCGGCCGATCTCCGTCCAGTGCCGCACGTTGACGTCCAGACCCAGCACGCCCCGCAGCGCGCCGCCGTCGCCGAGGATCGGCAGGGCGACCATCAGGCACGACTCGTCGGAGAGCAGCGACCGGTGTGGAGGCGTGACGACCGCCCGCCCGGCTTCGGCCGCGGCGCGGAACCAGGGCCGATCGCGCAGGTCGATCTGGCGCAGCGCGTCGCGCGTCTCCTGCTCCCGCTCCGCGAAGCCGCCGGCCACGCGCAGCGCCACCAGCCGACCAGTGGCGTCGGTCAGGTAGCCGGATTCGACGAAGTCGTGGGCGGCCACCAGCTCGGCGAGCCCGGCATCGGCGCCCGCGAATCCGCCCGGCTCGAGGGTCCGCCACCACTGGTCGATCAGGTGCCGCAGCGAACGCGGGTTGGCGGCCCGGAAGGTCTGCCCGAGCAGCTGCAGGTCGAGGCCGACTTCGTGCAGCCGTCCGGCGGTGCCCGACAGCTGGCCGAGGTCGCGCGACATCCGCTCCACGACCTGATGCAGCTCGCGCAGCGTCGACAGCACCTCTTCGGTCGCCGAAGTCTGCTGCCGGGTCACCGAGGAGATCTGCCGTGCCGCTTCCGAGCTCTCCGCCAGCGCTGCGCGCAGACTGTCGAGGGCCCCGGTCGCCGCGCGCGCCTCGTCGAGCACCCGCGCCGCCTCCTTGCTGCCCTCCTCGGTGGCCACCACGGTCGACCGGATCGCGCTCGCGAACTCCTCCACCTGGCTGCGCACCGTCGCCACCGAGTCGCGGACGCGCTCGGCGAGGACGCGCACCTCGCCGGCGACGACGGCGAACCGCCTGCCGCGCCCGCCGGCCGCCGACGCCTCGAGGGCCGCGTTGAGCGACAGCAGGTGGGTCTCCTGAGCGATATCGCTGATCAGCTCGAGGACGCGGAAGATCTCGCGCGAGCGGGTGCCGAGGGTGTCGGCGCGCCCGGTCACGTCGGCGATTCGGCGCTCGACCTCCCGCACCCCCTCGACCGCCTCGGCGACCGCTTCGGCGCCCGCCAGGCCGTCCGCCTCCGCCCGCGCGACCAGGCGGTTCTGCCGCTCCGCGTGCTCGGCGATCCCGGCCGCGGTGCGCGCCAGCTCCTCCATCGCGGCGGTCACTTCTCCGGCCGCGGCGGCCTGCTGCGCGGCGCCCGCCGCCAGCGTCCCCGCACCGCGTTCGACCGCTTCGGCTGCCCCGGCGATGCGCAGGGAACTCGCCTGCAGCTCCTCGACCTTGCGATCGATTCCACTCACCGCCTGCTCGGCGGCGGTGCGCAGGCGCGGTTCGAGCGTCGTCGCCAGGCGCCCCGAGCGCACCAGGTCGCCGGCGCCGAGTTCTCGGAACAGTTCGACCAGCTGCTGGCGATCGATCGACCGCCGAGTGCCGCCCAGCGAGCGACGCGAACTGAGCAGCAGCGCGAGCGTCGCCACGCCGGCAACGACGTGAAACCAGAGGACCAGCTGCGGGCGACCGATCTCGCGCGCCGCCCCGGTGACCAGCCATCCGAGGCCGACCCACGCGATGCCCAGTGCGACGAGCACACCGCGGCCCGACACCGCGACCGGCGGCGTCCCCTGCGTCGGCTCGGTCGTCGTTCGAGCGGCGTCCTGGTTCACACGCACCTGCTCCTGCTCCTGATGCAGCGAAAGTCGTCCCATCGTCGCCCAGATCCAACGCCGATGCAAGGCGCCGCCGGTTGAAAGGCCGCAGGTCATCGCCTACACTGCCCCGAGCCGCCCGGAACCTCTATCGTGGAACCGACCAAAGTCCTCGCCGTCGACGACTCCGACCTGATGCATCGGATGTACGAGGTCATGCTGCGCGGCGTCGAGGTGCTGCACGCGCGCGACGGAGTGCAGGCGCTCGACCTGCTGACCGCCCATCCCGACATCGACCTCGTGCTGCTCGACATCAACATGCCGAACATGAACGGCTTCGAGCTGCTGGCCGAGCTCGGCCGCCGAGGCCGCGTGCCGAGCCTGGCGGTGGTCGTCGTGACGACGGAAGGTCATGAGGACGAGGCGGCGCGTGGCCTGGCGGCCGGCGCGACGGCCTACCTGACCAAGCCGTTCCGGGGCGATCAGGTGCGCGCCGCGATCGCCGCGATACCGACCGCCGGCGCCGCGCCGGAGCTGTCGTGACGAACGAGGCCCGCAGCGCGTCGACGGACGTCGCCCACGAGCCGATCGTCGATCAGCTGCGCGAAGCGCTCGGACGGGCCAGCGAGCTCGTTGCCAGCCTCTCGAGCGCGCTCGCGGCGGCGGCGCGCGGCGACGCGCCCGGCGCCACCCTGCCGACCGACGAGGCGCTCGGGCGCCAGCTCGACGAGGCGCGCGGCGACGTGCAGGAGATCTCCGCGCGGCTGGTCGACACCGAGCATCAGCTGGACCGGCTGATGAGCCTCTACGTGGCCACTTACCAGCTGCATGCGTATCTCGATCCGGCCCAGGTCCACAGCGCGATCGCCGACGTGGCGGTCAATCTCCTCGGCGCGAAGAGCTTCGCCCTCCTGCTGCGGCGCGACGAGGGCGACGGCTGCGAGATCGTGTTCGCGGAAGGGGCGGCGGCGCGCACCGATCCGTTCCCCGGCGACGGGATCTACACCGGCGGCGACCCGATGGTCGACGCGACGCTGGCCGACGGCGTGCTGCGACTCGGGCCGACTGCGGAGTCGCGCACCGTCGCCGTCGTCCCGCTCAGGATCCAGGATCAGATCGTCGGCGTGCTGGCGGTGCTCGAGCTGTTCGACCACCGACCGCCGCTCAAGGCCGACGACCGCGACCTGCTCGACCTGCTCTCCGCCCACGCCGCCTCGGCCCTGTTCGCAGCCCGCCTGTTCGCCGCCAAGGACCGCAAGCTGCGCACCCTCGAGAGCCTCGTCCGCCTCGCCCGCCGCGAGTGAGCGGCAACGGAGGAGACGCCTCGCCCGCGCCGCGCTGGCCGCTCGAGCCGTCGGGCGAGGAGATGCGGCAGCTGGTCGGGGCGGCGCTCGAGCGGCTGATCGCGCACGTCGAGAGCCTGCCGGACCAGCCGGCCGCTGCCACCGCGGGCGGCGCCGACCTGGCGCGCGAACTGCGCGGACCGCTGCCGACCTCCGGGCGACCGCTCGACGAGGTCCTCGACCTGCTGTTCGAGCGCGCGGTGCCGCGCTCGCTCAATACCGCCGGGCCCGGCTACCTCGCCTACATCCCCGGCGGCGGGCTCTTCCACGCCGCCGTGGCCGACCTGATCGCCGACACCGTCAACCGCTACGTGGGCGTCTTCGAGGCGGCCCCGGCGCTCGCCCAGCTCGAGGCCGATGTGGTGCGCTGGATCGGCGAGATGGTCGGCCTGCCGCCGACCGCGCGCGGCATCCTGACCAGCGGCGGCTCGCTGGCCAACCTGACGGCCCTGGTCACCGCCCGTCGCGATCGGCTGCCGGAGGAGTTTCTTTCGGGAACGCTCTACGTTTCGGATCAGACCCACCATTCGGTCGCCAAGGCGGCGCTGCTCGCCGGCTTTCCCGCCGCCGCCGTGCGCCGTGTGCCGAGCGACAGCACCCGCCGGCTCCGGCTCGACGCGCTCGAGCAGATGCTGGCGGCCGACCGCGCCGCCGGGCGCCGCCCCTTTCTGGTCGTCGGCAACGCCGGCACCACCAACACCGGGGCCGTCGATCCGCTGCCCGAGCTGGCCGAGCTGGCACGTCGCGAGGGGCTCTGGTTCCACGTCGATGCGGCCTACGGCGGTTTCTTCGTCCTCACCGAGCGCGGTCGCCGCACTCTGGCGGGCATCGAACGGGCAGATTCGGTCGTCCTCGACCCGCACAAGAGCCTGTTCCTGCCCTACGGCACGGGGGCGCTGCTGGTGCGCGACGGCGAGGCGCTGCGGCGGGCCCACAGCTACGCGGCAAGCTACCTGCCGGACGCTCCGGCCGACCCGGACCTGGTCGACTTCGCCACCCTCTCACCGGAGCTGACCCGGCCGTTCCGCGGCCTGCGGCTCTGGCTGCCGCTGCAGTTACTTGGAATCGAGCCGTTCCGCGACGCCCTCGACGAGAAGCTGACGCTCGCCCGCTACCTCGCCGATGAGCTGCGGGCAACCTCGCCGTTCGAGCTGGTCACCGAACCGGAGCTCTCCCTGTTCGCCTTCCGGTTGCATCCTCCGGGCCTCGAAGGCGCGGCGCTCGACGCGCTGAACCGCGGACTGCTCGCGCGAGTGAACGCGCGCGGCCGCGTCCACCTGACCGCCACCACGCTCGACGGCGGCTTCGTCGTGCGCGCCTGCGTGCTCTCGTTCCGGACCCACCGCGACCGCATCGACGCCGCCCTCGACGACCTGCGCGCCGCAGCTGCCGAACTGACCCGCTGAGCCGGGTCCGGCGGACGGCCGCGCGTGCCGCGGTCGGTGTCTACAGGTCGACGGGCTCGATCAGGGACGGATCGTCCTGACGCGCGTCGTTGACGCGCGTCGACACGACATGGCGGGTCAGGCGCTCGTCGGGGGCCGGCGCGAGCAGCGCCTCGAGGTCGGCTTCCGAGATGCCCGGGTCGAGCCAGGCGCGCAACCGCTCGGCGGGCAGGATCACCGGCATCCGATCATGGATCGGCGCCACCGTGGCGTTGGCACGCGTGGTCAGGATGGCGACGGTCGGAAGAGCCGAGTCCGCCGGAGCGTCGGGCCGTGGCCGCCCGAGAATGCCCGCCAGCAGCAGCGGCTCGCCGTCGGCACCGGCGAAGTACGAGGGGATCGACCGCCCGCCGGTGCGCTGCCACTCGTAGAACCCGGTCACCGGGACGACGGCGCGCCGACTCGCGAAGGCGCTTCGAAACGCCGGCTTCTCGGCCACCGTCTCGGCCCGCGCGTTGATCATCGGAGTCGCCTTGCCGGTCGCTCCGGCGCGGGCCCACGGCGGCACGAACCCCCACTCTGCCGTCTCGAACCGATGCGCGCCGCTTTCCCTCTCCTGGTGCGCCACTGCCAGGAGGGAGGTCGGGGCGACGTTGTAGCGCGCCCGGGTGAGCGCCGGGGGCAGCGCTTCGAAGTCGGCCGTCGGAATGTCGAGCCCGTCCAGCACCCGCCACCGGCCCGGGCCTGCGCCCGCCATCACCACCCGACCACACATCGGTGCCTCCTCCGAGCCGCTCGCGTGTTCGGTCCCACACCCGCCGGCGCCCTCAGCGCCGCAGGGTATCAAGCTGCCCGACGGGACCCGGTGTAACGCCGTAAGTCACTGAAATATTGGAACTTGCCAAGAGGCTGGCACCTGTGCGGCGGCGCCTGGGGCGGGCCGCGGACTCCCGGGCGGTGGGGGCGATGCGTATACAGTCGGGCGCGGGAGATCCGCCGAATGTCGATCGTGCCCTGGATCGGAAAGGTCGCGCGCCGGTGAGTCGGCCGCCGCGCCTGCCGCTCTCGCGCCGCGCGCTGGTGCGTGCCGGCGGAGCGCTGCCGCTGCTCGCGCTGCCGGGGGCGGCCCGCGCCGCCGTGTCGACCGTCGCCGGCTCCGCCGACGCGCTGTCCGATCTGACCGCTGGCGTCTCCCCGATCGACGCCGTGGAGCGGAAGTCCCGCCTCGCGCGCGCCCAGGCGTTGATGGCCGCGCACGGTCTCGGAGCGGTGGTGATCGAGCCCGGTTCGTCGCTGATCTATTTCACCGGCCTGCGCTGGTGGCGATCCGAGCGCCTGACCTGCGCCGTGCTGCCGGTCGAAGGCGATCCGTGCATCGTGACGCCGTACTTCGAGGAGCCCTCGGTGCGCGAGTCGCTCGCGGTCCCGGCGCAGGTCCGGGTCTGGCAGGAGGACGGCGACCCGTTCGAGGTGCTGGCCGGCTTCCTGCGCGACCGCAAGCTGGCCGGGAAAACCGTGGGGATCGAAGAGACGGCGCGGTTCTTCGTCGTCGACGGCCTGCAGCGCGCCCTGCCACGCGCGCGCCTGGTCTCCGCCAATCCGGTCGTGCGCGGTTGCCGGATGATCAAGAGCGCCGCCGAGATCGCCCTGATGCAGTGCGCGACCGACGTCACCATCGCCGCCTACCGGTGGACCTGGCCGCGCGTCGAGGCCGGTATGACCCCGCGCGACATCGCCGGGCTGATGGCCACTGCGACGCGTCAGCTGGGCGGCACGGTGGAGTTCAACCTGATCCTGCTCGGCGAGGCCGCCGCCTACCCGCACGGCAGCGGGCGCCCGCAGCAGGTGGTGCCGGGCGAAGTGGTACTGATGGACTGCGGCTGCTCGGTGCACGGCTACCAGTCGGACGTGTCGCGAACGTTCGTCTACGAACGCGAGGCGAACTCGTCCCAGCGCAAGGTCTGGAGCGAGGTCCGGCGCGGCCAGCAGATCGCCTTCGAAGCCGCCCGCCCGGGCGTTGCTGCCGGCGCCGTGGATGACGCCGTCCGCCGGCAGTACGAGGCGCTCGGCTACGGGCCGGACTATCGACTGCCCGGCCTCTCGCACCGCACCGGCCACGGCATCGGCCTCGACGGCCACGAACCGGTGAACCTGGTGCGCGGCGAGACGACGCCGCTGGCGGCCGGCATGTGCTTCTCGAACGAGCCGGGCCTCTACCTGCCCGGCCAGTTCGGGGTCCGCCTCGAAGACTGCTTCTGGATGACCGCTGAAGGTCCGCGCTGGTTCAGCACGCCGCCCGCGTCGCTCGACGCCCCGATCGGCGGCAAACCGGACGATCCCGGACCCAATCGACCCGCAGAGGGGAGCCCCGCATGACCGCACGGTTGCGCAGCCTGAGCAGCGCCCTCCTGATGATCGCCGTCGTCGGCACCGGAACCCGCGCCGCGGCCGCCGACGAAGGTCCGACCCCGGCCCGTGACCAGCTGCAGGCCGCCATCGCCGCCGACCTGCCCGCCGCCATCGAGCGGCTGCGCGCCTGGATCGCGCTGCCGAGCATCGCGGCCGAGCAGCTCCAGCTGGCCGAGGGCGCCGAGCGAATGCGCCAGCTGGCGCTCGAAGCCGGTTTCCAGCAGGCCCAGGTGATCCCGACCTCGGGCGTTCCCGGCGTATTCGCGACGCTCGACGCCGGAGCGCCGGACTGCCTCGGCGTCTACTTCATGTACGACGTCAAACAGTTCGACCCGTCGGAGTGGAGCTCGCCGCCGCTCGAGGGCCGGCTCGTGGATCGAGCGGGTGAAGGGCGGGCCATCGTCGGCCGCGGCTCGGTCAACCAGAAGGGACCGGAGACGGCGTTTCTCGCCGCACTTCGTGCCTTCGAGGCGACCGGCCGTCAGCTGCCGATCAATCTCGTTCTGGTCGCCGAGGGCGAGGAGGAGATCGGCTCGCCGCACTTCCACGAGGTGGTCCGGCACCCCGAGGTTCGCCCGGCGCTCGAGCGCTGTGTCGGCGTCTTCATACCGACGGCCGGCCAGTCGGCGAACGGTGCCGCCACCATCCTGCTGGGCGCCAAGGGCGCGGTCGAGCTGCAGCTGATCGCCAGCGGCGAGCGCTGGGGGCGCGGCCCGGCGCGCGACATCCATTCGGGGCTGGCCGCCAGCGTGGACAGCCCGGCCTGGCACCTCGTCCAGGCGCTCGCGACCCTGGTGGCCGCCGACGGCCACACCCCCGCCGTGGAGGGCTGGTTCGAGCACGTCCGTCCGCTGACGGCGCGACAGAAAGAGCTGGTGGCGCAGGAAGTCGCCCAGAGCGACGAGGCTGAGCTCAAGGCGCTCTTCGGCATCCAGCGCTGGATCGGCGACGAGGACTTCCTGACCAGCTCCGAGCGCCTCGTCTCGCAGCCGACCATCAACATCCAGGGTCTGGTGAGCGGCTACACCGGGCCGGGCGGCAAGACGATCCTGCCCGGCCGCGCGGAGGCCAAGATCGATCTGCGCCTGGTTCCCGACATGACGCTCGAGGATGCAGTCGCCAAGCTGCGGGCCCACCTCGATCGGCACGGCTTCGGCGACATCGAAGTGCACGTGAGCGGTGGCTACGGGCCGACCGAAACCGCCGAGGAAAGCGTGCTCATCCGGGCCCAGGAGGCAACGCTGCAACAGGCAGGCATTCCCTACTCGCTCTCCCCGCGCTCCGCCGGCTCGTGGCCGGGCGTCGTCTTCACCGGTCCGCCGCTGGGACTGCCCGCCGGGCAGATCGGCATCGGCAGGGGTGGCAACGCCCACGCGCCGGACGAATGGTTCCTGATCGAAAGCAGCGACCCGGCCGTGGCCTCGTTCAGCGACGCAGCGATGTTCTACGTCGACTTTCTCTATCAGGCCGCGGCGCTCGCGCGAGCCGAAGCCGAGCCCAGGCCCGCACCGTAGCAGGGGTCCTGCGTTGCAGGTCGCCCCGGCAGGCGCGGAGTCGTGTCCCCGCCGCGCCCGCTCCGGCGAAACAGGGAGGGAAACCAGCAATCCCGCTCGGACTTTCGCCGAAAGGATCCGGCCATGCCCCTGTCGACTCCGCCGCCGATGCGGCACGCTCTCCGACTGACTGCACTCCTGCTCACCTTGCCGGCAGGCGTATACGCGGCCACCCGCTACGTCGCCACGACCGGTGTCGACAGCGGCGCCTGCACGAGTCCGGCAACTCCCTGCCGGACGATCCCGTACGGCGTCTCGCAGATGGCCGGAGGCGACACGCTGATCGTCGGCAACGGCACCTACACGGAGCCGGACGCGATCCGCGACGTGCCGTCCGGCAACCCGGGCCCCGATGGAGTTCCCCGTACCGCCGACGACGTCTACACCACCATCCGCGCCGAATCAGACTTCGGCGTGCTGATCGACGGCTCGCAGTGGCCGGATACTTACGTCTTCGGCATCCGGTTCTACGACAAGCAGTTCATCGAGGTGCGCGGCTTTCGGATCTACACCTCACAGGGCCACGAGAACAGCGGGCCGATGTCACTCGTCGCCTCGAACCACATCAAGATCGTCCGCAACGGGTTCGGCTACGCGGGCGTGACCGGCAACGTGTCGGCCGCCGGTACCGGCCCGGACACCGACTACGTCCTGTTCGAGGAGAACTTCGCCTTCGGCGGTGCGCGGTACATGTTCCTCAACTACTGGGCGGAGCACACCGTCTTCCGCCGCAACGTGGCGCGCAACGACTTCTGGAACGGCACCCTGCAGGCGGCGGCCTTCACCAACTACGACTCGGTACACACCGTCTGGCAGAACAACATCGCCATCGACTCCGACACCGGCTGCTGCCCCGGCCACTCGGGGCTGTACGCGGCTTTCTTCAACGAGAACAAGGATGATCACGCGCCGGACACGAGCCAGGAGTTCCACGGCAACATGGCGCTCAACTACCGTTCCGTCTACGGCGCGCACCTGGACTGGGTGACCTCCGGAACCCGTCACCTGTCCGACAACATCTGGTGGGACAGCAACGGCGGCTACTGCGGCGAGCAGGGCGACGGGCTGGTCGCCTCGTGGCCGCTGGTGACGCGCCTGACCTCGGGCTCGCACGCCGGCGTCTACGACCCTCCCAACGGCGGCTGCATGCGCGGCACCGGCTTCGCCATCAATCAGGACCTCGTCAACACGGTGACCGACTCGATCTTCGTCGATAATCAATCGTTCGGCGTCGCCGGCTACGTCGCAGGCGACTTCAACGCCTACTTCGGCAACGGCGCTCCCTACGGAGGCGCGCAGCCGGCGCCCGGAACGAGCGACGTCACGACACACGACATCCTCTACTCGGACGCGAATCCCAGCGGCAGCCTGCGCTTCCTGCCGCGCGGCCCGGAGGACGGCTCGCTCCTGGCGACCGCCGGGCAGGACGGCGGTCCGATGGGAGCGCGCGTGCTGTGGAAGATCGGGCTCGATGGAACCCTCTACGGCGAGCCCGGCTGGAACGTCGTGCGCAGCCCGGAGAACGGCTACGGCGCCGCGGAAGATCGGCTGTGGCCGTTTCCGAACGAGGCGATCATCCGCGCCGAGTTCGCAGCGTACGCCGGCGGCGGGCTGCCCGGGGCGCGCGGGTTCGCGGCTCCCGGAAACGGTCTCTACGGCGGACCGCGCACACTGACCTCGTATGTCTGGGAATACCTCGGCAGCCCGTGCCCGCCGGCCGTCTGCCCCGGCGCGCCGCTGTTCGCCGACGGCTTCGAAAGCGGCGACACCGGCGCCTGGTCGAACGGCTGAACGACCGGAGTGCTCCCCGGCCGCGGAAGGCCTCAGCCCTGGACGTGCGCCTCCACCATCCAGAGCCACTTGTCGATACCGCGCGAGACCTCGGTGAACAGATCGGCCGTGTCGGCGTCCTTGCGCTCGTCGGCCTGATCGATCGCCTTGCGCACCGACTTGCCGAAGGCTGCGAGGGCGCCTCGCATCGCCTCCACGTGGGCCGCCCAGTCGCCGATATCGAGCGGATAGGCGGGCAGCTTCGAGCGCTGCCCGGCCACCTGCACGGTCCCCTCGGCTATGCCGCCGAGCGCCACCGCGCGCTCGGCGAGCTCGTCGACGTACGCCTCGACCCCCTCGGCGATGTCGTCGAACAGCTGGTGCAGGCCGACGAAGTTCGGCCCCTTGACGTTCCAGTGCGCCTGCTTGGCCTGCAGCTGCAGATCGATCGCTTCGGCCAGGCGTTCATTGAGCAGCTTGACGATCGCCTTCCGGGTCGCGGCGGCCAGGTCGTTGCGCGTCTCGTACATGTCGCCTCCTCGGTGGACGGAGCGCCGGGCGCCCCACGATCAACGTAGCACAGGCGGTCGCGGCCGGGCCGACGCCTTGGCCGACAGGCGGCCGAGAAAGTAGAGTGCGGGTGCGTGTCTCTGCTCGCTCTGCTCCTTTTACCGTTCGTCGGCAGCCTGGTTACGGCACTGCTGCCGACGCGCGCGCGGACGGTGCTGGCAACCTGGGCGGGCTGCGTGTCGGCGGTCGCCGCGGTCTGGGTGATCCAGCTGTTCCCGGTAATCGCCGACGGCGGTGTGATCCGCGAGGAGATCTCGTGGATCCCGTCGCTCGGCCTCGAGTTCGTTTTGCGGCTCGACGGCTTCGCCTGGATGTTCGCGACCCTGGTCACGATCATCGGCGCGCTGGTCTCCCTCTACGCCCGCTACTACATGTCCCCGGAGGACCCGGTGGCGCGCTTCTACGCCTCCTTCCTCGCCTTCATGGGGGCGATGCTCGGAGTGGTGCTGTCGGGCAACCTGGTCCAGCTCGTGTTGTTCTGGGAGCTGACCAGCATCCTGTCGTTCCTGCTCATCGGCTACTGGCACCACCGCGAGGACGCCCGACGCGGCGCTTTCATGGCACTGGCGGTCACCGGCGCCGGCGGCCTGGCGCTGCTCGGCGGCGTGGTGGTAATCGGCCGGATCGTGGGCAGCTTCGACCTCGACGTCGTTCTCGAGTCCGGCAGCCTGATTCGCGATCACGCTCTCTACCCTGCCGCGCTCGGCCTGCTGCTGGTCGGCGCCCTGACCAAGAGCGCCCAGTTCCCGTTCCACTTCTGGCTGCCGCGGGCGATGGCGGCGCCCACCCCCGTGTCCGCCTACCTGCACTCGGCCACCATGGTGAAGGCGGGCGTCTTCCTGCTCGCCCGGCTGTGGCCGGTGCTGTCGGGTACCGATCTCTGGTTCGCCCTGGTGGGCGGCGCCGGCATGGCGACGCTGCTGGTCGGCGCCTACATCGCGATGTTCCAGCACGATCTCAAGCGCGTGCTGGCCTACTCGACGATCAGCCATCTGGGCCTGATCACCCTGCTGCTCGGCCTCAACAGCCCCTTGGCCGCGGTCGCCGGGGTGTTTCACATCATGAATCACGCCACTTTCAAGGCGTCGCTCTTCATGTCGGCCGGCATCGTCGACCACGAGACGGGGACGCGGGACATCCGGCGCCTCAACGGCCTGTTCCGCTCGATGCCGATCACCGCCACCCTGGCCCTGGTGGCGAGCGGGGCCATGGCCGGCGTGCCGCTGCTCAACGGTTTTCTCTCCAAGGAGATGTTCTTCGCCGAAACGGTGCACCAGGCGACGCGTCCCTGGATCGGGATCGCGCTGCCGGTGGCGGCCACCATCGCCGGGGCGTTCGCCGTCGTCTATTCGCTGCGCTTCGGGTACGACATCTTCTTCGGGCCGCCGTCGACCGACCTGCCCCGCCAGCCCGAGGAGCCCCCGCTCTGGATGCGGATCCCGGTCGACCTGCTGGTGCTGGTCTGTCTCGTCGTCGGCATCGCGCCGTCGCTGGCCATCGGCCCATACCTGGCGACGGCGGCGCGACCGGTCGTCGGCGGCTCGTTGCCCGAGTACAGCCTCGCGGTGTGGCACGGCTTCAACAAGCCGTTCGTGATGAGCCTGCTGGCGATCAGCGGAGGTGTGGTCGGCTATCTCTGGTTGCGCCGCCATCAGCAGCTCGGCCGCTTCGAGAATCCGCCGGTCGCCTGGCGACTCAACGGCCGCCGGCTGTTCCAGAGCACGCTGCAGCTGATCACGCGGTCCTCGCGCGCGGCCATGCGCATCTTCGGCACCCGCCGGCTGCAGCCGCAGATGTTCGCCATCGTCGCCGTGGCGCTGGCGCTGGCGCTCCTGTCGGCTCGCGGTGAGCCGCTGACCTGGGGGATCCGCGCCCGCCTGCCGGCCTCGCCGGCCTTCGTGCTGCTCTGGGTGATCGGCATGGTCTGCGCGGTCGGCGCCGCGGTGAAGGCCAAGTACCACCGGCTGGTGGCGCTCACCCTGCTGGGCGGCGCCGGGCTCGTCACCTGCCTCACCTTCATGTGGTTCTCGGCGCCCGACCTCGCGCTGACGCAGCTGATCGTGGAGGTGGTCACGACGATGCTCTTCCTGCTCGGGCTGCGCTGGCTGCCGATGCGCCTCGAGGAGGCCCCCCACCGGGAGCGCAAGCGGGACAAGGCCCGGCGCAGCCGCGACCTGCTGCTCGCCACCGGCGCCGGCGGCGGGCTGGCGGCGCTCTCGTACGCGATGCTCACCCGCCCGGCGCCGCAGAGCATCTCGCCCTTCTTCCTCAGCCGCTCGCTGCCCGAGGGCGGCGGCAGCAACGTGGTCAACGTGATGCTGGTCGACTTCCGGGCCTTCGACACGCTGGGCGAGATCACCGTGCTGGGCGCCGTGGCGCTCACCGTCTACGCCCTGCTGCGGCGCTTCCGGCCGCCCCAGGAGAGCATCGAAGAGCCGCGCCAGCAGCGTCTGCTCTCACCGGACGTCGCCACCGACCTGGTCAAACCGCGCACTGCCCAGGACTTCGCGCACGGCTACATGCTCGTGCCGGCGGTCATCGCGCGCCTGCTGCTGCCGATCTCGTTCGTCGTCGCCGCCCACCTGCTGCTGCGCGGCCACAACGAACCGGGCGGCGGCTTCGTCGCCGGCCTGGTGGTCGCGGTCGCCTTTCTCATGCAGTACCTGGTCGCCGGCACACGCTGGGTCGAGGCCCATGCCCGCCTGCGCCCGCCGCGGTGGATCGGCATCGGCCTGCTGCTCGCCGTGCTGACCGGCCTCGGCGCGGTTGCTCTCGGCTATCCGTTCCTCACCACGCACACCGCTCACTTCGTGCTGCCGCTGATCGGCGAAGTACACGTGCCGAGCGCCACGTTCTTCGACCTGGGCGTGTTTGCCGTGGTCGTCGGCGCGACGCTGCTGATCCTCACCGCGCTCGCCCACCAGTCCGTCCGCGCGCACCGCACGCCGGCGCCGGACACGGCGGCCGCACCGACCGCCGGGGAGAGCTGAGTGGAAGCCCTCCTGGCACTCGTGATCGGGGTACTCGGTGGCGCCGGGGTCTGGCTGGTGCTGCGGCCGCGAACGTTTCAGGTGATTCTCGGCCTGGCGCTGCTCTCGTACGCGGTCAATCTGTTCATCTTCAGCATGGGCAGCCTGCTCATCGACAAGCCTCCGATCGTCGAGCCCGGCGTGCCCGCCGACCTGGCGCACTACACCGACCCGATGCCGCAGGCGCTGGTGCTCACCGCCATCGTCATCAGCTTCGCCACGACGGCCCTGTTCCTCGTCGTGCTGCTCGCCTCGCGGGGCCTGAGCGGCACCGACCACGTCGACGGCGCGGAGGAAACGTGACCGGCGCGTCGCTGCATCACCTGCTGATCGTGCCGGTCGTGCTGCCGATGCTGGCGGCCGCGGTGCTGACGCTGCTCGGTGGCCAGCGCGCCCGCCTGAGGTCGCTCGTCAACGTCGTCGCGACGGCTGCCGGGCTCGGCGTGGCGCTCGAGATCCTCGCCCAGGTCGACGCTCCCGATGCCGCGAGCGCGACCGGTGTCTACCTCGCTTCGAACTGGGAGGCCCCGTTCGGAATCGTCCTCGTCGGGGACCGGCTCTCGGCGCTGATGCTCGTGCTGGTCGGCGTGGTGAGCCTCGGCGCGGCCATCTACGCGATCGCGGGCTGGGGCCGGGCGGGGGTCAACTTCCATCCGCTGTTCCAGATCCAGCTGATGGGGCTCAACGGCGCCTTCCTGACCGGCGACCTGTTCAACCTGTTCGTCTTCTTCGAGGTCGCGCTCGCGGCCTCGTACGGCCTTCACTTGCACGGCTCCGGCCGCTGGCGCGTGCACTCCGGTCTCCACTACATCGCCGTCAATCTGCTCGTCTCGTCCCTGTTCCTGGTGGGGCTGGCGATGATCTATGGCGTCATGGGCACACTCTCGATGGCCGACGTGGCCGCCAAACTCGCGCTGGTGCCGGCGGCAGACCGCGGGCTGCTCCATGCCGGTGCCGCGCTGCTCGCGGTGGCGTTTCTGACCAAGGCGGCGATCTGGCCGCTCAACTCCTGGCTGGTGCCGGTGTATTCGACCGCCAGCCCGCCCGTGGTCGCCATCTTTGCGCTGATGACCAAGGTCGGCATCTATACGATCCTGCGGCTCTGGACGCTGCTGTTCTCGCCAGCGGCCGGGCCGTCGGCACACCTGGGTGCCACGGTGTTCGTCTGCGGCGGCCTGGCGACGATCGCCTTCGGCATTCTCGGCCTGCTCGCCTCGCCCCGCCTCGGCCGGATCGCCGGCTTCTCCATCATCGTCTCGTCGGGCACGCTGCTCACCGCCATCGGCCTGGGTCGGCCGGCCGTCACCGCGGCGGCGCTCTACTACCTGCTCAGCGCCACGGTGGCCGCGAGCGCGCTGTTCCTGCTGGTGGAACTGGTCGAGCGGCGGAGCAACGGGGAGCGCGCGACGCCGCGCGACGTCGGCCAGGATCCGGGGGAAGACACCAACCTCGACGACGACGAGTCGCCGCTGGTCGGCCGCGTGATTCCCGTCTCGCTGGCGCTGGTCGGGCTGGCCTACATCTTCTGTGTCCTGCTGGTCGCCGGGCTGCCGCCGCTGTCGGGCTTCGTCGCCAAGCTCGCCCTGCTGACAGCGCTGGCGGGCACCGACGGGATCACTGCCGGCGGCCCACCGCCGGCGGCCTGGTGGCTGTTCGGGTCGCTCCTCGCCTCGGGACTGGCCGCGACCATTGCGCTCGCCCGGGTCGGCATCCGGCGCTTCTGGTCGAAGTCCGAGTCGCTGCCGGCCCGACTCAAGGTCGTGGAGGGCCTGCCCGTCCTGGCGTTGATTCTCGTCTGCGTCGCCCTGACGGTGCTGTCCGAGCCGGTGCTGCGCTACACGCGGGCGACCGCCGAGACGCTGCACCGTCCGGCTGCTTACCTCGATGCCGTCTCCACCACCCGCCCTCTGCCCGGGCCGACGCGCCCCGACGTCGACCAGGAGACCGTTCCGTGACGCCGCCGCGCCGACTTCTGCCCGCGCCGCTGCTGTCGGCGGGCCTGCTCGCGCTCTGGCTGGTGCTGGCGCGGACGGTGACGCTGGGCCAGATCGTGCTCGGGCTGATGGTGGCGATCGCCGCCCCTCTCCTGACTGCGAGGCTGCGCCCGACGCCGGTGCGCATCCGCCGGCCGCTTGCCGTGGCCCGGTTCATTCTCGCCGTCGGCCGGGATGTCCTGCATTCCAATCTGCTCGTCGCCTGGGGCGTGCTGACCTGGCGCTGGAAGCGGCCGGACTCGCGCTTCGTGACCATCCCGCTCGAACTGCGCGACCCGCACGCTCTGGCGTCGCTGGCCATGGTGACCACCGTCGTCCCGGGCACCGTCTGGTCCGAGATCGCCCTCGATCGCAGCGCGGTCCTGCTGCACGTCTGGGACGTCGGGGACGAGGCGGAGTTCGTCGCCCGCTTCAAGGCGCGCTACGAACAGCCGCTGCGGGAGATCTTCGAATGAGTTCTCTGCTCTCCTTCGCGGTGGTCTTCGCGCTCGGCTGCTACGCGGTGGCCTCGGTGCTCGTGCTGGTCCGCCTGGTCGGCGGGCCGCGCGCCCAGGACCGCGTCTTCGCGCTCGACCTGCTCTATTTTCACGGCATGCTCGTGATGCTCGTGCTGGGCATCTACCACCACAGCGACCGCTTCTTCGAAGGCGCCCTGCTGATCGCTTTGTTCAGCTTCGTCAGCTCGACGGCAATGGCGAAGTTCATCCTGCGCGGCGAGGTGATCGAGTGAGCGGCGACGTCCCGCTCTGGGTCGAGGCCGTCGTCGCCGCGCTGCTGATGGCGAGCGGCCTGTTCGTCGTCATCTCGTCTCTCGGCTACCTGCGCCTGCCGAACTTCTTTCTGCGCATGCACCCGCCGGCGCTCGCGTACACGTTCGGCAGCTGGTGCGTCGCCCTGGCCGGCATCCTGTACGAGTCGACGCTCGAGCACCGCCTCGTGCTCTACCCGTGGCTGATCATCATCTTTCTTTCCATGACCGTGCCGGTGACGACGCTGTTGCTGGCCCGCGTCGCCCTGTTCCGTCACCGGCGCGCGGGCGCGCAGGACGTCCCGCCCCCGCTGAGCGACCCGGCAACCGACGCGCCGAGCCCCGCCTCGATCTCCGGCGGCGGGGACATCCCGGCTTGAATCGCGGTCAGCCGAACCGCCACTCGACCCGGGTGGACACCCCCGGCTGACTGTCGACGCTCAGCGTCCAGCCAAACCGATCGCAAAGCCGCTGCACCAGCGAAAGGCCGAGCCCGAACCCTGAACCCCGGGCGTTCGTGCCCCGCGCGCCGCGGGCGAGAATCTGGGGCAGCTCGGCCGCCGGGACGCCGACTCCATCGTCGATGACCTGCAGTCGATCCGCCTGCAGCACGACCTGAATCGAGCGTGCCCGCGCATGCTGGCAGGCATTGCGGATGAGGTTCCTCGCGATCGACTCGACGACGACCCGGGGCACCGCGAGCCTCGGTTCCGCGTCGCGGCGCCACTGGATCGGCGTCGCGTCCCCCGGAGCCGCAGCAGCACCCTCTTCGGCGATCAGCGCCTCGACGCAGTCGGCGACCGGCACAGCCTCCGCCTGCATCGCGGACCCGAGGTCTTCCCGCGCCAGGGTGAGGAGAACCGACACCGTTTCGCTCATCCGCCGAGCCGCCAGCCGCACGCGGGCCGCCGCCCGGCGAGACCGCTCGGAGGATGCCGCATCGGCCTCGATCAGTTCGGCCGCGTTCTGAATGACGGACAGGGGGTTGCGCAGCTCGTGGCTGGCATCCGCGGAGAACTCCCGCTCGCGCCTCAGTGCCGCGCTCATCCGATCCCCATAGCGATCGAGCGCCGCCGCCAGCTGGCCGACCTCGTCGTCGGCAAACTCGCGCGCCAGCTGACCGTCCTCCCCCGCAAGGTTCGCTGTGGCCACGCGCTGCGACAGGCGCGTGAGCGGCAGCAGCAGGCGCCGCGACATCGAGAAGCCGAGCCAGAGCGAGACGTAGATCGCGACCGAAGTGCCGGCGACGACCACGAGCACGCTCACCCGCTCGCGCTGCTCCAGCGTGGTGATGTCCTCGACGACGGCGTACCGGGCGCTGGTCGTCGTGGCCAGTGCCACCATCCACGCGCCGCTGTCGGTTTCGAGCTCGTGCACCCCGTCGGGCAGCCGTGCCAGCTCCGGCGGCAGACTGCTGGCCCGCAACCTGGTGAGAACGTACAGATCCGGGTCCGTGCTCAGGCGCTGCAGCAGGTACTCGTGCGGAGTGGCGAGCACGTCCTCCAGCAGCCCGGTGGCCCCCTGTGCCGCCGTGCGCTCTTCGATCGTGTAGGTCGCCCACAACATCACGGTCGTCACCAGCGGCCCCAGGACCGCGCCGGCCACCACGAACGAGACGAGGATGCGGAAGCGGAGGCTATTGCGACGGCTCATCCGCGTCCGTCAGCCGGTAGCCCACTCCATGGACCGTGCGCAGGAGCGGCACGAGCCCGGGCCCGTCGATGGCGCGCCGCAGCGTGTGCACGTGCGCCCGCAGCGCATCGGTGTCGGGGGGATCGTCGCCCCAGACCTCGCGCTCCAGGCGCTCCCGGGTCACGACCGCGGGCGAGGCGCGCATGAGGATGCGCAGCAGGTCGAAGTCCTTGCGGGGCAGCGAGAGGATCCGCCCCGCGCGACTCACCTCGTGCGTCCGCTCGTCGAGCAGCAGGTCGCCGACCTGCAGCCGGGCGGCGTTCAGTTCGCCGCGCGCGCGCCGAACGTGGGCCGCCAGCCGTGCCTCCAGTTCGGCAAGCGCCACCGGCTTGATCAGGTAGTCGTCCGCGCCGACGTCGAACCCCTCCAGTCGCTCATCGAGCTCGCTGCGGGCCGTCAGCATCAGCACGGGCACCGGCACGCCCTCGTGCCGCAGCCGCCGACAGACCTCCAACCCGTCCAGGCCCGGCAGCCCCAGGTCGAGCACCACCGCGTCGAACTGCCCGGTGAGCGCCAGGCGCAGACCGAGGAGCCCGTCCAGCGCTGTGTCGACCGCGTGCCCTCGCGCCTCCAGGTAGTCGACCAGGTTGGCGGCAAGGTCCCGGTTGTCCTCGACAATGAGCACGCGCACGACTCATAGCATAGGGCCGGGAGGCCGACTTCACGCTTCCTTCACATTTCCACGACTCCGGCACGACACGGCTCTCTCTACGCTGGCGCCATGGGAATGCCTCTGCCCGTGCCCTTGGCTCCAATGCCTCCGCAAGACTCGAAGGAAGGCATCGACGAACCGGTGTCGACCTTGCGTCGCCGCGGCCGGCGACGGGCGCCTGCACCGCTGCTGTCGATCGTCGTGCCGGTGCGCGACGAGGGCGGCAACCTCGCTCGACTGTGCGAGGAGTTGCGCCAGGCCTTCGCCGGCGAGTCCCACGAGATTCTGTTCGTCGACGACGGAAGCACGGACGGCACGCTCCAGGAGCTGCAAAGGCTGCGCATCGGCCTGCCGGAGCTGCGCATCTTCTCCCACGCCCGCGGTGCCGGCCAGAGCGCCGCGTTGCGGACCGGGGTGAGCGCGGCACGGGGCGAGTGGATCGGAACCCTCGACGGAGACGGCCAGAACGATCCGGCCGATCTGCTGCGCCTCTGGAACCTGGCGATCGAGGATGCAGTCCGCGCCGAAACCGCGGACGCGTTCCAACCCGCAGCCGCGCCGGGGCTCTACATCGGCCACCGCGTGACCCGTCGAGACGGCGTGTGGCGCCGACTTGCGTCGCGGGTGGCCAATCAGGTCCGCAGCCGGCTGCTCGGCGACGGGACACCGGACACCGGCTGCGGGCTCAAGCTGTTCCGGCGACAGCTCTTCCTGTCGCTGCCGTACTTCGACCACATGCACCGCTTTCTGCCCGCCCTGGTCCGTCGCGAGGGGCTGTCCGTGCGCTCGGTGGCGGTGAATCACCGACCGCGCGCCGCGGGACGCTCCAAGTACGGCGTTCTCGATCGGCTCGGCGTCGGCTTGGTGGACCTGGCTGGCCTCCTGTGGCTGCAGCGCCGGCGGCAACCGACCGGGGCCGTTTCCGAGCTTGCCTCCGCAGTGCGAGCCGAGGGTCGCACGAGATGATCGACAGCGACTGGATCTGGATGGCCGTCGGATTCCTCGGCCAGGCCCTCTTCTCGCTGCGCTTTCTCGCCCAGTGGCTGTCGAGCGAGCGCGCCGAACGCAGCGTCGTGCCCACCTCGTTCTGGTACTTCAGCCTCGCCGGTGGCGCGACCCTGCTCGCCTACGCGCTCTATCGTGCCGATCCGGTCTTCATCCTCGGTCAACTCACGGGCCTGTTCATCTACGGTCGCAACCTGCAGCTGATCCGCCGCGCCGCCGGCCGGCTGCCGAGCTCCTCCGCCGCGTCTTGAAGCTGCCCTCCCGGCAGGTCCATTCGGCGGGCCAAGCGCCCGGCCGCGGCACGCTCGTGCTGCTCGCAATACTCGGCGCAATGCTGTTCGTGTCCGGCTTGGGCATGCGCGATCCGTGGCCTGCCGACGAACCCCGCTACGCACTGATCGCGCGGGACATGGTGCGCAGCGGGGAGTGGTGGATCCCGCGCATCGGCGGCGAGCTCTATCCCGACAAACCGCCGCTCTTCTTCTGGAGCGTCGCCGCCTGCCTGAAGCTGACCGGCAGCCTCCGCGTGGCGTTCCTGCTGCCCTCGCTGCTGGCCGGTATCGGTTGCCTCCTGCTCGTCCACGACCTCGCGCGCCGACTGTGGGGAGCCGAAGCGGCGCTGTCGGCGACGCTGCTGCTGGCGTGCACGGTGCAGTTCACTCAGCAGGCACGCAGCGGGCAGATCGACGCGCTGCTTTCGTTCTGGACCACGCTGGGCCTCTACGGTCTGGCGCGTCACCTGCTGCTCGGCCCTCACTGGCGATGGTACTGGCTCGGTTGCGTGGCCTCCGGCCTGGGGGTGATCACGAAAGGGGTCGGCTTCCTGCCCTTGCTGATTCTGCTTCCGTGGCTCGTGCTGCGGCGGCGGTCCCCGACGCGGTGGCCGGTCGGCTGGAGCGGTCCCGGTGCCGGGTTGCGGTGGGCGGGCGGTCTCCTCTTCCTCCTGTTGCCGATCTTCTTCTGGCTGCTCCCGATGCTGTGGCACGTCCAGGCCGCCGGATCGCACGCGTTCGCGGCCTACCGCGACGACATCCTGCTCCGGCAGACGGTCGAGCGCTTCGCCGCCCCGTGGCACCATCACAAGCCGCCCTGGTATTACGTCGTCAACGTCATTCCCTGGGCGTGGTTTCCGGTCACCCTGCTGGCGCCGTGGCTGGTGTCGGGGTGGAGGCGACGGCTCCGGTCCGGTGAACCCGCGATCGCGCTGCTGCTGGGATGGGCTGCTTGCGTCCTCGCGTTCTTCTCCCTGAGTGCCGGCAAGCGCGGTGTCTACCTGCTGCCGGCCCTGCCCGCAATCGTCCTCGCCAGCGCTCCTCTGCTCCCCGCGCTGGGGCGTGACCGCCGCGTGCGCGCGGCCTGTCGAGTGGCCTGTGGCTCGATCGGACTCCTCACCGCCGCGGTGCTTGCCTGGATCACACTCGGCTCCGGAGGACTGCCGCAGATCGACGACGACCTCCTCGCTCCGGTGTTCATCCCCGCCCTCGCGGCCGTCGCGCTGCTGGCACTGGCGGCGCTGCTGGCCGCCCCTCGCCTCGAGCGGCTCGGCGGAGGTGTCGCCGCGCTGTTGCTGCTGCTGGCCGGCATCTGGACCGTCCAGGGAGTCTGGCTGGCCCCGCGCATCGACCCCATCCGCTCGGGCACCGACCTGATGGCGCAGGTCGACGCCGCCATGCCGGGCGACGGCGAGCTGGGACTGGTCGGGTGGAAGGAGCAGTTCCTGCTGCACGCCCGAAGACCGGTCGTGCACTTCGGGTTTCGCCGCAATCCGGACGACGAGATGCGCGATGCCGTCGCCTGGCTGTCCGCCGCCCCGGGACGTCGCCTGCTGATCGCCGCCTCGCGCATGTCCCCGTGTCTCGATGCGGACGCGGCACTGCCGATCGCCCACCGCCATCAGCGGGAGTGGCGTCTCGCCGGTCCGGACTCGATCACCGGCAGCTGCGCTCCCACGTCGCGCGCGCTCCACACGCGCCGGTACGACCCCGTGGGTGCCATCGTCGGCCCCCCGGACTGAAGTCGATTGCAGAAAAGTCCGCGCCCGGCCCCCCGATCGTGGACTCCGCAGCGCGGCACCTTCGATCTCAGCGACCGTCGCCTGCTGGCACCGCCATTGCGATGGATCCTCGCGCGGGTGGCCGCGTCGGCGAACCCGGCAATGCTCGAATCGCCGCCGGCCTGCGCGACGAGCGACTCGGAGCCGGGTCGACCCACGGCAGCCACCAGACGAGGAGTGCGCCATGGATCTTCGGGATGCGGTGTTGTGCGTCGAGTGCGACTGGATATTCGACCACGCTACTCACTGTCCGCGTTGCGGGTGCTCGGTCACGTTTCCGATCGCCCGCAATCTGAACCGGCGGCTGGCAGCGGTGGCGCGCCTGCCCCGGCCGACACCCCCGCCGGCCCGCCTGGTGGCGCGATCCGTCGCTGCGGGTGTGCACGAACGCACGGAGAGGCTGCCCACCGCCGTCCCCACCGCTCCGACGCTGCCGCCCGCCGCGCACTCTGCACAGCCGCGCGTTCGTACTGCTTGAGCGCCGGCGACCCTGCGAACCCAGATCGAGCCCCCAGGAGTGAACTGAATCGTGACGACCACCTCGATCCCTCTCCAGCGCCAGGCAGAAGCCGATCCTGAAGATTCGGTTGCGGTCTCGTCGGACGAGTCGTTTCCGGCCAGCGATCCACCGGCCTTCACCGCTACCCACGCCGGTCCGCCCGGCGACGCGGGGGCGGACGGAAACTCCTCGGACCGCCTGCCGGGCGAGGCTGCCCGGCGACCTGCCCTCAAGCCGTCGATCTGGATGGAGCTGCACCCGCTGGCGCCGTTCGCGCCGCTCGACCAGAAGATCAGCGCCGATGTCGTCGTGGTCGGCGCCGGGGCGACCGGGCTCACGACCGCCTGTCTGCTCGCCGAGGCGGGGCTTTCGGTGGTCGTGCTCGAGCGCGACCGGATCGCGGCGGTCGACACCGGGCACACCACGGCACACCTGACCATGGTGACCGACGCGCGCCTCGCCGAGCTGACGCACCGGCTCGGGGAGCCGCACGCCCGCGCGATCTGGGAGGCCGGCATGCTCGGCCTTGCCGAAATCCGCCGCTGTGTCGATCGGTTCGACATCGACTGCGACCTCGAAACGGTTCCCGGCTACCTGCACGTGCGGCCAGACGATGACACCGCACCGGACGAGGTGGTCGCAGAGCTGCGCCGCGAAGCAGCAACGGCCGAGCAGCTCGGCCTGCGGGCTCGGTTCGAGCCGGCAGTGCCGGTCTGGAACACCCCGGGCGTCCGCTTTCCCGGCCAGGCGCGGATTCACCCCCTGCGCTACCTGGAAGGGCTGGTGCGCGCCGCCCTCTCGCTCGGCGTGCGGATCCACGAGGAGAGCGCCGCCGAGCGGTTTCACGACGAGCCGCTGCGGGTCGACACGCTCCACGGCAGTGTCGCCTGCGACCACGTCGTGCTGGCGACGCACAACCCGCTGATGGGCGTGGCCGGCCATCTCGCCCCCACGCTCCTCCAGACCAAGCTCTCACTGCGCACTTCGTACGTCGTCGCCGCCCACGCGCCGCGCGGGACAGTGCCCGACGCCCTCTTCTGGGACACCGGCGATCCGTATCGCTATCTGCGCATGCAGCCGGCAGGCGACCACGACCTGTTGATCTTCGGCGGCGAGGACCACAAGACCGGGCAGGCCGACGACGGCGAGGAACGATACGCCCGCCTCGAGGCGGCACTGGCCGGGATCGTTCCCGAAGCTCGCCCCGTCGCCCGCTGGTCCGGCCAGGTGATCGCCACTCCCGACGGCCTGCCGTACATCGGGCCGATCACGCCCCAGCAGTTCATCGCCACCGGCTTCAACGGCAATGGAATCACGTTCGGGACCCTGGCGGCGCGCATGGCGGTCGCTCACGTGCTCGGTCACACCCACCCCTGGGCCGATCTGTTCTCCATCGATCGCAAGGCGCTGCGACACGGCCTGTGGAACTACCTGACCGAGAACGCCGACTTTCCGTATCACCTGATCCACGACCGGCTCACCGGCGCGGAAGCCGACAGCCTGCGCGCTGTGCCGCCTGGCAGCGGACGGATTGTCGATCTGCGCGGGACGAAAGTCGCCGCCGCGCGCGACGAGTCCGGCCGGCTCACGGTGCGCTCGGCCGTCTGTACTCACCTCGGCTGCATCGTGGCCTGGAACGACAGCGAGCGCACCTGGGACTGCCCGTGTCACGGATCGCGCTTTCATCCCGACGGCCGCGTGATCGCCGGCCCCGCCGAGCGACCACTGGCTGCACTTTCCGCTTCTGCGGACGACGAGTGAGCGTCCGCTTCTCACCACCAACCCAAGGAGGAACTTCATGAAGCTCGACGACATCAACAAGCTGTATGTGGATAGCCTGAAGGACATGCTCGACGCCGAGCGCCAGCTCACCGAGGCGCTGCCGCGGCTGGCCAAGAAGTCCACCAATCCCGACCTGCGTGCCGCGTTCGAGGAGCATCTCGCGGTCACCCAGTCCCACCGCGACCAGGTCGAGGAGCTGCTCGAGAACGTGACCGGTTCGACGCGCGCCAAGAAGTGCAAGGGCATGGAAGGCCTGATCGCCGAGGGACGTGAGGTGCTCGAGGCGGACGGCGACCCGGACGTCATCGACGCGGCGCTGATCATGGCGGCCCAGAAGACCGAGCACTACGAGATCGCCGCCTACGGTTCGCTCCGCGCGCTGGCCACCCTGCTCGGCCAGCGCCCCGCCGCCAAGCGCTTCGAGACGATTCTCGAGGAGGAGCGGGCGGCCGACGAGAGCCTCACCGCCATCGCGACGTCGATGGTGAACGTCGAGGCGGCTGCCACCGCGTCGGCCTGACGAGCGCAACTCCCGAGCAAGAAACAAAGCGGCCGGCGTGTTGCCACGCCGGCCGCTTTCCGTTGCCCCGAAACCGGATGCTCAGCCGGCCCGGTCCACGACCTCGAACGACTCGCTGGCTGCGACCTCGTCGCCGAGGAAAATCTCGAGCTCGTAGTCGCCGACCGCCCAGTCGATCGTGTCCGGGGCCCGGAAGACGATGTGCGTCTGCCCCGGCTCGACCACCGCGGTCTGCTCGGACAGCTGGCGGTCGTCGTCGGTGCTCCAGACCGCCTTCATCTGCGAGCCGACGCCGACGTCGCCGACGGCGATCGACGCGACGATTGCCTCGCCGGCGACGACCTGGTCGTTGTGCTCGGAAACGGCGCCGTCGGGCCCCACCTCGGTCCCGATGCGCAGATCCGACACGCGGGCGCGGGCGGTCATTGCCGAGATATCGCTGCTGCTCTCGGTGCCCGGCACCTCCTGCTGCGTGGCCACCGGCGTCGTGCGGTCCGGGTCCACGGTGGCCTGGTTCATCTGGGGGTCGCAGGCGGCGACAGCGAGCGCCGTCACCACGAGCGTCAGGGCGCGATACGTCTGGTGAGTATCGATCATGAGGCGACTCCTGATGGGTTCGCGTCGCCGCGTCATGCGGCGAGTCGACGGAGAGTAGGGGCACGGACCGTGCCAGTTCGCCTGTCGGCTCTGGCACGTCGCTTGCCCGCGCCGCACAGTCGGACTGCACCGCCATTTGCGGTGCTGCCGATCTGGAACCGACCGCATTGGCCTCGTCGCGGGCCGGGGGTCGGGTCGGTTCCAATTCCCCGTTCTACATTCTGCCGACCGCCTCGTGCCGCGCCCGGTTCGCCAACAGAGAGGTCGATGGCGGCGTGGCCGGTTTACCCCCGGGTCGGCGTAGTTCCCTCGAGATGGAACAGCCAGGTCGGGGGCGCGTCGCGCGCCTTGACACCGTCTTCCGGGCGTCCCTAGGATGCCCGGGTACCCCTCGATTGCCGCATTCCGGAGGAGATCCCATGCGCCTTTCTTCGTTCGTCCGCTGTCTCGCCGCCATCCTCGCCGCCTGCGTCGCGGCGCCCGCCGCCGCGGACGACCTGGCGAACCTGCTGCCCAACCTGTTCGATCAGCGCATCATCCTGGCCGACCCCCCGGCCGGCTTCCCGAGCCATGCCGCCCACTTCATCGATCAGGAAGACCGCCTGCGCGATGCCGGCCGGCTGATCAACGAAAGCCTGGCGACTCAGCTGGCGACTTTCCCGATCGGCTCGTCGGCCGGTGGCTTCACCTATGCCTACGACCCGACGCTCGGCATCTTCAACCGGACGTCGGAGTCGTTCGGGCCGATCTACGCGGAGCGCGCCCAGACGCTCGGTCGCGGCAAGTGGAACGCCGGCTTCAGCTATCAGGAGGCGAGCTACGACACGCTCGACGACCTCGATCTGCGTGAGGGCGAGATCGCCTTCCCGCTCTTTCACGAGGACACCAACCACGACGGTTCGCCGACGACGCTGTTCTTCGAGGGCGACGTGATCGAGGCAGCGACGCGGATTCGGCTGGACACGTCGACCGCGGTCTTCTTCATCGGCTACGGCGCCACCGACCGGCTCGACCTGTCGATCGCCGTCCCGGTGCTCGACGTCAACCTCGATGCCCAGGCCGAGCTGTCGATCAATCGCCTGGCGACCGGCAACTCCGGTATCCATCGCTTCCGCAACGGCACCACGACGGAGTCCCACTTCGCTTCCGGCAGCGCCTCGGGACTCGGCGACGTCGTGCTGCGCGGCAAGTATCGCCTCGCCGGGCAGGGAGGCTCCGGGCTGGCCGCCGCCCTCGACGTGCGTCTGCCGACCGGTGACGAGGACGACCTGCTCGGAACCGGCGCCACGCAGAGCAAGCTGATGCTGGTCGGCTCGACCACGTTCGGCAGCTTCTCGCCGCACGCGAACGTCGGCTACACCCTCTCCTCGGGCGGCAGCGACATGGCCGGCGACGTGCCGGACGAGATCAACTATGCCGCCGGTTTCGACTGGGCCGCTCACCCGCGGCTGACCTTCGCCGCGGATGTCGTCGGTCGCGTTCTGCGTGACGCGCGCACCATCGAGTCGGTGAACCGCACGGTGGAGTTCGTCACCGAGCCCGACGGCCCGCTCCAGACGGCTCAGGTGCCGGACCTGCACTTCGGACAGGACGATCTCGACCTGCTGCTCGGCTCGTTCGGCTTCCGCTGGAATCCGGGCGGCAGCTTCCTGCTCAGCCTCAACGCCATCGTCAGCCTGTCCGACGACGGGCTGCAGGACGACGGCATCATTCCGCTGTTCGGGATCGACTACAGCTTCTGACGCCAACCTCCTCGCGGCGAGGACGCAGCGAGAGAGACCGGGGGGCGGTCAGCTGGCGGTGCGCTCGGTGATCACCCAGCGGTCACCGGCGCGACGCAGCTGGAAGACCGCCTCCTGCGTCGACTCGAAGTCGCGCCCCACCCGGACGTCGATCCGCTGAGTGACGCGACAGGTCGCGGTCGCGCGGTCGCCGTCCACGGCGTAGCGGCAGTCGGACAGCGTCATGGCGAGCGACTGGTAACCCTCGAAGGCGCGGGCGATCTGCCGCTCGGCACCGGCGTCGAGGCCGGGCCAGGCCGCCCGCACCGCCGCCGCATCGAGCGCCTGGTAGGCGGCTCGGTAGCGCTCCAGCGCCGCGCGGACGGCTGCGGTCTCGTCGACCGCCGGCGCCTCGGGCCGCGTCTCGACGGCCGGCTCGGACACGGGAACGGGCGGGCTCTCGCGCTCCGGCTCGGTCGGCGCCTGGCGCACTGGCTCGGACACCGGCGGGGCGGTGGAGGAGGGCGCCTCCGCAGCGCGCGCCGGTGCATCGCGGATCGGAGCCGGATCGCGCGGTGCGGGAGGGCGCTGCGCCGGCTCGTCCACGGGTGGCTGCCGCTCGGCGGGTAGAGGCTCCGGCTGCGGGACCGGCGGCCTCTCCTCGGTCGCAGGCTCGACCGGCTCGGGGCGAGCCTCGGCGGCATTCGGCAACGTCGTCTCGACGGCGGGCCCGTTCGCGCTTGGCAGCGGCAGTTCCTGCTCGACCTCGGCTCCCGGCGGGGCGGTCGCCGGCTGACCGGCGGAGTCGGCGCCGCGGCCCAGGTAGAGCCAGGAGACCGTCGCCAGGCCGACGATCCCCACGCCCGCGGCCAAGCCTGCCATTGCCCGACTGCGGGGCGTCATCGACGCTCCGGGGCTGGCGAACGAGCCCGACGGCACGGCACTCCCGGTCGACACCTCGAGCGCCGCCGCCCGCCGGCGGTCGGACGCCTCCCTCTCGGCGCGCTCGCGCTCGGCAGCCTGCTCCGCCACCGCGCGCTCGAGCTGGTCGGCGACTGCGGCGAACGGCTCCGCTCCGTGGGCGGCAACGGCCTTGGCCAGCTCGCGCCGCGCCCGCTCGAGGTCCCCGGCGGCGAGCCGCTTGTGCAGCTTCGCGCCCGCCTGCTCGATCGCCTGCTGCCGGGCCGCCTCCGCTGCGGCGCGCCGCTCCTGCTCGCGGCGCTCGGCGGCAGCCCGTGCTTCGGCCGCCCGGCGCTCCGCAGCAGCCTTTTCCTCGGCCCGCCGACGCTCCGCCTCTTCGGCGGCGCGCCGCGCCGCCTCCTCGCGCTCGACGCGCCGACGCTCGGCCTCCAGCCGTTCCGCCTCCTGCAGCGCCACCCGGCGCGCCTCCAGCTGGCGCCTGCGGTCCTCGAACGTCCCCGGGCCGAGCTCCCGTTCGCCCCGCACGATCGCCTTCTCGGCACGCGCCAGCGCGTCGCCCGCCAGCGCCTGATCGATCTCGGCCGCCAGCGCCGCGTGCCGGCGCGCCCGCTCCGCCTCGGCGCGCGCCAGCTCCTCGGACTCGCGACGCAGCCGCTCGCGCTCGGCGGCCAGTCGCTGCGCCGCCTCGGCCTCGTCGACCAGTTTTCGGGCCTCCGCGGCACCCGGGTCCAATGCCATCGCCTGACGGGCCAGGTCCGCCGCGCGCTCGGGATGTCCGGCTGCCAGGTCGGCGGCGGCCGCGGTGAGCAGCTCCCGCACCCGGGCTTCGCGGCGCGCCTGTTCCTCCTGTTCGCGCGCCAGCCGCTCGCGCTCCCGCTCCGCGGCCGGATCCGGCTCGGGCTCGGGTGCGATCGCAGCGCGCGGCAGCGCCACGGTAGGGCTGACCGCCTCGATCCGGCTGACCGCCGTCAGATCGCCGTAAACCGCCTCGAGCTCATCGGCCACCTCGGCGAACGAGGCGCAGCGCCGGTCGACCTCCTTGTCGAGACAGCGGTCGACCAGGCTGGTCAGGCGCGGCGGGAGGCCGGGCATCGCCTCGGCGAGCGGCCGCGGCGTCTGCGACAGGATCTGGAAGAGCAGCGTCGACAGCGTCTTGCCATCGAACGGCCGCACCATCGCCAACAGTTCGTAGGCGAGCACGCCGAACGAGAACACGTCGGCCCGGAAGTCGATCTTCTCGGCCCGGATCTGCTCCGGCGGCAGGTAGGCGGCCGTGCCGACCGTCATCCCTTCCTTGGTCAGGCGGCTCTCGACGTGCGCGAGCTTGGCGATGCCGAAGTCGAGAATCTTGACCCGGCCGTCGTCGAGCAGGCGGACGTTGGCCGGCTTGATGTCGCGATGGATCACGCCCGCTTCGTGCGCGTGCCGCAGGCCGTGGGCGGCCTGGATCAGGATGTCGAGCTTGCGCTCGAGCGGGATCGGCTCGGCGCGCGCGATGGCATGCTCGAGGTCCTCTCCGGTGAGGTACTCCTGGACCAGGTAGGGCACGCCGTCTTCGATCCCGAAGTCGTGGATCGTGACGATGTTCTTGTGCTGGAGATTGCCGGCGATCTCGGCCTCGCGGTAGAAGCGCTGCCGGATCTCCTCGTCCTCGGTGGTGCAGGCCTTGATCGCCACCCGTCGCTTGATGAACGGATCGCGACCTTCGTAGACGACGCCGAAGCCCCCAGCGCCGATCTTGCGCACGATTTCGTACTTGCCGGCCTTCTGCATCGTCGGACGGCGGGGAGCGTAGCACGCAGCGTTGTGGGCGACGGGTCGGATCCGGGCCCGCCGGGAGCGCCATGGCGGACCGCATGCCCGGTGCGGTTTGCGAGAGGATGCGACCCCATGAAGGTGCTCGTGATCGACATCGGCGGCGCTTCGATCAAGCTGCTGGCTACCGGCCGACGCAAGGCGGTCGCGCTCCCCTCCGGACCGCGCCTCACGCCGAAAGAGATGATGGCCGGCGTGCGCGCCGCCACCCGGGGCTGGAGGTTCGACGCCGTGTCGATCGGCTATCCGGGCGCGGTCGTCCGCAACCGGGTGGTTGCCGAGCCGCACAACCTCGGGCCGGGGTGGACGCGGTACGACTTCCGTCGCGCTTTCGGCCGCCCGGTCCGGATCGTCAACGACGCCGTGATGCAGGCGCTGGGCAGCTACCGCGGCGGACGGATGCTCTTTCTCGGCCTGGGGACGGGCCTCGGAGCCGCCCTGATCCTGGACGGCGTCCCGGTGCCGCTCGAGATCGCCCACCTCCCCTACCGGGACGGGCGCAGCTACGAGGAGTACGTGGGCGATGCCGGCCTCGCGCGCCTCGGCCTGCAGCGGTGGCGGAGGCACGTCGCGATCGTCGTCGGCCTGCTGCGGCCGGCCTTGCAGGCCGACTACGTCGTGCTGGGTGGGGGAAACGTCCGGCTGCTCGACGAACTGCCGGCCGGAGCGCAGCGAGGCGACAACGCCAACGCGTTCCGTGGCGGCTTCCGGCTCTGGGCGCGGCCGGTCCCGGACACCCCCGCCCGAGGAGTCCGCGGACTCAGTTGAACCAGCCGATCCGGAACGAGACCCCCACGAAGACGAACAGCACGGAGACCACCGTCACCGGCACCACGTGCCAGGCGAGATCGACCAGGTTGCGCTCGCTCAGCTTCGGCAACACGCGCAGCCGCGCATCCAGCGCCAGGCCGACCGTCGTGGCGAGCAGCAGGAGCTTGACGCCGATCAGGCTGGTCACCGGGTTGTCGAAAGCCAGCCAGGCGCCGGGATCGGGCACCATCCGCCACGCCAGCCAGAGCCCGGTCGCGACCTGCACGGCCAGCGCGGGCATGCCGATGCGCTCGTAGGCCGCCTCGAAGCGCAGCAGGTCGGCCGGAGAGCGCTCGCGCAGGACACGCGGCAGCACGCTCACCGCCAGCACCAGGTGCCCGCCCGTCCAGATGGTGGCACCGAGCAGATGCAGAAACAGCACGATCCCCCAGGTCATCTCCAGCCTCCCTGGCGACGCGCCCGAGGGCGTGTCACCCTCCCTCGTCCGGCCGCTGGACGGCCGCAGCCGCCGCCATGGTCGCCTGCGCGGCCGCCAGTGGCCGGCCGGCGCGCAGCAGGCGCGGCACGATCCAGATCGCCCACCAGGCGAGCCCGGCGACCTCGAGCAGGCCCGACGCGCCGGCCACCGGGAATGCGGCCGGGGTCAGGTCGGTGAGCACCTGCTGCGACACGCGCAGCGCGCATCCGAGATTGAGCAGGACGAACGGCGCGATCGGCATCGCTGCGCCCGCACTGCCGCTGCCCGGCGGACGAGGCACGAGGCGCGACGCCACGCCGATCATCATCAGGCTCACGCAGCCCACCGTGATGGCGTGACGCGTCGCGCCATGCCAGGCGTGCGAGAACGGCTGCCCGACCAGATGGGACCAGAACGGCCCGGCCGCCAGCATCAGGAGCGACAGGCCGAGCCAGAGGTGCGCGGCGCGCACGAAAGCGAGTGGCGACAGGCGCGGCAGCTGAAAGCGCGGCGTGGCAAATGCCCGCAGGTTGGCGAACGCCAGCCCGACGCAGATCGCGAAGGCGATCGAGGCCACCCAGACGGCCACGAAGCCGAGCGGGCGCCGCCAGGTCATCGCGAGCGGAAACAGCGCCGCCTCGGCCAGGATGGACAACTGCAGCGGCCAGAACAGCCGCCGGGCGCGCGCCAGGTCGGCCGGCGGCAGCCCGAACAGGCCCGGCAGAATGTAGAGCGAAACGCCGAGGATCAGCGACAATGCGAGCCCGTGGATCTGCAGGTCGCGCAGCGGTACCTGCCAGGTGGCGATGGCGGCCAGCAGCGCCTCCCGGCTGGGCGCGAACACGGTCCGCGACAGGTGGAACAGGTCGAGGCCCGCCGCCGCCACGAACCAGCCGAGGCCGGCGATCAGATAGCGATCGGCGACGTTGTCGCGTCCGACCCGTCCCCGCCAGGCGGCCGTCAGCAGGCCTGCGAAGACGACGATCACCGCCAGCTGCACCGTCCCGGCGGCCACCGCCAGGTGCGCGGACCCGCCGGTCGGGCGAGCCTCGGCGACCGCCCGCACGGCCACCGCGGCCGCCATCAGCGGCAGCAGCAGGCGCGCCAGGCGCGGTGCTGCCAGCCGCCGGTGCCAGAAGGCGGGAAACATCTGCAGCGCGAAGCCGAGGATGAACAGCCCCATCCAGCCGTAGATCTGCGCCTGGCCGTGGGCGTTGATGGCGTGGATCGACGGCTGCGTGAAGTCGCGGGCGGCGGCGATGCGCAGCAGCAGCCAGGCGCCCCAGCCGGCGCCGGCAGTCAGGGTGATCCCAATTCCGGCGAGGAAGAAGCGCGGATAGAGGAGGCCCGGTCCACCCGGGGTCGCGGGAGGCGAAGGCTGCGATTCGCCGGCGCTCATAATATTCAAGAGAATAATCTTGACAATTTGCGGGGTCAAGCGGAGACTTCCGGCATGCCCGCTCCGAGCACCGACCTGCGTGCCCCCGGCCTGGGCGGGAGCCGCCGGCTCCTGCTCGACCGCCTCAAGCGCCTGGGCGAGGCCGGGCTGGCTGAGCTGACCGCCGGCCTCGACCTGACGGTCGAAACGGTGCGCAGCCACCTGGAGGCGCTCGTCGCGCAGGGGCTGGTCGAGCGTGCTGGCCTGGAGCGCGCCGGCGTCGGCCGGCCGCGTGTCCGCTACCGCCTCGCACCCGCCGGCGAGGCACTGTTTCCGGACCGCAGCGGCGAGCTGCTGCGCGACCTGGCCGCACACCTGCTGGCCAGCGGCCGCGGCGACCTGCTCGAGCAGTTCTTCGCGGCGCGCCTCGAGCGCAAACAGGCCGAGGCGCAAGCGCAGGTCGGCCGGCTGGCGCCTGCTCAACGGCTCGACGCGGTGGCTCGTCTGCTCTCCGCGGAGGGGTTCCTCGCCGAGGTGAACGACGACAGCTCGCAGCCTCGCCTGCGTCTCCACCACTGCCCGCTGCGCGAACTGGTGGAGGTCACGCGCCTGCCGTGTCGCAGCGAAATGGCGCTGGTCGGTGCCCTGCTCGGACAGCCGCTGCGGCGGGAGGGCTTCATTCCGGACGGCGCCCCCGCCTGCACGTACGCCGTGGATCTGCCCACCACGCCACAAGCCGACACGAACGCTCCGCCCCCTGCGCGGCATCGTCGATCGGCGGCGCGGCGCCGACAAGCGACATCGGACTGAGACCTTCGCGCCGGGCGACCGTCCCGCCGACTCGATTGGCCCTGCGAGCCGGGGAGCGCTACGATGGGGACGCTCCACGAGAGGAGGGCCGACTCGGACCGTGACGTCGCGTGCCACCAGGAGGGAGAACGGCGGGCCGATCGCATGGGCGATTCTGGCCACCGCCGCACTCGGGCTGCTGATCGCCGCCGGTTCGCGCAACCTCGCCCACTTCGATGCGGCGCTGGTGGCGTACACGTTCTCGGTGCTGTTCGCCACCTTCGGCCTGACCTATCGGTACGCGATGTGGCTGCGCCGCCCGCCCACCGACGTCTACTGGCGGCGGGGCTGGCAGGTCTTCCTGGGGCCAGGGCGCCGCCTGCGCCACCTCGGCGGCCTGCTCGCGCACGCCACCTCGGACATCGCGTTCAACCGGTTCATCTGGGCGCGCGGCCGCCTGCGCGGCCTCACCCACCTGCTGATCATGTGGGGCTGCGCGCTGGCCGTTGCGATCACGTTTCCGCTGGTCTTCGGCTGGCTGGCTTTCGAATCCGAAGCCGGGAACCCGGCAATCTACCGCGTCATCGTCTTCGGCTTCCCGGCGTTCAGCTTCCCCAGCCAGTCCTGGCTCGCCTTCCTGCTGTTTCACGGCCTCGTCTGGGCGTCGTTTCTGGTCATCGCGGGAGTCATGCTGGCGATGCGGCGCCGGATGCGCGAGGAAGGGGCCGCCGCGCTGCAGAGCTACGTCGAGGATTTCCTGCCGCTGATCCTGCTGTTCGCGGTCAGCCTGACCGGCCTGATGCTGACCGCCAGCTACACCTGGATGCACGGCTACGCCTACGACTTCCTGGCCATCCTGCACGCCATGACGGTGATCTTCACCTTCCTCTGGCTGCCGTTCGGCAAGTTCTTCCACGTTTTTCAGCGGCCGGCCCAGATCGCAGTGCGCTTCTACAAGGAGGTCGGCCGTCACGAGGAGGCGCAGCGCTGCGCCCGCTGCGGGCACGGCTTCACGTCGCGCATGCACGCCGACGACCTGATCGACGTCGAGCGCCGGCTGGGCTTCGACTATCGGATCGCCGGCGGCCCGGGCGGCCCCGACCACTACCAGCGCATCTGCCCGCCCTGCCGGCGGGCGCTGGTGGCCGCCGCCCAGGGCGCGGCCTGGCGCGGCGTGCGCGGCGGTCTGCTGGTCGCCGGTGGTGCCGCGCCGCGCCACGTCAACCCCGCGCTCGGCGAG
>CAZUAT010000032.1:0-12657 GCA_964618415.1 uncultured Thermoanaerobaculia bacterium
TCCCGCCGCCCGGGCCGTTCGTGCGCGCGGCGCTTTCGCCGCCTGGGTAGCGGCGAGGGCGGCCAGTCCCGATCGGCTGTTTCAAGCGAGGGCGCGCGATGCCGCGTGGGGCGGTGGTGCGTGGAAGCTGTGCGCAAGTCGCGATTAGCATCCCGCCGAGGTGCTGAAGCCCGGTCCACAGCCGCTCCTGCCATTGCCCTAGCGCCTTCGCCAACTGCCAGCTGAGCCTTCCACGCCGACTTCGATTCGCTCCCCCACCAAGACGGTGGCACCTCGTGAGGGGTTAGGGGGTGGCGGAGGACCAGCGGTCGAGGTTGCCGGTCTCGAGGTCGTCCCGGAACAGCAGCTGCGCCTCGATCAGTCCGGGCCGGTAGTGCATCAGCGTGCAGCGCATCCGCATCCCCTGCTCGTGCGTGAAGCCGGTCATGCAGGGGTCGTCCGTGTACTGCATGTAGTTCTCGACCGACGACGCGAATCCGCCACAGCTCGTCGCGCCCACCGGACAGACATCCTGCGCCGCCGCATCCGGCGGCGTATCACAGATCCGGTCTCCCGACTCGTAGCACCCCGGCGACGCCGCGACACCGCATCCGTCATAGAACGTGTGAAACAGCCCGAGGTAATGCCCGATCTCGTGCGTCGCCGTCCGCCCTCCCGCATGATGCGGCACCGGTGGCGGATCCTGTCGCCCGAACGCCAGCGTGTTGATCACCACCCGGTCCTCCGGCGAACCGATCGTCCCCTCCCCCGATGCCGGCAGGAACGGCACGTAACCTCGCGCCCCATCGGCCGTGTTCGTGTACAGATTGAGGTACCGCAAGCCGTCCCATGCGATCGAGTCCCAGTAGGCGGCGTCGTCCTGGTACCAGAGCTCATTGCAGTGTCGATCGATGCCACTCGTCGGGTTGCCGTCCGGATCCGCGCTGGCCAGCACGAACCGAATCCCCGTCGGCGCCCCGCCGGCCCCCGGCGTACCCGCGAGCGCCAGATAATCCTCGTTAAGCGCGTCGATCTGGCTCTGCACATCGGCATCCGAGAGCGCACCCTGCGCACAGTCGCCGCTCTGCAGGACGTGCACCACCACCTGAATCGTGTGCAGCCCTGGCGCCGGATCGTAGATCGGATCCGGCCGGGTCGCGGCCATCGAGCAGTCGTCCGGCCCGGGACCACCGAACGGCCACTCCTGCGCCGTCATCGGTTGCGTCACCAGGCCGACGGCGAGTACCAGCGCGAGATGGGTCGGTCGCATTCACCGCCTCCAACAGTCGGTTGTACCTCGTTCGCGGTCCGGAGAGCGCATCCTACAGCGCCCCCAACGCGCGCCTCCGCCCCGTCGCCTCCCCCCTCTTGCTCGGTATACGCCTCTCCACGAACGCCCTGCCCTCGGGGGTGGCGACACCTCCCTTGCGGGCGTTCATACTGTCGTTGCGTCGACCATTCGCGCGCCCCGCGAGCCCGTCGGCCCCGTCCTTGGAGGTGTCCATGTCCGGCAAGCGCAAGCTCCTCTTCCCCACCGACTTCTCCGAATCGAGCCGCGCGGCGCTCGATCATGCGCTCCTCTGGGCCGAGGTCGGCGACGCCGAACTGCTGCTGCTCAACGTCGTCTCGTTCGGTGGCGCCGACCCGTTCGATCCCGAACACCACTTCCCCGAGCCCGAAGAACTGTTCGAGCGCCTCCAGGTGCTCGCCCGTTCCGAAATGGCCCGCATGATCGAGAGCCAGCATGGCCGCACCCTGCACCTGCGCGAGTTCGTGCGCCGTGCTCCGTCCCCCGCCAGCGGCATCCTCGCGTTCGCTCGCGAGCACGACGTCGACCAGATCATCATGGGGACCCACGGCCGCCGCGGCGCGTCCCGACTGCTCATGGGCGGCGTCACCGCGGCCGTCCTGCGCGGCGCTTCGTGCCCGGTGCTCGTCATCCCTTCGCGCCACCCGAGACCGGCCGGCCGTCTGCGACGTATCCTCGCCCCGGTCGACTTCTCTCAGGGTTCCCGGCGCTCACTCGACCTTGCCCGGCGCATGGCGGAACTCACCGAAGCCGACCTCGAGCTGTTCCACGTCGTGCCCGACCTCGAAGTCCCCCTGCCGATGAACCCCGGCGGCGCCGGGCTTGCGACAACGGTCGCCCGCGAGCTGGTGCCTGCGGCGCGCGAAGCGCTTGCCGACATCGCCGCCGAATGCGGGCCGCAGGTGCGGGTCTCCACCGAGGTCTGGCACGGCCCACCCGCGACCACGATCCTCAATCGCGCCGAGGAAGCGGGCGCCGACCTCATCGTCATCGGCACGGAAGGACGCACCGGATTCGACCGCCTGCTGCTCGGCAGCGTGGCCGACCGGGTGTCGAGCCTCTCCAAGGTGCCCGTCCTCGTCGTGCCGAGCCGCGACCGCGATCCTCAAGACGAATGACCGACCCACGGGCCGGGGCGGGCGGCTGCTACAGTCGACGGTCGACTGGAGGTTGCCGATGGCCGGTTGGCCCCGCTCGCGGACGCACACGCTCGCCCCGACGCTGCTCCTCGTTCTGCTGATCGGCACTGCCTGCCGTCGGAACGGCGCAGCGCCTGCCACAGCCTCCCCCCCGGCGTCGCCCGCAGTCTCGACGGACGCGACCGTCGCACACGGCGACGACGTCGCCTGGTTCACCGGAACGGTGGACGAGGCGTTCGCCGCCGCCGCGCGCGAGCGCAAGCCCCTGTTCCTCTACTGGGGCGCGGTCTGGTGCCCGCCGTGCCACGCGCTGCGCCAGCGCATCTTCCCGCTGCCGCAGATCCGCGCCCGCCTCGACGCCGCCGTCGCCGTCTACCTCGATGGCGACACCGAGCGAGCGCAGATCTGGGGCGAACGGCTCGAGACCTCGGGCTACCCTACGGTGATCGTCTTCGATCCGGACGGGCACGAGATCGCCCGGATGCCGAGCCTGCTGCCGGTCGACGACTACGCCGAGCTGCTGGCGGCGGCGCTCGACGCGGCTCGCCCCCTGGCCGAGCGGATCGCCGAGGCCGAGCGCCTCGGTCCGACCGGCCTTCCGGCGGCCGACCTGCGCCTGCTCGCCTTCCACGCCTGGAACCAGGACGGCACCTCCGGCCTCGATGCCGACGGCCGCCGACGACTGTTCGAGCGCTTCTGGCGCGAAACCCCGCCGACCGACCCACTGGTACGCTCGCGGTTCCTCTCCCTCTGGCTCAGCGAGCGCGCCGATCTGCCCGCCGACGCTGCCGCCGATCCGATCGCACCGGAGCTGCGCCGCGACGCGCTCGCAGAGTTGAGTGCCCTGCTGGCAGATCCGGTCCAGCGCCGGACCAACCTCGACCTCGTCCTGTATGGTGCCAGCGACTTGGTGAAGCTGGTGGTGCCCGAGGCGGGGCCGGAGCGTGACCGGCTGGTGTCCACCTGGCTCGCGGCCGCGCGGGCCCTCGAGACCGACCCGGAACTCGGGCCCCTCGAGCAGGTCGTCGCACTGCGACCCCAGCTCCAGCTCGCCGTTCTCGATCGCCCGGCGGACGCGCCCGTCCCGGAGCCGCTGCTCGCCCACCTGCGTGACCGCATCGAGGCCACCGCCGGCGCGATCTCCGATCCGGAGGCGATGCAGGCCGCCATGAACACCCTCGCCGGACTGCTCGAGGAGGCCGGCCTGCCGGACGAGGCGGCGACGTTGATCGAGCGCCACCTCGGCGAGACCTCGGCCTCGTACTACTACGTCGGCTGGCTCGCCGGGCTTGCGGCCGAGGCCGGTCGGGCCGAGGAGGCCGTGACCCTCTACCGGCGCGCCTGGCAGGAGGCCCGCACCGCAGGCGGTCCCCGTTCGATGACCGCCTTCCGCTGGGGCAGCGGCTACCTGCGCCGCGCGCTCTCACTGGCACCTGGCGGACTCGACGCCATCGCGACCGACGGCGCCGCCGTCCTCGCCGATCTCCTGTCCGGGCCGGACGCCTTTGCGGGGGGCAATCGGAGCCGACTCCAGACCGTGCTCACCTCCCTCGAGACCTGGCGAGCGGGTGACCCCGAGGCCCGCACACCCATCGTCGCGGCCCTGCGCCAGCGTGTCGTCGACGCGTGCGCGGCCCGCCCGGCCGCCGAGGATGCGACCGCCTCGGCCTGCCGCGAGTTGCTCGCCCAGCCGTCTGCCGGCTGAGCTTCGTGCGCCGCCGCCGCCGGGCCCGGATCGGCTACAATTGGCCGCCGCCAGCGCCCTGCGCGGCTGACGCCGGAGGACCCGTTGACCGACATGCAGATCCGCGCCGACGAGGCGCTCCCCCTCGACGCCACGGTCGAGGCCACGCCCGAGCTCCAGCTGCGCAAGCTCGTGGCCGGCTTCGCCAAGCCGATTCACGCCCGCGCCTGGTGGCAACTGGCCAACACGCTCATCCCCTACTTCGCCGGCTGGGGCCTGATGGCCTGGAACGTCACCCGGAGCGGGCCGTATCTGCTCACTCTGGCCATGGGCCTCATCACGGCCGGTCTCTACGTGCGGCTGTTCATCATCCAGCACGACTGCGGCCACGGCTCCTTTTTCGCCAACCGCAAGCTCGACCACCTCGTCGGGGCCTTCCTCGGCGTGCTCACCCTGTTTCCGTACGGCTACTGGAAGAAGACTCACGCCATCCACCACGCCACGGCCGGAAACCTGGACCGCCGCGAGTTCGGCGACGTCGAGACGCTGACCGTGCGCGAGTACCGCGCCCTGCCGTGGTATCGCCGCTTGGGCTATCGGCTCTACCGCAGCGCCCCCGTCCTGCTCCTGATCGGCCCGACCTACCAGTTCATCCTCAAGCACCGCTTCCCGTTCGACATCCCGTTCGCCTGGAAGAAGGAGTGGGCGAGCGTGCTCTGGAACAACCTGTTCCTCGCCCTCGCCGGCTGGGGCCTGGTCTCCTGGCTGGGCTGGAAGACGGTCGTTCTGGTCGAACTGCCGATCCTGGTCATCGCTGGCGCGGTCGGCGTCTGGCTGTTCTACGTCCAGCACCAGTTCGAAGAGGTCTACTGGGATCACCAGGAGGATTGGGATCCTGACCGGGCCGCCCTCGAGGGCAGCTCCTTCTACGACCTGCCTCGACTGCTGCACTGGTTCACGGGCAACATCGGCTTCCACCACATCCACCACCTCGCGGCGAAGGTGCCGAACTACCGGCTGCGCGAGTGCTTCGAGTCCAGCCCGCTGCTGCAGAAGGCTCCCCGGCTGACCTTCCTCACCAGCCTGCGCTGCGCGCGGCTGAAGCTGTGGGACGAGGAGAGCCGACGGCTGGTGCCGTTCTCGGCCCTGCGGGCCGCCTGACGCCGCGCTCGCAATCCGCTCTCGGGGGACCGTGATCCAGCGCTGCGTCCGGTGACAATGGCGCACGGCCTCCAGTCCCCAGGTCCTTCGACGCAGCTGCCGGCCAGGATGCCATCGTGATCGGGAACGCCCGCCTCGCCGCTCGAATCGAACAGGCCGAAGCCGCGCTGACCTCGGGCGTCGTGCGCGCGGTTGCCAGCGAGCGCCGATTGTTGCTCGATGTGGCCGGCGGCGTAGCAGCGTGGGCCCGCCCCGGATCTCCGATGAACAAGGCGATCGGGATCGGCTTCGTCGGGCCGGTGACCGCACGGGATGCGGCTTCGATTGCCGACCTGTTCGCCAGCCGCGGCGAAGCGGCGCGAGTGGAGATCTCGACGCTCGTCGATCCGGAGGCCTTCGCAGAACTCCATCGCGCCGGGTTCGCCCTGCGCGGCTTCGAGCACGTTCTCGGGCGCTCGCTCGAGGACCTCGAACCGCAGAGTGACAGCATCGCCGTCCAGCGGTTGGAACCGCGGCAGGACCCCGTCTTCACCAGAATCGCCGTCGATGGATTCCTTCGCCCCGACGGCAGCACGAGCGGCGACGAGGAGTTCCCGCGCGCCGTGCTCGAAGAGGTGATGACCGATCTCACCGGGGCCCCTGGCATGTGCGGTTACCTGGCGCGGATCGACGGTGTCGCCGTGGGCGTCGCCAGTTGTCGCCTGGAGGACGGAATCGCACAGCTGTGCGGCGCCACCACGCTGCCGGAGTACCGCCGCCGAGGCGTCCAGCGCGCCCTGCTGGCGGCGCGCCTCGCCGACGCCCGGAGCGCCGGCTGCGAGCTGGCCGTCGTCACGACGGCTCCAGGTTCGACCTCTCAGGCCAACGTTCAGCGCCAGGGCTTCGAACTTCTCTACGCCCGCGCCATCCTCACCACAGGCTGACCCGCCATCCCGGCCAGAGCCGAGGTCGGCCGCTTCCTCTCGCTCCCGCTCGGCGGGATTGCGGTCGTTCGCTCCACCCACGAGGCCCGCTCACCCACGCCCGGCAGCCGAGCCCTCGCTCACTCCTCCTCGGCGAAGATCCGCCGCCAGTAGTCACGCTCCTCGGCATGCGCAGGCGGCTTGTCGGTCGCAGCCTCGGCACGTGTCGCCGTGGCAGGTCGCGCCGAGCCGGCTCGACGGCTGCGGGCGAGAAAGGCAGGGGCGGACTCCACCCGGGCGCCCGTTGCGCGACAACGCCGCGCCAGCTCGCGGTCCGAGGTGACGACGACCCAGCCGTCCCCGCGATGTCCGAGGCGCTCGACGATCAGGTCGTCGGCGGCGCGCTCTCCGCTCCACAGCATCCGCAACGGCCCGTAGGCAGTGGCGAGCTCTGCGCGCTCCGGCCCGTCGAAGACCACCAGCACATCACCCCGGCGTTCGCGAGCCCATGCCAGCAGCTCCCGCACGACGCTCCCGGCAGAGCGCGATCCGGCGGCGCCGCCCAACACGCCGCCCAGGTTCGAGCCGTCGATCAGGTACGGCACCTCGCCACCTCAGCGGAACCCGGCCGCCTGCAGGTCGAACAGCTCGGCGTACCGCCCTTGCTGCCCCATCAGCTCCTCGTGCGTCCCCGCCTGTTCGATCTGGCCGCCCACGAGCACCAGAATCCGGTCGGCGCGGCGCACGGTCGAGAACCGGTGCGAGATCAGCAGCGCGATCTTGCCGCGTGACAGCTCGGCGAAGCGCTGGAACACTTCGAACTCCGAACGCGCGTCGAGCGCCGCCGTCGGTTCGTCCAGGATCAGCACATCGGCGTCGCGCATGTACGCCCGCGCGATGGCGATCTTCTGCCACTCCCCTCCCGACAATTCGACGCCGGTGCGGAACCGGCGTCCGATCACCTGATCGTAGCCCCCCGGCAGCCGCTCGATGACGTCCGCCGCCAGACTCCTCTCGGCCGCGTCGACGATTCGGGCGCGGTCGTCGAGCGCTTCGATTCGCCCGACGGCGATGTTCTCGGCCGCGGTCAGGTGATAGTGCACGAAGTCCTGGAAGATCACGCCGATGCGCGCTCGAAGCGCGCCCAGGTCGTAGGCGCGCAGATCCTGTCCGTCGAGCAGGATCCGGCCCTCGTCAGGGTCGTAGAGCCGGGCCAGCAGCTTGGCGAGGGTCGTCTTGCCGGCGCCGTTCTCTCCGACCAGTGCCAGCACCTCCCCGGCGCGCAGCTCGAAGGTGAGGTGGCGAACCGCCCACCGCTCGGCGCCCGGATAGCGGAATCCGACGTTCTCGAACCGGAAACCTTCGCGGATCGGATCGGGAACCGGCAGCGGATCCGGCGGCGAAGCGATCTCCGCCCGGATCTCGAAGAACGAGAACAGATCGTCGAGATAGAGCGCCTGCCCTGCCACCTGAGAAAAGCCGATCAGCAATCCCTCGAGCAGGTTGCGCAGCCGGCGAAACGAGCCCGAGAGGAAGGTCAGATCGCCGACCGTCAACTCGCCGGCGAGCGTCCGCCAGGCGATGAAGCCGTACGCGCCGTAGTAGCCCACCGTTCCGAGCGCCGCGAACAGGCCGCCCCATCCGGCCCGCCGCACCGCCAGGGCTCGGTTGGCCGCGTACAACTCCTCGGCCAGCTGCCGGTAGCGGCGGATGAGAAACGGCTCGAGGCGGAAGATCTTGACCTCCTTGGCGGTCTCGACGCTCGCTCCGGTGTTGCGCAGGTAGTCGAGCTCCCGGCGCGCCGGAGTGCGCCGCCAGGCCAGCTCGTAGCCCTGCGCGTTGAAGTGCGATTCGCCCAGAAACGCCGGGATCACCGCCACGGCGAGCAGCGCGATCAGCCAGGGCGCGTAAATGGCCAGCCCGAGCGCGAATGCGACGACCGTGACCACGTCCTGAGCCTGGCCGAACAGCTGTCCGAGAAGGCCCGACCGCCCCGCCGCCTGGCGACGGGCACGCTCGAGCTGATCCTGCACCTCGCTGTCCTCGAAATCCTCGAGGTCGAGTGTCGCCGCGTGCTCCATGAGGCGGATCGTCGCCGTGTTCGAGAACCGTTCCGCCAGCAGCGACTCGAGCAGCGACACCAGGCGCCCGCACAGGTCGGAGAGCACGGCGACGCCGAGTTCGGCGAGCAGCAGGAGCAGCAGCGGGCGCACCAGCCCGCTCGCCAGCCAGCCCGCCAGGTCTCCAGGCGTCTGCTCGAGTCGACCCAGGCGGACGACCTCGTCGATGATCAGCTTGCCGAGATAGAGGGTGGCGACCGGAAGCAGCGCCCGCACCAGCCGCAGGACCAGTGTGCCGATGGCGATGCCGGGGTGGATCTCCCACACCATCCGCAGGAACGGCTTGAGATTGGCGAGCGCCGAGACGCGCTGGCGCAGCGACCGCGGCGCCCGGCCGTCGACAGGTCCCGAACGCCCCGCGCCCGCCGTCGGATTCACCCGTCCGCCCGCGCCGTACTGCTTCGGCATGGCGGGCATCGTATCCCGCCGCACCGCGGGAGCCCGCGCCGTTCAGCGCAGCCGGCCGAGCAGCCGCAGGGCGAGGAACTGGCACGGACGGCTGCGCTCGCGCGTCGCATCGGCCTCCGAGAGCCACGTCGCCGCCCCGGCCGGATCGAGCTCCGCCACCGTCGCGAGGATGGCGCAGCGCACTTCTGCCTCCTCCTTCGCGTAGCGGGCGCGCAGCTCGGGCAGCGCGACGTCAGCTCCCAGGATCCCCAGCGCCTCGACGGCTTCGGCTCGCGCACTTTCGTCTTCCGCGCCGGATGCAGCCGCCAGCAGCGGTTCGATCGCCCTGACGTCGCCGGCGATCCCCAGCCAGCGGATCAGGTCCTCGTCCGGGTCCGCCGCAGTCCGGTGCAGCTCCAGGATCCGCTCCTGCGCGCCGGCGACGGGCTGCTGCCGGAAGAACTGCCGATTGAGCCGCGCCAGGGTTTCCTGCGCCGCCTCGATCAGGAACTGAGCAATTGCTTCGGCGTTCTCGTCGCGGCTGCCGAAGCCGGCATTGAAGCGCACCGACGTCGGATGGAACCGATAACGCACCTCGGCCACTTCACCGGCCGGATCGGTCACCGTGAGACGGACATCGATGTGACCAAAGAACAGCAACGGCCCGAACGCGACCTCGCGGTTGCGCACCATCAGGTCCTCGACGACTCCAGACAGATGCCAGCCGTCGGGCCCCGTCGTCAGCCCCAGTTCTCGCGCCTGGCGCGCCAGTTCACCCCCGAACAGGGCGCCGAGATCGACAGCCGGATCGAGGCGATCTTTCGATCCCGAGCCGCCGAATGTGTCGACGGCCCGCTGGTCGAAGTCGAACCGATGGGTGAACTCGCCCAGCTGGAGGCGAAACTCCGGGCTCGGCGCCCAGACCGGCCCGGCCAGGGCCGTGCGATCGCGCCCGGAATCCAAGTCGACGGAGCGAATGACCCCCGCCCGCGCCGCACCGGCGACGAGCAGCAGCAGAACCGCAACTGCGATCGTGGTACGACACGATACGGGTGGGCTGTGGCGACCGCGGATTCCCATCGCTCTTCTGAGACCGGAGATCGTACGCGACTCGACTCTGCGGCGTGACGCCGACGGCGGTCCGGCTGACAGCGGCGGCTACTCCGCCGCGGCTGACCAGGCGTGCGTATCGGCCGACTCGAAGCTGTCGAAAAACAGACCGTCGCCGCAGATCAGGGCGATGTTGTCCACCTGCGCGTAGAGGTCACTCGCTCCGGCGCCGGAGTTGGTGTACCGCCAGCGCAGACGCACGGACGGCAGATCCAGGTAGGGCGTCAGCGGAACGGCGAGCCGCACACCGCTCTCCTCGCGCAGCGCCCCCCACGAGCCTGCGAACGCCTGCAGCACCGACCAGTTCAGCCCCCCGTTGGTCGACGCCTCCAGCGCGAAGTTGTCGGCACCGTCCTGATAGTTGAGGGAGAACTCGATCACCGCGCTGGCCTGGCCTTCCAGACTGAACGAATGGGTACGCAGCTGGGTGTCATAGGGCCCCGCCGGGCCGGCGTCACTCGAGGCGCAGGCCACGTCTCCGCGGGCGCCTGTCCAGTTGCCCGCCTCGCCGCAGCTGGCGAGGTTCCAGAAGTCGACCGACGAGTTGTCGCCGCCCGGGAAGGCACGGGCGTCGAAGCTGGAAACTCCTGCCGGAAAACCGGATGAGAAGGTCACCGTGTCGCCGTTGCAGGCGAGCACCGGCGCTCCCGGTTGGACGCCCAGGGCGTCGACCGCCACCGAACTCTCGAACGGGCCGGGGTTGTACGCCGTCCAGGTGGCCGACCAGGCACCGGCGGCCGGCATCGAGGAGAGCTGTAACAGAAACGCCTGGGCCTCCGGCGCCAGGACGAACGGGAAGTCCGAAAGCACCGCGCCGAGGCGACTGTCGACCAGGTTGTGGCGAGTGAGGTTCGCGTTGCCGGTGTTCTCCACGGTGTAACAGATCGCCAGGTCGGAGCCCGGCGGCAGGGTCAGCTGCTCGACGGTTCCGCAGGCGTACGTGCGCATGTCGGCCGTGGCCGTCATCGCCAGCGCGATTCCCGGCTCCGGCGTGGTGAAGCGCAGGTTCGGGCCAAAGCGACCGCCGGCCGCCGTGGCCACCGACGGGAACTCGAGCCCGCTCCGCACGCCATTCGGGTCGCGCATCGTCTCGCCCATCGTGAATCCCGACGCCATGGTCCAGCTCTCGGCCCCGTGTCGATAGGAGTCGGCGGACGGGTTGTTGGCCGGCACGAAGGCGCCGATCCGGTAGGTCCCGGGGGCGAGCACGTGGTGCGCTGCGGCCACGTACCGCCAGTCGCCGGTTCGCGGGCTGGCCGCCTGAACGATCGATTCCGCCAGCAGGTCGCCAGAGTCGGTCCACAGCCCGACCGGATGGGAAATGGTCAGCGGCAAGGTGGCAAAGTCGCCGTCCCAGTATCCGAGATGGGTGAGCACGAAACGCTGGCTGGTGGTAAAGCTCCAGCCGATCGTGTCGCCGTCGTTCTCGACCGAGTTGGCGGCCGTGCCCCCGGTGAAGCCGATCAGCGCCTGGGCCGAGAGCTGCGGCACGCTGGCGGCGACCATCAGGACGGCCAGGACCAACGTCCTCTGGCCGAGCGGCGCGATCCTGGGGGCGGGACCTGAACTGTACGGGCCGGTCATGGGCACCTCCGGTCGGTTCGCGGCCCATTGTGCCATAGCCAGCCAGTTTCGACCGGGTCGGGACCCGGCCGTGTCACTTCCGGTCCGGATTTCGCGTATGGTGAGTGTAGACAGAGACGCCGACTGCTGCACGGAACTGTTCCCGGAACGGACCGGACGTGTGTCCGGTGTGCCGAGGGACGGAGTTGCGGCACGGCTTCGCAGGAGGTCGAGGACATCATGGGAACTTTGGGGACGATTCTCTCGTTCGTGGGCGGCATCGGAGCGCTGATCTTCGGGATCCAGATCCTGATCCACGCCTTCAAAACGAGCGTGGGCTGGGGGATCGCCAGCCTGCTGATCCCGTTCGTGATCTTCATCTACGCCGCCAAGCACTGGGACGAGCTCAAGACGCCGACGCTGCGCATGATCGGCTGCATGGTCCTGGCGATGATCGGCTCGGCGATCGGCGTCTTCTTCGGCATCCGCGGCGCCATGCAGGGCATGCCGCCGGTCCAGTAAGGCTTGCCGTTTGAGCGGTGCGGCATCGCGCCGCGCAGCAGCTGTACGCGAGGGCCGGGGAGGCGACTTCCCGGCCCTCGCCCGTTGAAACGGGCCGTCAGACGGGGGGATAGCGCGCGAACCAGGCCTTGGTGAAGCTGCGCTGCCAGCCGTTGGTCTCTTGCGGGGCACACCCGGTCATCTGCAGCGTGAAATCGTCGGCCAGGCGTGTGATCGTCTCGCGGCCCTCCAGCGCCGCCAGCCAGTCGGCAGGCAGCCGGCGTTCGCCGTGCACTGCGCCGAGCAGCTGTCCCGCGAGGGAGGCGGTCGAGTCGCTGTCGCCGGAGTGATTGGCGGCCAGCAGCAGCGCCGAGCGCAGGTCGTCGGGCTCGCTCAGGACCGCATAGACCGCGATCGCCAGCGCCTCCTCCGCCACCCAGCCACCGCCCAGGCTCTCGACGGCCTCCGGTGTTGGCGAACCGGCGGCAGCCAGATCCGCAGCCGCTTCGAGCGCGGCCAGCGTCTCACCCGAGTGGGCGCGCGGCCTGGCAAGGCGCATCGCCGCTTCCAGCGCGCGCGGCAAGGGCAGGTCCTGATGCACGATGCCGAACAGGGTCGCGGCCATGACGCCGGCCGGCAGCTGGCCGCTCGGGTGGCCGTGGGTGAGGGCCGCCAGTTCGACCCCGAGGTGAAAGACCTGCTCGATCGGAGTCGGACCGCCCTCGGAGTTGCCGCCGTGCGGCAGCAGGCCGACGGGCGCGATTCGCATCACACCGCCGCATCCCTTGCTGTCGTTCGCCGC
>CAZUAT010000032.1:12757-34338 GCA_964618415.1 uncultured Thermoanaerobaculia bacterium
AAACGCGGCGCGCAGCGCCGCTAGGCAGGTGTTGCCGGGGGCGCGCCGCGCGTGCAACCAGCGCTCACCGAGCAGCCAGCCCTCGTCGTCGGTGTCGACCTCGGACTGGTGCTCGGAGCGACGAATCGGCTCGCTGTCCTGAGTGCGCAGCCAGCGCAGGTAGGCGTTCCGGACCACACCGGGCGGTGAGCCGACGCCGCGCGACTCCCCGCGCACCCAGGCGCGGATCAGTCCCTCGGCCGTGAACAGCGTCATCTGCGTATCGTCGGTGATCGCCCCCAGCCGCCCGTAGGCCGGCACGAGATCCGTCAGGCCGGCGGGCCCGAAGCGCTCCCGGATCGCCGCCAGGTCGAGGAACTCGATCGGGGCGCCGAGCGCATCGCCGATCGCGCCTCCCAGCAGGCAGCCGCGCACGCGCGAGGCGAAGCGATCCGTCGGGTCGACCGCGGGCAGGTCACGGTTCTCGCGCGAGGGTCCCATGGGAGCATTCTCTCCCGGCGACGCCGGGCTGCTCGACGATCCCACTAGACTCACGCCGTGCAGATCTCCAGGTTTCGCTGCTACGTTGCGATCGGCGACAGTTCGACCGAGGGGCTCGACGATCCGGCGGGCGACGGGAGCTACCGCGGCTGGGCGGATCGTCTGGCAGAGACAGTCGCCGGCGCGCAGGGCGAACTGCTGTACGCGAATCTAGCCGTGCGCGGGCGACGGACACGGCAGATCCTCGACACGCAGCTGGCGCCCGCCCTGGCGATGCAGCCCGATCTCGTGACGCACTTTTCCGGCACCAACGACGTCGTCGGCCGACGGTTCGACCTGGACGCGGTGGCGACGGATATCCGCGCCATGCAGACCGCCCTGCGAGCGGGCGGCGCCACCGTGCTGACCTTCACGCTCCCCGACCTCGGCCCGGTGCTGCCGGCGGCCCGGGGCCTGGCGCCGCGGATCGAGGCGCTCAACGAGGCGCTGCGCCACATCTGTGCCGAGACCGGCAGCCGGCTCGTCGACCTGGCACGCTACCCGGTGGCGGTCGATCCCCGCCTGTGGAGCGATGACCGTCTGCACGCCAACGGCGCCGGGCACGCGCGTATCGCAGCAGCCCTGGCCCATGCGCTCGACCTGCCGGGGTCTGACGCGAGCTGGTCCGAGCCGCTGCCGCCGCTCGCACCGCCGTCCCGATGGGCGCGCTGGGGGGCCGACCTGCGTTGGACCGCCCGCTACCTGCTGCCGTGGGCGCTGCGCCACCTGCGCGGCCGCTCGACCGGCGACGGCCGCCAGCCCAAGCGTCCCCGCCCCCTGCCCCTCCACCCGTCCACTTCACCGGCGAGCGAGCCTCCGAGGGCCGCGCCGACTGCGACGGCCACCCGGGACGCCAGGCCTCGAAGTTCCCGTTGAGGGAACCTCCTGGTCAGGGGACGGGGGTGAGGGTCAGCGGGTCGTAGAGGCGGCCGTTGAACAGGATGTAGCGCAGCCGGCGGCTGTGTTCGATCTGCTCGAGCGGGTTCTCGTCGAGGACGATGAGGTCGGCCAGCTTGCCCGCCTCGATCGAGCCGAGGTCGCCATCCAGCCCGAGATAACGCGCTCCGTCGATCGTCCCGGCCTGCAGCGCCCGGTGCGGAGTCATTCCCCCCTGCACCAGCATCGACAGCTCCCAGTGCGCCGCCAGCCCTTCGCGCTGCCCGTGGCCTCCGAGCTGAACCGACACGCCCGCCTCGGCCAGCGCATGCGCGTTCGCGGCTGCGGCGAAATGGTTCCACTCCTCCATCGGAGCCGTGGGGCGGCGCCGGCTGCGCGGGTCGAGCACCTCGCGCGGCACGAAACTGGCCAGTGGCTGCTCGGCCCAGACATCGGTCGTGGCGTACCAGTACTCCTCCCCCATCAGTCCGCCATACGCCACGCCGAGCGTCGGCGTGTAGCCGACCTCGGTGGCACCCCATAGCTGCAGTACGTCGGCGTAGACCTTGCCGACCGGCACCGAGTGCTCGACCCCGGTGTGGCCGTCGACGACGTGGGTGAGATTGTGCTGCAGCAGCGAGCCGCCCTCGGGGACGACCATCATGCCGAGTTCACGCGCCGCGGCGAGGATCTGCTGCCGCTGATCGCGTCGTGGCTGGTTGTAGCTCTTGACCGAGAAGGCGCCGATCGCCTGCTGCCGGCGCAGATGACTGCTGGCGTCGTCGAGCGAGTCGACCTCGGCCTTGTACTCGCCGGCGGCGCCGTAGAGGATCGTGCCGGTCGAGAACAGCCGCGGGGCCAGCAGCAGGCCGGCGCGCTGCAGTTCCGCGCCGGCAAAGAACTCCCGATTGTCGTTGGACGGATCGTGGGCGGTCGTCACGCCGTAGGCGAGATTGGCGAGCAGGAACCAGCTGCGCTCCGGAATCAGCTGATCGCTGCCGATCGGACCGTGCCAGTGGACGTCGACCAGGCCGGGGATGAGCGTCTTGCCCCCCACGTCGACGACGCGCGCGCCGGCCGGCACGTCGATCTCGCCGCGTCGACCGACGGCGCGGATCCGGTTGCCGTCCACGATCACGACGCCATCCTCGATCACTTCGCCGGTGTCGGCGGCGCGCATCGTGACGACGCGCCCGCCGACCAGGGCGATCAGCCCGCGCGGCAAGTCGGCGGCCACGTCGAACGACAGATCGATGCCGGCGGTTTCCGGCTCGGGGAGCTTCTCCGGCGCACCGGCGAGGAAGGCGAAGCTGTCGCGCAGCGCGCGCGTCATCAGCTGCGGGCCGAGCGACCAGTGCAGCCGCCCCGAGTCGCCGGACCAGCGCAGGTTCTCTCCCGCGTCGCGCGACACCTGAGCGACCGGTCCGGCGCTCGCCTTCGGGCCCAGGTCGACCGGTCTGCCGCTCTCGACGAGCGGCGTGACGAACACCTTGTAGCGCTCGGCCCAGGCCAGCCACCGCCCGTCGGGGGAGACGCGCCACTCGACCGCAGCGTCGCTGCTGGCGTGCGTGCGCTCCTCGGTGGCATCGAGCCCGATCGACATCAGCGAGCGACGATCCTCGTCCTGATAGCGCAGAAAGTAGACGCGGTCGCCATGGGCGCCGAAGTGTGGCTGCGCACCGTCGCGCACCAGCCGGCGCGACTTGCCCTCACCGACCGGCAGCAGCCAGAGCCCGGGCTCGGCGCTCCAGGCGCGGCCGCGCAGCCAGTTGCCCTCGCCCTTGCGTGCCACGACGTGCCGGCCGTCGGGCGTGAAGGCCGGTTCGAACCAGTGCCCGGGCTGCCCGGTGATCGCACGACCTTCGCCGCCGGTCGCCGGCACGATCCGCACGCTGCCGTAGGTCTCGTCATCGTGCGCGACGTAGACGATCGATCGTCCGTCGCGAGAGAACGACGGGAACGCCTCGCGATGCTCTTCCTGGCGGGTCAGGCGGCGGGCCTTGCCGTCGGGCAGGTCCCGGATCCACAGCTTGCCGAGCGTCTCGAACACCACTCGACGCCCGTCCGGCGACACCTCGACCCAGCGCAGCATGCGCGGTCGGAACGAGTTCGGCGCCACCTCGACCGGATAGCGCAACGCCCGGGCGACGCGCCGTGTCGTGGCCACGTGGAACGGAATCGCTGCACTGGTGGCGCTGGCGACGTGGACCCGGTGCAGGCGGCCTCCCCCCCAGACGACGATCGACTGGCTGTCGGGGGTCCAGCCGAAAGCCGGGTAGACGCCGTGAATGGCCCAGGTCTCCTGCATGTCGCGGTCGAGACCCTCGAACACCGGTCGTTCGACGCCGCTCGCCAGATCGCGCACGAACAGCACCGACTGAAAGCGCACTCGACGCACGAACGCCAGCTGGCGACCGTCCGGCGACGGTTGCGGGCGCACCGCGCCGCCGGGCCCGGTCACCACGTCCTCGAGCTCGCCGCTCGTCCGGTCGAGGCGCCGGATCACGTAGATCTGACCGTTCGAGTCCTTGTTGTAGTCGAAGAACGGGCCCGGAGTGGTGTCCTGCGAAAACCAGACGTAGCGCCCGTCGGGCGAAAAAGCCGGTTCGCCCACGTCCTTCTGCTCGTTCGGCCGCGTCGTCAGCTGGAAACCGTCGCCCCCGCTGCGATGCCAGAGCCAGATCTCGCCAGCGCCCAGCGAGCGGGTCTTGGTGAAGTGCTTGTGGCCGGCGATCCACTCTCCGTCGGGCGACCAGGCGGGCGAATTGACGAGACGAAACGACTCCTTGGATACCTGCTGCAGGCCGGAGCCGTCCCGCGCGATGGTCCACAGATTGTCTCCGCCAGAGCGGTCCGACGTGAAGACGATCCGCTGGCCGTCCGGCGAGAAGCGCGGCTGCATGTCCCAGGAGACTCCGGAGGTCAGGGAGCGCGCCTCGCCGCCGCCGATCGGCAACAGGTAGAGATCCCCGAGCAGGTCGAAGACGATCTCGCGTCCGTCCGGCGCCACGTCGAGCGAGATCCAGGTCCCCTCGCGGACGTCGATCGGAACCTCCTTCCAGCCCCAGTCGCCCGGCGGGTCGTCGACGTTCCAGTCCGGCGCCTCTGCGGGCTCCGCCGTTGGCTCCTCCACGAAGGCATCGGGGCCATCGTCCATCCGCTGCGGGTACGGGTCGCCGATCGTGGTCAGCAGCGGCCCGCGCGGATGCCCGTCAGCGGCCGCGATCGACCCCACCAGGCTGGTCAGCCCCGTCCCCACCACCAGCGCCACTGCGACTCGACTCGCGCGCATCACCCCTCCCAGCAGAGAAATTCCCGCCAAGGCAATCTACGGCCGGCTCGCCCCCGGGTTCGCCAACCTAGCGCAAACCGCCTGGGCGGAAAACCGCCTGGGAGGGAATTTTCTCCGGTTAACATCGGCGGGTGGCAAGCGGGCGGATGACCAACGGACCGATGGGTGACGCGACGTCCGAGCCGCGCCGGGTCCCGGCCTCGTGGCGCTGGCCGCTCGTCGTGCTGGGCCTGGCGCTGATCGTCGGCGGGCTCTACTACCTGACGCTGCAACGGCTCACCGAGCTGGGCCGCACCGTGGCGGCCGCTCCCGCCGGCGTGGTCTCGGGTCTCGAGCGCCTGGTCGGCGGCCTGTTGCGCGGCGAGGTCACGCAGCGGTTCCTCTCCTCCATCCCGGTCGTCTCCTCCACACCGGCTGGACGGCTCGAACTGGCGACCGCCGAGGTGGTCGAGACGATTTCGCGCACCGAGGAGCGCAGTGCGTTTTTCGAGCTGCTTCCGCTCGGCGCCACGACAGTCGAGATCCGGGTGCCGGTCGTCTACCGGTATCACGTCGCGATGGACGGCGAATGGCACGTCACGGTGACCAACGACCGCGCCGAGATCGTGGCCCCGCCGCTGCGGCCCTCGCTGCCCCCCGCCGTGCGAACCGACCGTATGGAGCGCCGCGTCGAGGCCGACTGGCGGCGCTTCGATGGCGCCGCGCGCCTGGCCGAGCTCGAGAGTCAGCTGACGCCGATGCTGGTGGCGCGGGCGCGCGACCCGCAACACCTCGCGCTGGTGCGCGACGAGGCTCGACGCGCCCTGGCCGGGTTCGCGCGCGGCTGGCTGCTCGGCGAGGGCGCGGCCGCCAGCGAAATCCGCTCGTTGACGGTGCGCTTCGCCGACGAACCGGCAACGCCCGCCGACACCACCTTCCCGGTGGGCCGGGACTGAGGCCGAATGGACGACTTCCCCGCTCCGACCGGCGAGGAGCGCGGCCGTCCGCTGCCCGACCGGCTGGCGGTCGTCCTGTCCGGCGGCGGCGCGCGAGCGGCCTATCAGGCCGGTGTGCTCGCCGAACTGGCCGATCGCCATCCCGACCTGGCGCCGACGATCTATACCGGCGTCTCGGCCGGTGCCATCAATGCGGCGTTCCTGGCCGCCCACCCCGGTTCGTTCCGCGAAGCGACACGGGCCCTGGTCGACCTCTGGCTCTCGCTTTCCATCGACCAGGTGTTGCGCACCGACTTTGCGACGATCGCCGCCTCGTTTGCGCGCTGGGGCGGCCGACTGGTCTCCGGGGGACACGGCAAGCCCTCGCGCAAAGCTCGGTCGCTGGTCGACGCCTCGCCGCTGCGCGTCTTCCTGGCGGACCAGCTGCAGGGCCCCGACGGGGCGATCACCGGCATCCAGCGCAACCTCGAGGCAGGACGGCTCCACGCCGCTGCGGTTTCGACCCTCCACTACGGCTCGGGGGACACCTACACCTGGCTGCAGTCGAACCGCGTCGAGCCCTGGCAGCGGGCGGGAAAGCGGGTGGTCGCGACGCGGATCGCCGTCTCGCACGTGCTCGCCTCGGCGGCGCTGCCGATCGTCTTTCCCGCCGTGCGCCTGGAAGGCGGCTGGCACGGCGACGGTGGCGTGCGGCTGACCGCGCCGTTCTCCGCGGCCGTTCGCCTCGGCGCCACCAGACTCCTGGCCGTTTCGACGCGCGGGCAGCGGGGCCGGGATGCGACCGGACTGCGCCGGAGCCGCCGCTACCCGTCGCCGGCGCAGATCGGAGGCCACCTGCTCGACGCCGCCTTCCTCGACCTGTTCGACGAGGATGCCCGCCGGCTCGAGAAGGTCAATCAGGTCTGCCGAGCACTGCCTCGTGCTGCCGAGCTGGGCTTCCGGGTGATCGAAACGCTCGTCGTGCGCCCCTCACGCGACCTGCGCCCGCTGGCGGCGCGCCACGAAGCCGCCCTGCCGCGGGCGCTGCGCTTCGCCGGCCGGGGGCTGGGGGCGCGCGAGGGCGGCAGCGGCATGCTGTCACTGCTGCTGTTCGTCCCGGAGTTTCTGGCTGCACTGGTCGAACTCGGGCGGCTCGACGCGACCCGCTACGGCTCGACCTCCCTGCCGCTGCCTCCTGCGAACTGAGGCGAGCCCACGCCGCCCGCGCTATGCTTTGGGGATCGTGAGTGAGACGACGGAGACGGTAGTCCGCCGGCTGGAGGTCAACGGAGAGGCCCGAACGGTCGCCTTTCCGGTCCATCACACGCTGCTCGAGGTGCTGCGGGAGGAGCTCGGCCTGACCGGCACCAAGCACGGCTGCGAGCTGGGCGAATGCGGGACGTGCACGGTGCTGATCGATGGCGTGCCGGTGCTCTCCTGCCTCCTGCTCGCCGCCGAGTGCGAGGGGCAAGCCATCGAGACGGTCGAGGGCCTGGCCGCGGGCGCCGAGCTGCATCCACTCCAGCGCGCCTTTGCCGACCTCGGTGCTGCGCAGTGCGGCTACTGCACGCCCGGCATCCTGATGGCGGCGCGCGCACTGCTCGACGCCAACCCGGCCCCCGACCGCGACCAGATCCGCGCCGCGCTGGCCGGCAATCTGTGCCGCTGTACCGGCTACCAGAAGATACTCGAGGCGGTCGAAGGCGCCGCGGCGCTCGTTCGTGGCGAGCCCTGGCGTCCGGCGCCGGAGGCACTCGCCGGCGCGCCGGAGCCGGCAGGCAAAGGGTGAGTGGCGGGACCCGGTCGCCGCGGAGAACTCAGGGACGCGCGGTGAGCAGGCGGGCCGGCAGATAGAGCACGGCCTTGAGCAGCGCGAAGACGCCCCCCACCGCGATGCCGACCAGACGCAGCGGCAGCACGAGCAGCCAGACGATCGGATAGAGAACGAGCGCCAGCAGCGCGACGGGCCAGCAGAGGACGAACAGCAGCAGCCAGAGCAGGAAACCGACCATGGATACCCCCTCGAAGGTTCACTACGCAGCCGCCCGCCCCGGGTTCCAGCCCGGCGCCGGGCATCGGCGGCCGCGCACCCCGAAAGCGGCCAGTGTCGGCATCTGAGCGCGAGCTGAGACTGATCGGCACGCCGTTCCGGCGCGTCGACGGGGTCGCCAAGGTGACCGGTCGGACCCGGTACGCCGACGATCTCGCCTTTCCGCGCACGGCACATATCAAGCTGGTGCGCTCGACGATGCCGCACGCGCGCATCCGCAACATCGACCTGGCGGCCGCCGAACGGATGCCCGGCGTGCTCGGCTTTCTGACCGGGCGCGAGCTGCCGACCACCTTCGGCATCCTGCCGGTGTCCCAGGACGAACATCCGCTCGCGCTCGACCTGGTCCGCCATGTCGGCGACGCGATCGTGGCGGTGGCGGCGACCAGCGAGGACGCGGCGCACGCCGCGGCGCTGGCCGTGGTGGTCGACTACGAGCCGCTGCCGACGATCGCCACGGTCGAGGAAGCGATCACCACGCCGGAGCCGCAGCTGCACGACTACGCCGACCAGGGCAACCTGCACAAGGTCGTGTCGATGGAGTTCGGCGACGTCGAGCGGGGATTCGCGACGGCAGATCGCGTCTTCGAGGACCTGTTCTTCTACGACGGCAACACGCACCTGCCGCTCGAGCAGCACGCCACCGTCGCGCTGCCCGAGGAAGACGACCGAATCACCGTCTGGTCGTCGACTCAGACTCCGCACTACCTGCACCGCGCCCTGACCAAGGTGCTCGGGCTGCCGGCCTCGCGAATTCGCGTCGTGGCGACGCCCAACGGCGGCGGCTTCGGCGGCAAGAGCGATCCGTTCGGCCACGAGATCGTCTGCGCGGCGATGGCGCGCAAGCTCGGGCGTCCGGCTCGCATCGCGCTCACCCGCGAAGAAGTCTTCTACTGTCACCGCGGTCGCCACCCGGTGCTGATGCGGATCCGAACCGGCGTGGCGAAGGACGGGGCGCTCACCGCGCAGACTTTGCAGACGACGCTCGACGGCGGCGCCTACGGCAGTTACGGCGTCGCCTCGACCTACTACACCGGCGCACTCGAAACGGTCACCTACCGCCTGCCGAACTACAAGTTCGAAGCGATTCGCGCCTTCACCAACAAGCCCGCCTGCGGCCCCAAGCGCGGCCACGGGACGCCGCAGCCGCGTTTCGGTTTCGAGGTACAGCTCGACAAGATCGCGGTGGCCACCGGACGCAACCCGGCCGACCTGCGGCTGTCGATCGTCGAGCAACCGCACACCGTCACCGCCAACTGGCTCAGGCTCGGCACCATCGAACTCGCGCGCTGCATCGAGGCTGTGGTCGCCGGTTCGGGCTACCGGGAGCGCTGGGGCAGGTTGCCGCCCGGGCGCGGGCTCGGGCTGGCCTGCGGCTCGTACCTGTGCGGGGCCGGCCTGCCGATCTACTGGAATCACATGCCGCAGTCGGGCGTCGCCATCCACGTCGACCGCGGAGGCGGGGTGGCGGTCTTCTGTGGCGAGACCGAGATCGGGCAGGGTTCGGACTCCGTGCTGGCGGCGGTGGTCGCCGAAGTGCTCGGAGTCGAGCTGGGCGACCTGCGACTGCAGGTCGCCGACACCGCTTTCACTCCGGTGGACCTCGGCAGCTACTCCTCGCGCGTCACGCTGATGATGGGTCACGCCGCGCGCGACGCCGCCGAGAAGGTGCGCGCAACGATCGCCGAGGCGGTCGGCCAGCAGCTGGGGCTCGACCCGAAACAGCTCGTGTTCGCCGACCGCCGGGTCTTCGACGCGGCCGATCCGGCGCGGGGCCTGACGTGGGAGGAGGCGGTGATCGCCGCGGAGGCGCGCTCGGGCACGATCGCCACCGCCGGCAGCTACATCCCGCCTCGCTCTCCCGGCAAGTACCGCGGCGCCGGTGTGGGCCCGTCCCCGACCTACTCCTACTCGGCCGCCGTGGTCGAGGTCGAAGTCGACGAGCGAACCGGCGTCTGGCGGCCGGTGCACGTCTGGGTGGCCCACGACATCGGTCGCGCCATCAATCCGGCGCTGGTGATGGGCCAGGTCGAAGGCGGTGTTTACATGGGTCTCGGCGAGGCGATGATGGAAGAGTCGGCGTTCCGCCGCCTCCCCCGCTCGCGCTCCTCGGCACTGGTCCACAAGTTCCCGTCGCTGCTCGAGTACAAGAGCCTGACCTTTGCCGAGATGCCGCCGGTGACCACCTACCTGATCGAGGAGCCCGATCCGGCCGGACCGTTCGGCGCCAAGGAGGTCGGCCAGGGACCGCTGCTGCCGCTGCCTCCGGCGTGCGCGAACGCGATCTACGACGCGGTCGGCGTGCGCGTCGATCAGGTGCCGATCCACCCCCACATGGTGCTCAAGGCGATCGAGGCCAGGGCGAAAGGGGGCGAGGGTCGATTCGGACCGTCCAGCTTTCCGGAAGTCGACTTCGGCTTCACGCTGCAGGTGCCGACTCCGTGGGACGGCGGCGATGGAAAGGCTTCCAACGAAGCCGAGTTCAAGGAAGCTACCGGCCGCAAGTCGCGCGCCGGCACGATGACCGAGCGCAACGAGGCTCTGCGGGCCGGCAGCGTCGCAGCCTTGACGACGAAGCTGAAGGGATCTTGAGCGTGATGCGTGGACGGTGTCAGTTCCGTGGGAGTGGCGGCCCGGCCGTCGAACGCGCCCGCACCGGCGCGCGAGGCGCCCGATGCTGAGGATGCCGCAGTTTCGCCTGCTGCAGCCGGCGACGCTCGCCGAAGCCGCATCGATGCTGGCGGGGGAGGGTCCCGGCGCGCGCCTGGCGGCCGGAGGCACCGACCTGTTCCCGAACCTCAAGCGGCGCCACCAGAAGGCCGGAGCGGTGATCTCGCTGGCGCGGGCCGCCCGCCAGGATCCGGCGCTCGCCGCCGTTTCGCGGAGCGACGGCGGCGAACTGCACATCGGCGCGATGGCGCGCCTGGCCGCCGTCGAGCACGATGCGAATGTCCGCGACGGCTGGCCGGCGCTCGCCCGGGCCGTTGCGGCGATCTCGTCGCCGGTGTTGCGCAACATGGGAACGATCGGCGGCAACGTCTGCCTCGACACCCGCTGCACCTACTACAACCAGAACGAGGAGTGGCGGCGCTCCATCTCGTACTGCATGAAGGCCGAAGGGACCGTCTGCTGGGTCGCGCCGTCGTCGCCGCGCTGCTGGGCGGTCCAGAGCGCCGATTCGGTGCCGATGCTGATCGCGCTCGGCGCCCGTGTCCGGATGCTCTCGGCCGCTGGCGAGCGGGAGCTGCCGCTCGAGGCGCTCTACCGCGACGACGGAATGGACTACCTGACCAAACGGCCGGACGAGATCGTCACCCAGGTCGTCGTGCCGGCCGCCGCGCCGGCCGCCGGCTGGCGGTCGGCGTTCTTCAAGCTGCGCCGCCGCGGATCGATCGACTACGGTGTCCTCTCGGTGGCCGTCGCGCTGAGACTCGACGGGGATTCCGTCGCCGAGGCGAGGATCGTCCTCGGCTCGATCGCCTCGTTCCCCTCCCCCGCCACCGCGGCGGCAGCCGAGCTGGTCGGCAAACCGCTCTCGGCCGAGACGATCCGCGCCGCCGCCGCGAAGACCCGCGCGGCCGCGACGCCGATGGACAACACCGATCTCGATCCGCGCTGGCGAGGTCAGGTGACGCCCGTCTTCGTCGAGCGCACGCTCGCCGAAGCGGCCGGGCTCTGACCGGCCGCTCCGGCGACCCCCTCAGTTGGCCAGGGCGTTCGACCAGCGCCCGAAGCCGCTGTGCTCGAAGCCGTCGCGGAACAGGCCCTGGTTGACGAAGACGTTGACCACGCCGGCCTGCTGCGCGCCGCCAGCCCCCTCTCCCGGTACGCCGACGGCCAGGTCGTCGAAGCCGTTGCCGTCGAAGTCGCCGACCGCGAGCGCGGCACCGAAGTGGTCGTCGACCTCCGGCGCGCCGGGGACGAGGCCCCCCTGCGAGAGCTCGATCGCGAAGAGCGGAGGCTCTCCGGATCGACCCGAGAAGACGAAGGCGGCGCCGGCGTCGGCCTGCGCGCCGATGGTGACGCCGTGGGCACCGACGACAAGGTCGGCGGTGCCGCCGCCGTCGAATCGCCCCGCGGCGAGAGCGGCACCGAAGTAGTCGAAGCTGGTCGACGGGAACGTGGTGTTGCCGCGGGTCCGTCGCCAGGCGATCTCGTTCTCGAGACCGCTCGACGAGCCGCGCAAGAAATCCACCGCCCCGGCGTCGACCGCGGTGCCGCCGCCGGTCGCGACGTTCTCGAACGGGGCTCCGGCGGCGAGGTCGTCGAAGCCGTCACCGTCGAAGTCCGCGATCGCCAGCGAATAGCCGTATGCGTCCCCGGACTCGGCGTCGGCCGGCACCGCGTCGTTCTGCGTCACGAAGCGAGCCCCCTCGGCGGCAAGCCCGAGACCGGAGCCGTAGAGGACCGACACCGCACCGGATTCGGCGAACGCACCGACGTCCTCGCCCGGCGCGCCAATCGCCAGGTCGTCACGACCGTCGCCGTCGAGATCCCCGGCGGCGAGCGCGAACCCGAAGTAGTCCTCCTTTTCCTCCATCGAGAGACCGAGATCGCCCTGCACCCAGATCTGATCGGCGATCGGTGCGAAGTCGGTCGACAGGCCCGACGGCGAGCCGTGGATGACATTGACCGCTCCCGAGTCGGCCACCGCACCGACGTCCTCGCCGTTGACTCCGACGGCGAGATCGGCGAAGCCGTCGCCGTTGAAGTCCCCCGCTGCCAGCGCGGACCCGAAGAAGTCCTGCTGCTCCGGCACGCCGTCGACGCCGGCGGCTCCCTGCCGCCAGAGCTGGCTGCCGACGGCCGACAGGCCAGAGGCGCCGCCGTAGAGCACGAGCACCGCCCCGGCGTCCTCGATCGGGCCGCCGCCCGTGGCGATATCGCGATTCGGAATTCCGATCGCGAGATCGTCGTAGCCGTCGTCGTCGAAGTCGCCGACCGCGAGCGCGGAGCCCAACCCGTCCCCCCACGCGCCCGGGCCGTGCGCGGTCCAGTCGAGCGCCCAGGTCTCGCCCCCCGCGGGGTCGAGGCCATCCTCAGTGCCGTAGACGACGGTCACCGTGCCGGCCCCTTCGGCGCCGACGAAGACGCCCTCTCCGTGCGCCGCGATGGCGAGATCGTCGCGCCCGTCGCCGTCGAAATCACCGGTGACGAGTCGCCTGCCCATCGCGTCCCCCGTCTCGGCGCCGTCGGGAAAACCGTTCACTCCCTGTTCGAACAGCACCGCGCCTTCGATCGCGAGCTGCGCGCGCGTCGCGTCGGCCGTCGCCAGGGTACTCATGACCACCAGAGCGGCCAGCGGCCGCCCGAATCGCTTGTCGAGCTCCATCGCATCCCCCTCGTCACGGTCACGGAATCACTCCGCGACTCCCGGTTCATCGCAGAACCGGGTCGAGGTGCGACAGAAAAGACGAAACGGGGCGGCCCCGACCGTCGGGACCGCCCCGGGAGAGGGTCACGCGCGGCGCCGGACGGCTCCGGCCGTGCGGTCAATCGACGGGGTTGCCCTCGTCGTCGAGGAGGACGACCGGTCCGAGTTCCGCCAGGCCCGACTCGATCTTTGCCCGGTCGCCGACCACCAGGATCGACGCCTGGTCGGCCTTCGCCCAGCGCGCCGCAGCGGCGCGCACCTCGTCGAGGCTCAAGCCGGCCAGCGCGTCGCTCTCGGCCTGCAGTTCGCTCATCGGCAGGCCGATCGTCCACAGGTCGGCGATCTGCTGCGCGACCCGTCCATACGCCTCGAACTGCTGCGCGTAGCCACGGAGTTTGCGCAGCCGCGCGGTCTCGAACTCCTCGGGTGTGATCGGCTTGCCACCTGCAAAGGCGTCCATCTCCTTCTCGAACTCGACCAACGACTCCTTGGTCTTGTCGGTCTGGACGCCCCCGCCGGCCCACCAGGCACCGCCGTCGCGATAGCGCGCCAGGTTCGAGAAGACCCCGTAGGAGTACCCCTTGTCCTCGCGCAGATTGAGGTTGAGCCGCGTGCCGAAGCCCCCTCCGCCCCAGACCGCGTCGGCAAGCGCCAGCGCGTGGCGGTCGTCGGTGGCCCGCTTCGGAGCGGGCAGGAACTGAGTGACCACGGTCTGTGCCGCATCCTGGCGGTCGACCAGATAGATCCGGCCGGCCGGTGCCGGTGCAGCCGCGGGAATCGCCACCGCCGGCGCCGCGCCACCGCTCCAGGAGCCGAACTCCCGCTGCGCGTGGGCGACCGCCTCAGCCAGCGAGATGTCTCCGACGAAGATCAGCGCCGAGCTCGCCGGCTTCCAGTTCGACGACCAGAAGGCGGTGATCTCCTCACGGGTGATCGATTCGACCGTCGACGGCAGGCCAGCCGTCGGCTTGCCGTAGGGGTGGCCGGGTCCGAACGCCAGGCGGCCGCGGACCCGCGCCGCGACGGCGTTGGCGTTCCGGGCCTGCTGGGCAAGCGCATCGAGCGTGCGCTGCCGCTCCCGGTCGACCTCCGACTGCGGGAAAATCGGGTTGCGCACCACGTCGGCGAAGATCGAAAGCGCCGACGCCAGGTTGCGCGACAGGACCTCCATCGAGAGCGTGCTCGCCTCCCGTCCGGCGCCACCCGTCAGTTCGGTGCCGAGGTCGCCGAGCGCCTGCTCGATCTCGAGCGCCTGGCGCGACTTCGTGCCGAGGTCGATCGTGGTCAGGGTCAGGTTCGCCAGGCCTTCCTTGCCGGCCGGGTCCGCTGCGACTCCGGCGCGGGTGACGAAGGAAACCGCCACCTTGGGCAGATCGTCACGCTCGACGACCAGCACCTCGAGGCCATTGTCGAGAGCGGCGCGAGCCACCTCGGGCGCGTCGAACGTCTTGTCCTCGCCGAGGGCGGGAATCTGCGCGCGGTCGATCGTCGCCTCGCTTGCCCGTCCCGAGACTTCGGGACGGAACCGGAGCACCAGCCGACCAGGCACATCGAGCCAGCTCGCCACCGCCTGCTGCACCGCCTCCGGCGTCAGCGCCGCGTAGCGCTCGAGGTCCCACTCGAATCGCCCCGGGTCGCCGAGGAAAGTGTTGTACTGATTGAGCAGGTCGGACTTGCCGCCGAATCCACCTATCGACTCGAGACCGGAGACGAACGTGAACTCGTGCTTGACTCGCGCGCGCGCGAGCTCGGCGGCCGTCGGCCCCTCCTTCGCCAGCCGGGCGATCTCGGCGAGGATGCCCTCTTCGACCTGCTCGAGCGGCACGCCCGGCCGGGCAGTGCCGATCACCACGAAGAAGCCGGCGATCTCCTGCGAGACCTGGAAGGCGTTGACCGACGACGCCAGCTGCCGGTCATAGACCAGCGCCCGGGACAGGCGCGAGGAGAGGCCGTCGGCGAGAATCCCTGCCGCCATGTCCAGCTCGGCGTCGCCCGCCTCGTAGAACGGCGGCGTCGGCCAGGCGAAGTAGACGCGCTCCTGCGGCACGCGGTCGGCGATCTCGAGCACCTTGACCGTGTCGAGCCGCGGCACCCAACGGTCCGGACGCGCCAGCGCCGGTCCGGGCGGGATGGGGCCGAAGTAGTTCTCGACCAGGCGCTTCGCCTCGGCCGGATCGAAGTCGCCGGCGATCACGAGCGACAGGTTGTTCGGACTGTAGTAAGTGCGGAAAAACTCCTTGACGTCCTCGAGCGTCGCTGCCGTGAGATCGGCCATGCTGCCGATCACCGGCCAGGAGTACGGATGCCCGACCGGGAAGAGGTTCTCGCTCATCAGCTCGTACCAGCGACCGTACGGCTGGTTCTCGAGCCCCTGCCGCCGCTCGTTCTTGACCACGTCGCGCTGGTTGTCGAGCTTGGCCTCGTCGGTCACCTCGAGCAGGGTCGCCAGGCGGTCGGACTCGAGCCAGAGCAGGTTCTCGAGGTTGGCCGACGGGACGGTCGCGAAGTAGTTGGTGCGGTCGGAGTTGGTGGTGCCGTTGACACCGCCCTCGCGCAGGTTCGCCCCGGCGCGTTCGACGTAGGAGAAGTACTCCTCCTTCGCATTGGCCGAGCCCTGGAACATCATGTGTTCGAAGAGATGGGCGAAGCCGGTGCGGCCGGGCTTCTCGTTCTTCGAGCCGACGTGGAACCACTGGTTGACGTGCACCACGGGCAGCTTCCGGTCGACGTGCAGGATGACCTGGAGGCCGTTGGGCAGCGTGTACTTCTCGAATTCGATCTTCGGCACGTCGACCGGGACCGGCGTGGCGGCTCCGGAAGCGGCCAGGGAAGCCGGGCCGGGGCCGATACCGAAGCCAAAGCCGAGGCCGAGCGTCAGGGCGAGCACGGTGGACTTGTTCAACTGGGGTTCCTCCCGGGATGGAGAGTCTGGCCGCGGGCGCACCACGGCCGACTGGATCTGGAGCGAAATACGCAGCAATCGGCTGCGGGTTGCCCTTTGTATCACCCGGCCCGAGGGTCGGCCGCCTGTCGGGGGGTGGACCGGCGCTGGTATCCTCGCCCGACCTTGCTCCACGGTCCTCTCCACCGCAACGCCCTCCTCCTGCTGGGAGCGGCGGCGCTTGCCGCCCCGGCGGGCGCGGCGCTGCCCGACCGGGCCGACCGCGTGGTCGACTACCGGATCGAAGTCCGGCTCGACCCGCAGCGGCACGAACTCGAGGGCCGGCAGCAGCTGGTCTGGCGCAACCCCTCCGACGACGCCGTGTCGGAGCTCTGGTTCCACCTCTATCTCAACGCATTCCGCAACAGCGAGAGCACGTTCTTCCGCGAGTCCGGCGGCCGGCTGCGCAGCGACCAGACGACCGAGGACAACTGGGGCTGGATCGACGTCCGCTCGATGCGGCTCGCAACGGGGGGAGCCGATCTGCTCGCCGGCGCCACGTTCGAGGCCCCGGACGACGGGAATCCGGAGGACCGCACGGTCCTGCGCGTCCCGCTGCCCGAACCGGTGCCCCCCGGCGGCGAGGTGACGCTCGCCATCGAGTTCGAGGCCCGGCTGCCCCGCGTCTATGCGCGCAGCGGCTACGCCGGTGATTTCCACCTGGTCGGCCAGTGGTACCCGAAGCTCGCCGTCTACGAGCCGGCCGGACGCCGCGGCCGCGAGACCGGCGGGTGGAACTGCCACCAGTACCACGCCCACTCGGAGTTCTACGCCGACTACGGCAGCTTCCGGGTCGCGATGACGGTTCCGTCGGAGTACGTCGTGGGCGCGACCGGGCCGCGCCTCGAGGAGCGTGACAACGGCGACGGCACGCGCACCGTCGTGCACGCCCAGGACGATGTGCACGACTTCGCGTGGACGGCGAGCCCCTCGTTCGTGGCGTTGACCGAGACCTTCTCCGCCGAGCGGGACGTCCCGGCGCACGAACTCGCGGCCGCCGCCGAGCTCCTCGGCCGACCGGTCGAGGAGCTCCGGCTCACCGACGTGGAGATCCATCTGCTGCTCCAGCCCGAGCACCGCAACCAAGCCGACCGCCACTTCGCCGCCGCCAGGCTGGCGATCCGCTGGTTCGGGTTGGCGTTCGGCCGCTACCCGTACCCCACGCTGACCATCGTCGATCCCCCGGCCCACGCCCGCGGCGCGGCCGGCATGGAGTACCCGACCTTCCTCACCGCAGGGACTTCGATCGCCGTCGGCGCCGGTCCCCTCTCCGGAATGCGGCTGCCCGAGATCGTGATCGTCCACGAGTTCGCACACCAGTTCTGGTACGGACTGGTGGGCAGCAACGAGTTCGAGGAATCGTGGCTCGACGAAGGGTTCGCGACCTGGTCGACCGAGCGCGCCCTGGCGGCCGGCTACGGCGAGGCGACAGCGAGTGCCGACCTCCCGTTCGGGCTGCGCGTCGGCGCCTTCGACCTGCAGCGGGCGCAGAACCTCCGCACCCGCAACTTCGATCAGATTCGCACCCCCGCCTGGGAGTACTCGAGTGACGGCGCGTACAGCTTCAACTCCTACGGTCGGCCGGCGCTCGTGCTGCAGACTCTCGAAGGGCTGCTGGGCGAGGCGACGATGGCGCGGGCGATGCGCGCGTATCACGAGCGCTGGCGCTTCGGGCACCCGTCCTCGGACGACTTCTACGCTGTCGTCGAGGAGGTCTCGGGGCGCGATCTGAGCGACTTCTTCGCCCAGACGATCGAGGGAACGGGTGTATTCGATCCCGCCGTGCACGGGGTCGAGAGCGAACCGGTGAGCGCGCCGCGGGGGCGGCTCGAGCAGGCCGGCGTGACGACCGTCGTCGACAGTGATGAGGCGCGCGCCACGGACGCCGAGGCCGAGGAAGCCGGCACCCGGCTGCAGCGCTCGACCGTGGACCTGCGCCATCTCGGCGCCGTGCGCCTGCCGGTCGAGGTGGAACTGACCTACGACGACGGGTCGCGCGAGCGGCGGACCTGGGACGACGGACGGGCCTGGGCCCGCTGGACGATTCTTGATCAGCGCGCAGTCGTCGCGGCGACCATCGACCCCGACCAGAGAATGCCGCTCGACGTCAGCCGGGTGAACAACTCGCGACGCAGCGAACCGCAGCGCACCGCGGCAACCGGCTGGACGCTGCGACTGCTGACCTGGACCCAGCGCCTGATGGGGCTGATCGGCCTGTGAACAGCTTGCGCCACACGGCGAGCGGCCTGCGCCGGGCATGGCGAACGCCGCGCCTCGCAGCGCTCCTCTGGGGCGTTCATCTCGTACTCGCGACGCTGCTGCTTGCGCCGGTCGCAACCGCCCTGCAGGCAGCGCTGGCGGGCGCGCCGGCCACCGATACGCTGTTCGCCGCGCCCCGCCTCGACCTGTTCGTCGACACGCTGCGCCAGGCACCGGCGATCGGCGCCCGGCTGGGAGCGGCGCTGGGGGTGGCGCTGCTGCTCGCGTGGGTAGCCAACGCCTTCCTCGCAGCTGGCACTCTCGAGTGCCTGCTGATCGACGAGGCTCGGCCGCTGCTGCACCGTTTCGGCCGCGGGGCCGGGAGGTTCGGCGGTCGCTTCCTCCGGCTCGGACTGGCAGCCACGGCGGCCGCCGCGGTCGCTGCGGCTCTGGTGACCGCGCCGCTCACGGCCGTGCGCCGCAAGCTGGAGGAAACCGGACCGGAATCGACGCGGCTGGTGCTCGGCCTGGCGACGCCGCTCCTCGCCCTGGCCACGCTGACAGTCGTCTTGATGGCCCTCGATCTGGCCCGCGTCCGCATCGCCCGCGACGATCGAAGAGACACGCTGCGGGCCTTCGCCGGCGCACTCGCCACCCTGCTCCGTCATCCACTGCAGGTGGCGTCGGTCTGGGCCGCCAATGCCGCCGTCCGCGCGGCGCTCTGGCTGACCGCAGCGGGCCTCGCCGTGGCGCTGCCGGGCGGCGGCGCTGCGCTGAGCGTCCTCCTGGTCGCCCTGCTCGACCAGGCCGCACTGCTCGGCCGGGCGGGCCTGCGCGTCGCGCTCTGGAGCGCCGAGATTGCACTGCTCGCGGATCTCGACCGGCGCTCCGGCGAACTGCGACACCGCTGACCGCCACAGACAGCCGGTTGCGCCGCGCGGCGTATACTCGCCGCCATGCCGACGGCGGGCAGTCCCGCGGGTTCCGAGCGACATCTGAGTGTGCTCCGACAGGCGATGGAGATCGCCGGCTCGTCGGCCTCCACCAGTTCGCTCTCCAGTCTCGCAGCGGCGCTGCGCGAACAGGTTCCGGCGCGGACGGCGATCATCGCGCTGCACGAACCGTCGCTGCAGCGCTGGATCGGCTGGACCGACGAGGCAGGGCCCCTCGACGAGGAGGACCTGCTCACGCTGGCATCGCGCTCGGTGCTCGAACAGGCACGCGTCGCGGCGGGACCGCTGCGATCGCGCGCGCTCGAGCGGGCGCGCCCGAGCCGGGAGAGTGCCGATCGACTCGGCCTCGTGGACGTCCTGGCGTTGCCGATCGGCCGGCCCGGTTCGCAGCCGCCCCCGCCGCCCTCGCTGCGCTACAACGGCTGCGTCTACCTGGACCGCAGCTGCGGCGATGCGCCGTTCGACGGAGAGGCGATCGCGCTGGCCGAGGACCTCACGCGGATCATCGAGCTGCGACTCGCGCTCGATCTGCCGACGAGCGGCCCCTTCGATCGCCCGACGGTGACCGAGGCAGTCCTGGAGCGGTTCGCCCTCCCGGTGCTCTACCTGGACGCCCGGGGACAGGTGATCGACCTGACGGCGTCGGCGGCCGACCTCTCCGACCTCAACGCGGCCGCGACGGTCGCGCGCGGCCGGCACCTCGAGTTTCTCGATCCGGAAGCGGACCTGGCCCTGCGCCTCGTGCTCAGCGAGTTCACCGCCGGCGCCGCTGGATCGACGGTGGCACTGCCGATGATCCGAGTGCCCCGCCCGGAGGCCGCGCCGCTCGACCTGCTGCCGCTGCGCCTGACCGGCCCGGACGGTCCGCGCCTCGCGCTGGCGGTCTTCGATCCGGACCTGGCCGCCGAGCGCCCCGCCAAGTTGCTGCAGGAGCTGTTCTCGCTCACCGACGCGGAGCACCGCGTCCTTCTGCAGGTGATGCGCGGTCGCTCGGTCGATGGCGCCGCCGAGGCTCTCGGCATCAGTCGCGAGACCGTGCGCACACACCTGAAGAGGATTTTCGGCAAGGTCGGCACGACCCGCCAGGTCAACCTCATCCGCCTCGCTTTCACACTCGCGACCACGAACCAGCAAGACTGACAGTCGCCGGCGGTCCTCATTCACCCGAAAGGGGGATGGACCGTCCTTCTCCGCCGCCTTAGGGTCGAGCCTCGCCGACCCAGGAGGTGGTCCATGAGAACCTCGCTGCTCAGCTGGGCGATCGCGCTCGCGCTGCTCTGTCTTCCCGCAGGCGCGGCCGCCACCGACCGCACGAGCGCCTACGACCTGATCGAGGCGACGGCGCCGCACTTCGGGAGGCATCTCGACAGCGCAACGCGCGCAGTCCTGCGCTTGATCTCGCTCGAAGAAGCGCGGGCGCTGGCACGCGGAGAGCTCCTGCTGGGCGACCTGGCGCTCCCTGACGGCACGCCGCTGTCTCACTTTCTCGCCTCGGCGCTCGGTGCGGATCCGTTCGAGGTTCCGTTCTACTCGCTCGATGCGGGTGGCGGCTCGGCGGCGGCCTCGGAGTTCAAGGTGATCGGCACCATCGGACAGCCCGACGCCGCGCTTCTCGACTCCGAGAGCGGAGCGTTTGCCGTCTACGGCGGCTTGCGCCGTCCGCTGCAAGGGGTGTTCACGCTGTTTGCGGACGGGTTCGAGACGGAGTCCACGCAGCGCTGGAGCGCCAGCCAGCCATGAGTCGCACTCAGGAGACCCGCTCCTGCTCACTGCCGACTCGAGTTCACTCCCGGAGGTCCACGATGCACGATTCCGCTTTCGCACCCGCCTTCCGCGTCGGAGTTCTGGTCGCCTGCCTGATCGCGCTTGCGCTCGCCCCGGGCGCCCGGGCTCAGGGGACCGCCTTCACCTACCAGGGGCACCTGTTCGAAGCTGGGGGTATCGCCACCGGCACGTTCGACTTCCGCTTCCGCGCCTTCGACGCTGAGGTGGGCGGTGTCCAACTGGGCAGCACCGTCCTGGTGCCGGCGGTCAACGTGTTCGAGGGCCAGTTCACGGCGGTCGTCGACTTCGGCGTCGGGGTGTTCCAGGGCGACCCGGTCTGGCTCGAAGTGGCCGTGCGACCGGCTGCCAGCCCCGACCCGGTGACCGTGCTGACGCCGCGGCAGCGAGTCACGCCGGCTCCCTATGCGATCAACGCCGATCTGATCGATGGCCTCGACTCCACCGACCTGGAGGGCCTTCCCGGTCCGGAGGGTCCACCGGGACCCGAGGGTCCACCGGGCCCGCAGGGGCCGCAGGGCGAAACCGGCCCCCCGGGGCCGCAGGGTGAGGTCGGTCCGCAAGGACCGCAAGGTGAGGTCGGTCCGCAAGGACCGCAGGGTGAGGTCGGTCCGCAAGGACCGCAGGGTGAGGTCGGTCCGCAAGGACCGCAAGGTGAGGTCGGTCCGCAAGGACCGCAAG
>CAZUAT010000033.1:0-33128 GCA_964618415.1 uncultured Thermoanaerobaculia bacterium
GATCGACAGCCGGTACGAGTAGACCGGGCGCTCGGCCGCCTTGGGCAGGAAGTAGTACATGATGCCCAGGATCGGCGTGGTCAGGAAGAAGGCCACCGCGTTGTGGCCGTACCACCACTGCACCAGCGCGTCCTGGACTCCGGAAAAGACCGAGTAGCTCTTGAGCGGCGACAGCGGCAGCGCCAGGGAGTTGACGATGTGCAGAACCGCGACGGTGACGATCGTCGCGATGTAGAACCAGATCGCGACGTACAGATGCTTCTCGTTGCGACGCGCCAGGGTCCAGAAGAAGTTGATGGCGAAGACGACCCAGACCAGAGTAATGGCGATGTCGATCGGCCACTCGAGTTCGGCGTACTCCTTGGAGGTCGTCACCCCGAGCGGCAGCGTGATCGCCGCGGCGACGATGATCGCCTGCCACCCCCAGAAGTGAATCTTCGAGAGCAGGTCCGAAGCCAGGCGGACCTTGAGCAGACGCTGGGTGGAGTAGTAGATGCCGGCGAACATCATGTTGCCGACGAAGGCGAAGATCACTGCGTTGGTGTGCAGCGGTCGCAACCGCGAAAAGCTGAACCACGGTCCGACATTCGCCTGCCACCAGGCAAGCTGGGTGGCGATCCAGACGCCGACCAGGAGTCCGACGGCTCCGAAGAGAATCGAAGCGAAAACGAACTGCCGGACGATGCGGTCGTCGTATTCGATGCGTTCCTGGCGCATCAGGGTTTCTCCTCCTCGGGTGCAGCAACTGCGGGCACCGCCGCGGAATCGCCGACGTCTTCCTCGAGCGGCGCGAGGGAGAGGCGGTCGGAGTGTTCGAGGGTGCGCGACCGGACGGTGAACACGAACAGCGCCACGGCGCCGGCCACGAGCATCAGGCTGATGAAGATCTGCAGGGAAAGGACGTTCATGCGGGCACCGGGGCGGGGGCGAGCGAGGCCCGGTTCGGCTTGCCGGTCCGCCGGGGCGTCAGCGTCCAGACGGTGCGCGCAATGAGCGCCACCGTGCTGGCGGGCATCACGATCGCGGCCACCAGCGGTCCGACCCAGCCGGCCAGCGCCGCGAAAACGACCACGACGTTGTAGACCACTGCGGTGGCGAGCAGGCGGCGGGTCAGAGCGGCCAGCACCCGGGCCCCGTCCAGTGCCGCCGCGAGCGGCGCCAGACCTTCACCGACCAGGAAGAAGTCGCTGCGGCCCGGCATGACCGGCCGGTCGATCGCCGGCGTGCCGGCCGCGAGCGCGCGCGTGAACGCCAGCGCGTCGTTGACGCCGTCGCCGAGATACAGCGTGTCGCCATCGTCGATCCGGTCGACCCACGCGGCCTTCTGCTCGGGCGCCAGAGCGCCGAAGGCGCGCTCGGGCGGGACGCCCACTGTGGCGGCGAGCCGGGTGACCCGCTCCGGCGCATCGCCGGACAGCAGCCAGATTCGATAGCCCCGCGCGGTGAGGCGCGCCAGCTCCGCTCGCGCATCCGGTCGGATCACTTCTGCGAACTCGAAAGCCGCCACGACCCGGCCGTCGCATCCCAGCACTGTGCCGGTGGCCGCAGGCGAATCGGGCGCCGCCCACTCCGCTCGACCGAGTCTCCACAGCCTGCCGTCGACGGCCAGTTCCACTCCGTCGCCCGGCGACTCGACCGGCGCAGCCGCCGCGTCGAATCGCGCTCCCCGCTCAGCGAGGGCGGTAGCCAGAAGGCGGGAGATCGGGTGGGCGCTGCTCGCCGCCATCGCGAACGCGAGATCGCGCGTCCGGGGCGGCAACTCGTCGACCGCCTTCTCGTCCGCCAGCTCCAGGCCTCCGAGGGTGAGCGTGCCGGTCTTGTCGAACAGGAGCTGGCGTACCCGGGGCAGCCGGTCCAGCAGGTCGTCGCTGCGCACGTAGCAGCCGGCGCGGCGCAATCGGTGCAGAGTCAGCTCGCGGGCCAGTGGAATGGCGATGCCGATCGCGCACGGACAGGTGACGACCAGTACCGCGGCGGCCACCTCGAGCGCCCGCGCCGCACCGCCGATCGGCCACCAGAGAAGCACCCCGAGCGCCGCACAGGCCAGCACCCCGGCAACCCAGCCGCGGCCGAGGCGATCCCACAGCCGACCGCCGAGACGCTCGTGCTCGGAGCGGCGTGGCGCGCGAGTCAGCAGGGCCACCAGCGGCGAGTCGGCAAACGCAGTAGCCGCGCGCACCTGGAGGGCCGTCTCGCCGGCGTTGAAACTGCCGGCTGCCAGCCGCCCGCCGGCCGCGCGGGCGTGCGTGCGGCTCTCGCCGTCGATCCACTCCGTCGAAACGGCTGCCGCCGCGGGGGCGACCAGCTCGCCGTCGACCGGGACGAGCTCGCCCGGCGCCACCAGCAGCAGGTCCCCGACCGCCACCCCGGGGACCGGTACGGCGAGGACCTGATCGGCCTCGATGCGGCGGACGACCAGGTCGTCAGCGCCCTCGTCAGCCAGCAGAAGACGGCGGTTGCGCTCGATCAGTCGCTCCTGCAGGAACCGGCCGGCCAGCATCAGCGTGACGAAAACGCCGAGGGTGTCGAAGTAGGCGAGGTCGCCCCGCCCGCCGCGCATGCTGGCGAGCGAGGTCGCGAAGACGAACAGGATGCCGAGGGCGATCGGCAGGTCGAGGTGCACGAGGCCGTGCCGCAGACCGACCGCAGCGCGGCGCAGGAACGGCCAGCCGCCGACCGCCACGACGGCGGTCGCCAGCCCGAGCGTCAGCCAGGAGAACAGGTCGAACAGCGGTCCGTCGGACGGCGCCAGGCCGAAGTAGAAGCTGAACGAGAAGATCATCAGATTGAGCGTCAGGGCGGCGCAGATGCCGAGCCGCAGCGGCAGCTCGGTCGAGGCCGGCGCCGCCTGCTTGCGCGGCGGTCCGAACCGATAGCCGAACGACTCGACTTCGCGCAGCCAGCCCTCCGGATCGCCGTCGGCGCGCCGCCAGGCCAGCTCGACCCGCCCGATCGCCGGGTTGACCGTGATGGCGGCGGCGCCCGGTCGCGATCGCCAGGTCTCCTGCAGCAGCCAGACGCAGGCGGCGCAGTGAATGCCTTGTACGTCCAGTTGCAGCGCGGCAAAGTCGCGATCGCCGTCGGCAGCTGCACCGGCGAGCAGCGGCTCGAGCCAGGCGTGCGAGGGCGCCGTCGCTCCCACCGTGGGCGGCACCCCGGCCGCGTCGCCCTGCAGGTCGTAGTAGCGCTCCAGCCCGCGCTCGATCAGCAGCGCGTAGACGGCGGCGCAACCGCGGCAGCAGAACGGCGCGCTGGCGGCCGCCGCCGCCGGCAGCGGGTTGCGACAGTGCAGGCAACGCCCGTCGGCGCCCGCCTGCATTGGCGAGCTGCCCGACTTGCCCTCTGTCGACTCGGTCTGCATGGCGCGTGTCCGTCCGCCGGCAGCATAGGAGCGCACCGCGGTGTGCCGCCCCGCGCCCGCGGGCGGGAGGCGGCCGGGCCGGCGGGTGGTCCACCGCGAGATCCCGGACCGTAGGCTGTCGGCGAGGAGGCGACCGGAGATGGACAGCGCGCCGTGGATCCTGTGGACCGCCGTCGCTGCAGCCCTGACGGCAGGGCTGGCGGGCAGTCTGCACTGCGCCCTGATGTGCGGTCCGCTGGCCGCCGCCGCCCGCCCGCACGCAGGACCGCGGGGGGGAGCCCTGGCGAGCTGGCACGCCGGTCGACTCGCCGCCTACGGCATCGTCGGCCTCGCCCTCGGGCTGGGCGGGCGCGGCCTGGCCACGGCGCTGGCCGACCGGGTCCAGTCGTGGCTGCCCTGGCTGATGGCGATCGGGCTGGCCGCGAGCGCATTCGAGCTGGGCCGGCGGATGCCGCCCGCGCCACTGCTGGTTGCCGCCGGCCGCGCGGTGGCGCGAGCCGGCGACCGGCTGGGCGTGTGGGGGCGCGCGTTTGCGCTCGGCGCCGCGACGCCCCTGCTGCCGTGCGGCCTGCTGTGGGGGATCTTCCTCACCGCCATCGGGAGCGGCTCGCCGCTTGGCGGTGCGGCCGTCATGGTGGCCTTTGGAGCCGGCTCCACGCCCGGGCTCGCCGCTGTTCAGATCGGCGCCACCTGGAGCGGCCGGCACCCGCGAACCGAGGCCTGGCTGCGCCGCGCCGTCCCCCTGGCGGCCGCAATACTCCTGGTCTGGCGCGCCCTGGCAGCGCCGGCGGCCTCCGCTCCCGCCTGCCACTGACGCCGCCCGGAGCGGTGCTAGGATCGCCCCGCTGCCGAGGGCCGACCCGCCTGCCCTCCCGCCCGTGCCGAGAACCGCTCGGTGCCCGGCGGTTCCCGAGGCCGCACGAATCCCCGAGGAGCTGAATCGATGATGAATTTCTCTGACGTGGTGCGCCGATGAGCCCGTGGTGGCTCCGGCCCCCCGGCGACGAACCGGGCGACGAGCCGACCGACCGGCCGACCGAGGAAACTGCAACCGGGCCTGAGCCCGAACTCGAAGCGAGCGACGCTTCCGCGGCCGATTCCCCAGGCGACCGGCCTGCCGCTCCGCCCACCATTGCCGACCTGCTGACCCCGGTCTCTTTCCCGCAGTCCGGTCGCTTCGTGAGCGAGCCGTCCGACGACGATTCGGCAGCCGGTGACGGCCTGGTCGACGAGGACGCCCGCGGAGCAGCGGACGACGAGGGCGACGAGGACGACAACGGCGCCGGCGACGGCGAGGCGGACGACGCTCCGCGTCCGCGGCGGCGGCGGCGGCGGCGGCGCCGGCGCTCGGGCCGGGATGGCAACGGCGAAGCGGCGGCCGGTGGCGAGGAGGTGGCGCGCCTCGGCCGCCCGGCAGTCGACGAGGACGACGACGACGAGGACGACGAAGAGGACGATTACGAGAGCCTCGCCCGCGAGCTGGTGGCATCGATCGCCGGCACCTCGGCGGCGCCCCGCACGGTCGACTCGCCCGAGGAGCGCAAGCTGGCGATGTTCTGCGACCTCGAGAACCTGGCGCTCGGAGTGCGCGACAGCGAGGTCAAGCGCTTCGACATCAACCTGGTGCTCGAGCGCCTGCTCGAGAAGGGCAAGATCATCGTCAAACGCGCCTACGCGGACTGGGAGCGCTACAGCGAGTTCAAGATCGCCTTCCACGAGGCGGCCATCGAGCTGATCGACATCCCGCAGCGCCGCTACTCGGGCAAGAACAGCGCCGACATCAAGATGGTCGTCGACGCCATGGACCTGAGCTACTCGAAGGAGCACCTCGACACCTTCGTCATCCTGTCGGGGGATTCGGACTTCTCGCCGCTCGTTTCCAAGCTCAAGGAGAACAACAAGTACGTCATCGGGATCGGCGTCAAGAACTCGTCGTCGAACCTGCTGGTCGACAACTGCGACGAGTTCGTCTACTACGAGGACGTCTGGCGCGATCGCGAGCGCGGCCCCGAGCTGACCGGTCTGACCAAGAAGAAGGCCGAGGGCTTCACGCTGCTGATCGACTCGATCCTCGCCCTGCAGCGCGAGAACAAGGACGTGCTGTTCGGCTCGCTGATCAAGCAGACGATGCAGCGCAAGAAGCCGTCGTTCAACGAGGGCTACTACGGCTACTCGACCTTTACCGAGCTGCTGCAGGACGCCGAACGCCACCAGATCGTCAAACTCAAGCGCGACCAGCGCTCGGGCACCCTGGTGGTGACCGGCTTCGCCAAGCGCCGCTGATCCGGCGGCCGGTTGCAGTCCGGGGCCGGGCCTCCCTGGAGGTCCGGCCCTTTTCGTCTCCGCTCAGCCGGCGTCGCGCAGCAGCCAGCGGGTGAGGTGGAAGAGGATCGGCGCCGAGAAGCAGAGCGAGTCGATCCGGTCGAGCACGCCGCCGTGGCCGGCGATCGAGGCGCCCCAGTCCTTGACCCCCGCATCGCGCTTGATTGCCGACATCGTCAGGCCGCCGGCGAACCCGAGCAGCACCAGCAGCAGCCCCATCCCCGCCGCCCCGCGCGGCGAGAACGGCGTGAGGTAACCGAGGGCGGCACCGACGGCGGTCGCCGCCAGCCCGCCCCCGATCAGCCCCTCCCAGGTCTTGCCCGGCGAAACGGTGGGAGCCACCGGACGGCGGCCCAGCAGCTTGCCGAACAGATACTGAAAGACGTCCGACAGCTGCACGACCACCACCAGCCAGAGCAGCAGCGACGCATTGGCGCTCGCGTCGCCGGGCAGGTCGAGCATCAGCAGCGCCGGCGCATGGCTGACGCAGTAGACGGCCACCATCAGTCCCCACTGAATCTTCGCGGTCCGCTCCAGGAAGCGCTCGACGTCCCCGGCCAGTGCCGAGCGGATCGGCACGAAGAGGAAGGCGTAGACCGGGATGAAAATGGCGAACATCCCGTACCAGCGCGTGGCCAGGAACAGGTAGTGCAGCGGCAGCAGCACGAAGAAGCTCCAGATGAGCGTCGCGTGATCGGCGGCCCGGGTGGGCGTCAGGGTGACGAACTCGCGCAGCGCCAGGAACGACAGCAGCGCGAACAGAGCCGTCGAGGCGAGCGGCCCGATCGCCGTCGCGGCCGCGAAGACGAAACACATGCCCCACCAGGCGCGGATGCGGGCCGCAGCGTTGTCGAGCGTCGCCCGCGCCCCTTCGCCGCGAACCGCCCGGCGCAGCACCGCCGTGAGCACGGTCGCGACGACCAGCAGGCCGAGCAGACCGGCGAACGTGGCGAGCAACTGCGGAGCGATGGCCGGCATCATCCCGCCCCCAGCGCAACGACCGCGTCGCGCAGACGCAAGAGGAACGCCTCCTTGGATTCGTCCTCGCTCACCCGGAGCGGCGCTCCGAACGTCACGCCGACCACGAACGGCACCGGCGCAAACTCGCCCTTGGGCAGGACGCGCTTGAGATTGTCCAGCCAGACCGGCACGACTTCGACGTCGGGTCGCAGGCGGCAGAGGTGCCAGATGCCGGCCTTGAATGGACCGACCTCGGGGCCACGCGTCCGCGTCCCCTCGGGAAAGAGAATCAACGAATCGCCGCCGTCGAGCGCGGCCGCGGTGGTTTCGACCGCCGCTCGCGCCCCGGCCTCGCGCTCTTCCGAGCCGGGCGCGGCCGAGCCGCGAGCGATCAGCACGGCGCGGAACACCCGCTCGGCCAGGCGCCGGCGCAGCCCACGGCTCCAGTAGTCGGCCGCCGCCACCGGTCGGGTGCGCTGGCGCAGCGCCGGCGGGAGAGCCGACCAGATCACCAGGGTGTCGAGATGGCTGCCGTGGTTGGCAGCGTAGATGCGTTGGCGCGGCTCGGGCGCGCAGCCGACCCAGCGCGGGTGGGCGCCGCACAGCAGGCGCACGAAGCCGACCAGCAGCGGCGTCACCGGGTGGGTCATCGGCGCCCGGCCAGTTCGGCGGCGATGCGACGCGTGCGCCGCGCCGTCGTCCACGCCGTGCCCGCGACGAGCAGCACGAGGGCGACCGGCACGGCACGCGCCGGCCAGCCGGCCAGGGCCTCCCCGGCCGCTGCGACGAGCGCCAGGGCGAGCAGCACCATGCGCTGCTGCTTGGCGGCCGGCCCGACGAACTGCGCCGCAGCTCCGGCGGCGACGCCCAGAGTCCGCACGTAGGCAGTGAGCAGCGCCAGCAGCGCCGCTGTCCAACCCGCGACCGGCGCCCAGGCGATTTCCGGCACGACGTAGCCAGCCGCCACCAGGCAGAGCGCGTCGGAAATCCGGTCGGGCAGCTCGTTCCACAGCTCGCCGGTGGGTGAGCGGCGTCCGCCCTCGACCGCCACCATGCCGTCGAACAGATTGGCCAGCAGCCGCAGCGGAATGGCCAGCGCGGCGAGCAGGAGCCAGCCGGCCCGCTCGCCGCCACTCGCGCCGCGGGCCAGGGCGAGCGCCGCCGCGGTGACGGCCGCGAACGCCACGCTGGCTGCCGAAATCGCGTTGGGTGCCACGCGCCAGCGCGCGAGCCGCCCGGCGATCGCAGCTGCCCAGCGGCTCGAGCGCGCCGCGATCGGGCGACGCAGCAGGCGTTCGTCGCTCATGGCAAGGTCAGGATGTCGCGGTCGAGCGCGAGTGGAGATCGGTCAGAGCCGGCCCAGAGCCGCGTCGACCCGCTCGATGGCCGGGGCGATCTCCTCCGGACCGATGGCACCGACCGAGAGGCGGAACCAGCCGTTGTCGTCCGCGGTGCCAAAGGAGTGGAACGGCACGACTGCGAAGCCGGCCTCGTCGAGCAGGTACTTGCGCACTCCCCGGTTGTTGCCGAGGCGCCCGACCAGGTCGAACTTCACCGACAGGTAGAGCGCGCCGGCCGGGGGCAGCCAGGAGACCGGGTGGCCGGCGTCGGCGAGGCGCTGGAGCCCACGCTCGAGTTCGGCCAGTCGGGTCACGATGCCGCCCCGCACGTCCGAAGCGAGCCGATCGGTTGTCGCCGGGTCGGCGAGCACGCGGGCGCTGGCAACCTGTTCGGGCCGCGGTGCCCACGCTCCGACGTGGCCGAGCAGGTCGCGCATCCGACTGACCAGATGGGGCGCTGCCACCACCCAGCCGACCCGCAGGCCGGTCGCCGCGAACGCCTTGCTGATGCCGTCGACGAAGATCGTCCACGGCGCCACCTCCGGCACCAGCTCGACCGGCGTCGCATGCGGCGCCGTGGCGTCGGCGAGCAGCCAGTAGATCTGGTCGTAGAGCAGATAGAGCGGCTTGGCCGACGGACCCCGGCGACGATTCTCTTCGACCACCAGGCGCGCGATCGCTTCCAGCTGGGCGCGGCCGAAGCCGCTGCCGGCTGGGTTGAGCGGACTGTTGAGCGCCAGCAGCACGGCGTCCCGCAGGTGCGGCGCGAGTTCCTCCGCGGTGGGCAGAAAGCCGTTCTCGGGCCGGGTCGGGACCGCGACGGCCTGCGCGCCGGTCAGATGGCAGTAGTGGTTGTTGTTCCACGACGGCACCGGGAAGACCACGGTGTCGCCCGGGTCGACGATCGCCTGATAGGCGGCCCAGATCACGGGTCGGGCTCCACTGGCGATCAACACCCCTTCGAGCGGATAGTCGAGGCCGAAGCTGCGCCCGTACAGGTCGCGGACCGCCTCGCGCAGAGCCAGCAGGCCGTCCGATGGCGGGTAGTTGGTCTCGCCCGCCGCCAGCGCTTCGACGATGGCGCGCTCGAGGTCGGCGCCGACGCGGAACTGGCGCGGAGCAAAGTCGCCCACCGTGAGGTTGAGAACCGGCCGGCCGGCCGCCTGGAGGGCGCGCACCTCGCCCGCGATGCGCAGGATCTCCGAGCCCACCAGCGAGGTGGCCATGCGGCCCAGCCCCTCGCGGACTGCGGTCGGCGGCTCGAAGACGAGCGGCGTAGCGGCGGTGGTGGTCATCGTCGGTCCCTCCCGAAAAATTCGTACTGCAAACGGCTGAGTCAGGGAACTGCGCTGCGGGATGCGTCCCAGCGGGACGCTCCTAGGATATCCGTTCACCGGCGTCGCGCGGTTGCACAAGACTCTGGCTATTGACACGCCCGCACAGCGGGCGTACGGTGATCCCGCAACGACCGGCGATCCCGCCGACGGACCTGGAGGTATCGATGACGACGCCACCGGACCACCGAACGCCCCCGGCTCCGCGCCCCGCCCAAGGGCGCGCCGCAACCGGGGGCCATCCAGCGGATCGACGGGACTCCTGACCTCGCGTCCGCGCCCGCCAGACGGCGCGCGACCCCTCCGCCCGGAGACCCCGGGCCCCAAAGTCCGATCCGCACCTCACCGACGGGGAGGCGATGCTGTCGCCTCCCCGTTTTTCACTGGACCGGAGCGCCGCCGCGCCCGAGCGCGATGACGTCGGACGCAGTTCGACCCCACTAACCGGTCAAAGCCCAAAGCCCGAAAATGGCCTCTGACTGAATTTCTAGGGGTGGGGGAGGTGGCGATCGCCCCACTGTTCGATGGCGCGGATGACGTCGTCGAGGGCGCGGCCGGCGGGGGTGAGGCGGTAGCAGGTGCGCGGCGGCATGGTCGACTCGACCTGGCGGTCGACGACGCCCAGCTCGGCAAGCGCTTCGAGCCGCTTGGACAGGGTGGCCGGATTGCAGCCACCGACGGCGCGGGCGAGGTCGTTGAAGCCGCGCGGGCCGGCGAGCAGCGCCCGCACGATTTGCAGCGTCCACTTGCCCTGCAGAACGGCGATCGCGTCCCGGGCGGCACAGAGTTCGGACCCGGGGACTGCGGCGGACGGGGAATCGGTCACGGCCATCGCGCGGAAGGCTATCCAGCATGCTTCCGAAAATCAAGCGCTTGACAAAACATAGCGCTCTGAGCGACAATCCTCTCGCCGGTCACTACCCCCGGCCCTGGAGAGCGAAATGCGAAGCGTCACCGGGCTTCACCACGTCACTGCGATCTCTGGCCCTGCCCAGGAGAACCTCGACTTCTACGCCGGCGTGCTCGGCATGCGGCTGGTCAAGAAGAGCGTCAACCAGGACGACCCGGGCACCTACCACCTGTTCTACGCCGACGCCGCCGGGACGCCCGGCAGCGATCTGACCTTCTTCCCGTGGACCCAGATGGCGCCGCCGCGCCCTGGTCATGGCACCGCGCCGGAAGTCTCGCTGGCGGTGGCGCCCGGCGCGCTGGCCTGGTGGACGCCGCGTCTCGAGCGCTACGGAGTGGCGCTCGGCGCGACCGGGAACCGGTTTGGTGAGCCGACCCTCGCCCTGCAGGATCCGCACGGCCTCGGCCTCGCTCTGGTCGAGAGCGAGAGCGCGATGAAACGCCCCTTCGAGCCGATCGAGCGCGCGCAGACGGGCGCCGGCGAGCCGGTGCCGGTCGAGTATCAGATCCGCGGGCTGCACGGAGCGCGGATGCGCGAGCGGGTACTCGATACGACGACGGCGTTCCTCGCCGCCACCCTCGGCTTCCGGCCGATCGGCAGTGAGGGGGTCTGGCACCGCTGGGCGGTCGGCGACGGCGGCTCGGGCACCTGGCTCGACATCGCCGAGGCGCCTGGCGAACCGCGTGGGGCGTGGGGAATCGGCGCTATCCATCACCTCGCCTGGCGCGTCGACGACGAGGAGCACCAGCTTGCGGTCCGGGCCCAGATCGAAGCCCTCGGCCGCCCCACCCCGGTCATCGACCGGTTCTGGTTCCGGTCGGTCTACTTCAAGGAACCGGGTGGCGTGCTGTTCGAGCTGGCCACCGACGGGCCGGGCTTCGCGGTCGACGAGGATCCCCGCCACCTCGGCGAGCAGCTCGTCCTGCCGCCCTGGCTGGAGGCCGAGCGGGCGGAGATCGAACGGGTGCTGCCCGCGCTTGCGGCGCCGACGACCCCGGACGGAGTGGCGTCGTGACCGGTCGACCGCCCGGCCCGCCCACTGTGTCGTCGACCGACGGCGCCACGGTGGGCGACGTCCACCGCTTCGTGCCCGGCGCGACCGCCGCCGCCCCGACGCTGCTCGTCCTGCACGGCACCGGGGGCGACGAGAACGACCTGCTGCCGCTCGCCCGCGAACTCGCGCCGGCGGCCAGCCTGCTCGCGCCCCGCGGCCCGGTACTCGAGCACGGGATGCCACGCTTCTTCCGGCGACTCGAGGTGGGACGATTCGACCTCGACGATCTCGCCCGGCGCACCGCCGAGCTGGGTCGCTTCGTGCGCGAGGCGGCGACGCGCTACGAGTTCGACGCCGGGCGATTGATCGCCCTCGGCTACTCGAACGGCGCCAACATCGCCGCCTCGCTCCTGCTGACGGACGCCGACGCGCTGGCCGGCGCGGTGCTGCTGCGGCCGATGCTGCCGTTCGAGCCGGCCAGCCTGCCGGACCTGACCGGCAGGCCGGTGCTGATCGCCGCCGGCCGCAACGACCCGTGGGCCTCGGCGGCAAGCGTCGAGCGGCTGGCCGAGCTGCTCGCCGCGGCCGGAGCGCGCGTCACACAGCACTGGAGCCCGGGCGGCCACCCGCTCGAGCCGGCGGATCTCGCCGCGGCGCGCGCCTTCCTCAGCGCGCTCGAGATCTGACTCAGTCGTCCGTCCGGGGAGGCGGCTCGGCCGCCCCGAGCGACAGCGCCCCGGACGGACACTGCCGCACCTGACGCACGATCGCATCGGTCGGCGCCGCGGCGAGAACGACCCACGGCCGTCGGCGCGGGTCGAACACCTCCGGCAGCCCGCGGAAGCAGATGCCCGAGTGCACGCACAGGTCGGGCTGCCAGATTACCGTGACTTCGTCGTTCCGATACCGCTTCACGATCCCTCGCTTGCTCGCCATCCGGCACCTCCCCCGAGTGGCCCCGCCGACCTGGCGGCATCCTAGAGCAGTCGCTGCCAGCCCTGCCGAAACGGGTGGCCGGCGCGGAGGCCAGCTGCCAGATTGATAGGCTCGCGACGCCATGCGCGCTTCGATCGACCCCGCAACCTATCCGGCCGCCCTGCAGCCGCTCGCAGCCCGGGTGGCCGCAGGCGAGCGGCTCGACGCCGACGACGCCCTGCTCGCTCTCACGACGCCGCACGTGCTCGACCTCGGCCGTCTGGCCGACGCCGTGCGCCGCGAGCGCCACGGCGATGTGGCCTACTTCAATCTCAACCGCCACATCAATCCGACCAACGTCTGCGTCTACACGTACAACTGCAAGTTCTGTTCGTTTGCGGCCCTCAAGGGCGAGCCGCACGCCTGGGAGATGACCCTCGAGGAGGTGTGGCAGAACGCCGCCGATCAGGGAGGCAACGACGTCACCGAGTTCCACATCGTCGGCGGCGTGCATCCCGACCTCGGACTCGACTGGTACGAGCGGATGCTCGCTGGCCTCAAGGAGCGCTTCCCGGCCGCCCACCTCAAAGCGTTCACGGCGATCGAGATCGGCTGGTTCGCGCGCAAGGAGAAGCTGTCGATCCGCGAGGTGCTCGAGCGCCTGGTGGCCTCCGGTCTCGGCAGCCTGCCCGGCGGCGGCGCCGAGATCTTTCACCCCGAGGTGCGCGAGGTGATCTGCGACGGCAAACTCGACGCCGACGAGTGGCTCGAGGTGCACCGCGTCGCCCACGGCATGGGCCTGCACAGCAACTGCACGATGCTGTACGGACACGTCGAGCGGCCCGAGCACCGGGTCGACCACCTGCTGCGCCTGCGGTCGCTGCAGGACGAGACCGGCGGCTTCAACGCCTTCATCCCGCTCGCCTATCACCCGGAGAACAACTACCTGGGTCTGAAGTACCACACCACCGGCCTCGACGACCTGCGCCACATCGCCGCTGCGCGCCTGGTCCTCGACAACATCGCCCACATCAAGGCCTACTGGGTGATGATCACGCCCAAGCTGGCCCAGCTTGCGCTGTCGTTCGGCGCTGACGACCTCGATGGCACGGTGGTGCGCGAGACGATCTACCACATGGCCGGCGCCGAGACGGCCGAAGTGATGCCGGTTGCCGAGCTCGAGCGGGTGATCCGCGCCGCCGGCTTCCAGCCGGTCGAGCGCGACACGCTCTACCGCCCGATCCGCCGCGCCGCCTAGCCGGTTCGGGCACCGGCCCCGCACAGCGCAGTCCCGGTCGGCCCGACTGTCGCAGCCGGAAGCCATCCTGCGATGAAGGGGGAGAACCCCCGGCTCGCGCGCGGCGGAACTCCGCCGCGTGCCGCTCCGGGCCGATCCCGCAGGAGTCCCCCATGTCGCGATTCGAGCTTCGCGGCGGCGCGCTGCGCGCCGCCCTCCTTGCCCTCACGCTGACCTCCCCGGCGGCCCACGCTCAGCTCTCCCCGGTCGGGCTGCTGCATCTCGAACAGGGAATCGGCGGCTTCCCCGGAGCCGCCGACGGCTGGGACAGCTTCGGCAGCGCGCTTGCCGCCGGCGACTTCGACGGCGACGGACGCCCCGATCTGGCAATCGGTGCCGAGACCGATTCGATCGACGCCGCCCAGGACCTGGAGGGGCGGGTCCACGTGCTCCCGGGAACGTCGGTCGGTCCCCACCGGCCCAGCGCCACGGCCTGGTCGCTCGACGGCACGATCTTCGCGCCGGGCGAGAATCTCGACCTGTTCGGCACCGCGCTGGCGACCGGCGACTTCGATGGCGATGGCCGGGAGGACCTGGCGATCGGAGCGTCGTTCCGGGATGTCCTCTACGACGGCAATCTGGTCGACGACGCCGGGGCCGTCCTCGTCCTCTACGGCTCCGATTTCGGGCTCGGCCTGCTTGGCCACCAGCTCCTGCACCAGGGCGCCGACGGGGTCACCGGCGTGCCCGAGACGGGGGACTGGTTCGGCGCTGCGCTGGCCGCTGGCGACTTCAACGACGACGGCTACGACGACCTGGCGATCAGTGTCTACGGCGAAGACGTCGGGACGATCAGCGGCGCTGGCGCAGTCAACGTGATCTTCGGTTCGGCCAGCGGCCTGTCGGCCAGCGGGAATCCGGTTTCCGACCAGCTCTGGACGCAGAGTGACACCGATCTGACTCCCGACGAGGAGGGAGACTGGTTCGGCTGGAGCCTCGCCGTCGGCGACTTCAATGCCGACGGGCGCGACGACCTCGCGGTCGGCATTCCGAGCCAGGATGTCGACGGCGCCACCAATGCCGGAGCCGTCCTGACTCTCTACGGCGCGGCGAACGGCCTGGTCTCGGGCCCCTCCGAGTTCCTCACCCGGACCGGCACCGTCCCGGGCGACCCGTCCGAGAGCGACCGGTTCGGCAACGCCCTCGCCGCCGGCGACTTCGACGGCGACGGCTACGACGACCTGGCGATCGGAGTGCCCTACGAGGACGACGACGCCGGGATCCTGATCCCCAGCGTCGGCGCCGTGGTGATGCTGCGCGGGACCCCTAGCGGGATCTCTACCTCCAACGGCTTTCTCCTCGATCGCTCCGATTCCGACGACGTGCGCAACGCCTACGACTACTTCGGGTGGGAGCTCGCGGCAGGCGACTTTGACGGCGATGGACGCGCGGATCTCGCTGTTGGCATCATCGGCGCCGCCGTCAACGCCGTCCAGAATGCCGGTCTGGTGGCGGTCTTCGCCGGCGCGCCGGTGGGAGTTGAACCGGGCTTCGTGCTCAATCTCTCGCAGAGCGGCATGGCCGCCACTTTCCCGGAGGAGGACGATCGGTTCGGCTCGGTGCTCGCGGTCGGTGACTTCAACGCCGACGGCTTCGACGACCTCGCGGTCGGCGTGCCGTACGACAGCGCCGGCGGCTTCGAGGACGCCGGAATGGCCCACGTCTTCTTCAGCCAGGGCCTGTTTCGGGACAGCTTCGAGTCGGGCAACACGGGCCCCTGGTCGCTGGTCGCCGCGAACTGAGTGCGCCGAATCGCCTAGGATCGTGCCGGTCTCCGCCCTCTGCCATGGAACCGCACCGCGATGCCCAGGTCGATCAGCTCTTCGAGCGCGCGCTCGAGCTCCCGGCGCCCGAGCGCGCCGACTGGCTCGCCGCCGAGTGCGCCGGCGACGCCGCGCTCGCCCGTGAAATCGAAGAGCTGCTCGCCTTGTCGTCGCGGGAAGTCGATGACCTGATCGCTCCGGTGCGGGCACTGGCCGTCGACGCCATCGGGGAGGGCGACGGCGGGCTCGAACCCGGCGAACGGATCGGGGCGTACACGATCGTCGACCGGCTCGGGCGCGGCGGCATGGGAGTGGTCTACCTCGCCGAGCGCGCCGACGGCAGCTTCGAGAAGCGGGTAGCGATCAAGGTCCTGCCGAGTGCCGCCTCGTCAGACGAGGCGGTGCGCCGCTTCGAGCAGGAGCGGCGCATTCTCGGACGTCTCTCGCATCCGCATATCGCGCAGCTGGTCGACGGCGGCGTGGATCCGCGCGGGCTCCCCTACCTGGTGCTCGAGTACGTCGAAGGCGAGCCGGTGGACGCCTGGTGCGACCGCCGACGCGCCCCGCTCGAGCGGCGCCTGAGGCTGGTGATCGAGATCGCCACCGCTCTCCAGGCGGCGCACCGCAATCTGGTCGTGCATCGCGATATCAAGCCGTCGAACCTGCTGGTCACCGCCGACGGGGACGTCAAGGTTCTCGACTTCGGAATCGCCAAGCTGCTCGATCCGGAGCCCGGCGATGCCGCGCTGACGCGCACCGACAGCCGGCCGATGACACCGACCTGGGCAAGCCCGGAGCAGGTGGCGGGCGCCCCGATCACCACGGCCTCGGACGTCTACCAGCTCGGACTGCTGCTCTACGAACTCGTGACCGGCCTGCGCCCGCAGGCCGCGCGCACCAGCTCGCTTGCCGAGCTGGTCGAACTCGTCTGCCACCAGGAGCCGCCCGCGCCGAGTCGCGCCGTGCTCGTCGACGCCCGCGACGCGGCCGCCGCGGCGCGCGCGGAGCTGCGCGCTTCGACGCCGGCAAAGCTCGCCCGCCGCCTGCGCCCCGACCTCGACGCTATCGTTGCCTGCGCGCTCGCCAAGGAGCCTGACCGACGGTATCCATCCGCGGCCGCACTGGCCGACGATCTCGAGCGCTTCCTGGACGGCCGCCCGGTGCGCGCCCGCCGCGCCACCATGGCGGTCCGGGCCGGCAAGTGGATCCGCCGCAACCCCGCTCTGACCTCGGCGGCGGCCCTCACCGCGCTGCTGACCGTCGGCTACGCGGTTGCGGTGACCTTTCAGGCCCGCGCCATCGAGCGCCAGCGGCAGCTCGCCGAGATCGAAGCCGCCAAGGCGGCGGAAGTCGAACGCTTCGTGCTCGGCCTGTTCGAGTCGTCCGACCCCGAGGTGGCGCTGGGCCGGGAGGTCACGGCGCGGGAGCTGCTGGGGCGCGGCGTCCAGCGCATCGACCTCGGTCTCGCCGGTCAGCCCGCCGTGCAGGCGCGGCTGTGGAGCGCCCTCGGCGAGATCTACGGCAACCTCGACCTGGTCGGCGACGGTCGCGCGCTGATCGAACGCGCTCTCGGTCAGCAGCGCCGGCTCTACGGCGAGCGGCACGCCGAAGTGGCCGCCAGCTACCATCGGCTGGGCGTCGTGCTGGTCGCCGAGGATCGCGCGTCGGAGGGCGTCGCGGCGCTCGAGCGGGCGGCAGCGCTGCTGCGCGACCTGGAGGGGTCGTCCAGCTCCCGCCTCGGAACAACCCTCGCCGCGCTGGGCAGTGCTCGTCGCAGGGCTGGCGATCTCACCGGTGCCGAACAGGCCTACCGAGAGGGGCTCGCGATCCACCGGGCCCTGGGAGATCGCGCCGGGATCGCCGCCAGCCTGACCAACCTGGGCGCTCTTCTCTACTCGCGTCACGACCTCGCCGGCGCGGCCGACTACCACGGCCAGGCGCTCGAGATGCACCGCCAGGTTCACGGCGAGGCGGCCCCGGCGACCACCATGGCGCGGCTCAATCTCGGCATGACGCTGCGCCGGCTCGGACGACTGGACGAGGGCATCGCCCTGCTCGAGCAGGCCGCGACACGGCAGGCCGAAATCTATGGCGACGACCACTTCACGACGCTCTGGACCCGGGTCGAGCTGGCGATGGCGCGCATCCAGCACGGCGACCTCGACGGCGCCGACCAGCTGCTCAGTTCCGCCGCTCCCACATTGATCTCCCGGCTCGGGCCGACCGACGTGCGCTCGGCCGACGTGGCCCTCGGATTCGGCCAGCTTCGGGTGCGCCAGGGCCGCTTCCCGGAGGCCGAGCCGCTGCTGCGCGCGGCGGAGGCCGGATTGGTGAGCCGCTACGGTGACACCCATGGCCGCGTCGCCCGGGCCCGACTCTGGCTCGGCCGCGCGCTGGCAGGACAGGGACGCCGCAACGACGCCGTCGAGATCTGGCAGCAGGCCCTGGCCGGATTGCCGGCGGACGCGGAAGCCTCGCTCACCGCCGATCTGCAGTCCGCGCTCAGCCCCCCCTCAGGGCCGGGCTGAGCGAACCGCCCTCAGAGGGCCGCGCGTGGTCGCTCGTCGAGCGCCTTGAGCAGCCAGGCGCGCGCACGCAGCCAGTCACGCTGCACAGTGCGCGTCGAGACGTCGAGGGCGGCGGCGATCTCCCCGTCGTCCAGCCCGGCGAAGAAGCGCAGCTCGACGATCCGTGCCAGGCGCGGATTGAACCCTTCGAGCCGTTCGATCGCCTGATCGACCCCGAGGACGATCTCGGCCGGCGGAGCCTCGGCAGCGATGCCGGTGTCGAGCTCGACGGCGGCCGCGCCGCCACCGCGCTTCTGTGCCGCGCGGCGACGGGCCCGGTCGACGACCACGAAGCGCATCGCCCGCGCGACCACGGCATAGAAGTGGGAGCGGTCCTGCCAGTCGATGCCGGACTCCTCCACCAGGCGCGCGTACGCTTCGTGCACGAGCCCGGCAGTGTCGAGCGTCTGTCCGGGGCGGGCGCGGCGCATCTGCTGGCGCGCCATCCGCCGCAGATCGTCGTAGACGATCCCGACCAGGCGGTCGAACGCCTCCCGCTCGCCGTCGCGGTGCGCGCGCAGCAGCCGTGTGATGCTGCCCGGGTCGTCGCTCGTCATCGGATCGCCAGGATCCTAGCAACCGGGTCGTGCCACCGTGCTAGCCTCGCATCGAACTTCCGAGGAACGCGCGACGTGGCGGAGATGCTCCCTTTCCGATACCTGGCGGTAGACGGCCCGATCGGGGTCGGCAAGACCTCGCTCGTCGACCGCCTGGTGCGCCGCTTCGAAGCGGTCAAGGTGCTCGAAGACGTCGAAAACCCCTTCCTGCCGGACTTCTACCAGGACCGCTCCGGGGCGGCGTTCCAGACCCAGATGTACTTCTTGCTCTCGCGCTTCAAGCAGCAGCGCGAAGTCGTCCAGCAGGAGCTGTTCCAGCGTCTGGTGATCGCCGACTACGTCTTTCCCAAGGATCGAATCTTCGCTTACCTGACGCTGTCGGACGACGAGCTGGCGCTCTACGACAAGCTTTACGCCACCCTCGAGCCGTCGGTGCCGGTGCCCGACCTGGTGCTCTACCTGACCGCCGACGTCGACACCTGCATGGCGCGCATCCGCAAGCGCGCCCGCTCGTTCGAGCGCCAGATCTCCGAGGAGTACATGGCGGAGTTGATCGACGCGTACAACCACTACTTCCACTACTACAACCGCTCGCCGCTGCTGGTGGTCGAGACCGGCAACCTCGACCTGGTCACTCGCGGCGGAGATTTCGACGAGCTGGTCGAGCAGCTCAAGCGTCCGATTCGCGGCACCGAGTACTTCGCCACGGCCAGCCGCCGCTGAGCAGGCGGTCAGTCTCTCGAGGGCGGCAGGTTCATCTGCTCGAGCAGTCGCTCGTAGCGCGGGTGTCCGTGCAGGTTGATCAGGTCGGGGGCGACTCCGGACCAGATCAGATCGAAGCCGCGCCGCGCGAAGCCGAGCTCGAGCATGTCGAGCGCGACCTCGACCTCGCCGGCTTGGGCGAGCAGACCGGCCACGATCCCGGGCCGGGCTCCGGTCAGCCCGTCCGCGCCCGCCAGACGCAGGGCGACCCAGCGCAGTGCCGGTTCGAAGCCGTCTGAGGCCAGGCGGCGTTCCAGCTCGGGCAGATCGTCGTCCATGCCGTAGCCGCGCAGATAGCGCACCAGGGCCTGGCCGCGCTCCGGATCCCGCCGCAGCTCCATATAGATGGCGTAGAGGAAAGCGTCGGTGAGCGCCTCCTGCGGATCCAGGCCACGGGCGATCTCGAGCTCGTGCAGCGCTTCGTCGTAGCGCTTCATCACCAGCAGCTGCAGCGCCACCCCCAGGCGGATCCGCGTGGCCAGTGGATCGAGTCGGCGCGCCTCCCGGATCGCCGCGAGCGCCTCCTCGTGGCGGGCCTGACAGCTGAGCAACTTCCAGAGCTGCCGGTGGGCGCCGGCCGAGTCCGGATCGAGCTCGAGCGCGCGACGAAGCGCCGCCTCGGACTCCTCCCAGCGAAACGTTACCTGGGCCATCTCCGCCTGCAGTGCGTGCGCGACCGGATCGAGCGGATCGAGCTCCATCCCCCGCGCCAGCGCCGTCTCGGCGCGCGCCCAAAGCGCCTCGTCGGCTTCGAGCTTCCACATGTTGAACAGCACGTTCGCGAGCCCCACCCAGGCGGGCGCGAACTCCGGATCGAGCGTCACCGCGCGGCGGTAGTACCGCCGGGCCGTCTGCAGGCCTTCGTCGTCAAAGCGCGCTCCGAAGTAGCGCCCCTGCAGGTACGCCTCGTAGCCGAGCGGATCGACGCTGCCCGCCGACAGCGCGTGGCGCGCCTCGTCGTCGTCGACCTGCGCGCCGGCGGCCCTCGCCAGCGCCATGGCGACCGTCTCGTGGAGCGCCAGCGCTCTGCTGAGCGGCCACTCGAGCGCTTCCGACCAGACCTGCTCCTCCGGCGCCGGCCGGACGAGGCGGACCTCGAGATGAATCGTCTCTCCGTGCAGGGCAACCGAGCCTTCGACCAGGTAGTCGACGCCGAGCTGCTGGGCGATGTCGGGCAGCCGTTCGTGTGACCCCTTGTAGTGCATCGCGGACTGACGCGAGATCACCCGCACTCCGGGCAGGCGCCCGAGCGCTGCGATCAAACCGTCACTCATCCCGTCGACGAGGTACTCCGGCTCGCCCGAGTAGGCGACGAACGGCAGCACCACGATCGACGGCAGACCGGCCAGGGTGTCCTGGCGGCGCACCTCGTCCGCGTCGGCGCGCCGGCGGGCCGTCCAGCCCAGCACCGTCCCGGCAATCACCACCGCCAGCAGCCCGACCGCTGCAACCCGCAGCGCGCGCGCCCGGCGCATCGCCCGCCACACCCGCCAGGCCCGCCGCGGTCGCAGGTCGCCCCGCCGGTCGAGCTCCTCGGCGATCTCACCCAGCCGGTCGCGCAGCTCCTGCGCAGAGGCGAAACGGCGGGAGGGGTTCTTCTCCAGGCAGCGCGAGATCACCGCCCCGATCTGGGGGGGAACGCGGTCGCTCAGGTCGATCACCGGCACCGGGCGATCGCGCAGGACCGCCGTGACGACCTGGGCCGCGCTCTCGCCGGGGAACGGGCGCGCGCCGGTCGCCATCTCGTAGAGCACCACGCCGAGCGAATAGATGTCGGTCCGGTGGTCGACCTGCTCGACCTTGAGCTGCTCGGGCGACATGTAGTGGAGCGTCCCGACCACCGTCCCCTCACTGGTCAGGTCCTGGTGCAGGTCGCCGTCGGCCGCGCGCCCGGCGAGCGGGCCCGCCGGCGCGTCGGGTTGCAGCCGCGCCAGCCCGAAATCGAGCACCTTGATGCGCCCGTCGACGCTCAGCAGGACGTTGCCGGGCTTGAAGTCGCGATGGGTGATTCCCCGAGCGTGTGCGGCCACGAGGGCGTCGGCCATCGCCAGGGCGACGCGCAGGAAGTCCGGCATCGGCAGACCACCGGACGGAATCGACTCCGCCAGGGTCCGCCCCTCGATGTACTCGAGGACGAGGAAGCGCGTGCCCTCGATCTCCTCGATGGCGTGCAGGGTCACGATGTTGCGATGCGACAGTCCGGCGATCAGCCGCGCCTCGCGCTCGAACCGGATCCGCTTCTCGGACGACCCGGACTGGTCTTCGCGGAGCATCTTGAGGGCCACGCGCCGGTGCAACTGCTCGTCCTCGGCGAGCCAGATCACACCCATCCCCCCCGCACCCAGGCGGTCGATGATGCGGTACTGCCCCAGCTTCCGGCCGATCACGGCAGATGCTCTCCGGGCCTCTCCCGGTGCGTGGCGAGCGCCGGGACTCGGCACGGGCCACCACGCCACCACCCGGCACGACGTCGGGCTGCACAAGGCCGCTGTCAGCGGATCATACCGGGCGGCTCGCCCGGCGTCCTTGCGCTCTGTTAAACTTGGAGCGCCGCTGGGATCCCGCCTGAAGATGGCGGCGGGACCGAGACGGGAAGAGTAGCTCGCCGAGCGGGCGGCCTGCGCCGGGGCCCGATCCTCCGAGGAGGACGGACACCCGGGGAGAGAACGGCCCGACCTGCAATCCATCCGGCTCCTCGGCGCCGCGAAACCCTTCCCCGCGACTCCAACGCAGGATCTGGACGGGCCCGACCCTCATGCGAGAGGTGTCGGCGGCCCCCGAGGAGACGCCGATGGGAGAAGGACCGCAGAAGATCACCGTGCCGTTCGTGCGCGAGGCACCGCTGCGTGGCGAGCGCCTCGCGATGCTCACCGCCTACGACTTTCCGGGCGGCCGGCTGGCCGATCAGGCCGGGGTCGACCTGGTGCTGGTCGGCGACTCGCTCGCGATGGTCGTGCTGGGGCACTCCGACACGCTGTCGGTGACCATGGACGAGATGCTCCATCACGTGCGCGCCACCCGGCGCGGCGTCGAACGGGCGCTGCTGGTAGCCGACATGCCGTTCGGTTCGTTCCACCTCGGTCCCGACCAGGCGGTGGCCAACGCGCTTCGCTTCGTCAAGGAGGGGGGCGCCCAGGCGGTCAAGATCGAGGGCGCCCGGATCGACGTGGTCCGGGCCCTGGTCGACGCCGAGATCCCGGTCGTCGGACACGTCGGCCTGACCCCGCAGTCGATCCACCGATTCGGCGGCTTCCGGGTCCAGGGCCGCGGCGCGGAGGCCCGCGAAGCGCTGCTCGAGGCCGCGGTGGCGCTCGAGGAGGCCGGCGCCTTCGCGCTCGTGCTCGAGTGCATTCCGACGCCGCTGGCGCGCGAAGTCAGCGAGCGGCTCGCCATTCCGACGATCGGCATCGGCGCGGGCCCGCACTGCGACGGCCAGGTGCTGGTCTTCCACGACCTGCTCGGCGTCGAGCAGCGGATCGCCCCGCGCTTCGTCCGCCGCTACGCCGAGTTCGGGCGCGACGGACGCGCCGCCGTCGAGGCTTTCGTCGCCGACGTGCGCGCCGGCCGCTTCCCCACCGCTGCCGAGAGCTACGAGGATCCGGACTTTTCGCAGCCGCCGATCCCCAAGCTCTACGGCGCATGATTCGCACTTCGACACCGCACGAGCTGCGCCACGCCGTGGAGCGCTGGCGCGCCTGCGGCGAACGGATCGGCTTCGTGCCGACGATGGGCGCCCTGCACACCGGCCACCTGTCGCTGCTCGAGCTGGCCCGGGCACGAGCTGGCCGGGTCGTGGCGTCCGTGTTCGTCAACCCGACCCAGTTCGGCCCCGGCGAGGATTTCGCGCGCTATCCGCGCGACGCTGACCGCGACGCCGCGCTGCTGGCCGACGCCGGCTGCGACCTGCTGTTCCTGCCCGGCGTCGACACGATCTATCCGCCCGGCGCGACTACGCGGGTGCGGGTCGGCGGTCCGGCCGAGGGGCTGGAGGGCGCGGCGCGCCCCGGCCACTTCGAGGGGGTCGCCACGGTGGTCACCGCGCTGCTGTCGCTCGTCCGACCTGACGTGGCGGTGTTCGGCGAGAAGGACGCCCAGCAGCTGGCCGTCGTCCGCGCGCTGACCCGCGACCTGCACCTCGGCGTGGAGATCGTCGCCGGTCCGACGCTGCGCGAGCAGGACGGTCTGGCGATGTCGTCGCGCAACGCCTACCTGTCCCCGAGCGAGCGCCAGGCCGCCCCGGTGCTCTTTCGGGCACTCGAGGCGGCGCGCCAGGCGATCGAGGCCGGCGAGCGCGACAGCGCGCGCGTGCTCGCACGGGTGCGCGAGGTCGTCGCCGGCGAGCCGTCCGTTCGGCTCGAGTACGCGGCCCTGGTGGCCGCCGATTCGTTCGTTCCCCTCGACCGCATCGCGGGCGAGGTCGTCCTGCCGGTCGCCGCGCGACTCGGCACGACCCGTCTCATCGACAATCTCCGCCTGCGGGTGGAGTGAAGGCTTCAAGGAGAGCTGGGCCATGCGCCGTACGATGATGAAGTCCAAGATTCACCGGGCGACGGTGACCGATGCCAATCTGCACTACCAGGGCTCGGTCACCATCGATCCGGAGTTGATGGCGGCCGCCGACATCCTGGAAAACGAACGCGTCGACGTGCTCGACGTGACCAACGGCAACCGGCTGACCACCTACGCAATCCCGGGGGCGCCCGGGCGTGGGGAGGTCTGCCTGAACGGAGCCGCGGCGCACCTGGTTTCGCGCGGCGATCTAGTCATCCTGGTCACCTACGCCGACTACGACGACGCCGAGGCGCGCCTGCACCGGCCGCGGGTCGTTTTCGTCGACGGCGCCAACCGGCCGCTCGCCAGTTCGGCCGACGACGCGGCCTGACGCAGGGCGAAGTCAGAGGTAGCCGACGGCGCGCAGCATCGAGTCGCTGCGCTCGGAATCTTCGAGCGCGGCGGCCCTGCCTCCATCCCCCATCGCCTCGAGCCACTGGTCGAGCGCCCGTGCGAGCGGCTCGGTCGCTCCGGCGGGCAGGTCGCCCTCCCCGGGCCCCACGGCCGACGTGCCGAGAGGCTCGGAGGTCCGCGCGCCGGTCTTCAGGTCGAGCGCAACCCGCGACGCGCCATCCCGCACCACGCGCATGCGCCCCTGCAGGGCAAAGGCGGGCCGCGCCGGCCAGCCGGCGTCCCCAGCACTCAGCAGTGGCACCAGGCTGCGCCCGTCGAACCGGTCGGCTTGCACCGCGACGCCGGCGAGCTCGAGCAACGTCGGGGTCAGATCGACGTTCGAGACGACGCTCCGGCGCTCTCCGGCGTCGAGCCCGGGCACGGCCACGACGAACGGAGTCGCCAGGATGGTCTCGTAGGCCAGGTCGCCGCAGTGCGCCCACTCGCCGTGGTCGTAGAGCTCCTCCCCATGGTCGGCGACCAGCGCGATCACCGTGCGCTCCCGGAGCCCTCGCCGGTCGAGTTCGGCCACCAGCTCCCCGAAGCGACCATCGAAGTAATGGATGGAGTCGTCGTAGAGATCGGACAGGTGGCGCACGTCGTCCGCGTCGAACTCGTTTTCCACCTCGCCATCGTAGAGCTTGCGCTGGATCTTCCACGGCTCGCCGCGGCGCGCCCACGCCCGGGCGGCCGCCCGCGACCGGACCGAGAACGGTCGCGGCGCGGCGGCCGGTGGCTGATAGGGCGAGTGGGGATCGACGTAGTGCAGGTAGAGCAGGAACGGCTCGGCCAGCCGGTCGAGTTCGAGGAACGCACGTCCATTGACACAGCCTGCGCCCCGCATCAGGCAGCTCTCGTCGAACCGTTCGAAGCCGCGGTCGAACCCTCCGACGCCGTTGTACCGGCTCGGCGTCGCCCGAACGATCAGACTCGCCGAGATGGCCGCCGTGGAGTAGCCGGCGGCGCGGAGCCGCTCGGCCAGCGACGGCATCTCTGGCGGAATGGCGAACCCGACATCATCCAGCCGGGCGAGGATGCGATGGGGGTCGAGTCCGGTCAGCAGCGAGTTGACCGACGGGTAGGTGCAGCCGGCGTTGGTGGAAGCCGCCCGGAAGACCACTCCCCGCTCGGCCGCGAAGCGGTCGAGCTGCGGGCTGGTCGGGCGCCCGTAGCCGTACAGCGACAGCCGGTCGGCGCGCAGGGTGTCGACCAGGACCACGACAATGTTGGGCCGTTCCGGCAAGCTCGCCACTGCGGTCGGCCGGGCGCAGCCGGTCAGCCACGCGACGGTGGACACCAACAGGCAAGCCGGGACGGCGGCCCGGCCCGCCCGGCCGCGGGCAAAGCGCCGACAAGGAGGAGACACGGCGCCAGTCTAGCCCGTCTTGCGGGGGTCCATCGCGATCCGGTAGGCTTCCCGCTCCGCAGGACCCGGTTCCCTGGCGGACCCAGTTCCGACGGACCCGGTGCAGCCATAGCTCAACTGGATAGAGCGACAGACTACGGATCTGTAGGTTGGGGGTTCGACTCCTCCTGGCTGCACCAGTTTTCCTCTCCCCATCCGGAGACCTCCCGATGGCCCCAGCGCTCGCGATGTCCTCCCGCCGCCCGTCTCACTCGCCGCTGCGCCACCTGGTCGCGGCGCTGCTGCTGATCCCCGTCCTGCTCGGCGGCGCCGGCTGCGGACGGGATGCGGCGCCGCCCGCGGCCGACACGGCCGACGAACCGATCGAAGCGGTCCAGTCGGGCGAGTCGGTCGAAGCGATCGAACAGCTCGAGGAGCCGGTCGTGCTCGGCGAGGGGGAGGTCGACGCACAGTTCGGGGTCGAACTGGCGGGCGACGGATCGATCGCACAGCCGCTCGAATCGTTCGCGGTCGGCGATCCGGTCTGCGTCGCAGTCACCCTGCCGGAGGGCACGACCGGTGGCCCGTTGCGAGCCACCCTGGTCGACCTCGACGGCCAGCCGATCGCCTCGTTCGAGGCGGTGCTCGGGGGCCAGCCGCCGCGCGCCTCGGGCTGCTTCGCCGAGCTCGGCACGCTCGAGCGCACCAGCCACCAGGTCCGCTTCGAAGTCGGCGGCCAGCCGGTCGGTGAGGCCTCGTTCCTGGTCTCGAGCGGTCGCGAACCGGCTCACGACCGGCGCTCCGTCGGAGCCTGATCCGCCGCAGCCGCGGCGGGCGTAGGATTCCTGCCGCATGGAAACATCCCTGTCGGCCGCGAGCGGGGAGAGCCCCGCGCCTCGCGGCCCGCTGCTCGCCACTGCGCTACGGCGCGTCCTCGCACAGGGTTACACCGCAGCCGATCTGCGGGCGGATATCGGTGCCGGCATCGTGGTCGGCATCGTCGCGCTGCCGCTCTCGATGGCCCTCGCCATCGCCAGCGGCGTGCCGCCCCAGTACGGTCTCTACACTGCCATCGTGGCCGGCCTGGCGATCGCCTTCACCGGCGGCTCCAAGGTTCAGGTCTCGGGTCCCACTGCCGCGTTCGTCGTCGTGCTGGCGCCGATCGCGGCCCGTCACGGGCTGGCAGGCCTGTGCCTCGCTACGCTGCTCGCCGGCGGCCTGCTGGTCGCCCTGGGCTACGCGCGGCTCGGCCGCCTGATCGAATTCGTTCCGCATCCGGTGACCACCGGCTTCACCGCCGGCATCGCGATCGTCATCGGCGTACTGCAGATCCGCGATTTTCTCGGCCTGCAGATCGCGACGCTGCCGGCTCACTTCACCGACCGGGTCGAGGTGATCGTGCGCGCGCTGCCGACCGCCCGCTGGCCCGACCTGGCGGTCGGCACGCTGACGCTCGCCGTCCTGCTCGTCTGGCCGCGCCTGTCGGCCCGTCTGCCGGCCCCGCTCATCGCGCTTCCGGTCGGCGCCGGTCTGGCGGCGCTGCTGGCCGCGCTGGTGCCGGACTGGCAGGTGGCCACGATCGCCAGTCAGTTCTCGTATCTGGCCCGGGACGGCTCGGTCGCCTCCGGCATCCCGCAGCTGCCGCCGCTGCCCTTGCTGCCGTGGAACTTGCCGGGCGGCGACGGAACGCCGCTGCATCTCGACTTCGAGCTGCTGCGCGAGCTCGTACCCGCCGCCTTCACGATCGCCATGCTCGGTGCCATCGAGTCGCTGCTGTCGGCCGTCGTCTCGGACGGCATGACCGGCAAGAAGCACGATCCGGACGGCGAGTTGATCGGCCAGGGGATCGGCAACCTGCTGGCGCCGTTCTTCGGCGGGTTCGCGGCCACCGGCGCATTGGCACGCACGGCGACCAACGTACGTGCTGGGGCCAGGTCGCCGATCGCCGCCGGCGTGCACGCGCTGTTCGTCCTGCTCGCGGTGCTGCTGCTGGCGCCGCTGCTCGGCCTGCTGCCGATGGCCGCCCTGGCTGCGCTGCTGCTGCAGGTGGCCTGGCGGATGGGCGAAGCGCGGCACGTCGTCCGGATCGTGCGCTCGGCGCCGCGCTCGGACATCGTCGTCCTGCTCTCGTGCCTCGCCCTGACGGTGCTGTTCGACATGGTGGTCGCCGTGACCGTGGGCATCGTCATGGCTTCGCTGCTGTTCATGCAGCGCATGGCGTCGGTCTCGCGCACCGAGCTGATCAATCCCGCCGAGCTGCACCTGGACCGGCCGCTGCCCGACAACGTGGTGCTCTACGAGATCGCCGGGCCGCTCTTCTTCGGCGCCGCCAACAAGGCGATGACGGCGCTGCGCACGGTGGCTCGCAAGGGGGTCTCGGTCGTCGTGCTCGACCTGCGCTCGGTCCCGATGCTCGACGCCACCGGTCTGGTCGCCCTGGAGTCGTCGGTCTCGCGGCTGCGCCACGGCGGCCTCGTCGTCGTGCTGGCCGGCGTACAGCCGCAGCCGCTGCGGGCGCTCGCCAAGGCCGGCTGGCGCAACGTCGCCGGATCGCTCGCCATCGGGCGCGACTTCGAGCGCGCGCTCGAGACCGCGCGCGCTTACGCGGAGTCCGACCCGGAAGCTCCCAACCTCCACCTGACGCACGCCTGAACACGGCCCGCCGGCGGTGAACGTTCTGCAGCCGGCGTCGTAAACTCGCTCGAGAATGACGGAGCAACAGACGCAATCGGGGGCCCCGGCGGTGGAACTGGTCGGGCTGCGCAAGAGCTTCGCCAACCACCTGGCGGTCGACGAGGTATCGCTCACCGTGCCGGCCGGCTCGATCTTCGGCCTGCTCGGTCCGAACGGCGCCGGCAAGACGACCACGATCCGGATGATCATGGACATTCTGGCGCCCGACCGCGGCGAAGTGCGGCTGTTCGGCCATCCGCGCCAGCCGGCGGACGGCGAGCGGATCGGCTATCTGCCCGAAGAGCGCGGGCTCTATCGCAAGATGCAGGTCGAGGAGCAGCTGACCTTTCTGGGCGAACTGCACGGGCTGGCGCGCAGCCGCGCGCGCAAGCTGGCGCGGCAGTGGCTGGAACGAATCGGCCTCGCCGACCGAGCGCGTGCCAAGGTCGAGACGCTGTCGAAGGGGATGCAGCAGAAGGTGCAGCTGGCGGGCACCGTGCTGCACGATCCGGAGCTGTTGATTCTCGACGAGCCGTTCTCCGGCCTCGACCCGATCAATCAGACGCTGTTCCGCGAGCTGATTGCGGAAGTCCGGGGCAGAGGTCGGACGATCCTGTTCTCGACCCACGTCATGGAGCACGCCGAGAAGCTGTGCGACGGCATCGCTCTGATCGCCGGCGGACGGGTGCGGCTGGCGGGTGAGCTGGCGACGATCAAGCGCGAACGTGGTGGCAACATCTGGCGCGCCGCCGGCCGGGGAGTCGCGGCCGCCGCGGCGAGCCTGCCCGGGGTCGAACGGCTCGACGGTGACGACGACAGCGGGGTGCGGCTGGCACTTGCCGACGCCGCGCAGGCGCCGGCGGTGGCGCGTTCGCTCGCCACCGCCGCCGAGCTGACCGAGTTCCGCTCCGAGGAACCCGACCTGGAGTCGATCTTCGTTCGGACGGTGCACGATGCGCATTGATCGCGTCCTCGCCGTCGTCCGGCGCGAGTACCTCGCCGGAGTCCGCACGCGGGGGTTCTGGCTGTCGACCCTGCTGCTGCCTCTGTTCATGGGCGCGCTGCTCTTCCTGCCGTCGCTCCTGATGATGAAGTCCCGCTCGACGCTCGATCTGGTGGTCGTCGACGCCACCGGGAGTGGCATCGGCGAGCGTCTGGCCACCGAGCTGGAGGCAGATGCGAAGGTCTCGCGGCCGTCCGCCGGACCGATGGTCAGCGACGAGCGCGCCGAGTCGTCGCGCTTCGCGGTCGACGTGCGCGCGGCCGGCGACGATCCGGCCGCCCAGCGCGCGGCGCTCGACCGGGAGGTGCTCGCCGGCACGATCGGCGCCTGGATCTGGCTCGACGCCGAGACGCTCGCCGGCGCGTCGGTGCCCTACCACGCCGCCAGCGTCTCGAACTTCGTCACCCAGCGGATCCTCGCCCGGCGGCTGACCGACGTGGTGGGCGCAAGCCGGCTCTCCGCGGCCGGGATCGACCCGGCGCAGGTCGAGAGCCTCACCGCCGACGTCGACCTCGAAACGGTGCGCGTCTCGGCCGAGGGCGCGCGACGCGAGGACGGCGGCACCGGCTTCATGCTGGCGATGTTGCTGTTCTTCATGCTCTACATGGTGACCCTGATCTACGGGCAGCAGGTGATGAACGGCGTGCTCGAGGAGAAGACCTCGCGCATCGTCGAAGTCGTGCTGGCCACCACGCGGCCGATCGAGCTGCTGGCCGGCAAGTTGCTCGGCATCGCGGCGGTCGGCCTCACCCAGCTCGGGATCTGGATGGGAACCGCGCTGGTGCTGACTGCGCCCGGCGCCCTGGCAGCCGCTTCCAGCCTGCCCGCCGGCCTCACCATCCCCACGGTGACGCCGGCGCTCGCCTTGCACTTCCTCGGCCACTTCCTGCTCGGCTTCCTGCTGTTTGCTTCGCTCTACGCCGCCGTCGGAGCCGCCTCGAACGACGTCAAGGAGGCGCAGCAGCTGGCCAGTTCGGTGGTGCTCTTCGTGGTCGCTCCGGTCGTGGTGATGTTCACCATCATCAACGACCCCGACTCGACGCTGGCCACCGCGCTGTCGCTCTTCCCGCCGTTCACGCCGCTGCTGATGATGCTCCGCATCGCGGTCAAGACCCCGCCGGTCTGGCAGATCGTCGCCGGCTATCTGCTCACGGCGCTGTTCGTGGCCGGGCTGGTCTGGGCCTGCGCGCGGATCTATCGGGTCGGGCTGCTCATGCACGGCAAGCGGCCGACGCTGGCCGAGCTGTGGCGCTGGGTGCGCCACGCCTGAGCGGGCGGCCCGACGGAGCTGGAACGTTCGGCCCGCCGGCCCGTAGGAGAGGGCGGGAGGCAGGCGATGGCTGAAACGAAACTGCGCCGCTCGACGCGGCATCGGATGATCGGCGGGGTGATCGGAGGCCTCGCGGAGTACTTCGACCGCGATCCGACCCTGCTGCGGGTGCTCTACGTGCTGATCTCGATTCTGTCGGCGGCCTTCCCCGGAATCTTCGTCTACCTGATCCTCTGGGTCGTCATCCCGCGGGACCGGTGAGGCCCGACCTGCGCGCGCGGGCCGGCGGGAGCTGCGACCGGGCCGGGAAACGCGCTCAGTCGGTGTAGCTGAGCTGCCGTTCGACGGTGGTGTACCAGTCGCCCTCGAGCGGCTGGAAGACGGTACAGCGGGTGAGGTTGCCGCCGTAGACGTGCAGCGTCACCGCGGTTTCCTCCGCGCTCGGATTGCGGATCGAGTGGTGCTCGACCGGCGGCCGCAGGACTGCGAGCGCCCCCTTGCGCTGACGCTCCCGGGCCATCCACTGCAGCTGGACGGCGCCGTCCTGCTCGCGCTCGCCGAGCGACCGATAGAGGTCGGCCTCGAGTTCGCCCTGCAGGACCTGTTCGATGCACCAGAAGCCGCCGTGGTCGTGGATCGTCGCCCCCTGGCCCGGCCCCCAGGCCATCACCAGGACCATCAGCTGCCGCTCCTCGTCGAAGTGCAGCAGGCGGCGCGCGTACGACTTCTCTCCCGGCCGGCGATGGCTTTCCGGCAGCCAGGCCGGCTCGGCACTGGTGTACAGCCGCAACGCCTCGGCCATCCGCTCCGGCGCCGTCTCGCGCGGGCCGGCGTCGAACGCATCGAGAAAGTGGCCGATCAGCTGGTCGATCGACGGGACCGGCGAGTAGCTGAGCTCCGGACGGCTGGACGGCAGTGAGGATGTCGGTTCCATGGGAGAAGTCTCTCCTTTTCCGGTGACCAAGTCGGTAGCTGGCCGGTTCCAGGCCCGGCTTACGGTGTCACCTGGACGGATGGGGGTCTGATTCTACTCCTCGACCTTCAGCACGGCCAGGAAGGCCTCCTGCGGGATCTCGATCGAGCCGACCGACTTCATCCGCTTCTTGCCCTCCTTCTGTTTCTCGAGCAGCTTGCGCTTGCGGCTGATGTCGCCGCCATAGCACTTGGCCAGCACGTCCTTGCGCAGCGCCTTGACGGTCGAGCGGGCGATCACCTTCGAGCCGATCGCCGCCTGCAGAACGACCTCGAACAGCTGGCGGGGGATGAGCTCCTTCATTTTCTCGACCAGCGCCTTGCCCTTCGGGTAGGCCTTGTCCCGGTGGACCATGAGCGAGAGCGCATCGAGCGGCTCGCCGTTGACCAGCACGTCCATCTTGACGACCTCACCGCGCCGGAAATCGGCCAGCTCGTAGTCGAACGAGGCGTAGCCGCGCGAGACCGACTTGAGCTTGTCGTAGAAATCGTGCACGACCTCGGCGAGCGGGAAGTCGTACTCGATGAGTACCCGGTCGGCCGACACGTACTGCAGGCTGCGCTGCACGCCTCGCCGATCCTGCGCCAGGGCCAGAATGCCGCCCACATACTCGTCGCGGGTGACGATCGTGGCGTGGATGTACGGCTCCTCGATCGACTCGATCACCGAAGCATCCGGCAGTTGCGACGGCGAGGAGATTTCGCGCTGGGTGCGATCGGTCAGATTGACCCGGTAACGCACGCCCGGCGCCGTGGTGATGAGCGACAGATTGAACTCGCGCTCGAGCCGCTCCTGGATGATCTCCATGTGCAGCAGTCCGAGGAAGCCGCATCGGAAGCCGAATCCGAGCGCGGTCGAACTCTCCGGTTCGAAGCTGAACGACGCGTCGTTGAGCCGCAGCTTCTCGACCGCGTCGCGCAGGTCCTCGTAGTCCTCGGAGACCACCGGAAAGAGGCCGGCAAAGACCATCGGCTTGACGTCCTGGAAGCCCGGCAGCGGCTGCCCGGTGGGGCGGTCGGCGTGGGTGACCGTGTCGCCGATCTTGGCCTGGATCAGGTCCTTGATGTTGGCAAACACGTAGCCGACCTCGCCGGGACCGAGTTCGTCGGCCTCGCGGGGCTTCGGGTGGAAGGTGCCGAGCTCCTCGACCGTGTAGACCCGGCCGGTGGACATGAACTGGATCCGGTCGCGCTTGCGCAGCACGCCGTCGACGACCCGCACCAGGCTCGCCACGCCACGGTAGACGTCGTACCAGGAATCCACCAGGAGCGCTTTGAGAGGCGCCTCGGGGTCCCCGGCCGGGGCGGGGATGTCGGAGACGATCCGTTCCAGCAGCTCGTCGACTCCGAGGCCGGACTTGGCCGAGACTTCGACCGCGTCGGTGGCATCGATCCCGACCACCTGTTCGATCTGCTCCTTGACCCGGTCCGGATCGGCCGACGGCAGGTCGATCTTGTTGATCACCGGCAGCAGCTCGAGACCGCCGTTGACTGCCAGGTAGGCGTTGGCCAGCGTCTGCGCTTCGACGCCCTGGGTCGCGTCGACCACCAGCAGGGCCCCCTCGCAGGCGGCCAGGGAACGCGAGACCTCGTAGCTGAAGTCGACGTGGCCGGGCGTGTCGATGAGGTGAAAGACGTAGTCCTGCCCGTCGCGAGCCCGGTAGGTCAGCCGTACCGCATGCGCCTTGATCGTGATGCCGCGCTCGCGCTCGAGGTCCATGTCGTCGAGCAGCTGGGCCTGCATCTCGCGCTTCGACACCGCGCCGGTGCGCTCGAGGATGCGATCGGCGAGCGTCGACTTGCCGTGGTCGATGTGGGCGACGATCGAGAAGTTGCGGA
>CAZUAT010000034.1:0-2398 GCA_964618415.1 uncultured Thermoanaerobaculia bacterium
GGCTCGCTGGCGCCGCGCGAGGCCGCCGCGTTGCGCGAGGCGCTGGGCGGCCTGCCGGCGCTGCTGGCCGAGCTCGACGGCTCTCCCTCCGGTCTGCTGGCGGCGATGGCGCAGGTCGATCCGCTGGCCGATCTGCGCGGCCGGCTGGCCGCCGGGCTCGCCGAGTCGCCGGCCGCGCGCCCAGAAGACGGCGCTGTGATCGCCGAAGGGATCGACGCCGAACTCGACGAGGTGCGGTCGCTGGCGCACGACAGCAAGCGGCACATCCTGGCAATCGAGGAGCGCGAGCGCGCCCGCACCGGCATCGCCTCGCTCAAAATCCGCTACAACCGCGTCTTCGGCTACTCGATCGAGATCTCGCGGACGCAGGCCGCGAAGGTGCCCGACGACTACCAGCGCCGCCAGACCCTGGCTCAGGCCGAGCGCTACGTCACTCCGGAGTTGCAGGGGCTCGAGGAGCGGATCGAGCGCGCCGAGCAGCGCCAGCGCGAGATCGAGATCGCCCTCTACGCGGAGCTGCGCGGCGCGGTGGCGGCGGCCGCCGACCGGCTGGCCCGGGTGGGCGACGCGATCGCCCGCCTCGACGTCCTGGCGGGGTGGGCCGACCTGGCCAGTCGCGCTGGCTGGCAGCGACCGGAGGTCGGGACGGCCGGCAGCGGCATCCGGATCGTGGAAGGTCGACATCCGGTGCTCGAGGCGACGCTGGGAGCGGAGTTCGTTCCCAACGACGCCGAGCTCGACCCGGAACGGGCGCAGATCGTGCTTCTGACCGGCCCCAACATGGGCGGCAAGTCGACCTACCTGCGGCAGGTGGCGCTGATCTGCCTGCTCGCACAGTGCGGCTGCTGGGTGCCGGCGCGCTCGGCGACCATGGGTGCTCTCGACCGGATTTTTTCGCGCGTCGGGGCTTCCGACGACCTGGCGCGCGGCGAGTCGACGTTCATGGTCGAGATGATCGAGACCGCCAATATCCTGCGCCAGTCGAGCGCCGCGAGCCTGGTGATCCTCGATGAGGTGGGGCGCGGCACGGCGACCTTCGACGGGCTGTCGCTGGCCTGGGCGATCGTCGAGCATCTGCACGAGGGGCCGCGGCCGCTGACCATCTTCGCCACCCACTACCACGAGCTGACCGAACTCGAGGCGCTGCTGCCGCGGGTGGTCAACCGCACCATGGCGGTCAAGGAGTGGGAAGACCGCATCCTGTTCCTGCGGCGCGTCGTGCCGGGCAGCGCCGACAAGTCGTACGGCTTGCACGTGGCGCGGCTGGCCGGGTTGCCGCCGAGCGTGGTGGAGCGGGCCGCCCAGGTGCTGCGCAACCTGGAGGCGAAGGAGTTCGATCCGCACGGTCGCCCGCGTCTCGCCGAGGGCAGCGAGTTTCCGGCGCAGCGGGCCGGTCAGATGCCGCTCTTCGCGCCGGCCGACGAACTGGTGGCGCGCATCGTGCGCGAGACGGACCTCGACCGGCTGACCCCGCTCGCCGCCCTCAACCTCCTCGCCAGCCTGCAGGATCGCCTCCAGTGAAGGGCGCCGAGCTGCTCGTCCTCGGTTTCGAGGGGACGCGGCTGACCGGCGGCGAGCGCCGATTGCTGGCGAGGCTGCGTCCGTTGGGGGTCATCCTGGTCCAGCGCAATATCGGCGCCGACCTCGGCGAGCTGATCGAGCTGGTGGGGGAGGTGCGCGCCGCGACGCCCGACAGCCTGCTCGCCCTCGACGCGGAGGGGGGCCGGGTCGATCGACTGCGCGACCTGTTCGGACCCGCGCCGTCGGCCCAGGCGCTGGCGGCCCGGCCGCCGGCGCTCACCCGGCGCGCCGCGCGCTGGATCGGCGCCGCGATGCGGGCGACCGGCTTCGACCTCGACTTCGCGCCGGTCGTCGACCTGGATCGTGGCCGGAGCGGCAACGCCCTCGACGGGCGCTGCTTCGGGGCCGACGTCCGCAGTGTGGTGGCGCGCGGTCGCGCCGTGCTCGACGGGCTGGCAGCCTCGGGGATCGGTGGCTGCCTGAAGCACTTTCCGGGCCTCGGAGGAGCGCCGGCAGACACCCATCTGCGGCCCGCGTGCATCGAGCTGACTGTTGCCGAGCTGGCGCGGGACCTGGAACCGTTCGGCCGCCTGGCGGCGCGCGCCGGTGCGGTGATGGCCGGCCATGCGATCTACCCGGCACTCGACCCGCAGTTGCGGCCGGCGACGCTCTCGCCGCCGATCGCCACCCACGTGCTGCGACGCGGTCTGCGGCCGCGCTTTACTGGGGTGCTGTTTTCGGACGACCTCGAGATGGGAGCACTCGGGCCGTGGGGCGACCTGCCGGAGCGGGGCGCTGCAGCGCTGGCGGCGGGCTGCGACGCGCTGCTGTTCTGCCGCCAGATCGAGGACGCCCCGGCGATTGCGGCGCGCCTGGC
>CAZUAT010000034.1:2408-32986 GCA_964618415.1 uncultured Thermoanaerobaculia bacterium
ACCGGCGCTGTCCACGCGGCGGCGTGAGGCCACCGCACGCCTCGAACGCCTGCGCCGGCAGCTGGCTCGGCTGCGCGCCGCAGCCGGCCCACTGCCGGACCCGGCGCAACTGCGCGCCCGGCTCGCCGCGGTCGGTGCCGCCGCGAGCTGACCGCGTCAGGGCTCAGAACGGGATGTCGTCGTCGCCGAAGTCGCCGCCGCCGCCGGAACTCGGCTCCGGGGCGCTGCCGTAGTCGCCACCGCGGCTGCCGCCGTCGCCCTTCGAGCCGAGCATCTGGAAGTTCTCGCAGATGATCTCGGTGCGGTACTGCTTCTTGCCTTCCTTGTCGTCCCAGGAGCGCGTCTGGATCCGCCCTTCGAGGTAGATCTGCTTGCCCTTGGTCAGGTACTGCGCCGCGATCTCGGCCTGACGGCCGAACACCACGATGTTGTGCCACTCGGTGTCGTCCTTGCGGTTGCCGTCGCGGTCCTTGTAGCGCCGCGAGGTGGCCAGCGAGAAGTTGACCACCGGCTGCCCGCTGGGCAGCGAACGAGACTCCGGGTCGCGTCCCAGGTTGCCGATCAGAATCACCTTGTTGACCATCCTGCTCTCTCCTTGTCTCCGTCCGCCTGCGAGGGGTGGGCGACGGTATCATGGGCCCCGGAATCGGTCCGAAGAGCGCTCCGGCCGGCGCGGTCCCCCGCCGCACGGCCCGATTCGACAGAAGAGGACGCGTCCCCATGCGCCTGGTCTTGCAGCGAGTCGCCCACGCCCGAGTCGAGGTGGACGGAGAGCGGGTCGGCGCCATCGGACCGGGGCTGCTCGTCCTCGCCGGGGTGGCCGCCGGCGACGACAGCGAGACCGTCCGGTTGGCCGCCGAGCGGCTGCTGACCCTGCGGCTTTTCGCCGACACGGCCGGCCGCATGAATCTCGACCTGCGCCAGGTCGGCGGCAGGGTGTTGCTCGTCTCCCAGTTCACCCTCGTCGCGTCGCTCGACCGCGGGCGGCGGCCGTCGTTCGACCGCGCCGCGCCACCCGAGGAGGCCCGTCAGCGGCTGGCGGAGCTGGCGGCGCACCTCGCCGCAGCCGGCGTGCCGGTCGAGCAAGGCCGGTTCGGCGCCCACATGGCGGTGAAGCTGGTCAACGACGGCCCAGTGACGTTCGTGCTCGACCTCTGAGCGCGGCCGAGCCGGCTGGTCAGGGTCCGACGAGCGCCACGAGGCGGATCGGCACCGGCAGGAAGCAGAGCACCAGAATCAGGACAGCGCTGGCGACCAGCCAGCGCCCCCGCCGATCGAGCGGCGTGCGCTCGTCGATCACCGGCGGGTGGCGCAGGCCGAGCACCAGGACGACCACGCACCAGACCCACCAGCCCGGCCAGCGCAGGCCGAGCAGCGCCAGGCCCAGCCAGAGCGGCAGAGCCAGGCGCCGCTGCCAGCGGCCGGCAGCGGCGTAGAGAATGTGACCGCCATCCAGCTGGGCCAGGGGCAGCAGGTTCAGCATGGTGGCAAACATGCCGACCCAGGCGGCGAGCAGGAACGGGTGTGGTTCGACGAGCGGCAGGTCGGCCGAGCCGTGGACCAGCGCCGAGACCAGGCCGACGAGCAGGTTGCGGCCGGGCAGATAGAGCCAGCGCGGCGAGGCACCGAGGTCGTCGCTGACCTGCAGCGTGCCGGGCTCGGAGGCCGCCACCCCGAGGACGAGAAACGGCAGCAGCATCAGGAAGCCGGCGATCGGGCCGGAGACGCCGACGTCGAGCAGCTGTCGCTTGGTGCGAATGACCGCCCGGATCCGGATAAAGGCGCCGAACGTGCCCAGGCCCGCGGGAGCCGGCAGGAAGTACGGCGGTGTGGCCGGCAGGCGGTGGTGACGGCAGGCGAGCCAGTGGCCGAACTCGTGGGCGAGCAGGATGCACAGCATCGGCAGTGCGAACCCGAGCCCCCAAGCGAGCAGCTGGGGATCGGTCCAGACGGTGCGCACGGCGGTCGGCGTCAGCCAGAGCGCCAGGTCGGTGTCGCGGTCGGTGCGCGCGGCGACGGCGAACAGGCCGCCCAGAGTGGTGGCGGTGAAGAAGGTCAGGCCGAGCAGCAGGCCGGCGAGCGGCCAGGAACCGGGGCGCCGGACGGGCGCCGCGCCGGCCGGCTGGGGCGGCGGCAGGCGCTCGACGCGCAACGGATCAGAGATTCTTGAGGTCCTTGCCGGGCTTGAAGCGCACCGTCCGGCCGGGCGTGATGGCCACTTCGACGCCGGTCTTCGGGTTGCGGCCCACGCCCTTCTTGCGGTCGCGGACCTGGAAGACGCCGAAGCCCCGCAGTTCGATCCGCTTGCCGGCGCCGAGCGCGGCCTTCATCGAATCGAGAATGGTGTCGACCGCCTGCACGGCCTTGATCCGCGGGATGTTCGAGAGCTCCGCCACGCGGTTGACGATGTCCGCTTTGATCATGGCTCCGGGGTCCTCGTGGCCAGCCTAGTGGAGGGGGGCGGGGGAGTCAACGAAAGGCCGTCCATCACGCCCGGTGCAGCTTCTTGCGCATGATGCACAGTTCGAGGGCGATCGACGCCTTGGCGGTGACGCTCTGCAACTCGCGCAGCACGGCCGGGGAGACCGATGCCCCCTCGGGGACTATCAGCAGCACGGCGACGAGGCGCTCGCGGACCCGCATCGGCAGCGCCACCAGGTCGCGGTGCGCCGCCTCGCCGAGCAGGCCGATCATCTCCAGATGGGCTGGCAGCTCGGCGAGCGGACCGCGGTGGAGGGGTGCCCCCTCGCGCAGGGTCAGGAAGATCGACGGCTGGTCGAGCGGCAGGCGCATGGCACGCAGGCGCACCGCGTCGAGGCCGTGCGCGTGCCAGCCGTCCAGGCTGTTCTTGCGAACGCGCAGCAGCGCCGCGGCCGCGCAGCGGCCCTGCATCGCCTGGATCACGACCTCGCCCACCGCATCGGCGTCGCGCGGATTCATGAGGCGCGCCTCGACGTCGCCGAGCGCCAGCGGGCCGGCCGGGCGAGCTGGGGGGGCAGGCGGCTTCGGAACCGGCGGGGGCGGGGGGGCCTCCGCGGCCGGAGGCGCCGGCGGCTGCGGCACGAACTCGTGCGGGGTGCGCGGCGCCGGCTGGGCCGCGGCCGGTGCCGCGGCGGCAGCGTCCGTGCGCGGCGCCCCGAGGCCGAACGACTCGTCCCACGACAGCTGCTGGGTCGGTTCCGGCTCGTCGCGCGAGCGGCGCAGGAAGGCGGCGCGGTCGAGCCGCTCGACCAGCTTGGCGAATCGCTGCGGGCACTCCTCCCCGTAGTGCTTCTCGAGCGCCTCGAGGACCCGCGCCTCGGTGGCAATCATCGGGCGCACGCGCCGGCCGGTGACGAACGACAGCTCGTCGAGGGCGCGCAGATCGCGCGTGTCGATCATCGCCACTTCGACCTGGGTCGAGGTGGCGCGCACCGGAACGACGAAGTGCGCGCGGGCCACTTTGGCCGGCAACAGCCGCCGGACGTCGGCCGGCACCGAGCGCAGCTCCTCGGGGGTCACCGCGGGGACCTTCTGCTGCTCGGCCAGCGCCCGCACGATCTCCTCCTCGGGGACCGCGTCGATCTCCAGCAGGCAGGTGCCGAGCTTGCCGCCTACGACCTTCTGGTGGCGCAGTGCGCGCAGCAGCTGATCACGGGCGAGCACGCCGCGCTGCTCCAGCAGCTCTCCGAGGCGGGTTCCGCGCGCGCACATGGCGAGAGAGTGGGCGAGTGAATAAGTCGTTATGGCCGAAAGATTTGAAAAGCCCCGCCATCCTACCGGCCGGAGCCGTCCCTGGCAAGCCGATTGCGGATAGCATCGCCGCGATGCCTCGTCTGCCCTGGCTTTCCGCCGCTCTGCTCGCCGCCCTGCTGGCCGCCGCGACACCTCAGGTCTCCGCCCAAGAGCCGTCCCCGCGCCAGCTGCCGACGGCCGACTTCCTCGACGCGCGACAGCTGGCCGAGGAGGGCCGGCTCGAGACCGCGCTGGTCCTGCTCGACCGCGTGCAGCGGGCGGCGCCGGCGGATCCGTACGTGCGGCTGGAGCGCTCCGAGCTGCTGGTGCGGGTGGGCCGGTTCGACGAGGCTGCGCGTGCGGCAGCGGAAGCGCGGCAGCTCGCCCCGGACAACCTCGACGCGGTGCGGCTGCAGGGGCGCGTGGAGCTCATGCGCGCCGAGAGCGATCCGGCGGCGATCGATATCGCTCGCGCGGCGTTCGAGCGGTTGCGGGTCGAGGACCCGGAGGATCTCGAGGCCTTGATCTCCCTCGGTCAGATCTACCTCGGCTCGGGGCGGCCTGGGCTTGCCGCCGACGCGCTGGCCGAAGCGGACCGCCTGCGGCCGGGCCATCCGGGGATCCAGCAGCTGCTCGAGCGGGCGCTGGCCGGCAGCGACGATCCGGCCACCTCGGCCCGCGTGCTCGGCGAGCGGCTGGCGCGCGATCCCCAGTCGCTGGCGACGCGGCTCGAACTTGCCGACCTCCGGGCACGAGCCGGGGAGATCGAAGAGGCGTTGCGCCTGCTCGAGCAGACGCCGCAGGCACAGCGCGACGGGCTGGACGTGCGCCGCCGGCTGGCCCTCGTTCTGCTGCAGGCGGGCGACCTCGAGCGGGCGCGCGCGGAGGCCAGCTCGATCGTCGAGCAGTGGCCCAACTACAGCGGTGGCCGCCTGATGCTCGCGCGCATCGAGGTGGCGTACGGCAACTTCGCGGCTGCCGAGGAGCTGCTCGGTCCGATGCTGGCCGACCCGTCGGCGCCGCCGGTCGTCCTGGAGCTCGAGCAGCGGATCCTCGAAGGCACCGGCCAGATCGAGCGCGCCGCCGAACGGCTACGCGAGCAGGCGCAGGCGGAGACCGCGGAAGGCGATGCCGGAGCGGCAACTCTGCTGCATCTCGAGCGCGCCCGGCTCTGGGGCCGCGCCGGCAACTGGGAGGAAGCGCTCGCCGCCATCCACGCGATCGAGCCCGGAGATGCCACGCTGGCGCAGCTCGACGAGGAAGTGACCGGGGTGGCGATCCGCGCGCTCGGTCAGCTCGGCCGCTACGACGAGGCCCTGGCGCGGGCCGGCGACGCCGACCCGGCCCGGGCGCGGCTGGCGGCGGCGCGGGTCGGCCTGCTGCTGGCCGCTGGGCGGGCCGCCGAAGCCGAGCGGGAAGCGGCGGCGCTGCGCGAGCGGGGCGTCCCGGCTCGCCTGGCGCTCGCCGCCGTGCTGGCCGAGCGCGAGCGGTGGCCGGAGGCGATCGAAGCGTTTTCGGGGGTCCTCGCGGAGGATCCCGCGGACCTGGAGGCGAATTTCGGGCTGGGCGTGGCACTCGAACGCGCCGGCCGGCTCACGGAGGCCACGGAGCGGTTCGCAGCCGTGCTCGAGAGCTACCCGGACTTCGCGCCGGCACTCAACTACCTCGGCTACCTCTGGATCGAAAGGGGCGAGCGGCTGGCCGACGCCGTGGCGCTGGTCGATCGCGCGGTCCGGCTCGACCCGGACAACGGCGCTTACGTCGACTCGCTCGGCTGGGGCTACTACCGGCAGGGGCGGTACACGGAGGCGGTGGCGATGCTCGAGCGCGCGGCGCGCCTGCTGCCGAACGACGCCACGGTGCGTTCCCACCTGGGCGACGCCCTGCTGGCCGCCGGCGCTCCCGAGCGCGCCGCCGAGGCCTACCGGATCGCCAGTGGCCTGGGAGGCCCCGACGGCGAGGCCGCGGCACGCAAGCTGGCCGAAGTCGAGGGCTCGCTCTGAAGCCATTCGGCCGGGCGGCGTGCCGGGCTGTGCTGCTGCTGGTCGCCGTGGCCGCCTGCCGGTCCGCGGCGCCGCCCGCCGGGCCGGTCGATCCGTGGCGAATCGACGCTGGCGACCTCTCTACCCAGCAGCTGTTCCGACTGCACCTCAGGGACGCCGACGGCGAAACCGGTTCGGTCCGGCTCGCGATGCGACTGCGCGCTCCGACGCGCTTCGAACTCGCGGTGACCGATCCACTCGGCCGCTCGCTCTGGGTGCTGACGGTCGTGGATCAGGCCGGTGTCCTGCGCGAGCGCGACGGCCCCGGCTGCCGTCTGTCACCGACCACGCCGCGCACCTGGCCTCGCCTCGGTCCCGGTCTGCCGGCGGCCTACCTGCCGTTTCTGCTGCTCGGGCGACTGCCGGCGGCGCCGGCCGAGGCGCTCGCCGCCACTCCGGCAGACGGCGCCCTGCGCTTCCACGATTCGGCAGGCCGGCTCTGGGAGGTGGTGACCGTGGAGGGCCGGCCGGAGAGCTGGCGGCGCGAGGCGACCGACGGCGCTGCCCTCGCCTGGCAGCGGGACGACGACGGAGCGCGCCTGGCGGTGGAGGGCGACGCGTCGGTCGAGGTGCGCTGGCGCCGCCTGGCGCGCGAGCCGCTGCGCCTCGAGCCGCGGCTGCCAGCCGACTCGGCGAGCCTCGAGGAGTGCCGGTTTGACGACCTTCCGTAGCTTCGCGAAGCTGAACCTCCACCTGGCAGTCGAGCCGGGTCGGCGACCGGACGGCTACCACGCGCTGCGCACGCTGTTCCAGACCATCGACCTGGCCGACGAGGTACACCTCGAGCTGCGCGCGCAGCCGGGCATCGAACTGGCAGTCGGCCAACCGGAGGGTCGTCTCCCGGGCGGCCCGGAGAACCTCGCCTGGCGAGCCGCGCAAGCGTTCCTGGATGCATTTCCGGACTGCGCCGCGGGGGTCAGGATCGAGCTCGTGAAGAGGATCCCGGTCGGCGCTGGCCTCGGCGGGGGGAGCGCCAACGCCGCCACCGTGCTGCGCGGGCTCTGCCGGTTGACCGGGCTCGAGCCGGAGGCATCACCCGTCGCGGCGCGGCTGCACGACCTGGCGCTCAGGTTAGGGGCCGACGTGCCGTTCCTGCTGCTCGGCGGCACCGCCTGGGCAACCGGGCGCGGCGAGCGCCTCGAGCCGCTGCCCGATGCGGGCACGGGGCTCGGCGGGCGGCAGCTGCTCCTCGTCCTGCCGCCGTTCGGGCTGCCGACCGGGCAGGTGTTTACGCGCTTCCACGAGGCGGCGCCGGTGGCCGCGCCCGCCGCCGATCCGCCGGGACTGGCAGGCCTGCGCGCTGGCGAGCCCGTGGAGTGGAGCGAGCTGATCGGCGCCAACGACCTCGAACCAGCCGCCTTCGCGCTGCAGCCGCGACTGGGCAGGTTGTATACTGCTCTGGTCGCCTCCGGAGCCGAACGAGTCCGGATGTCCGGCAGCGGGTCCACGCTCTTCGCGCTGTTCGCCGACTCCACCACCGCCGTGGCGGCCGCTCAGCGGCTGCCGTCCGACTGTGGGTGGCTGCGGGTTCAGCCGCTCGGACGCGACGCCTGGCGGGTGGCCGACGCCGCAAGCTGAAACGGATCGGATTCGTGGTGAGCGGATTCGTACCGAGCGTACCGAAACTAGTGTCGGGGTCCGGTCGAATGGGGCGTCGCCAAGTGGTAAGGCACGAGACTTTGGATCTCGCATTCGGAGGTTCGAATCCTCCCGCCCCAACCATCCCGGTAGAACCGCGGCCGCCCGTCGGCGGGAAAGGGAAACGACGCGCGTGAAGGGAAGCCAGCAGAACAGTTACGGAGAGATCCGGATCTTCGGCGGCCGGGCCCACCCGTCGCTGACGAGTGAGATCTGCGCCTACCTCGGCATCGAGCAGGGGCGCTCGACTGCCTACAACTTCTCCGACGGCGAGACGTTCTGCCAGATCGAGGAGAACGTGCGCGGGTCGGACGTCTTCATCGTGCAGCCGACCTGCGCGCCGGTCAACGAGAACCTGATCGAGCTGCTGGTGATGCTGGACGCGTTCAAGCGCTCGTCGGCGTCGCGCGTCACGGCCGTGCTGCCGTACTACGGCTACGCGCGGCAGGACAAGAAGGACGCCCCCCGCGTGCCGATCACCGCCAAGCTGGTGGCCGACCTGATCTCCGCCGCCGGCGCCGACCGCGTGCTCACCATGGACCTGCACGCGCCGCAGATCCAGGGCTTCTTCGACGTGCCGGTCGACCACCTGTTTGCCGCGCCCGTGTTGCTCGAGGCGATGCGCGACCTCGGGGTCGAGGATCTGATCATCGTCTCCCCGGATGCCGGCGGTGTCGAAAGGGCGCGGGCGATCGCCAAGCGGCTCGGCGTCGGCCTGGCGATCGTCGACAAGCGGCGCACCGGCCCCAACGTGGCCGAAGTGATGCACATCATCGGCGACGTGGACGGCTGCAACACGCTGATTCTCGACGACATCATCGATACCGGCGGAACGCTCAGCAAGACCGTCGAGGCGCTGCGCGCCCGCGGCGCCCGGAGGATCCTCGCCGCCTGCGTGCACGGCGTGCTCTCCGGCCCGGCGCTCGAACGGATCGACCAGTCGCCCCTCGAGTCGGTGCTGGTGACCAACACCACGCCGCTGGACGACAAGCTCGCCCGCAGTGCCAAGCTCAAGCCGTTTTCCGTAGCACCCCTGCTCGGCGAAGCTATCCGCCGAATCCACGAGAACAGCTCGGTCTCGTCGCTGTTCGTCTGATCGTTCGTCTCCTCCAGCAGACAGAAAGAGAAGAAGCCATGTCCGAAACCACGATCGAAGTTCACAAGCGCGACGCTTCCGGCAAGTCCGTGGCGCGCCAGCTGCGGCGCGAATCGGTCGTCCCCGCGGTGCTCTACGGCGGCGGGCGCGAGTCGGTCGCCATCCAGGTGCCGAAGAAGCAGCTGCTCGACCTGTTCAAGAACGGCGGGCACGAGAACCGGATCTTCCTGCTCAAGCTGGCCGGTACCGACAAGGACCGCCACGCGATGATCCGCGACCTGCAGCTCGACCCGGTCACCAACCAGATCGTCCACATCGACTTCCAGCGCATCCTGATGTCCGAGCGGGTGCGGGTGAAGGTTCACATCGAGCTGGAAGGCACGCCGTTCGGGGTCAAGAACGAGGGCGGCCTGCTCGACTTCGTCCACCGCGAGCTCGAAGTGGAGTGCCTGCCGGCGTCGATTCCGGCCGAGATCCAGGTCGACGTCACCGATCTGCGGGTCGGTCAGCACCTCGAGGCCGGCGCCCTCGCGCTGCCGGCCGGGGTTTCGCTCATCAGCTCGCCCGAAACGGTTGTCGTCTCGGTCAAGCACGCTCGCGCCGAGGTCGCCGAGGCGGCGGCCGCGGCTCCGACCGAGCCTGAGGTTGCAGCACGCGGCAAGAAGGAAGAGGCGAAAGAGTCCTGAGTCCGCGGCTGATCGTCGGACTGGGCAACCCCGGCGACGAGTACGCGCGCACCCGGCACAACCTCGGGTTCCGGGCGGTCGAGACCCTCGCCGCCCGCCTCGCGATCCGCTTCGACGGCGAGGAGTGCGCGGCGCGGATCGGCCGCCGCGACGGCGTGCTGCTCGCGCTGCCGCAGACCTACATGAATCGCAGCGGCTATGCGGTGCGCTGCCTGGCTGAGCGCTACGAGCTGCCGCCGGAGGCGATCCTCGTGGTTTATGACGAGGTGGCGCTGCCGCTCGGGCGGCTGCGCGCGCGCGGCGACGGCGGGGCAGCCGGGCACCGCGGCATGGAGTCGGTGATCGAGAACCTGCGCAGCGACCGGGTCGGCCGGCTGCGTCTCGGGATCCAGCCGGGTGGCGAACCGGTCCCCGGGGAGCTGGCGGAGTTCGTCTTGGCGCCGTTCGAGCCGACCGAGGAGGCGCTGGTCGAGCGGCTGCTGCCGGTCGCGGCCGACGCCCTGGAACTGTTCCTCGCCGAGGGGGTCGAAGTGGTGATGAACCGGTTCAACGGGGTCGATTTGCGGCCCACTGCCGACCTCGGATAGGATCCCGCGTCCCCCGGCCGTGTCGGCCGGACTGCGGGCGCCACGGCGTCCGCTCTACCTCTCTGTTCCGCCCGCCGGGCGGGACCTGACGGCCATAGGGAGGCCACAGATGAGAACCTACGAACTGGCGATCGTTGCCGATCCCAGGCTCTCCGACGACGAATTCTCGGCGCTCGTCGAAGAGTACAAGCAGCTGATCGCCCAGCGCGGCGGCGAGATCGTGCGCGAGGAGTCGTGGGGCAAGCGCAAGCTCGCCTATCCGATTCGCAAGATCTCCGAAGGGCGCTACATCTTCCTCTATCTGCAGATGGAGCCGAAGGCGGCTGCCCTGATCCCCGAGGTGGAGCTGCGCCTCGGTCAGAACGACAAGGTGCTGCGCTACCTGACCGTGCGCACCGACGAAGACCTCAAGCGGGCTGCCGGTCGCGCCAAGCCGGGCCAGCCGGTGCGCACCATTCATTCCGATCCCTCCGAGCCGGCGCCGGGTGGCGCCGCTGAGGCCGCCGGTTCCGCGGCCGAGGCGAGCGCGGACTCCGCCGAGGCGGAGACGGGAACGGACGCCACAGAAGGAGAGGAGTGAGTCATGCCGCCGGGAAGATTCGGATCGCGCAACAAGAAGCCGGCCGGTAAGAAGAAGACGTTCTTCAAGCGCCGCAAGGTCTGCCGCTTCAGCGCGGAGCACATCGAGTACGTCGACTACAAGGACGTGAAGCTCCTGCAGCAGTACATCCTCGAGCGCGCCAAGATTCTGCCGCGTCGCATCTCGGGCAACAGCGCCCGCCACCAGCGCATGGTTTCGACCGCCATCAAGCGGGCCCGGCATCTCGCCCTGCTGCCGTTTACGACCGACTGAGGGGCGAGGAGGACGCGACGATGAAAGTGATCCTGCTGTCGGACGTGCGCCACCGTGGCCAGCGCGGCCAGGTCGTCGACGTGCGCCCGGGCTACGCGCGGAACTTCCTGCTGCCGCAGGGCATCGCGATGGAAGCGACGCCGGGCAACCTGAAGTACTTCGAGCACCAGAAGAAGAAGATCGAGGCGCGGCACAACGCCGAGAAGGACGCGGCGGCCGGCATCGGCGCCACGATCGCGGCCCTGTCGGTGCGCCTGCGCAAGCGGGCGATGGAGAGCGGCGCGCTGTACGGCTCCGTCACCGCCGGCGAGGTGGTCGACGCGCTGGCCGCCCACGGCATCACGGTCGACCGCCGTCAGGTCGACTTGGCCGGCGGCATCAAGTCGCTCGGCGACCACGTGGTGCGGATCGATCTGCACTCCGAGGTGGTGGCCGAGCTGCCGGTGACGGTCGAGGCCGAAGAGTAAGCCGGTGGAGGACGGCGGCGCCGGTCAGGGCGACGCGCGGCAGCCGGCCTCGCCGTCGATCGAGCGGTTTCTGGGAGTCCCGACCCGGGAGATCCCGGAGTGGCGATGGCTGTGGGACGGGGACCGTCAGTTCCCGATCCGCAGCCATCGCGGCTTTCTGGGCCGCCTCATCATCGCCGCCAAGCGACTGCTGCGGCCGTTCGTCGTCGGGCCGCAGGCCGACCTTTGGGAGCGCCAGCGCGTCTTCAACCTGGTGCTACTCGAGTACCTGCAGCGCGGTGAAGACGTGCGCCATGTCGTCTTCGACATCCACGAGCACCGGCTCAATCATCTCGAGGCGGTGTGGGCCGAAGGCTTGCACGAGGTGATGGCCCACAACGACGCGCTGTTCGCGCGCGCCGATCAGAAGCTCGACTATCTCCGCCGTCAGTCGCGCGAGGTCTGGGCGCGTTTCTCGGCCGTGGTGGCCGCCGCCGAGCGAGGCGGTCCGGAGGCCGCCGTGCGCGGGCGCGCCGAGCAGGACTACGTCGAGCTCGAGAAGCGGTTCCGCGGCACCGAGGCGGACATCGCGGGCCGGATCCGGCCCTATCTGAAGTTCCTCGAAGGCAAAGGCGAGGTGCTCGACCTCGGCTGCGGTCGCGGCGAAGCGCTGGAGATCCTCGGCGAGCGCGGCATCGCCGCCCGCGGGGTCGACCTGTCCGAGTCGATGATCGAGGAGTGCCGCCGCAAGGGCCTGCGCGCCGAGCGGCGGAACCTGTTCGACGCGCTCGAGGCGGCGCCGGAGGCGCAGCTCGGCGGCATCGTCTCGTTCCACGTCATCGAGCACCTCGACCCCGCCGACGTCGATCGCCTGGTGCGGCTCGCCTCGCGCGCCCTCGCCCCAGGGGGGGTGCTGGTGCTCGAGACGCCCAACCCGCTCTCGCTGGTGGTGGCGGCGCGCAACTTCTGGGTCGACCCGACCCATCGCCGGCCGGTTCATCCCGACACCTTGCGGATGATCTTCGACCTCGCCGGCTTCGACCCCGTCGAGCGGATCGACCTGCGGCCGTTCGCCCCCGAGCAGCGGCTGCCCGAGATCGACCTGCAGCAACTGCCCTCGGAGCAGCGCGACCTGGCGCACCGGGTCAACGAGATCCGGGATCGGCTCGACGAGCTGGTCTGGGGCTACCAGGACTACGCGCTGGTCGGCACCCGGGCGCCGCGCGGCTGAAGCGCGGCGTCAGTCGCCGGCCTCTTCGCCGCGATCGGCGAAGAAGTCGGGCGGCGGGGCGAAGTCGCCCGGCATCCGCTCGTTCGGGCGCGGCCGGTAGAAGGCCACCTGCTGCGGCCAGGGCAGCGACTGGATGGTCGCCTGGCGCGGCTGCCAGACCTCGGCGGGCGCGGTGCCGAGCAGGAACGCCTCCTGAATCACCCGCGGCGCGCCCGGCGCTGCCAGCAGGCCGGTGTCGCGATCGATCGCGCGCAGTTCGATGCCGGCCGGCACGGGGAACGGTTCGTCGGCCGTCAGCCAGCCCGCCTCCAGTCCGAGTTCGGCGATCCGTCGCCAGATCGGCAGTGCGGCCTCGGCGCCGGTCATCTTGTTGCCAATCGGCTTCTTCTGGTCGCGGCCGATCCAGGTCAGGATGGTGTAGCGAGGCGTGAAACCGACGAACCAGGCGTCGGTGTAGTCGTTGGTCGTGCCGGTCTTGCCGGCGATGGCCAGGGGGAGATCGGCCAGCCGTCCGGCGGTGCCGCGGTCGATGACGCCCTCCATGGTGCGCGTCAGCAGGTAGGCGATCGCCGGCTCCATTGCCTTCGCCGCTTCGACCTGATGCGCCTCGAGCACCGTGCCGTCGGGCTGCCGCACCTCTTCGATCAGATAGGGGCGTACCAGCACCCCCTGGTTGGCAATCGCGCCGTAGGCCGACGCCAGTTCGATCGGCAGCAGGTCGGCCGAACCGAGCGCCAGGCTGGGGTAGGGCGGGAGGGCCGAGGTGATCCCCGAGCGGCGCGCGAAATCGATCACGTGCTGGGCGCCGACCATGTCGAGCAGCTTGACTGCCGGGACGTTGATCGATTGCTCGAGAGCGCGCCGCAGGGTCATGATGCCGGAGTAGCGCCGGTAGTAGTTGCGTGGGCTGTAGCTGAGCTGGCCGTCGGCGCCGAGGAACGAGACCGGGGCGTCGAAGACGCGGTCGGCGGGCGTGAATCCGGACTCGAACGCCGCTCCGTAGACGAACGGCTTGAACGCCGAGCCGACCTGTCGCTCGGCCTGCAGGGCGCGGTCGAACTTGCTGCGCTTGAAGTCCCAGCCGCCGACCAGGCCGCGCACCGCGCCGCTGGCCGATTCGAGCACCAGCACCGCGCCCTCGATCTCGGGCTCCTGCTCGAGGCGCCAGCGCACCTGCCCGTTGTCGTCGGTCTCGGTGCGCACCCAGACCAGGTCGCCGACCCGCAGCACGTCGTCGACGTCGGCGCGGCCGGTCCACCGCACCCCGTCGCGCTCCAGGCGGCCCTCGCCGGTGGCGCTGCGCACCACCGCGGCGACAGGGTCGACCGCGACCACCAGCCCGGCCACCCACTCGTCGGGCACCGGATTGCGGCCGGCGCGCTGCTCGATCTCGTCCGGCAGCAGCTCGGTCGACAGCCCGCGCTCGAGCGGACCGCGCCAGCCGCGGCGGTGGTCGAGCCGCAGCAGTCCCTCCCGCAGCGCCAGCTCGGCGGCGGTCTGGATCCGCGCGTCGAGCGTGGTGCGGACCTGGAACCCGTCCGAGTACAGCCGCTCGTCGCCGTAGGTCTCCTCGAGGCGGCGCCGCACCGCTTCGGTGAAGTACGCCCCGAGTTCACGCGGCGGCCGCTGGCGCGTCAGCGTCAGCGGCTCGAGGACCGCCGCGTCGCAGGTGGCGCGGTCGATGTACCCCTCTTCGACCATCCGGCGCAGCACATAGTTGCGCCGGGCCACCACTCGATCCGGCTGCCGGTACGGGTTGAAGTCGCTGGGTCGCTGGACGATGCCGGCGAGCGTGGCCGCCTCGGCGAGGCTCAGTTCGGCGACGCCGCGCCCGAAGTAGTCGCGTGCCGCCGCCTCCATGCCGTAATTGCCGTGGCCGAGGAAGGCGAGGTTCGAGTAGAGAGTGAGGATCTGCTGCTTGGAGAGCCGCTTCTCGAGCTCGACGGCGAGCAGCGTCTCGGTGATCTTGCGCTCCCAGGTCTTCTCGCGTCGCCCCATCAGCTGTCGCGCCAGCTGCATGGTGATCGTCGAGGCGCCCTGGGCGCGCCGGCCGCGCTGGTAGTTGACCAGCACCGAGCGCACGACCCCGAACAGGTCGACCCCGCCATGCACGAAGAACTGCGAGTCCTCGGCCGCGAGGATGGCGTTCTGAAGCTGTTCCGGCAGCTCCCCCTCGCGCAGCAGCAGGCGGCGCTCGCGGGCGTATGTGGCGACCGTCCGGCCCTCGGTGTCGACCAGACGGGTGACCAGCTTGGGGCTGAAGCGGGCGATCTCCTCGACGTTCGGCACCCGGATCGCCGCCGCCACGCCGACGCCGACTCCGGCGCCGACCACGGCGGCGACAACCAGCGGAACGATCCAGCGTTTCCAGCGACGCGGAGGACGGGGAGGGGAGGAGCCGGGAGCCGGCCTGGCGGAGCGGACGACGGCGGTCGGCACGGACGGATTATAGACTCGGCCCGATGGTGGAAACGCCTCCGACTCCGCCCCCGCCGCCGCCGGTCACCCGGTTGCCGTTCGAGCCCGCGCCGCGCCGTGCCACCGGCTGCGGCAGGCCGGTGATGATCGGCTGCACGGCGCTCTTGGTGCTGCTCGGAATCGCGGCGATCGTCTTCGTGATGCGGGCCGGGTCGCTCTTCGCCTGGACGATGGAGAAGCTGCACGAACAGGTGATCGCCAACCTGCCGGCCGATGTGACCGCGGAGGAGCGGGAACGCCTCGATCGCGGGTTCGAGGCGGCGGTGGCCAAGGTGCGCGAGGGCGACGTCGAGATGCCGGCCCTCAAGGCGATGCAGCTGCAGCTCCAGGAGGCCACCGCGCGCGCGCCGCGCGGGCAGCTCACCCGCGACAACGTGCTCGATCTGCTCTCGACCCTCGAGCGCGTGGGCGGGCTGCTGCCGCCAGTCGACGAAGCGGTCCCAGAGGCCGGGGCGGCGCCGCCCGCAGATTCCGACGCCGAGCCGGCGGCCGTCGCCCCGTGAGCCGGCCCTTCCGGCTCGTCTCTCCCTTCACGCCCCAGGGCGACCAGCCGCAGGCGATCGCCCAGCTGAGCGCCGGTCTGGCCGCCGGCACGCCGGAGCAGGTCCTGCTCGGGGTGACCGGCTCGGGCAAGACCTTCACCATCGCGCGGGTGATCGAAGACACCAATCGCCCGACTCTGGTGCTGTCGCACAACAAGACCCTGGCGGCGCAGCTCTACCAGGAGTTCCGGGCGTTCTTTCCCGACAACGCGGTCGAGTACTTCGTCTCCTACTACGACTACTACCAGCCCGAGGCATACGTTCCTCAGACCGACACCTTCATCGAGAAGGAAACCAGCATCAACGAGGAGATCGAGCGGCTGCGTCTGCGCGCCACGCGGGCCCTGTTCGATCGCCGCGACGTCATCATCGTCGCCTCGGTCTCCTGCATCTACGGTCTCGGCTCGCCGGAGTCGTTCTTCGGCATGCTCGAGCGATTCTCGACCGGCCCGTCGGCGGGGATGGACCGCTCCCTGGCGCGGCTCGCCGAGATGCAGTACGTGCGCACGCCGCTCGATCTGTTCCACGGCTCGTTCCGCGCCCGCGGCGACGTGCTCGAGATCCAGCCCGCCTACGAGGAGACGGGCATCCGCATCGAGTACTTCGGAGACGAGATCGAGCGCATCCGCCGCTTCGACGTGCTGCGCGGCGAGGTGATCGAAGAGCTGGAGTCGGTCACCCTGTTCCCGAAGACCCACTATGTGACCCCGCGCGACCGGGTAGTGCGGGCCATCGAGACGATCGGCGAGGAGCTGCGCGAGCGGCTGGCCGAGCTGGAGAGCGAGGGCAAGCTGCTCGAGCGCCAGCGGCTCGAGCAGCGCACCCAGTTCGACCTCGAGATGCTGCGTGAGGTCGGCTTCTGTCACGGGATCGAGAACTACTCGCGCCACCTGACCGGACGGGCGCCCGGCGAGCCGCCGCCGACCCTGCTCGACTACTTCCCGGACGACTTCGTCATGGTGATCGACGAGAGCCACCAGACGGTGCCGCAGGTGCGGGCGATGTACCACGGCGACCGGTCGCGCAAGCAGACCCTGGTCGACTTCGGCTTTCGTCTGCCGTCAGCGCTCGACAACCGGCCACTCACCTTCGCCGAGTTCGACGCGCGGGTGCGGCAACGCATCTACGTCTCGGCCACCCCGGCCCCGTTCGAGCTCGAGCGCACCAGCGGCATCTTCGTCGAGCAGCTGATCCGTCCCACCGGGCTGCTCGACCCGGTGGTCGAGGTGCGTCCGGCGCGCGGTCAGGTCGACGACCTGTACGGCGAGATCCGGCAGGTCACGGCGCGCGGGGAACGGGTGCTGGTCACCACGCTGACCAAGCGGATGGCCGAGGAGCTGACCCAGTTCCTGACCGAACTCGGAGTGCGGGTGCGCTATCTGCACAGCGACGTCGAAACCCTGGAGCGGATCGAGATCCTGACCGGCCTGCGGCGCGGTGACTTCGACGTGCTGGTCGGCATCAACCTGTTGCGCGAGGGGCTCGACCTGCCGGAGGTGTCGCTGGTGGCGATCCTCGACGCGGACAAGGAGGGGTTCCTGCGCAGCGAAACGTCGCTGATCCAGACCTCCGGCCGCGCGGCGCGCAACCTGCAGGGCCGGGTGATCTTCTACGCCGATCAGGAGACCGACTCGATCCGGCGAACCCTGGCCGAGACGCGCCGTCGACGCGACCGCCAGGAGGCGTACAACCGCGAGCACGGCATCGAGCCGGCGTCGATCCTGAAGGACATCCACAGCCCGCTGGTCGCCCTGTCCAGCCTCGACTATCCACAGGAGATCCGCCCGCAGCTGCTCGAGCTGGCCGAGCGGACGGAGATCCCGCTCTCCGACCGGATCCGCGAGGTGGAGAAGGCGATGAAGGAGGCGGCACGACGGCTCGAGTTCGAAGAGGCGGCCGAGCTGCGCGACAAGCTGCGCGAACTGCGCGAACTGCAGGTCTATGCCGGATGAGCCGGTCGCTCCGCGCGGCGCCGAGCCGCAGCCGCCGGACGCCGCGGGCGCCGAGATCGAGCGCCTGAAGCATCTGCGGTCGCGCGTCGCCGCGCTTCCCGACCAGCCCGGCATCTATCTCTTTCTCGGCGCCGACGGCCGGACGCTCTACGTCGGCAAGGCCCGCTCGCTGCACCGGAGGGTGGGCAGCTACCTGAACCGTGAACTCGAGCCGCGCCTGGCGGGCATGGTCGCCCAGGCGGTCGAGATCGAGCACCTGGTCACCGGCAGCGAACTCGACGCGCTGCTGCTCGAGAACAACTTCATCAAGCGGCGGCGCCCGCCGTTCAACGTTCTGCTGCGAGACGACAAGACCTATCCGTACGTCAAGCTGACCCGCGAACCGTGGCCGCGGCTGGTGTTCACGCGGCGCGTCGTCGACGACGGCGCCGAGTACTTCGGGCCGTTCCTGCCCGGCGGCCTGGCACGCCGCGCCATCCGCCTGGCTCAGAAGCTCTTCGGGATGCGGGTCTGCGACCTCGAGATCGACGGCGGGTTGACCCGCCCCTGCCTCTACTGGGATCTCGGTCGCTGCCTGGGTCCGTGCGTCGCGGGCCTGACGACTGCCGAGGCATACCGGTCGGCCGTGGAAGACACCCGCCAGCTGCTGTCGGGGCGGATCGATCCGCTTGTGCGCCGCCTGCGTGGGCAGATGCAGGAGGCGGCCGAAGCGCTCGACTTCGAACGCGCGGCGCGACTGCGTGACCTGGTGCGCGAGCTCGAACCGCAAGGCGATCGGGCCACCCTCGAGTCGCTGGGCGGCGAGGACGTCGACATCTTCGGCGTAGCGATCCACCGCGGCCAGGCGGCGGTGTCGGTGCTGGTGATGCGGCGCGGCCAGATCCTCGACCGGCGGGAGTTCTTCTGGGAGGGCGAATCGGAGGTCTCCCCGCAGGGGCTGCTCTCGGAGCTGCTGCCGCAGATCTACGAGCGCACCAGCTTCCTGCCCGACGAGATCCACCTCCCGGTGGCGATCGAGGGGGACGAGGCGCTCGCCTCCTGGCTCTCGGGACGGCGCGGGCGGCGGATCTGGCTGCGCTATCCCGCCCGTGGCCCGAAGGCGGAGCGGGTGGCGGCGGCCTCCCGCGACGCCGAATTCGCCTTCCGCCGCCGGTTCCGCGGCGCGCTGGCCGAGCAGGAGGGGGCCGCCGCCCTGGCGGCGGCGCTCGGCCTCCCGGAGCCGCCGCGCTGGATCGACGGCTTCGACATCTCCAACACGCAGGGGAGCGAGTCAGTCGCCTCGCTGGTGGTCTGGCGGGAGGGCAAGCTGCGCAAGGGCGACTACCGCTCGTTCAACATCCGCGGTATCGAAGGCCCGGACGACTTTCGGTCGATCGAGCAGGCGGTCGAGCGACGCTACCGGCGGCTGCTCGAGGAGGAGGGCGGACTGCTCCCCGACCTGGTGCTGATCGACGGCGGACGCGGGCAGCTCAACGCGGCGCTGGCGGCGCTCGGTCGCCTGGGACTCGACGACCTGCCGGTGGTCGGGCTGGCCAAGCGCGAGGAGGAGCTCTACCGGCCCGGCGCAGTCGAGCCGCTGCGCCTGCCGCGCTCGGACCGGGGCCTGCGGCTGCTGCAGCAGATTCGCGACGAGACGCACCGCTTCGCGCTCTCGCGCCACCGCGGGCGGCGCTCGCGTCGCAGCCTGCGCAGCCTGCTCGACGACGTGCGCGGGATCGGGCCGACCCGGCGCCGGCAACTGCTGCAGCGATTCGGGACGATCGAGGCGATCCGCGCCGCATCGGACGAAGAGGTGCAGGCCGCCGTCGGACGGGCACTGACAGCGCGGCTCCGGGCCGCGCTGGGCGAGGCCGCGCCGGCTGCCGAGAGCGATGCCGGGCCGCCCGAGCCGAGCGCCGACGAGGCCGACGGCAGTGACGGCGCCGCGGGCAGTCCGGTAGGATCGCGGTGACCATCCGTTGCGCGCAGCACTTCCCATGAGGCTCCGATGAGTCAGGACGCACGTCCAGGCGGTTCCATCTTCGATCTGCTCGCATCGCTGCGCCGCCGCCGCGCGAGCGGCATGCTCGAGTTCGACTCGGGCGACAGGGCGCGTCGCCTCCACCTGCGCGACGGCGATCTGTGGCTGGCCGGCACTCATCCGCTGGCGCGGCATCTCGGCGAACTGCTCGAAGTGATGGCGCGCAAGCCGACCGCCGAGGCGCGGCGCACTTTGCTTCAGATCGTCAGTCGAATCGCCGAGCACCTGGCTGACTGGCAGACCGCCGACAGCCGATTCGACGACGGGCTCGCCAACCTGCCGGCCGACCTCGTCGGCCCGCTCCCCACCGCGCGCCTGCTGATGATCGGCGGCGTGCTGGGCGCCGAGGTCGCCGACCTGGAAAGGCGACTCGAGTCGCTCGGGCCGCGTATCCGCAGCGCCGGCGATCGGGCAGCGGTAGTGGACTTTCTCGGCTACACACCGGAGGAGCAGTTCCTGCTCGAACGGCTCCGTCATCCGCTGCCCATCCAGGAGTTGGCCTCCGGCAATCCGTTTCCGCGCGACGAGGCGATTCACACCCTGGCGCAGCTGCAGCAGCTCGGGGCCATCGTGTCGGAGTTCGCCGCCGGCCCGGACAGCGGCGGTCGCTTCGAGATCGTGTCGCAGCTCGGCGACCGGATCGCGCGCGGGCTCGCCGACCGCCCGCTCGAGCTCGACCCGACGACCCACCGCCAGCGGATCGCCGAAATGATGGGCGCTCACGGCGGGCTGGATCACTATGAGCTGCTCGGTGTCGGCACCGGCGCCACGGTGGTGGAGATCCACGCCGGCTACGAGGACCTGGCCCGCACCGTCCATCCGATGCACGCCGCGGCGCTGCAGTTGGCGGGAGGGGAGGAGGTGCTCAAGCGGTTGTTCGAGCGCGCGACGCTCGCCTACGAGACCCTCCTCGACCCCGAGCAGCGCCGGCGCTACAACGAGCGACAGATGATCGACGTGCCGGCCAGCGTCGTGGAGGGCGAACAGCGCGACGCCGAGGTGCGCGACATGGCGCGCAGCCAGTTCGACCGCGCCGTCGCGTATGCCGCCGCCGGCGACCCGCACAACGCCATTCAGCTGCTGCAGCAGGCGGTGCGGATCGATCCGCAACCCGACTACTGGTGGACCCTGGCCCGCCAGCTGGCACGCAACCCGAACTGGCGGCGGCGCGCGATCGAGGCCTACCGGCAGGCGGTGATGCTCGACCCGCAGAACGTGCCGCTGCGGCTCGAATCGGGCAAGCTGTTCGAGGAGGCGGGCGACCCGGATCGGGCGCGCGCGCAGTACGCCGCGGTGCTGCGGATCTCGCCCGCCCATCCGGAGGCGACGGCGCGGCTGACGGCGCTCGAACCGCGCCGCCGCGAGGCCCAGGCCGAGGAGCCGCGGCCTGGCTTCCTCGCCCGACTGTTCCGCCGCGGCTGAGCGCAGCGCCGCCGGCGCGCGGACGCCGGAGTAATGCTGCTACCATGGGCGACGGTCGGAGGGTCCCAGACGATCGCTCCCCGGCGACCCCGGGGAGAGGAAAGTCCGGACTCCCACGGGCAGCATGCTCGCCAACGGCGAGGCGCGGTGACGCGACGGAAAGTGCAACAGAGAGCAGACCGCCGGGTTCCGAAACGGAATCCGGTAAGGGTGAAAGGGTGCGGTAAGAGCGCACCGCCCGGGCGGCGACGTTCCGGGGCACGGCAAACCCCATGCGGAGCAAGACCGAATAGGGGTGCGCGATGCGGGCCGCCCGTCCCGCGCTCTCCGGTTCGCCGGAGACGCGCTCCCGGGTAGGTTGCTGGAGGCCGATGGCAACATCGGCTCGAGAGGAATGATCGTCACCCGGCGCGAGTCGGGTACAGAATCCGGCTTACCGGCCCCTCCGACCCCTTTGGCCAGTTCGTCCTCGGACTCCGCGTGACGTACCCCGCGCTTCGCCCCGCCCGCCTGCCGCCGCTGCTCGAACCGGGCGACCGGGTCGGCGTGGCCGCGCTCTCCGGGCCGGTCGAGCCAGCGCGGCTCGAGGCCGGCATGGCGGCACTCGCCCGACTCGGTTTCCGACCGCAGCCGGCGCGTAACCTGACCGCCCGGCACGGCATGTTCGCCGGCAGCGACGCCGAGCGGCTGGCCGCCTTCCACGAGCTGGCCGACGACCGCCGCCTGCGAGCCATCTTCTTCGCCCGCGGCGGGCACGGTGTGCTGCGCCTGCTGCCGGGCATCGACTGGGCGCGCCTGGCGCAGGTGCCCCGCGCCTGGATCGGCTACTCGGACCTGACGCCGTTCCTGCTCGCGGTGGTGGAGCGGCTCGGCCTGGTCGCCTTCCACGGTCCGATGGTCGGCGCCGAGCTGGCATTCGGCCTGTCGGCAGCGGAGGAGGACGCGCTGCTGACCGCGCTCTGCCAGGGCGGCCGCATCGCGCTGCCGCTGGACGGCTGTCTGCCCGGCGCCGGGGCGGCAGCCGCAAGTCTGGCGCCCGTGCAGGCACCCCTGCTGGGCGGCTGTCTGAGTCTGCTGCAGGCCACCCTCGGGACGCCGTGGCAGCCCCGACTCGACGGCGCCCTGCTGGCGATCGAGGACGTCGCCGAGCCGCTCTATCGCATCGATCGAATGTTGACCCACCTGCGGCTGTCGGGTAGTCTGGCCGCCGTTCGCGGGATCGTGATCGGGGCCTTTTCGTCGCCGGACGCGGCGCCGGCGCTGCTCAGCGGCGTCGTCGAGGCGGCCCGTCACCACGCTCCGGCCGTGCCGGTCGCCTGGGGGGCTCCGATGGGACACATGAGACCGAACTGGACCGTCCCGCTCGGCGCGGTGGCGACCCTCGATCCGGCCGCCCGCCACCTGCTGGTCGACCTGTCCGGATCCGCGCGATGAACAAGCCCGTCTTCAAGACCACCAGCCGCAAGACCGATCAGCCGAACTTCACGGTCGAGTTCGCCGCCGGCGACTACGTCTTCCGCGAGGGCGATCTCGGCACCGAGATGTACATCGTCAACGAGGGGACGATCGAGATCCTGCGCGAGACCGCCGGCAAGCCGCACGTCCTGGCGGTGCTCGAGAAGGGCGACTTCTTCGGCGAGATGGCAATCCTCGAGGATCTGCCGCGCGCCGCTTCGGCGCGGGCGGTCACGCCGGCCAAGGTGTTGATGATCAACGGCTCGACCTTCGACCAGATGCTGCGCGCCAATCCGGAGATCGCGGTCCGGATGATGCGCAAGCTGTCGGGCCGGCTGAGGGAGACCGATCAGCTGCTGCGCGAGGCGCTCGGCAAGCCGGGCAAGGTGCCGATGGTCGAGATGCCGCGCGCCCAGGAGCCGTCCGGAGCGATCGCGGTCGGCTTCCGGCTGGTGCACGAGAAGTCGGGCATGGACTTCCCGCTCGCCGCCGGAGGCGAGACGACGATCGGCCGCCGCGATCCGGTGACCGGCATCAACCCCGAGGTCGACCTGACGCCGGTCGACACCCAGCGGTCGATCAGCCGCCGCCACGCCAAGCTCTACCGCCGCGGCGACAAGTTCTTCGTGTCCGAAGAGATCGGCACGATGAACGGCACCTTCCTCAACGGCAACCGGCTCGAGACCGGCGTGCCGCACGAACTCGCCCCGGGCGACGAGATCCGCTGCGGACTGGTGCAGCTCGTCTTCCGCGACGAGTGAGGTGAGCGAGACCGCATCGCCGCGGCAGGCGCTGCGACGGGACTCTCCGCTGCGCTTCCTCAGAGGAGTCGGACCGCAGCGCGCCGAGGCGCTGCGCGAGGCCGGGCACACCACCGTCGAAGATCTGCTCTGGCACCTGCCGCTGCGCTGGGAGGACCGGCGGCGCATCGCCCAGCCGGGCGAAGTCACCGAACCCGGCGTCTGGTCGGTGCGCGGACGCCTGACCGAGCTGCGCCTGCAGCGGACGCGCCGTCGCGGGCTGGTGATCGTGCGCGGCCGGGTCGAGGCCGGCACGGCAGCGCTGCCAGTGGTCTGGTTCAATCAGCCGTGGCTGCTCGACCGCTTGGCCTCCGGCGACGCGGTGCTCCTGCACGGCACGGTCCGTGCCGTCGGCCTCGGCATGCTGGAACTGCTCAATCCGACCGTCGTGCGTCTCGACGACGAGACGCCACAGGGGGGGATCGTGCCGATCTACCCGGCGCTCGCCGGCATCGGGCCGGCGGGCACCGCCCGGCTGATGGCTCAGGCGGTGCCGGTGCTCGACAGCGATCCGCCGCCCGAGCTGCTGCCCGCCGATCTGCTGGCGGCGCGAGCGCTGCCGCCTCTCGCCACCGCGCTGCGGCAGCTGCACCGGCCGGACGGCTCGGTCGCCCCGGCGCAGCTCGACGCGCGCCAGAGCGGCGCCCACCTGCGGCTGGTCTACGGCGAGCTGCTGGAGCTGCAGCTGGTGCTGGCCGAGCTGCGCGCCCGCCGCGGCGGACTGCCGAAGCGCCACAGCTACCGGGTCGACGACGCGGCGCGCCAGCGGGCCCGCGCCGTGCTGCCGTTCCGCCTCACCGCCGCGCAGAAGCGGGTGGTGCGCGAGATCGTCGACGACCTACAGGCGCCGCAGCCGATGCTCCGCCTGCTCCAGGGGGACGTCGGCAGCGGCAAGACGATCGTCGCCGCCCTGGCCGTGCTGCTGGCCGCCGGCAGCGGGTTGCAGGCGGCGTTCATGGCGCCGACCGAGCTGCTCGCCGAGCAGCACTTCGGCAACCTCCAGCGGCTGCTGGGCGGGCAGGTGCGCATGGCGCTGTTCACCGCCTCGTCGGGCGACGCGGCGGCGCGCCGCGCCCTGGCCGCCGGCCAGCTCGACTTCGCGGTCGGCACCCACGCGCTGATCCAGAGCGGGGTGGAGTTCCAGCGCCTGGCGCTGGCGGTGATCGACGAGCAGCATCGTTTCGGCGTCGCGCAGCGCCGCCTCCTGCAGGCCAAGGGCGACTCGCCCGATGTGCTGGTGATGACGGCGACGCCGATTCCGCGCTCGCTCGCGCTGGCGTTCTACGGCGACCTGGACCAGTCGGTGCTCGACGAGCTGCCGCCCGGGCGCCGGCCGATCGTCACCGAAGTGATGCCGGTAGCCCGCCGCGGCGAGACCTACCGCCGCCTGCGCGCCGCGCTGGCGGCGGGCGAGCGCGCGTACGTCGTGGTGCCGCTGATCGAGGAGAGCGAGGAGATCGAGGCGGCCTCGCTCGAGCAGGTCGGTGCCCGCGTGCGCGAGGCGATGCACGGTGTGGCGAGCGCGGTGCTGCACGGCCGCCTGCCCGCCGCCGAGCGCGACGCGATCATGCAGGCGTTCGCGCGCGGCGACCTGCAGCTGCTCGTCGCCACGACAGTGATCGAAGTGGGGGTGGACGTGCCGGAGGCGACCTGGATGGTGATCGAGAGCGCCGAGCGGTTCGGTCTCGCGCAGCTGCACCAGCTGCGCGGCCGGGTGGGGCGCGGCGAGCGGCCGTCCCACTGCGTGGCCCTGCACGGCCGCCTGTCCGAGACCGCGGAGCGTCGCCTGGAGGTCTTCGCGACGGCGCGCGACGGCTTCGAGATCGCCGAGGCCGACCTGCAGATCCGCGGCCCCGGCGACCTGCTCGGTACCCGTCAGGCCGGGCTGCCGAGGTTGCGGGTGGCCGACCTGGTGGCGCACCGGGAGTGGCTCGAGCGCGCCCGCACCGATGCCCGCCAGCTGCAGCGGCGGCTGGGCGAGCCGGAACTCGCCGCGCTCGCGGACCGGGTGCGGGCGCAGGCGGCCGAACGTCAGGCGAGCTTCGCGGGGGGATGAGGCGATGCGCATCCTGCTGATCGCCAACACGCTGCCGCCGCACGACCTGTCCGGGGTCGGCGAGCAGGTCGTGCAGCTGGCCGCCGGCCTGCGCGAGCGCGGCCACGAGGTGCGCATCCTCGGCCGCAGCGGCGCCGGCAGCGACGGCGCCCGCGGTCCGAAGGTGCTCTTCCCGCTCACCGTGGTGCCGGCGCTGCGGCGGACGCTGCGGCAGTTCCCCGCCGAGGTGGTGCAGGTCCACGAGTCGGACGGTGCCCTGGCCGCCCTCTGGCTGCGCCTCTTCGGACCGCGCCGGCCGCAGCGCCCGCGGCTGTTGGCGCTGCTCCAGGTCAGCTACGTCGAAGAGCGCCGCGCGGTGCGGCCGCTGCACGCCGAGGGGCGGGTGCTGGGCCGGCCGGGCGCCGTCGAGCGCCGCTTCCGGACCTGGAAGGCGCCGCTGCAGATCGTCCTCGGCCGGCTGGCGGCGCGGCTCGCCGACCGCGTGCTCGCTCCCAGCCGCGCCACCGCGGCCGAGCTCGAGCGCGACTACGGCGCCCGCGACGTCGAGGTGCTGCCGAACGTCACCGGCGGGCTCGCGCCCGAGTCGGTGGTCGGCGACCGGTTCGGCGCCGCCGCGGCGGACGGCGCCGGCTTCCTGCTCTTCGTCGGCCGGCTGCGGATCCGCAAAGGGGTCGAGGTGCTCCTCGAAGCGCTGGCCGCCGGCGGCGAAGACCGGCTCTGGATCGCCGGCGACGGCGAGCACCGCACGGCGCTCGAAGCGTGCGCCGAACGGCTCGGTCTGCTCGCCTCCGGGCGGGTGCGCTTCCTCGGCCGCGCCTCGCGCGGCGAGGTGCGCCAGCTGCTCGAGCACGCCCGCGCCCTGGTCGTCCCGTCGACCTACGAAGGGATGCCGCTCGTGGTGCTCGAGGCGATGGAGGCCGGCCTGCCGGTGATCGCCAGCCGGGTGAGCGGGATCCCGGAGGTGGTGGTCGACGGCGAGACCGGCTGGCTGGTGCCGTGCGAGGATCTGTCCGCGCTGGCTGCCGCGCTGGGCGAGCTGGCGGCGGATCCCGAGGAAGGGGGTCGCCGGGGCCGCGCCGGCCGGCAGCGCGTCGAGACGCTCTATCGTCCGGCGCGGGCGGCCGCCGAGTGGGAGCGGCTGGTGGCAGAGAGGAGGGAGCGGTGAATCGCTGGACCCGCATCGTCTTCGCGGTGGCCGGACTGGGGATCGCCGGCTGGTGTCTGGCCGCATGGAACGGCCGCGCGCTCGCTGCCCAGGGGGGCGAGCCGGGGCTGCACGCGCTGCTCGCGTTCGTCTCGACGCTGACGCTGCTGTTCGCCGACGTCTGGCTGGTCGTCTACCTGGTGGCGCTCGCGCGCGCGCTGCGCGCGGCCGGGGCGACGACCGCCGCGCGCCCACCGGTGGCGGTGCTGGTGGCGGCGGCGGTGGCGATCGCGGCGACGGTCTGCCAGTTCTCGGTCGCCGGGGCGCTCTATCCGGGGCAGCTGCCGGGCCGCCTGCACGGGCTGCTGGCGCTGCTGGCGCTGGCGGCACAGGCCGCGCTCCTGGTGCTGTCGGCGCGCGCGCTGCGACGCGGAGTCGGGGCGGTTCCGAGCGACGGCAGCGCTGCGGCCGCGTGGTAGACTGACGCGGTTCGCAACGCCCCGCCCCCTCGGCCGCCATTCGTCCGGCTCCGGCCGAGCGGACCGCGACCCGGGCGGCGGCGAGGACTCCCACAGTCGAGTGGAACGGGGCGGAACGGGGCGCCGGCGCGGCGCTGGCCGTGCCGCCAGGGTGGAGGAGAACGTCCGGTGTCGGATCGTCAGATCGTGCTGTCGGGAATGCGCTCGACGGGCCAGCTCCACCTGGGCCACTACTTCGGGACGCTGAAGAACTGGGTCGCGCTGCAGGAGCAGCACGACTGCTACTTCTTTGCCGCCGACTGGCACGCCCTCACTTCGGAGTACGAGGACCCGTCGCGGATCGCCGGCCACACGATCGAGGCGCTGGCCGACTGGATCGCCGCCGGGGTCGACCCGGAACGCTCGGTGGTGTTCGTCCAGTCGATGGTGCCCGAGCACGCCGAACTGCATCTGCTGCTGTCGATGATCACGCCGCTCGGCTGGCTGGAGCGGGTGCCGACTTACAAGGAGCAGATGCGCGAGATCGAGACGCGCGACCTGTCGACCTTCGGCTTTCTCGGCTACCCGGTCCTGCAGACGGCCGACATCATCCTCTACCGCGCCGGCCTCGTGCCGGTGGGCGAGGACCAGGCGAGCCACTTGGAGCTGAGCCGCGAGATCACGCGCCGCTTCAACTCGCTCTACCGGCCGGTGTTTCCGGAGCCGCGCGCGCTGTTCACGCCGACGCCGCGGGTACCGGGGCTCGACGGCCGCAAGATGTCGAAGTCGTACGGCAATGCGATCAATCTCGCCGATCCGCCGGAGGTCATCCGCCAGAAGTGCATGTCGATGTTCACCGATCCGCTGCGCGTCCGCCGCAGCGATCCGGGGCATCCCGACACCTGCAACCTGTTCGCCTTCCACCGCCTCGTCTCGCCGCCCGAGCTGGCCGAGCGGGTCGATCGGGAGTGCCGGGCGGCGCAGATCGGCTGCGTGGACGACAAGAAGCTGATCGCCGAGCAGCTGATCGCCTTCCTGGCGCCGATGCAGGCGCGCCGTGCGGAGCTGCTGGCCGACCGCGGCGAGCTGCTGGCGATCCTGCGGCGCGGTTCGGAGCGGGCGCGCGAGCGCGCCGCGGCGACGCTGGCGGCGGTGCGCGAGGCGGTCGGGCTCGACTACGAGCGGGCGCTCACCGGGGCGGCGTCGTGAGCGCCGTCGAGGCCGGCTCGTCCGGCCGCCTGCCGGAGTCTTGGCGCGTCCAGCTGCCGACCTTCGAGGGGCCGCTCGATCTGCTGCTGCACCTGATCAAGATCAACGAGGTCGAGATCACCGACATCCCGGTGGCGACCATCTGCGATCAGTTCCACGAGTACCTCGGCCTGATGGAGGAGCTCGATCTCGACATCGCCGGCGACTACATCTACGAGGCGGCGCTGCTGATCCAGATCAAGTCGCGCCTGCTGCTGCCGCGGCCGAAGAAGGTCGACGGGACGCCGGTCGAGGAGGATCCGCGTCAGGAGCTGGTGCAGCGGCTGCTCGAATACCGCCGGCTCAAGGACGCCGCGCAGACTCTCGGCGAGGTCCACCGACTGCGCCAGGGGGTCTGGCCGGGGCCGCGCCGCAGCTGGCGCGCCGAGGCCGCCGAAGAGGAGGTCTCGCTCGAGGAGGTCTCGCTTTTCGACCTGCTCTCGGCGTTCCGCACCGTGCTCGACCGCTTCGACCGCGAGCACCCGGAGCCGATCCACCTGCCCGGGGAGAGCTTCCCGGTGCGCGGTCAGTTCGAGCGTCTGCTGGCGGCGCTCGAGGCGGGCAAGCCGTTCGATCTGCTGGAGGATCTGCGCAGCCGATCCTGCCGCGCCGAGGCGATCTCTGCCTTTCTCGCCGTGCTCGAACTGGCGCGCCTCAATCTGGTGCGGGTGCATCAGACCGAGAGCGGCGCCGTCCTGTTGCACCGTACGACCCGCGGCCTCGCCGCTGAGGACCTGGAGACGATCGAAGCATGAACGACGAAGTCTCGACCGGGACCGTGAGCCCGGCACTGGAGGACGTGCCCGCCCCGACGGCGGACGCGGCGGAGCCGACGGACGCGAGGGCCGAGCCGGACCCGGCCGCGGAGGTCGCGCCGGCTGCGACTCCGGAGGCAGCTCCCGAAGTATCGTCCGAAGTGTCGTCCGAAGTTTTGTCCGAAGTGTCGTCCGAAGTCTCGTCCGAGACATCGCCCGACACGGCCGCCGAGGCGGCTCCGCCGCCGCGGGCCGAGTTCCAGGCGGCGATCGAGGCGATCCTGTTCGTCACCGGCGAGCCGGTGTCGGCCGAGCGGGTGCTCGGGGTGTTCGAGCCCGAGGAGCGCGCGGAGGCCGCGGCGGCGCTGGCGGCGGTGCGCGAGCGCTACGCGGCCGGGGAGGCGCGCGGGGTGCGCCTCGAGGAGGTCGCGGGCGGGCTGCGCATCGTCACGGCGCCCGAGTGTCACCCGTATCTGCGCAAGTTCTTCGACGCGGCCGGTGCCAACCGCCTCTCGGTGGCGGCGCTCGAGACGCTGGCGATCATCGCCTACCGGCAGCCGGTGACCGGGCCGGAGGTGCAGGAGTTGCGCGGCCGCAACTCGTCGACCGCCATCCGGACGCTGCTCGAGCGGCGCCTGATCCGCATCACCGGCCGCAAGGAGGTCGTCGGGCGGCCGTTCGTCTACGCGACGACGCGCGAGTTCCTGATGCACTTCGGGCTGCGCTCGCTGGCCGATCTGCCGCCGCTCGAGGAGTTCGAAGAGGCGTTCGGGGCCGATCCGGCGCTGGGCAGCGACTCGATCCGCGAGTCGGCCACGCCGGAGACGCTCGGCATGGTGGCGACGGACGAGGCCGAGAGCGAGCTGGGCAGCGCCGCGTTCGCGGTGCACGAGCATCCGGAGCATCTGCCGGGCGAGGCTCCGGCGGTGACGGCCACGGAGGAGCGTGCCGGGGGCGATTCGACCTCCGCTCCCGGGGACGATGCCGTCGATTCCGGCGGGGAGTCCGAATGACCGCCGAGCGCATCCAGAAGATTCTGGCCCGCGCCGGAGTGGCGGCGCGGCGCAAGGCGGAGGATCTGATCCGTGAGGGCCGCGTGACGGTCAACGGGCGGGTGGTGACGCTCGGCGAGAAGGCCGATCCCGCCACGGACGCGATCAAGATCGACGGCAAGCGGGTGCAGCCGGTGCGCGAGCATCGCTACCTGCTGCTCAACAAGCCGAAGGGCTATCTGACCGCCGTGTCGGACGCCGACGGCCGGCCGACGGTGATCGATCTGGTGCCGCCGCCGATGCGCAAGGCGCTGGTGCCGGTGGGGCGGCTGGACTACAACACCGAGGGGCTGCTGATCCTCACCGACGACGGGGAGTTCGCCAATCTCCTCTCGCATCCGCGTTACGGCTGCCACAAGACGTACGAGGTCAAGGTGCGCGGAACTCCCGAGGAGTCGCAGCTCGACCGGCTGCGCAAGGGGATCTTCCTGGACGGCTACCGCACGTCGCCGTGCCGGATCGAGGCGCTGCGCACGACGGCGGTACGCGGCGAGGAGGGCGGCAACGCCTGGTTCCACGTCGAGCTGTCGGAGGGTCGCACGCGTCAGATCCGCGAGATGTTCTTCCGCATCGGGCATCCGGTCCAGAAGCTGCGTCGGATCGCGATCGGGCCGCTGCGCGACGAAGAGATTCCGGTCGGTTCGCTGCGCGATCTGACGGAGCGCGAGATCGCCGCTCTGCGCCGGGTGAGCACCCGGGCGGGCGCGGTTCCGAAGCCGAAGCGGGCGGCGTCCGCCAAGCCGCGTCCGCGCGCGGCGGCGCCGGGCAAGCCGCGGCGGGCGCGCACCGAGGGCCCGACCTCGCGCGGTCGTCGTCCGGGCGCTCCGCGTTCCTGATGCGGGGATGGTGAGTCGCTCGCCGCTGGTGGTCGCGATCGAGGGTCCGGCCGGGGTGGGCAAGAGC